>NZ_JAWLKE010000003.1:193235-682562 GCF_033042225.1 Rhodococcus cercidiphylli
TTCGTCAGGTGCGCGCGGATTCGCCGGCGATCGGTCGCTATTTCGCGCGCGTTCGGCAAACGCGCGCGCTTTTGCGGACTCGGCCGGGGGCGGCGGCGGTGGCGAACCGGGCGTCGACTGGGCATCTGAGGTCGGGTCGGTCCGCGGGTGTTGAGCCCGGGTCTCTGCTGCGCACGTCCTCGCAAACGCGTGCGCGTTCGTCAGGTGCGCGCGGATTCGCCGGCGATCGGTCGCTATTTCGCGCGCGTTCGGCAAACGCGCGCGCTTTTGCGGCGTCGACCGGGCGACATGCCTCGACCGGGGCGACGGCATCGAACCCCGCGCGCGTGTGCGAGGCATCCCGCGTCGGCCCCTATCCTGGTTCACATGCAGGCGTGGAGTTCGACGGTTGTTCAGTATCATCGCCTTCGGAACGATCTTGCGGTGATCAGACTCGAAGGCGATGCTGTGCCGTTTCAGGCAGGCCAGTCGGTGTCGGTCACGGTTCCCCAGAACGCTGCGCTGACGCGGCGATATTCACCCGCTCTGCCGCCTTCGCGAGACGGGAAGCTGGAATTCCATGTTCGAGCCGTTCCTGCCGGTTGGGTGAGCGGTTCGATCGTCAACGAGACGCGGCCGGGTCATGTGTGGCAGATCAGCGATCCGCAGGGCAGTCTGCATGTCGACGATTCGGGGCGCGACGTCGTGATGATCGCGGGCGGCACCGGCCTCGCTCCGTTGCGCGCGATCCTGCTCGACCTCACTCGCCGCCAACAGCCGCCGAACGTGACGCTGTTCGTCGGCGGCAAGTCGCCACGTGATCTGTATGCCGGCGACATGCTGTGGTTGATGGCGGCGGAGTTGCGGTGGTTGACGGTGGTACCCGTCGTCGACCAACTGCACGAGCCGTGGGCGTCGGATCGGTGGAACGACCGCATCCATGCCGAGATCGGTTCCAGCGCAAAGTTCTTCGAGCCCGAGCATTGCTGGGAGGGCAGTGTGGCCGACGTCGTCGCCACGCAGGGGCCGTTCCCGGATCGCCAGATCCTGGTCTGTGGCTCACCGGGAATGGAAGCGGCGACCGTGCGCGCGCTCGTCGAGATCGGCACACCACTCGACGCCATCCGCCGCTGAAGTGGGAAGTCCAGCAATCAGGGCAGCTGCAGAATCCGTCGCAGATGCGCCAGGTCCTCGGCGGATACCGTCGTGAATTCCGGCGGCGGGGCGTCGGCGATGGCTCGGGCCTTCTCGGCGAGCCGGCGTCCGGCATCGGTGAGTCCGATGATGCGGCGTCGGCGATCTTCGGGATCCTCGGTGCGCACCACCAATTCACGCTTCTCGAGCTCGCGAACGTTGAGCGAGACGTACGGCGCATCGGACGCAAGAATCTCGGCCAACTCGGTCACCGTCCGATCGCCCGTGAGCAACTTGGTGAGCAGCTTGGCTCGCAGGAAGCTCATCCCGGTGGCGTCGGCGACGGCTCGGCGGGTGTCGTGCTTCTCGAGCATCAGCGCGCGCATCTCGCGCCAGACGAGAGCTGCCTCCGAGTCGGTCATACGAGCACCGGTTGGTCGATTCGGTCGGCGGTCGAGCGGGCCCACCTGCCGGTGGTGACCACTGCGAGCACGGTGACGACCACGCCTGCGCCCGCGATGACGAACCATGCCGGAACTGCTGCGGCGGTGAAACCGTCGGAGATCTCGCCGACGATGCTCGCCGTGACGATGGATCCGACGACGGCCACGCCGAGCGATTGACCCACCTGCCTGCTCGTCGACGCGATGGCAGATGCCACTCCGGCCTGACTGCGCGGCATTCCTGACACCGCGGTGTTGGTGATCGGGGCGTTGACCATGCCGAAGGATATTCCGAAAATCACGTACGCCACCGCAAGCCACGCGAACGACGTCGTCGGAGTCAGGCGGGTGAGCATCAGCGCCGAGGTGACGAAGCCGATTCCCGCGACGAGCAGCGGAATGCGCGCGCCCAGGGTGCCGACGATGCGGCCGGAGATCGGCGCGAAGATCAGCGTCATCAACGCCATCGGCAGCGTGTACAGACCGGCGTGCAGTGGGGAGTATCCGCGTACGTCCTGCAGGTAGAGGGTGTTGAGGAACAGGAATCCGCCGAGGGACGCGAACGCGCACACCGCGATCACCGTCGCTCCGCTGAACGGCGCGCTCCGGAAGAACTTCAGTTGGATGAGCGGTTCCTCGATTCGCGACTCGACCACCAGCAGCCCGACGAGAGAGCCGACGGCGACAGCGCCGGTGAACACGATCAGCGGCGATCCCCACCCCTTCGCGGGACCTTCGATGATGGTGAACACCAGGGACACGAGGAACGCGAAGATGAGGAACTGGCCGGCCGGATCGAACTTGCGTGAGTGCTCGGCCTTCGATTCCGGGACGAATTTCAGTGTCATCGCCAAAGCGAAGATCCCGACGGGGACGTTGATCCAGAAGATGGACTGCCAGCCGGCACCGGTGACGAGGATGCCGCCCAGCGCCGGGCCCGCCGACATCGAGATTCCGACGACGGCACCCCACATTCCGATGGCCCCGGCACGTTCTTTCGGATCGGTGAAGGTGTTGGTGATGATCGACATCGCGACAGGATTCATCATCGAGCCGCCGACGGCCTGCAACATGCGGAAGGCGATGAGCCATCCCAGTGACGGTGCGATGCTGCACAGCAGGGAGCCGAGAACGAACGTTCCGGTGCCGATCAGGAAGAAGCGCTTGCGGCCGTACTTGTCGGCCATCGAGCCGCCGAGCATCAGCAGTGATGCCACGACCAGAGTGTATGCGTCGATGATCCACTGCAGACCCGATACCGACGCGTTCAGATCTGCGCGCATCGACGGCAGCGCGACGTTGACGATCGTGTTGTCGGTGCTGACGAGAAACAGACTCAGGCAGCAGATGCCGAGCACGAGATACCGGTGTCGTCGAGTCAACTCGGCCACGTTCACCTCCGCGATAATGCTTGTACTTATACAACTATTACATGAGTACTCCTAAATTGTTCGACGAGCAAGTGAGATGCGGGCGGGGCGCGCCCGATAGGGTGTGTGTCACAGACTTGCTCGGTGAATGGAGAACAACAGTGGCTTCCGAGATCGCACCAGGCGACCTGGTTCAGGCGTCCGGGCATGCAGGCCCGTGGAAGGTGCTCGAGATCCGTCAGGGTCTGGCGTTGCTCGAGCATCACGACGGTCATCGGTTGTCGGTACGTACCACCACGGTCGAGGTGGTGCGGAAGGCGTCGAACAGTGAGGGTTCGGCCCGGCAGGCCGAGGCAGAGGCCGACAGTCCCTCACTGTTCGACGAGAGCTGACCTACCGCTTTCTGCCGTCGACGGCGTACTTGATGCGCAGCGACTTCGAGATCTGCTTGTACTCTCGCAGCTTCTCGCTGCGTGCTCGGGCGTCCTGCCTCGACATGGACCAAGCATTCTCCCGCAACAGTTTTCGGTAGTTGCCCAACCTTCTGTCGGTGAGCTCGCCCGCGTCGACGGCGGCGAGCACCGCACAGCCGGGTTCGTGTTCGTGCGCGCAGTCACCGAATCGACACGACGCGGCCAGTTCTTCGATGTCGGAGAAGGCGCTCGCCACAGCGTCTTCCGACCCCTGCACGCCCACGGAACGCAAACCCGGGGTGTCCAGCAGCACCAGGGCAGAGGACGGGATCGGCACCAATTCCCGACGCACCGTCGTGTGCCTGCCTTTGCCGTCGGCCGCCCGGGTGGCACCGGTTTCCAAAACCGAACCACCCAACAGAGCGTTACCGAGCGTCGACTTTCCGGATCCCGACGGCCCGATCAAGGCGACCGTGCCGTGCAGATGTGCTGTCAGTGAGTCGATTCCGCTGCCGTCGACCGCGCTGGTGGTGCACACCTCCACACCCGGCGCGGCGGCCAGCACCAACTCCTCGGCGACGCTACCGCTGTCGGTCTTGGTGATCGCGACCACGGGCACAGCGCCACTGCCCCAGGCCAGGGTGATGTAGCGCTCGACGCGGCCGAGGTCCAGGGCCGTGTCCGACGCCACCGTGACAACGACGGTGTCGACGTTGGCTCCGAGAACCTGTGTGTCGGAGGTGGATCCGGCGGAGGCACGTTCGATGGCTGTGCGGCGAGGAAGGGTAGCGGCGAGCCTGAACGAGTCCAGTGTCACCCAATCCCCGGTGCAGATACCGGTACCGGTGCAGCGGACGATGCCGCTGTCGGTGACGGCGTCGAATTCACCTCGGTCGACGCGAACGACGCGGGCGAGAGTTGTTTTCTGGGAGAGCTTTTCGAATTCGGTCAGCCAGTGCTGATCGAGGCCGTAGTGGTCGAGTGGAGACATGCGAGGTCCTTGGGGGAGGAGGAACGGGGGTTCGGGTCCGTCGATGTCCGGGTGGCCACGATGCCACCTCCTCACTGTCTCGATGCACGAAAAAACCGTCGACGGCAAACTAGCAGCCGTCGACGGTGTCGGGAAAGCGATTTATCGACTGAGGTTGGTGCCCTCCGCCGGCGCTGCGAGTGCGGTCAGGAAGGAGCGGGCCCAGCGATCGACGTCGTGGGCGAGAACCTGCCTGCGCATGGCACGCATGTGGCGTTTGCCTGCCTCGGGTTCCTGCTCCAGTGCGCCGATGATCGCGTCCTTCACGCTGTCCAGGTCGTGTGGGTTGCACAGGTACGCCTGGCGTAGTTCTGCTGCGGCACCGGTGAATTCGCTGAGCACCAAAGCGCCACCGAGATCGCTGCGGCAGGCGACGTACTCCTTGGCGACGAGGTTCATGCCGTCACGCAGCGGAGTGACCAGCATGACGTCGGCGGCGACGAAATAGGCCAGCAGATCGTCGCGGGGGATCGGCCGGTGCAGGTAGTGCACCACGGGGTGGCCCACCTGGCCGTACTCGCCGTTGATTCGGCCCACTTGCTGCTCGATTTCGCCGCGCATGGCGACGTAGCTCTCGACGCGTTCACGGCTGGGCGTCGCCAACTGCACGATGACGTTCTCGGCGGGATCGACGCGGCCCTCTTCGAGCAGTTCGCGAAACGCGTTGAGCCGAACGTCGATTCCCTTGGTGTAATCGAGTCGATCGACGCCGAGCATGATGCGCTTCGGGTTGCCCAGATCCTTGCGCAGTTGCTTCGCGCGATCACGGACGGCCTTGGATCGAGATTTGGTGTCGAGATCACCGGAATCGATGGAGATCGGGAACGCGCCGACTCGCACGGTTCGGAAGCCGACCTGCACGACGCCCAACTTGGACCGCACTCCCACGGTTCCGCGGGACGTGGTTCCGCCGGCGAGGCGTCGGGCAAGGTAGAGGAAGTTCTGCGCACCGCCGGACAGATGGAAACCGATGAGGTCGGCACCGAGCAGTCCTTCGACGATCTCGGTGCGCCATGGCATCTGCATGAACAGCTCGATCGGCGGGAACGGGATGTGCAGGAAGAACCCGATGGTCAGGTCGGGGCGCAGCATCCGCAGCATCTTCGGGACGAGCTGGAGCTGGTAGTCCTGGATCCAGACCGTCGCGCCCTGTGCTGCGGCCTCGGAGGTCTTCTCGGCGAAGCGGCGGTTGACCTCGACGTAGGCGTTCCACCAGTCGCGGTCGTACTCCGGCTTGACGATCACGTCGTGATAGAGCGGCCACAGCGTCGCGTTGGAGAAGCCCTCGTAGTACTGGGTGTATTCCTTCTCGCTGATCGTGACCGGACGCAGTTGCAGGCCGTCCTCGACGAACGGCTCGACGTCGACGTCCGAGACCCCGACCCACCCCACCCACGCACCCTTGTTGGCGCGCAGGATCGGTTCGAGAGCGGTGACCAACCCGCCTGGGCTTCGCTTCCATCGTGTGCTTCCGTCCGGAAGCTTTTCCAGATCGACCGGCAACCGGTTGGCTACGACGACAAAATCCGAACCCTGCGAGGCGTCAGCCACAACTGTCCAATCCGCTTGTAGATCTCTGGGGGGAGCCAGTCCTGCGAAGGTGCTACTCGCTTTCGCCCTTCACAACAGGATCTATACCCAACATCGACAGCAACATGCGGCATTCGTCTGCATCGGTCGCGTAGGCCGCGACGACGCGCTGAGCCTGGCTGGCCGTCTCGTACTCGAGTGGGACGATGTCTTCGTCGGCGATGTCGTTGTCGGTCGAAGTCTTGGCAGGCATGGTGTTCTCCGTACTCTCTGCTGGGCTTACACGGTGTTCGTTGGTCCCGACTCTATGTAAATGTGGCGTCCCATCGCCACTTCCCGATGCCATAGGCTGCAGCAAATGACCGATTCTGTGCCGCTCCGCCATGCTCGGACAGTGGTGGAGGAGCCTTCTCCGGCCACCGGCTCCGCGATCCTGCGACGCACCGTCCAACGGCATCGCGCCCGCCTGATCGTCTCGTCGCTGCTGTTCGGAGTGCATCAACTGTGCGAAACGATGGTCCCGGTGGCGATCGGACTCATCGTCTCGCGGGCCATCGACACCGGTGATGTGACGGCGATGAGCGTCTCGCTGGTCGGTCTCGCGGCCTTATTCGTCACCCTGTCGTATGCGTGGCGGATCGGTGCCCGCATCATCGTCGTCGCCATCGAGCGGGAGGCGCATCTGGTGCGCGTGGAGGTCGCCGGTCGTGTCCTCGATCCGCGGGGTGTACGTACCGAGCTGTCGGCGGGGGAATTGTTGACGGTCTCGACGTCCGACGCCGAGAAGGAGTCCTGGATCCTCGATCTGATCGCCCGGGTCTTCGCGTCGGCCGTCGCGGTCGTCGCATCGGCTGTGGCGTTGTTGATCATCGACGTTCCCCTGGGCCTTGCCGTCGTCATCGGTACTCCGGTCATCCTCGTTGCGCTGCAGCGCCTCGCTCCACTGCTCACCCGCGCAGCAACCGCCCAGCAGGCCCAGATCGCCGGCGTATCGGGTATGGCCACCGATCTGGTCAGCGGTGTCCGGCCGCTGCGCGGAATCGGTGCCGAGAACGCCGCGACCGAGCGATTCGTGACGTCGAGCAGAACGGCCTTGGCGGCGACTCTGAAGCTGGCTCGCGCGAACAACGTCTATCAGGGCTTGTCGGCAACGGTCAACGCGTTGCTGGCCGTCGGGATCGCCGGTACCGCCGGCTGGTTCGCGCTGCAGGGCCGCATTTCGGTCGGTGAGTTGATCACGGTCATCGGCCTTGCCCAGTTCGTCATCGAACCCCTGACCGGATTGGCGAGGATCCCCGGCGTCGTGGCGATGGTGCGCGGATCGGCCGACCGGCTGGCCCTCGTACTCGGTGCGGAACACGTTCTGCCGCAGTCGGAATCCGCGGTGCCCGCGGGGACCGATCTCGGCATCGACGGCGTTCGGTTCCGATCGCTCGACGGCCTCACCTTCCGGGCAGAACCAGGCGAGATGCTCGGCGTGGTCGCCTACCGGCCGCAGGACGGGGAGGCGCTCGCCGCGCTGCTGTCCGGTCAGATTTCCGACGCCGACTACACCGGATCTGTTCGCGTCGGCGGCATTCCGGCGGGAGAGATCGATCTTCGACGCTCCCGCGAGACCGTTCTCGTCGAGCCGCACCTCACCGACCTGTTCGCCGGAACGGTCCGCAGCAACGTCACCGCCGGGCGGGAGCGGCCCGACGCCGAACTCGACCGAGTGCTCCAGGCATCCGCGGCCACCGACGTCGTCGAATTGCACGAGGCCGGTCTCGATCACGCCGTCACCGACCGCGGAGCCAGCCTGTCCGGCGGCCAACGCCAGCGAGTGGCGTTGGCGCGAGCGCTGTCGGTCGACGCCCCGGTCCTGGTACTGCACGACCCCACTACCGCCGTCGACGCCGTCACCGAGCACGCCATCGCCCGCGGCATCGCCGAGCTCCGGCACACCGAAAGAAGCTCGCAGACAACGATCCTCATCACCACCAGCCCTGCGCTGCTGTCGGTGACCCATCGCGTTCTCGTCGTCGACGACGGCCGCGTCGTCGCCGAGGGAACGCACCACGATCTCGCGTCCTCGGACGCGCAGTACAAGGACGCGGTGCTGCGATGACCACCCCCGAACTTCTTCCGATCGCCACCGGAGCCCGATCCGGTCGGTGGTTGCTGGAACAGCTGAAACTACGACGGGTGCGCACGGCGGTCACGCTGCTCCTCGGCGCCCTTGCGGCGGCGATGTCGCTGGTGCCGGTCTATGTCTTCGGGGTCTTGGTCGACCGCGTCCGCGACGGGGCCGACTCGTCGACGATCGTCGGGGTCGTCGTCGTCATCTCGGTGGCCGCGGTTGTCGGCGGCATCGTCACCGGTTTCAGCGGCTATCTCATCAGCACGTTGGGTGAGGGCATTCTGGCGTCGCTGCGCGAGGCCGTCGTGCGCCGCGCACTGCATCTGCCGGTGGCCACGCTCGAGCGAGTGGGCAAGGGCGACTTGCTCTCCCGGGTGGGCGACGACGTTGCGGTGATGGCGAAGTCGATCGGTGAGGTGATCCCGCAGCTCGTCGGTGCGTTCCTGCTCGTATGCCTGAGCATGATCACGATGCTCGGCATCGACTGGCGGCTGGGCCTGGCTGGGCTCGTCGCGCTGCCGATGTACGTCCTCGCGCTGCGCTGGTATCTGCCGCGCTCGGCACCGAAGTACGCGGCCGAACGCGTGGCGATGGGCGAGCGAGCGCAGTCGTTCGTCAGCAGCATGCAGGGCGCGAAAACCGTTCGTGCGTACGGACTCGAGTCGGCGCATCTGAAAGAGATCGATCGGGCGTCGGCGAAGGCCCGCGACATCGGTGTCGACGTGTTCCGCTTGTTCACCCGATTCGGATCGCGAAGCAATCGCGCCGAATGCGTCGGACTGTCGGTGATCCTGTTGGCCGGATTCCTGCTGGTGCGCGGCGATTACGTCACCGTCGGTGAGACGACCGCTGCGGCGCTGCTGTTCCACCGACTGTTCAATCCGATCGGCACCCTGCTGTTCACGTTCGACGACATCCAGTCCGCCGGAGCGTCTCTGGCCCGGCTGGTCGGTGTCATCGACATTCCCGACGAGCGACCCGTCGGCGACGGGTCCGTGCCGTCCGACGCCACCTTGGACGTCACCGATCTGCGGCACGAGTACGAGTCCGGCCACGAGGTTCTGCACGGAGTGAACCTGCGGGTCGGCGCAGGGGAGACCGTCGCGCTCGTCGGATCCACCGGCGCAGGCAAATCCACGATTGCAGCTATTGCGGCCGGCTCGATGGCGTCGACGTCGGGGACGGTTCGTGTCGGCGGCGCATCACTCGATGCGCTGGGCAGTGAGGGCCTGCGGCGACACGTCGCGATCGTCAGCCAGGAAGTACACGTGTTCGCCGGCCGATTGATCGACGACGTGTTGCTTGCCGCCCCGGATGCCGGTCGTGAAAACGTCGAAGCCGCACTGCGCACCGTCGGAGCGTGGGCGTGGGTCGAGGCGCTCGAGAACGGCCTCGACACCGCCGTCGGCGAGGGTGGGCATCAATTGACCGCGGCACAGTCGCAGCAATTGGCCTTGGCGCGTTTGGTTCTCGCCGACCCGGCCGTCGCCGTGCTGGACGAGGCCACCGCGGAGGCCGGCAGTTCCGGTGCGCGAGATCTCGAAGCTGCGGCCGAGGCAGCGACCAGGGGGCGCAGCACGTTGATCGTCGCGCATCGGCTGACGCAGGCCGCTGCCGCCGACCGCGTGGTGGTCCTCGAACACGGGAAGATTCTGGAACAGGGCCCGCACGAGGAGCTGGTCGCGGCCGGTGGACGATACGCACAGCTGTGGGAGGCGTGGCAGGGTCGCTGATTGCTTTAGCAATTTGCCTATAGCTATTAGGTTTGGATACGGTGTCCTCGAAAGAACGAGGAGGCCGGTATGGCACGCGCAGGATTGACCGCGCAGCGCATCGTGGCAGCAGGAGCGGATCTGGCCGATGAGGTCGGCTTCGACCGCGTTACCGCCAGTGAGCTGGCCAGACGCTTCGACGTCAAGGTGGCGAGCCTGTATTCGCACCTGAAGAACGCGCACGAGTTGAACGTCGGGATAGCGCTGCTGGCGTTGGAGGAACTGGCCGATCGGGTGTCCGAGGCGCTGGCAGGCCGAGCGGGCAAGGACGCGTTGGTCGCCGTCGCCAATGCGTATCTCGGTTATTCGCGGGAGCACCCCGGTCGCTATGCGGCGACGCAGTTTCCACTCGATCACGAGACTGCTCTTGCAAGTGCGGGAGTGCGTCACTCGGCAATGATGAAAGCAATCCTCCGGGGGTACGACCTCGGCGAAGATGATCAGGTACACGCAGTTCGATTGCTCGGCAGTGTGTTTCACGGCTATGCCAGCCTCGATGCGTCGGGCTCGTTCGGTCACAGTGCGCCCGACTCGCAGCAGTCCTGGGCTCGCATCCTCGACGGAATCGACACACTCTTACAGCACTGGAGGCAGTGACATGGAACCGATCTCCGAACGCGACATCAGGTCGTCGTTCGTCAACTCGTCCAAAGGCGACGCCGGAAGGCTCTCCCTTCCCGAGATGTTCGACGCTGTGCCGTGGAGCGATCTCGACTTCTTCGGTTGGGTCGATCCCAAGCTTGCCGGCAGGAGTTACATCGTCGTTCCCTCCGGGGATCGCTTGCGTGGAATCTCGTTGCGCTACAAAGTCGGTGGTCCACGCACAGCGCAGATGTGCAGCATCTGCCTCACCACACACGCGAACGGTGGCGTCTCGCTGATGGCTGCCGCGAAGGCAGGCGAATCCGGCAGGCGCGGCAACACGGTGGGAACCTACATCTGCTCGGACCTCGCGTGCTCGCTGTACGCGCGAAAGAAGAAGACCCCGGCATTGGGACGGCAGTTCAAGGAAGACTTCGATGTCGAGACCCGCACCGCAGCAGTCGAAGACAACATTGCTGCGTTCCTCGCTCGCGTTCTCGATTGATCAAGTGGTAGGCGGGGAGCGCGCGCCCCAATTGACGACTGCGCGCCCATGCTCTGATGCGAGTAGGGGCGCGCAGTCGGCAAAAAGGGTGTGAGGTCCTGCCGGAGATTGGTAATTCGCCGACAGTACCGAAGTCAGTCCTTGTTCTTCTCGGCGATGAACAGCTTCTCGATGCGCTCTGCCTCGTCCTTCTTGGCGGCGGCCTCGTCGGAACGCTCCGCGGCCTCGGCCAGTTCGGCCTCGGACGGCGCGGCGGCCAGCTTCTCCTGCTTGTCGACCTGAGCCTGCTGCGCCTTCTTGCGATCCTCGGCGGCTTTCGCGGTGGCAGCGGCCTGCTCGTCGGCCTTCTTCTTCTTGGCGGCGGCTTCACGCTCGGCATCCTGAGCGGCCTCGCGCTTGCGTTGCTCGGCCTCCTGGCGGGCGTCACGTGCGGCTTCCTGGGCGGCGGCGTCGGCTGCGCGGCGATCCTTTTCGGCGGTCTCGCGAGCCACCTTCAGTTCGTCGTTGGCTGCGGCCTTCTTGGCCCGAGCTTCGGCGTCGAGGCGCGCTGTTTCGGCACGGTTCTCGGTGCTGTCGACCAAGGTCTCGCCGCGATCGGCGAGTCCCTTGTCTCCCAACAGGTTTCCAACGGCACGGTCCAGTGAACCGAGCGTGTGCTCGTACACCAGGCGCGCAGGTGACTCCGCGTTCATCTTCTCGACCACGTTGGTCTCGATGAGCTGCAACGGAATTCGAGCGATCTTGTACTGAATGCGAAGAATGGTCATCGGTATGGCTAGGACACTCATGTAATGAAACTCCTGTTTTGCAGTAGTGGTTCAGGCCTGGTTGCGGAGCTCTTCGGCCTTCTTGCGATCGGCCTCGGCCTGACGAAGCGCCTCCTGGTGCTTCTGCGCGGCCACCATTTCGTCGGAGTCCGCGGCAGCCTGCTCGATGCGCCGGTCCTCTTCGGCCTCGATCTGCTCGGCGGTCGCGTCGACCTCAGCGGCAGCGCGCTCCTGCGCTATCGTTTCGCGCTTGTTCTGCTCGGCCGCGACCACCTGCGTCTCACGCACCCGATCTGCCTGCGCCTCGGTGACCGCGGCGTTCTCCTCTGCGGCCTCCCGACGGCTTTCGGCTGACGTGCGAACGTCGGCCAGTTCCTCGGCGGCTTCGGTGGCCTGCGCTTCGGCGACCCGCTCCGTGGCCTGGGCCTCCTTGTGTTCACGAGCCTGAGCAGCCTGTAATTGGCCCTCGGCCGTCAACGAGTCGTTGCCGGTCACCGCGCCCACGACCTCTTTGGCCTTGCCCTTGATTCCGTCGAGCAATCCCTTGCGTGCTTCGCCCGCTACGTTCTCGTCAGTCATGTAACACCAGGTACCCACTGGCTGTTCGAGTAACCCCGTGTCGGTGTCGGACGATACGATCCCCGACGGACGAATCAGCAGTAAGGAGACGTATGCCTATCGCCAAGATCAACGGTATCGACCTGAACTACCAGGTCAAGGGCAGTGGAGACCTGGTAGTTCTGATCATGGGCACCGGTAGCCCCGGCCGTGTGTGGGAGCTGCATCAGGTGCCGGCTCTCACAGCAGCGGGTTACCGGGTGTGCACTTTCGACAATCGCGGCATCGCTCCGTCGTCGGAGAGCACGCACGGCATCACCATGGAGGACATGGTCGCCGATACCGCCGGCCTGATCGAGCTCGTTCGCAACGGCGACGAGAAGGCCTACGTCGTCGGAACGTCGATGGGCTCACGCGTCGCGCAGGAGCTTGCTCTGAGTAGGCCCGACCTGGTTCGTAAAGCGGTCTTCCTCGCCGGCCACGCGCGGGTCGACGAATTTCAGAAGACTCTCGCCAACGGCGAACGAGCGCTCTACGACAAGCGCGTCGAGCTCCCGGGAACCTATTCGGCTGCGGTGACAGCGGTGATGAACCTGTCGCCTGCGACGTTGCGTGATTCTCGCGGGGCACGCGACTGGCTCGACCTGTTCGAGTTCTCGGCCTCCTCGCCGTCCGCGGGCGTGCGCGCCCAGCTGGGCATGGAGGACGATTTCGATCGAACTGCGGCCTACCGTGGCGTGTCGGTGCCGTGCCTGTCGGTCGGATTCGCCGACGATCGGATGATCCCGCCGTACTTGGGCAAGGAACTGGCCGACGCCATCCCCGGTGCTCGGTACGTCGAGATAGCGGACGCCGGGCACTACGGATATCTCGAGCGTCCCGAGGCCGTCAATGCGGAACTGCTCGGCTTCTTGAAGGCCTGACGGCACCACGGCCCGACCTGCGTTGCTAGGGTCGTGTGGCACCTCACGGTGCAGACTTACCAACCAAACGTTCGCGACGAGTGAGGCGAGATGAGTACCAACCCGTTCGATGACGAAGACGGACGCTTCTTCGTGCTGGTCAACGACGAAGACCAGCATTCGCTGTGGCCGACGTTCTCCGAGGTCCCTCAGGGATGGCGTGTCGTCTTCGGTGAAGACACCCGCGCCGCGTGCTTGGAGTACGTCGAGAAGAACTGGACCGACATGCGTCCGCGCAGCCTGCGTGAGGCCATGGAGGCCGACGCTGCTGCACGCGCATCCGCTGAGGGAACCCCCAGCACAGAGGCCTGAGTTCCGCCTTCTACGAAGGGCTCGTACCGCGCCGCCGACGAACAGTCGGTCGGCGCGGTTCTTCTGTGCGGCGAAGCGTCGGGCGTAGGAGTTCTTCCGTGCGCGCGATGATGCGTGGTCGACGCAGGGTGCGGGCACCCCACTCACCCAATGTCACACCCGCGGCCAGGCCGCAGCCGACGCCGAACGCCGCGAACAACGAGCTGATACCGAGCAGTAGCTGGTCGTTGAGGATCGCGTACAGACCGCGGTACAGCGCCAGGCCGGGGAGCAGGGGAGTGATGCCCGCGACGGCGACGATCAACGGCGGAATCAGCGCACGACGAGCCAACAGACCACCCGCGAATCCGACGACGGTGGCAGCGATGGCCGAGGCGATGATCGGTCCCACATTGAGCGTCTGCGAGAGCAGATACACCAGCGATCCCGCGAAGCCGCCCATGAAGGCAGCCGTCAACGCACGACGCTCGGCGTAGCAAGCCAGCGCATAGAACAGTGACGCTGCTGCGCCGGCGATCACCTTGGTGGGGACCTGCAGGATGTCCGGTGGGGCCAGGTTGCTGATCTGCGGCAGATCGCTGCCGATCAGCGCGGCCAACCGCAGAGATGTCGCGACGCCGGCGATGATGCCGCCCGTCATCATCAACACTTCGAAGAATCTCGACACCGCCGTGATCGGGGCACCGGTGATCGCGTCCTGCACCGAGCCGACGAGCGAGAGCCCCGAGAGCAGCACGATCACCCCGGCCGCGATGATCTGCGACGGCGAAATGCTGATGTTCAGCTGGTCCTGGAAGTTGTAGAGCGTGATCGCCGGTGTCGCCGCCACGAAGCCGCCGACAACCTGCTGGAAGAAGAACGGCAGGCCCGCACGGTTGAGGACGCGTCCGATGCGGTCGATCACCATCGTCGTCAGGAAGCTGACCACAGCCACCAACGCGCCACCGCCGAGCAACACACTGATGGCCGCGGCCATGCCCGACCACGCCAGGGTCGCAATCCACCGGTTGTACGGGTGCGGAGCCTTGGTGATCTCGTCGAGCCGCTCGAGCGCCGCGCTCGGCGGCACCATCTTCACGCGCACCGCGCGAATGAGACGGTCGACCTCGGCCAGGCGCGTGAAATCCATCGAGCGGTAATGCACGATGCGCATCGTCGACGCCGGAGGACGCGTCGGGCCCCGGTGAGCACTGAGGGTGATCGAGTTGTACGTGACATCGACATCGCATCGCGCGAGGCCGTACGTCGCGGCGATGTACTGCACCTGAGTCGCCGTATCCATCGCTGCCGTGCCCGAGGCCAACAGCACTTCGCCGACGCGAACCGCGAGGTCCAGCACCTCCGCAACCGACGCATCGTCGGTCAGATCGATCGGACGAAGGGGCGACGGTGCTGCGGTCGGCGTATCGATGGTGGCCCGACGCTCACCGGTGAGACGGCTCAGCGAAGCCGTCAGGTCTTGCAGGAAAGTCATGACCGTCTTTACACGTTGCTGGGGTGATCCACGGACAAGGTACCTGTTGTTACTGAGCGTCCGATGAACGGATATGCTGGCTTCGCTTCACTGCCTCCTTAGCTCAGCGGTAGAGCACTCGCCTTGTAAGCGAGCGGTCAACGGTTCAATCCCGTTAGGAGGCTCCACTGAAAAAGGGTTCTGAACTGGCATTTTGAGCTACTAGTAATGAAATTCATTGCCGATTAGGCGAGCTCAGTGTCACAGAATGTCACAAGTGCCGCAGAACTCGCCGGAACAGCGCCTGGTGAGACTGCCTACTCCTATGTGGACGGTTGCGGACAAACGCCGGTCAACGCGCATCGTCGGATGGCTCGTCGCGACGCCGGACGAGTGACTGCAAAGTGTCGGCTGCGCCCAGTAGCGCATGGTTCTGGGAATGGACGTAGGTGCGCATTGTGAATGCGTTGTCCGAGTGCCCGAGCCATGCCGAGATGACGGCAATCGGCACACCCTGAAGGTGCAGCAGAGTCCCACACGTGTGGCGGGCGTCGTGGAGGCGGATGTCGGACACCTTGCTGTTGGTGCAGAGCCTGCGCCAATAGTCGCTGACCGTATCGGGATGAAAAGGTCGCCCAACAGCGTCGGACACGACGTAGGTGCCGGGGCCGACGTAGGTCGAGCTCTTTCGTTCCACACCCTGCAAGCGGTGTGCAGTTTCGAGTGCGGATTTTAGGGCTGGTGTGAGGGGAAGCGTGCGCTTGGACTTTTCTGTCTTTGGAGGGCCCTCTACGACACGTCCGTTGACCGAGACTCGCGTGTTGTTGATTGTCAGGCTGCCGGCGTGAAGATCGACATCGTTCCATTGAAGCCCGCACAGCTCACCGCGTCGGAGGCCGCTCAGAGCAAGCAGCCAAGCGTGGCCGTTCCGATCGCACGCCGATGCTTCCAGGAGGCGTTGCACTTCGTCCTCCGTGAATGTCTGCATCTCGACGTGCACACGGGGCGCGCGGTCGACGAGCGCGGCAACGTCTCGTACCAATCGCCCTTCTCGCATCAGCCCGGTGAGGACTGCGCTTACAAGGTTGAGCATCGGATTGATCGAAGTGGCCTTCCACGGACGTCGCAGTTGGCCATCGGGCTTGACCGAGCTGCCGGCCAACAGATCGTTCACCAGAGCGTCCAAGTGACCTTTGGTCAACTTCTGCACCGCTAGCGCGCCGTAAGTATCGCGCAGCGGTTGAAGGGCATGGGTGTACGCGGCTTTAGTGGACTCTCGTACGCGTCGTCCGGCAAGCCACTCAGCGCAAGCCTCCTCGACCGTGGTGGTCGAGGAGGGAACGAATGTCCCCTTCGAGACTTCCTCGAGCACCTTGGATAGGGCTGCGCGAGCGTCCTTCTCCGTAAGAAATCGACGACGCAACTGCGTTCGCTTCGACGCCCGGGTGCCGGTGGCGTCGGCACCACCAGCGTCGACGGTCATTTGATACCGCAACTCGGTACTGCCGGTAGACCGATTGGTGACGTAGATCTTCTTGATCTGTGGCGGCAGTTGCTGCCTAGCCATCCTCTTCGTCCTGCGTGTTCATGCCAAGTTCGGTCATCCGTCTAAAGAGCTCTTCCGAACGCCGTCGAGCATCCTCGTACAGATATTGCATCGACTCGATGTGCTCAGCTGATTCATTCTTGGAAAGGCCGTTTCGGAGCTGCACCCGAGCACGCCGCATCGCCTTCAACGCATCAAGCCATTCACGAGTGATCCCAACGCGATCGTTCTTCGGGTCGAAGGTGTCACGTACCCACATTTCGACAGGAGCGTCGGATTCCTCCTCGGTCCACTCGGAGCTCGGCCGCATCAGCCCAGCCTCCCCGCTGAACCAGCGAAGGGCATCGTGAGACTCCTGCTGGAGCCCTGGGAGTACTTCGACTCTTCCCTTGGGGAGGTCCGGATAGACCAGTTGTGCTGGTGAGACTCCCAGTGCCGCAGCCAAAATCAGGAGTTCCGAGACGTCCAAGCTCTTCTTGCGTCCGGTCTCCAAGTCCGCGACTACAGATCGCGAGATCCCCCACCCGAAGTCAACCGTCCTGTCGGCAAGCTTTGCTGCGGACAGAGCGGAGTGGTCTTTACCTCGAAGTCGGCGCACTTCCGAGGCGACCCGGGCAACGATCGATTCCGCCCACGACTGCGTCATGGTTACGCAGTCTAGCGGAGAACGTCTTCCCGTTGTGGGACGGCTACGTACTTGTTACTCTGTGGTGGAACCACGTGGACTGACCAGAAATGTCCTGCAGAATGTGGCTCTACTACACAATTCAGTGGAGGTGCTGAAGATGCCCAGACGGTTGTTGTCTGTCCCGGAGGCTATGGCTTGCACGGGACTTGGACGTTCCAACTTCTTCAACAAGATCGCGTCCGGAGAAATCCGGAGCGTGAAGGTCGGCAAGCGCCGGCTGATCCCGGATACGGCCATCGATGAGTACATCGAAGGTCTCGAGGCACAATCCGACGCTAGCTCAGGCGTCGCGTGAGGCCGAGAGCCAATTGTCCCTCAGGAAACTGAAACGCCCCCGGAGAATCTCAGTGTTACCAGCACCGAGGCCGAGGGCGTCGAAACCACAACCCGTGAGGAAGGAGTTCCGCCACCGATCATAGAGCGTCTTGAGAAGTCGTTCAAGACATTTCGCCGAGTCACCGTTCTCCGCCCTCGATTTACGTCAGGGGCCGAGCGGGCGGTGACGCATGTTTCGATCCGCGACAGCGCGGTCGAGTTCTTCTGCTCGCGCCGCACAGGCCTTGGCTACGGAACTTCCTAGCAAGGCCTGATGTGCTTCAGCAGCGTCGTTTTCTGGCAGAGCCCGACGTAACACCAGCCTGCAGCCGGCCTGTGCACCCTTTGTAAATCCTCGGAGACCGGCCCCGAGGCACCACCAGCTCGACTGATCATCGAACCGGTGGCGATACCGATTAGCCGCGCGCCCACCGAGGCGCGGGGCTATCGGGCGTGGAGCGGACAACGTGGGTGCGGAAATTGGCTCAGGGGCCATGGGGGGTCCGGAGGGAACGAACGAAGTCCCTTGTCTTTCATACGTCACCACCATGGAGGTACCAGTTGAGCTCTCGACCCATCTGCAATGCTGACATGACCAAGTTGTCCGGCATGACGAACCGTCATTCAGGCCTCGATCTTTCAGCCCACGCGGCTCGCTTACTCATATACGTTGTGTACGTCGATTCCGTGAAGATCCAAACAGAGCAACATATTTGGCTACTTCAGCTCGGGCGCGGCAGTTCGCCGGTGCAGGCCGCTCCCGCTAGCGGTGCGGCGGCGTTCCGCAAAACTGACGTACCTGAATTACCCGCAAAGAGTGCCTCAGATGACTCGCTGGCGACGGGCGTCATACGTCCTGCGGTGGTTACACCTCCATTGCCCACAAAGGATGCGAGTCGCGCTTGGGATGTGTTGGTAATAAACGCTTCTCATACTCCTGTGGCATGCATTTCGCCTATGGCACGCGACTCGCGCTTCGTGCCCCTTACCTGCAATACATCCAACACTTCTACAGGGTGCGACTCATCCGTCGGTTCCAAGGCGTGCATTACATCCCATACCCGCAATACCGCCAGTTCGTCCCATTCATCCATGGAAAGTGAGACCCACCATGCCCGCTGACATCTTTGCGTTCTGCAACCAGAAGGGCGGAGTGGGCAAGACCACCACCGTCTTTCACCTCGCCTACGCCGTTGCCCAAGCAGGGAAGCGAGCACTCGTTATCGACGTGGATCCGCAAGGCAACGCCAGCACAGTCCTGACCAGGACCGAGCTAGAGAGCGACGATGTCGGTGTTGCCGACGTACTCGCCGAGTCGTCGAACGCGACCATCGCCGATGCTGTCGTCCCCACCATCTGGCCCGGCGTATACCTGGTACCCACGGTGCCGGGAAACGAGTCCCTGGCCTATGTCCGCGATCAATTGGTCGTCGCCGGTGCCGGCCGAGAACGGCGGCTTCGCGACGCAATCGACGTCGTACGAGGCGTGTACGACGTGATCCTCATCGATTGCCCACCCAGCCTCGATCTGCTGACTATCAACGCCCTTGTTGCAGCGCGCGCCGCCGTCGTCGTGACTCAGTCCGCGCTGTTCTCAGCCAATGGACTCGCGCGATTGCTGCGCACCATCGATGCAGTCAAGCGCAGCTACAACACGGACCTCGTCATGCTCGGTGCGATCGTCAACCTCCACGAGATCGCGACGATCAGCGGCCGAGAACAATTGATCGAGATCGCCGCAAGCATCAACATCCTCGGTGACGCCGTTCCCAAGCGGGTTGTCATCAAAGATTCGATGGAGGCCCAAACCAGCCTGGTCGACTGGGGGACAACACAATCCCGCAGCCTGTCGACGATCTATCGCGACACCCTTGCGCTGCTCACGAAGGGACACCTGTGATGGCCCGGCCCGAACGTATGAAGAGCGCACTCGCCGGATCGAGCCCGGTCGATCCGCCGGAAAACTCGCGGCAGCCCCACGGCACTGTTTCGTCGGCCGAGACCGTTGCGCAACCGTCACCGGACAACGCAAAACAGAAGCGTTCGTACTACCTGTACCAGTCCACCGTCGACGATCTTCTCAACGCAGCCGAAGCGCTGTCCGCAACGCCCGGCGCGCCGCGAGGCCCGTCAGATCTCGTCAATGCGGCAATCGAAGACTACTTGGAGTTGTTGCGCAACAGATTCAACGACGGTGCGCCGTTCCCGCAACGAACGGGCCCCCTCGCACGAGGACCGAGAATCCGATGAGCCGATCACACTCCGCGGCAACCCCGTTGACAACGAAGCCGTCAGACGTCGTTGCGCTCCATCCAGCGATCTTGCAGTGGGCCCTCGCAACGGCCATTGCGCTGACAGTAGGCATTGCCGGGGCGTCCTTCTGGCTCAGTTTCGCTGTGTTGCGTGATCTCGCGGTGATGGCTGGGATCGGTCCCGGCGAGGCGTGGGTGATTCCAGTGGTGTTGGACGGCGCAATTGTCTCGACAACAGTGACAGCCATTGCGCTGTCGAATCACACGGACAACCGCACGATCAAGGGCCGTCGCTTCGTCGTCACGATCTTGCGTGTTGCCGCGTCAGCGTCGATTGCGGGTAACTCGTACCACGCAGTCTTGAGTGCGACCTTGCTTCCGGCCGTAGTCTCGGCGGGCATTGCCACCATTGCACCTATTGCGCTCCTTGCGATGACCGAAGTGCTGGCCGTCATACTTCGTGCGCCCCGCGGGGCCGTCAGAGTGGAGTTCGCTCCAAGTGCTGCCACAGCGAAGCCGGACAGGACAGAGACTGAGTTCAGTCAAGAAGGCCCCAGTCCGAGCCGGGATGATTCAGAGGGCGAAGACGGCACGCGGGGAGAACACGCCGACACGGCGGACTCGCTTCGACTGCAAGTAGACGACCTCACACCGGAAGTTGCGGAGACAGCGCGGCTTCGGCACGCGCACCGCGAATGGTCGTGGGCACGAATCGGTAGAGAAACGGACGGCTCCGTTGCATCGACCGCGATGCGCCGATATCGGAAGTGGGAGGAAGTCACCGCGGGGATCGTCGATGGCCACCAGGACGGGCAATCCAAGTTTGATGACAAGCCAGCCAGCGAGCGTGACCGCATGTCCGCAGGATAGAAGTGCTGCCGCGACATAGAGCCATGTTGCTCTTCGTCGCTCCCGCACAATCGCCCCAGGCTGTCGATGGCGGTGAGGTGGTCGCCCCGGACGGTTCAGCGCGTCGAAACGCGCGCTGCCCTGGGACCACCTCCGGCGGTCTCCGGATTGAGCTCCGCTGCGCTCCGCACAGCACAAAGAACAGTTTCCTTCGCACATCTGGCTCCGATCGAGCATGCAACACCCTGACCCGTCTTACCCAGCCCTGACTCCGCGTTGCTCCGGCCCGGTGGGCTCCGAAAACTTTTCAAAGCGCCTGCGGCTGAAAACTTTCCGGATCAGGGCCAGGACGCCGGTCCAGTGCGCCGCCTTCTCTCCTTCGAGCCAGATGACGGCGAAAGAAATTGGCAGAGCGAAAGAGCCGGGGGAGCCGGTTCCGCAACAGAAAGAGAGCCCGACATGCCGCAAAATACTTCCAGCACAGGACGACGGACCACCGCCGCACACAACGCGCGGACTACCGGAATCGTCACCCACACAACCGTCCTGGTCTCCGGACCCCAACAGGCCACTATCACCGCTACCTCCGCAGCCACCGACGAAGCGCAGATGATCGTCGCACTAGGTCACGTCATGATGACCTTCCGCAGCGCCGAAACAGTATCCGCAGTCATCACCGGATTTGCCACCGTCCGGGCCGCGCTCGCCGGAGCCGATGGACAAGCCCCTCACTCCGCGCAACCAGGCGCAGAATTCGGGGCCGCCGCGATCTCTGTCCTGTGGCTCGATAGCCCCGAACACACCGCAGTGCCGCACCACCGCTACAGCTCCGAACAACGTCGCACCATCCACTGGGTAGACCTGCACATGGGACCTGTCACCTGGCGCATCACCGACCGCATCGGGTACGACACCCTGATGGCCGAACTCCGACGCGTTCACCGTGCTGCCGTCGGAGTATTTCTCGACGGCAGCCGCTACCGCCGCGACCCCGCCAAACTCCTCGATGTCTTCGACGACGTCTAGTACCACACGTTCGGCCCCAACCCCGGGGCCGAACGTCGTTTATCCACAGGCTGACTCGACACCACAGTTATCCACACCCTCGCCTGATCTGCCGCCGCAGCGAACGCTTTGTTACGGACCTCGTGTGACGCTCGATTAGAAGCAGCTGGCCGGCACGAGCGACAAGGAACCAAACGATGATCACCTGGACCGTCACCACACACCCCGAGGACAACCCCGAATTGCTGACCGCAACCGGAGCAGAACCCAATCTCGAATGCGCGAAACTGGCCGCCGCCGATGCCGTCCGTATTGCCCTCCTCGACGCACGCGAGCACGCATCGTCCGACAACGGAACGCCGCCGTCCTACCTCGTCACACTCGACGGAACCTGTGCCCTCATCATCGGACTCGGAAGCTGCAGGCCCGAGAACTACAACGCCGTCCTCGACAGCCTTGAGCAGTTCGACGGCACCGCACCACCGAACCTTCTCTACATCTGACCCACACCTCCGCAATGACGACCAACGCGGCATAACCAAGCACAGCGCCACCGGAGTACCGAAGCCAGTTCTCCCGCAACAGACCCGCAAATAGAAACGAGGCGAACAGATGACCCCGTTGAGAGCAGTCGAACCCACCGACGACGACGATCACGCTGATCTGACGGACCATCCGGAGACAGCACCGGAAGCACTGGTCATCTGCGCACTGATGTGGTTGCAGGACACCAACGAGGCCGCCCGCATTGCAGCGTCATTGCAGGCCAACGATTTCTACGATCCAGTTTATCGCGAGCTGTATGGCATCGTGCAGGGGCTGATCATCGACAACCTCCCACACGACCCCGCGAGTGTTCTGGGCGTTCTTGTCCGGTCAGGTGCTAGTGGACACCGCGGTGCACGGCTGCGTCGAACACTGACCGACGTCACCGCAGCGAACGCATGCGGAGCATCAGCAACCGACTACGCCGGCATGGTCCTGTCGGAAAGTTACCGACGCAGCTTCTTCGAGGCAGGGATCAGAATTCAGCAGATCGCCGAGGAAGCGCCGGAAGAATTCCTCTTCGACCAGCTCGTCGAAATCGGAAGGGCGCAACGTGAAGCGACAAACCGCCTTAACGTCTTCCGCAGCGGTAGCACACTGTGACGGCGCGGGAAGAGACAGAGCCGGGCCGTGAGCGGCGTCGAGCTGCCCTTGCCTCTGCACGGTTGGCCGCCGCAGACGCCGCGCATCTCGATACAGACGAAGTCGAGGACCTCGCTGCCGGGCGTGAGATAGATGAAGCCCTAGCCGCCGGCAACACACTGAACGAAGTTGCGCGGTCCATCGGTTACACCGAGGCAGTCGCCACAAACCTTCTGTGCACGTTCCGGGAATTCCGCGAGAGTCTCGCGGCCCGCAATCAGATTCCGCTGTTCTGAGCAACATTCAACGCACACATCGCATTGCCGCCATGACTCGAGAAGCCGACACCATGAACTTCATCCGCATCGACACCGACCGAGGCACCCTTTACGGGCCATCCTTCGCCGAGACGTTGACGCACTTTTTCGGACAGAACCAGCACGTCGAATGGGAATGCCACCAGCTGACCGCCGGATACTCTGATGGGCGGTGCACCGTGTCGACCGCGATCCGAGTGCATCACCGCGGACAATGGATCGTCGCAGCCAGGTGCTTCGGCTCCCGTACCGTCGATGCGATCCCCGAGTGCGCATTGCGCTTCGGATCGAGTTTCGCTAACGCACCGTTCGATGCACCCAAGTTGCCACGCTGGGTTTACGAGTGGGCGCATGACGTAGTGATCTGACCTGCACGGTATCGATCGACCGTTGCAGACCGGATACAATCCTGCGTCAACGCCACGACGCTGAGGCGGTGCGCACCCGTGCACCAAGCAACGTCCTGCCCACGCCACAAGCCCGCCACGTGACGAAACTTCGACGAGATGCCAGAAGGTGCTGCGCAGCGCGCCGCACTCCGAACCCACCATATGAAAGGAACCCGGCCCGTGCCAGCACAAGCCTGGATCACCCTCGTAGTTGGCGTCTTCGCCGTCGTCGGCGTCGCCGGAACCGTCAACCAACGCACCCGAGCGGACAACCGCTCCCAATCCTGGCAACGAATCACCTGGTGCCTCGAACGCACCGTCAGCGACAACCCAGACGAAGTTGCGCTCGGCTGGACAGTGTTCGGCACTGTCGCCGCAACGCCCTTCATCGCCAAGACCGACCGTCGGACACTTCGAGCAATTGCCGACCGCGATATTGCGCCCAGCAGCGACGACCTGGCGGAAACCGACGACAACAGCGACAATGGACCTACAACCCACCGCGAGGAGCGCCCATGACCACCACCGAACCGCGCCGGGCGTGGACTCCCGAGCAACGCCGGAAGGTCCGCGCCGCGGCCGCAGGAGCCTCGATCAAGCTCCGCGAGTACGACAACGATCCAGTCCCGCAGTGGCTACGCGACGTCGCCGCAGGCAAAGACATTAAGCCGCCGACTGATTGAACACCCCATCAATCCGACAAGGCCCGCCCCCAACCAAGGGACGGGCCTTCGTCATTTCGCGAACGTCGGGAATCGATGCCGTCGACTACGCAGAACGAGTGGCCGCCATGCGGGCGGCAGGCGAATCGAACTCCATTGCGCTACGTCCTGCCACAGCCCGGGCCGCAGAGAGAACATGAAGCCGCCCGCTCACGTAGACGCGGGAAGCTCACCGCCCGTCAGTGGGCGGCGTTGTACGCTTCTTCAATGTCGGCCGGGATGCGGCCGCGTTCGCTGATCTCGTAGCCCTGATCGAATGCCCACTGCCGAATCGCACGCGTCTGCTCTGGATCACGCTTGGCTGATCCGTCGGCCGCTGTAGCGGCCGACGCGGCAGCGGGTGAGGGCCTGCGCTTGCGGCCACCGACTCGCGTCGCATGCTCGACGTAGTAGTCGAGCTTCTTATGAAACTCGTTCGCGTTCTTCGCCTTCAGGTCGATCGAGTACTCGACGCCGTTGATCGCGAATTCGATAGTCTCGCCGGATTCGTCGTCAATGACTGACCCGTCGATATCGTCCACCAATTGGGTTGTCACTCGTTTGGCCACAGCCGGAGAACCTTTCTTCGATGCATTCGCAATGCGCAACCGCATTTGTGTTCGTTAGCGTAACCAGCTCCGATATCCGCATTCTTCATCGACACGCAAACTCCGGCCAATATAGCTTGCTAAACAATCTTCACCTCGTGATGGTCGCTGGCAACTACCATGCCGTTCCGGACGACGTACGCCTCGACGTAGTGCGTGCCCCGGTACTCGGTGTACTCCTGGTGCAGGTTGCGGCTCTCGTTGCCGCCGTACCGGATCTCGCCTCGCAGCTTACCGAGCCGCTCGGCTTCGACGCCTCGGTTGCGTACCTTCCACAAGACGTCGTACGGCTCCGGGGCGTCGGTCTTGAGGTGGAACTTGATAGAGCGTCTACGACCGACCACCCTGCTGCGTCGCAGCAGCTCACTGCGACGCGATCCCGGGATTCTGGCGTCGATCTGAGCGGTGTAACGCAGCTCAACGTGGCCATACTTGCTGGTGATGAACTCCTCGTGCGGGGCGATGTCGTCAATTGTCGACGTGAGCGACTTGCCGGACATGCTGGCGGCCAGAGCGGTTCGTGCCTCGGTGACCTCGCTGGCGGCGAACTCGGGGCCGAACATTTTCTGCCATGTTTTCAGCGCTGCAGCATCGTCGTCGCCCTGCAAGTCGTAGGCCTCGCGCGAGATCGCAGCGTAGTCGCTGACTTTTTGCTTGAAGTTCGCGTACTTGTCCTCGTCCCATCGGTGGTTGAAGCTCAGGCCTGGGCAACTAGGGTCGTCCAGGAGCGGCATCGTCAGGTGCCCGTCCAACCACAGCTTGAGGGCCTCGAGGAGGTTGACCAGGGCGGTCGGGATGTCCTGGTACTCCTCGTTTGCGTTCCACCACTGAACCCGATTGCCGAGCATCACGGTCAGGATCACCGACGGGCATGAGAACGTGTTCTTGAAGTCGCGGAGCCACTTGAAGAGTCGGATGACGCGACGCAGCTGGCCGTCGGTGATGTCGTCTCGTTCTTTCATCCAGTCCGCGAAGCCGACCGGGTTCGTCTCCTCGAACTCGTTGTCGCGGTAGTAGATGATTGCCTCTCTGCCGTCGTCGAGAGTGATTGAAGGGACGACATCGACGTGGCATTCGTTGGCGTACTGGATGCGGACGCAGCGGTTCTTCCGCTGGATTTTGTCCTTATATGTGGTGTTGCGCTTGAACGCTGCCCGCACCTGCTGGAGGTACGCCTTGGGGTTGTCGTTCCAGTCGGGGTTTTGTTCGAGGTGGAGCAGGATATCTGCGTCAAACTCGTCGAAGGCACCGACGGGATTGATGATCGTCTCATGGGCCCACGAGCCCTGAGGGGTGTGCTCCTTATACATGTGGCCGACTGTGCCGTCGTTCTGGAACGCGTTGGTAATGGCGGCGACACGCTCTTCGAGCTGAATGAGCTTGTGCGGCTTCAGGTTGACGCTGTTGGTCAGGAACGCGTGGAAGTGCGTGTCGAAGTCGATCGTCATTTGCTCATACTTCCAGGGCGTAGCGGTAGCCGGTGGGGGTGCGGTCGTATAGGGCGACGACCGGCCGCAGGCTGTCGGACTTCAGGCAGATGCCGAACGCGATCGCCGACGAGATTGGCATGGCGCCGAACAAGTGAAGGCGCTTGATGCCTTTGTGGGTGCTCTCTAGTCCTGTGAAGAACGCGCGGATCGTCTCCACGAACGCGGCCAGGTCGGCAGGGCTGCGGAAGACGTCCTCGGCCGTGTCGCCGTCAATGTCGATTGCCCAGTTGGGCAACCCGTCAAGGTCGGGCGGGAGGTCAGTGAGTGGGGTGGTGCCGGACAGGTTGGTGATAAGGACACCCTCCGCCGCGTCCTGGTTTCCATCGACGGAGGGGGTGACGGTGAAGCCTGCAGTGAGGACGTCGGTGGGCCAGCTCCAGGAACCGCTTGAGCGGTGCCGCTGGTACACGTCGAGGGGAAAGCTGTCGTCGAGCTTCGCGCCTAGGTAGACCAGTAGCGGAAGGCGGGCGAACGCGAAGACGCTCAGGTGGGTTATCGATCCCTCTTGTATGGCCGGACGGATCTGGTATTCGACGGCGCGGTCGATCTTGGCCCGGGAGGTCTCGTAGTAGTTGTCGGTTAGAGGTTCTTCGCCGGGCAGATCCCGCAGGTCGATCTCGACTCCTTGGCGGTCGTAGGACTCGGCGAAGTGCGGGAAGCGTCCGGAGGACTGGATGACGGCTTCAGCCGCGGCGTCTCGTGGCATCTCCATGACCCGGCGGCCGCGGATCTCACCGGCCATCCGCACGATGGCGGTGCGGCGATCCTTGGCCAGCCCGGTGCGCTGTTTGATGTCCGCTTCGTGCTCGCGCTTCTTCGCAAGCAGAAAGTCCACATCCAGAAGGCCAGCAACCAGTTGCTTGTCGATTTCGTTGTGACACGACGGGCACGCCAGCATGAGGTTGTCGGCGGTGTCGCGCTCGTTCACAGGCAGCTCGTGCAGGCCACGAGCCGACTTCTTGGACTTCTCCCGTCCCACAATGTGCGCGCCTTCACCTAGGGGTACCTCTTTGGCGCTGAGATTGCCCTCAAGGAGGTAGGTCTTGCACAGGGTGCATCGCCCTCCCGCGCGCACCCACAGAAGGCGGCGGTCCACGTCCCCCAGGCTCATTTGGCTCCACCTCGCGTGCAGCGTGGATCGGTGACTGAAGGGCCGTCCACAAGAACTCCTTAGGTTGAGAGAACGCGACCAGCTGGCCAGGCGATAAGAGGCAAGTGGACTGCCCGGATGGGCCGCTCTCGTCCCGCTACCTTATGCGGCAACCACGCGTCCGCGTCAGCGCTTTCGCGGCAGCCGACCTCGCGGCCCTTTCTGGACGCGTTTCTCGCACTGCTTCCAAATCTCGCCGGATTGCGAAGTAGTCCACCGGTAAAGTGCATGGTGGCGAATCTGCGTTGCGGGTGCTCAGCAACTGCTTGCAGCGTGGCATTCGTGAGCAAACCGTCTACACCGCCATCCGTTAAGAGACCGGGTGGCGGTGTAGACGGTTTGCGCGACGGTAGGGCAGTGTCTGCACCACCGCCAACTCCCTGACGGCGTTGATCGCATCCGGCAGCCCCTTCAGTCCGTCACGCATACGAACCATGCTGCAAGCTCGCTACGTGACGAAGCTTCGACGGCCTATTGGAAGGTGCTGCGCAACGCGCCGACGGCAACAGCAACGACTACGGAAAACATGATCGACGCAATAGTCACGCCGATGCGAAACACGCCGCCGGCGATGACTCCCGTTGCCCGCAGGGGAGCGAACCGCCAACCTGTCTCGGACTTCCCATCGCGCCACAGCGCTCCTACGGCGATCAAGCCGATGGCAACAAGTGCGATCACGATCGTTCACCTCCTACCTGGAGCCGGATTCAACACCACGCCAACGACATAAGTATTTTGCCGTAACCATGTGCAGTGGGCGTGCGTTCTCATTGCGTTCTCAAATTGCCGTTGTGCTGCAATGAGGTGGGACCTTCGATGTGGCGGCGTAAGGCCTGCGGCGCTAGCTCAACTCGTTTGTCAGGCGATGCTGCGCGCGCCCTCTTCATCCGCCCCCGCGTCCCCATCTATCCAAGGCTCTGCAGACGCAGTTGATGCGGAATCCCCAGGGCCCTCGAAACTTTCCTCTGTGCTACTCGTGCCACCCGCGTCATTCTCTGCAGCCGGACCGATATCCGACCTGAGGGTCGCACGTGCCGTCATCGTCGATTTGACCAACCGCGTCGCTTCGGGCACTGACAGATCCACCAAGGCAGCGATGCTGGCGTATGTTTCACCGCGTTTCTTGAGCTCGGCCAGTGCTCTTGCGCGTCTCTCATACGCCGCGTCAAGTTTGGTCTCTGCGTCCCGCCGCAACCGCTCGATCCTCGTGGTCACATCGTCGTTGATTTTTTGTTCGTCGCGGGTCGCATCGAAATACGAGATCAAATCCTGCTCCTGATTCTTCAAACGCAACTGTGCGTCCGACAATCGCTGCGCATTCGCCCGCCGAGCCCGTTCCCGAGCGCTGATCGGTCCACCGTTTGAGGGAGTCATACGCGACAGGCTACCGCCGACATGCCGGCCGGCGGAAGAGTGCTACGTACCCATACGCGCCCTGATTCATCTGTCTAGCTACAACTTTCGTCCCTCACCGTCCATGCACGTTCTAATTCGTCCGAAATCTAGATACTATCGACTTCAGATTTCCTGTATCTCTTCGCAAAATGAAAAACCAAACGTCACACACCTCTTGCACTATTAGTGTCCATGGGCGGAATCTGCGTACTATCGCGACTGTGCCGCGCGATTCAGAAGCAGAATTCGAGCGAGATCGGCCCGTGAGATCTCGTCGCACACCGGCTCGTCGGCGGCGGTGGCCGCGATGATGACCGTCCACGCGCTGCACGCGGGCGACGGCTACACCTACCTCACCCGCGAGGTCGCCAGCGCCGACATTCGCCTCGAACGCGGCCAAGACCTCACCGACTACTACGCCGCCGAAGGCACCGAACCGGGCATCTGGGGAGGGCGGGCCTCGGCCGAGCTCGGCGTGGCCGGGTACGTCCGCGAGGACCAGATGAAAGCCCTGTTCGGCGAAGGACTGCACCCCGAAGCCGAAGCGTTGATTGAGGCCGCGGTCCTCGACGGTGCGAAGGCGGATGCGGCGATCGAGAGAGTGCGGCTGGGCCGCAAGTTCGCGAGCTTCCGCAACGAGGTGCCGCTGATGAAACGCATCCGCGCCGAGATCGACAACGACCGCGCCGCCGGCGGAAAGTCGCTCACCGCCGAGCAGTGCCAGCAGATCCGCTATCGCGTCGGAGCAGACGAGTTCCACCGCGAAGTTGGCCGATCACCGGCCAGCGAAGCCGAACTCGTTCGCTACATCGCCTCGCAGCAACGGCGCGAACGTCAACCCGTCGCCGGCTATGACTGCGTTTTTACGCCACAGAAGTCGGTGTCGGTTCTTTGGGGCCTGGGCGACGACGACACCCGCGTTGCGATCGAGCGCGCACACAGCGCCGCGGTGACCGATGCCATCGGCTGGGTCGAGGACAACGCCTCCTACACCCGCGTCGGGAAAGCCGGTGTCGGACAGATCGAATCGACCGGCCTGATGTACACCCGGTTCGATCACCGAGACAACCGCAACGGTGACCCGAACCTGCACACCCACGTCGCGATCTCCACCAAAGTGCAAGGCGTCGACGGCAAATGGCGCAGCCTGGATGGCCGCGTGCTGCACAAGCTCGCCGTCGCCGCATCCGAGCGCTACAACACCCTCATCGAGGAGTACGTCACCCGCGAGCTCGGCACTGTGTTCGCCGACCGACCGGGCACCGGAATCAACAAGCGCGCCGTCCGAGAAATCGAGGGCATCCCCACCGCATTGCTCAGCGAGTTCTCCCGCCGCGACGCCATCGAGTCACGACTGGAAAAGCTCGTCTCGGAATACCGCAGGACCCACGGCAAAGACCCCTCGACCGCGATGCAGATGCGCCTCGCCGACCAAGCGACCCTGGAGACCCGCAACGAGAAAGCACCACCGAAATCGCTCGGTGCCCAACGCGTGGAATGGCGTGAACGAGCGCTCGACGTCGTCGGCCGCCGCGCCCTGAACTCAGCCTTGAAGAAGAGCATCGGGAACACGATCACCGTTACCGATGCCGCTGCGATCGACCACCGCGAGATCGCGCGCACCGCAGTCGCACGCATCGCACAGCAGCGCTCGAGCTGGAACCGCTGGCACATCCAAGCCGAAGTCCAACGACAACTACGGCCACTCGTGTTTGCCACCGCGGCCGAGCGTGACGCGGTCGCCGAGAAGGTCACCGAAGCCGCGCTCGGCGCAGAGTCCATCCGGTTGACCCGGCAGGTCGACGCGACACCCAAGGCCCTGCAGCGCAGTGACGGGGCGTCGATTCTGACCGTGCACGGCAACGAGACCTACACCAGCGCAGCGATCCTCGCCGCTGAACACCGCCTCGTCGGTGCCGCCCACACCCCGACCGCGGTCATGGCACCTGCGCACGCCTACACCGCGGCCCTTGCCGCGCACACCCAACGCAAAGGCTGGGATCTCGGCGCGGACAAGAAGGCACTTGTCGAGCACTTCCTGTTCTCGGGTGCGCTGCTGGCTGCCGGTGTCGGTCCGGCCGGCACCGGCAAGACCACCGCCATGCGCGTCGTCGTCGATGCGTGGCGCAGTACCGGATACGACGTGATCGCCCTCGGACCGTCCGCGAAAGCTGCCGACGTCCTGGGCACCGAGCTGGGTGTCACCGGCCGCACCATCGACGACGTGCTCACCCGATACGAGAACGAACTCGATACCGGCATCACCCCGGGGGCGATGATTCTCGTCGACGAAGCAGGCATGGCGTCGACACAAAATTTGGACCGGCTGACTCACATCGCCGCCGAGCACGGCGCAGTGGTCCGGCTACTCGGTGACCCGCAGCAGCTCGCGGCCGTCGATACGGGCGGCGCACTGCGACTGGTCGCCCGATCGAGCGCTGCACCGGAGCTGGTCGACGTCCACCGTTTCCGCGACAAGGAAGAGGCCGAGATCTCCTTGCGACTGCGCGACGGCGACACCTCCGTCGCCGCCTGGTACGCCGCGAAAGACCGCGTGCAGCACGGCATGGCCGACGACCTCGCCGAGAAAGTCTTCACCGCCTGGGCGGAGACCTCGAAGACCGAGACGACGTCGCTGATGATCGCCAACAGCAACCACGCCGTCCGCGACCTCAACGACCGTGCCCGCACCGATCGACTCGCCAAGGGACTGGTCAAGAATGGCGGCAACGACCTGTCCGACGGACTGCGCGCCAGCGCAGGAGATCTGATCGTCACCCGCCACAACGACACGAGCCTGCGCGTCACCGGTACCAGGGGCGAACGAGTCTGCAACGGCGACTTGTGGACGGTCAAGACTGCGCACCGCGACGGATCGTTGACCGTGCGCCACCTCGAACACGGCGGGCGGATCCGGCTGCCGGCCGACTACGTCAAGGAGTATTGCGAACTCGGTTATGCCGCCACCATCCACCGGTCGCAAGGCATGACCGTCGACCAGGTTCATGTCCTCGTCGACGACACCATGAAACGCCAAGCACTCTACGTCGCTCTCACGCGCGGCCGCGAGAGAAGCCAGCTGTACGTGCCTATCGACCGGATCGTCGACCCGCACCTGATTCACGTGCATCCGGACAAGAAGATCGCTGACGAAGTCGTGCGGACCATCATCGGCCGCGACGGCTCGGACGTCTCGGCGACCGAACAGCAACGCGACGCCGCCGTCGCGCACCTCAAGCTCGACTACAACGTCGGCGGATACGAGTACGCGGGAGAGCTCATCGACGCGCACCGCATCGAGGCCATCGTGCGCGAGAACATGGGTCCGGAGTTGGCGAACACGATGATCGGCGAAGCCGAATGGGACACCTTCGTCCACCAGTACCGCCGCGCCGAGCAGCTCGGCCTCGACGCAGCCCCCACCCTCGTCGCCGCGCGCTCGGAGCGCGAACTCGCCAGCGCCGACTCCGTCTCCGCAGTGATGCACTGGCGACTCGAGAAGCACATCGAGAACGGTGCGGACGAGATGCACGCGTGGGCGCAGAGCATCGAACCGACGCTGCGCACCCAGTTCGGTGAGCACGCCGAGACGATCCTCGGCGACGACGGGGCGTGGCCCGACCTCGCCGCCCATTTGCGCAGTGCCGAACGCGCCGGCAAAGACCCCCACGCCGCGATCGTGGAACTGCGGCGCGGTGTCACCGACCCCGACCCGAGTGCAGCGGATCTCCTCGACGACGCCGAACGGCGCTGGCCCCTCGGCCGAGAAGCACGCGACCACAGTGCCCCGAGCTGGGTGCTGCCGCCGATGCAGGATCGCGAGGGAATCGACCCCGAACTCGTCGCCTGGAGCCGCCGCCGATACACCGAGATCGCCGAACGCACCCGCGAGCTCGCACAGCACGCCGTCGACGAACAACCTGCCTGGACCCGCCACCTCGGCGAGGTTCCCGACTCCGGCGGTGCCCGACTGCGCTGGCAGATCACCGCCGGTCAAGTCGGTGCTTACCGCGAACAATTCGGCATCGACACCGACCGCACGCTCATCGGAGACCGACCTGACCACGGCGAAGCGGCCCGCGCGTGGGATCAGGTCAACGCCCGCATAGAAACACTCGCCGCCCCCGGGGCAAAATCTGCGACAGCCGATTCGGTTGTGGCCACCGACCACGCAAGACGAGAGGCTAGCCAGCAGCGCGCAGCCGAACAGCGCAACATCGCTGCAGAGCGCAGCGCCGAACGTCGCGAGCAGCTACGCCGACATCAAACTGGACAGCCGGGACCAAGTAATCGTCGCAGACGTCTTTAGAAGAATTTGTGCTTAAACGTCACGCCTACGGGCATCTCCGAGAGGTCTGATGCGACTCTGCCGAGAATGCTCGTATTCTGATAAGCGTTGCTGAACTTCAACGCACGCTGAGTGTCGGTACCTCGCGACGACTTAGGTCCAGTAAGGTCCGACTGTGTCCATGACCCAGCTGCCGATACCTGACAAGATCGACGGAACCGAATGGCAGCGACTCTGTTTCCGGATGCTCCGCCAACACCACGGGGTCAAGCTTGTCGAGGTTCCCGACCGGGTAGGTGGCGATGCTGGACTTGATGCGTTCACGACCGATGGCATCGTCTACCAAAGTTACGCTCCGGAAGAGCCTTTGACTCAGAAGCAGCGGTACGAGAAGCAACGGGCGAAAATGACCACAGATGTCGGAAAGTTTATAACGAACCGTGCAAAAATAGAGAAACTTTTTGCCGAAAATGTAAACGTAAAACATTGGGTTCTCCTGGTTCCGAGGATTGATGATCGAAAGATCATTGAACACGCAATTGCATCGCAAACCTCACGGCTGCGCGCGGAAGCGTTGCCGTACGCTTCAGCGGACATCGTGGTCACCGCAGAAACTGCCGACTCATATGCTGACTCCTATTTAGCGGTGGTGAGTAACCGCCTCGCAGAGCTAAAGCTCCCGCCGCCGCGAAACGCAGATTTCTCGAAGATTGCGTCGGCCGATTTCGAAAAGATGACCAAAAAACTCGACAAAGTTCCCGAAGTTTCCCAGAACAAGGCCTACCGCGATCGCTTGCTGAACAAATTGATGACATCGTATCTCGCTTCGCGAGATCAACGGTCTTGGATGGCCGACCATCTAAGCGAGCTCGATAGCGATCTAGAGGACCAACTGAGTGAGTTGGAATTGATAATGGAGAGTGAATATCCACTTCAAGGTGACGCTCCGGGTGCGTTGTTGAGTAGGGTCATGGCAGAGGCAAGAGAGCGTGTTACCGCCGTGGCACCCTCCATGAAGCCGCTTGATCGAGCGAACATTGCTCAAGGGCAGGTAGCGGATTGGCTGATGCGGTGCCCCCTCGATTTCTTCGATTCGGACGTCGTGTGATGGCTCTGAGCGAAGAGCGTGGACAACTCGACGCGATAGAAGACACACGGGTGTCCTTTGTTCGCCAGCCGAAGGCGTTGCCGGCCACCCGACGAATGTCATTCAGGCTGGCTGTATTAGTGCTGGTTCTTTCTCGATTTCGTAACAACTCAGCGTCGCTCTCCAGCGCTCATCTATTTCTCTGGTCTCTTCGATCAAGCCGAACTAGGCAGATGCTATTGTCCTGGTGGTCTGGTGCGCGCTCAGCTGGCTCGGCTACATCTCGATTGGACTCTCAACTACCGATCACTCTCAACGTTGCCGTTGCGAACGGCCTGGTGGCAGTAAAATCAAGCACCGGCAGAATTTCTCTTACCAACGCTGGGCTTGAACTTGCTTCGGCGATCAATGAGCAGCCTGAATTAATGCTTGCGGAGAAGCAGTACCTATCTCAGTTCCTCCGACTGAGTGATGCCGAGATAACCCGAAGGCTGGGCGTTTTTGTATGAGAATCTACATTAAAGCCGTGCGTGTCAATGTTCGGACTGAAACGCAAACTCTTGCCAGGACCTTGCTGTTCGATGTAGGCCTGAATGTGGTTAGGGGAAATAATTCGGCTGGCAAGTCCCAGGTGCTCCAAGCTATTGTGTGGGCGCTTGGAGTCGAAGCGATATTCGGACCGCCACGACTGAAGGCCTCTCAATTGGGCAGCGCATTTTCCGATGAAGTGATACTCAGGGATGACACGGTTGCACCAGTAGTCGAGTCGTATTGTGCCGTCGAAATTGAAAATTCAGATGGTCGGGTACTAACTGTTCAACGTTTCGTTAAACATGATTCTATAGGCCGTGATCTCATACGGGTTTGGGACGTTGCTGGTTTGTCCTCGGCAAGTAGCGTGTTAGGCGCGCCTACTGATTATTTTGTGAACCGAAAAGGTTCTGCCAAAGGCGAATTCGGCTTTGCTAGGCTTTTGGCGGAGTTCTTGGGATGGAATTTGCCCAATGTTCCCAGGTACACAGGCGGCGAACCAGTTCTTTTGTACGTTGAACTGCTATTTCCATTCTTCTATGCGGATCAACGAGATTGGTCAGAACCTGGGCCTCGTCGCGTCAGTCACTTGATGATCAGAGAACCATCTCGCCGAGCAGCAGAGTTCCTGCTTGGCTTGGCTGGACCGCGGGCGCAAGCGGAGAAGGATCGGTTGACGAGCCGCATGTCCCGGCTGAAGGGCTTATGGACAGAGAATGTTACTGCCGTATTGGTCGAGGCCGGTGCAATTGGTGCTCGGATTGTTGGAGTGCCACAACTGCCTGCTGGAATGCGCGATTCCTCCGTTGTGCCGAGCGATTTATCCGGTGTCGGACTGCGCATCTATCAAGGTGGTGAATGGAAGAAGTACTCGGAGGTTGTCTCAGATATTAGGAACGAACTTAGTGCTTTGCAGGATGATGAGCAGCCATCAGCGGAGTCCCCGGTCGCTCTAAAAGACGAGCCCCAGGTCGCTCTACAAGACGAGCTGCACGAGGAGGAAGACCGACTTGCCTCAACACTTGCAGCAGCTTCTGTGATTGACGCGAATCTTTCGCTCGAAGAGGCTCAGCTTGCGGCCTTGGATAGGCGTATCGCAGCGTTTGAGGAGGAAAGTGCACGCCACGACGACCTTAGGACCTTGCAGCGTCTCGGTAGCGCAAACGCGTCGAGCCATCTAGCTGACCACGATTGTCCCACCTGCCGGCAGTCACTGGCGTCAGTTGAGGCGGCTGAATTGGGTCCAATCTTGGATATTGATGCGTCCGCTAAAATTGTGAAAGCGCAACTCTCAACGCTGAAATCTATGAGAACCCAATCGATCGAGGCGGTTCAACAAGCTGGAAACGTCTTCCGGGCGCTGCAGAGCGAGGCGGATACGCTACGTTCAGGGATACGTGCACTCCGTTCTGATCTTGAATCGCCCGCTGGCTATCCAAGTGAATCCAATATTACCGCTCGAATTACTGGCGAGTTACGATTACAGCAATTAGGCAGAATTCAAACGGATGTTGATACGAGAATTGAAACGCTAAGAGAGATCGCAACTGAGGCTGCGCAAGTTCGTGCAGACCTACAAGCGCTTCCGGACAACTTGAAAGACGATGACGCAGAAATAGTTGACAGGGTGGTGTCCAGCATGCAGGAGCAGCTGGAAGCCTTTGGATTTCGCAGTTACTCGGCTCAAAAGGTGGGCATAGACGAGGAAACTCTAAGGCCAGTTCGGCATGGGTTCGACCTTGAGTCAGATGTGAGCGCGAGCGACGTCGTTAGAGTTAAAATTGCGTACCTGAATGCTGTTCGAGAGGTTGGAACTTCTATCAACTCGCCCCATCCTGGTTTGTTACTGCTGGATGAACCCCGGCAGCACGAGCTAGACGAGGAAAACTTTCGTTCCACTCTGAAGCGCTTGTCAACTAGCACGGTCGAACACGGCCAGGTAATTGTTACCAGCGCTGCAAGCGCCGATTCACTTAGCAGTCAATTGGGTACGGCCACAGCCAGGGTTGTGGATCTTGGCGAAGAACGTCTGCTAGTCCCAGACACGGCCTTGAGCCCGATCGACTTGTAAGTAAATGACTGCGGTCATGCCTGAACGTCTTAAGTGGTTGGACCTGAAACCCATGCGTTGAGTGTTCCATCAAAGTTCCAGACAGCATTCTCAAAGGCCAACGAGCCAGTCGGTTCGGCAGGGTCCAGAGGCTCGGCGAGACCGGAATCGATGGCCATGTCCATGTCGTCGGCGGGGATGGTGCGCACCTCTTCGGCCGCGGTGACGTCGACGACCGGTGCCTGCGGGGCCGGCGTGGCCGGTGCCGGTTCGGGGCGGGCGTCGACGTCGGCGTCGACGAACTCCTCGATGCCGGCGAGCGTGGCCGACGGCAACGGCCGGTGTGCGCACCGATCGTGGGTGCAACTGTCGAAGTCCGAGATGTCACGGATACGCGCTATGAGCGGCCGGAACCACTGCGTGTGCCAGGCGGTGAGGTCGTCCCGGTACTCGTCACCGCGATAGTAGGCATCGGTCCACGCCGCCATCAGAGCGCTGAGTTCCTCGACGACGGGATCGTGGCGGTACCAGCACGGCGGGATCTTGGTGCCGAGCTCGTAGCGCTCGCGCAGCCACGTGGTCCAGTCGATCAGCTCCGACCACAGGGCCCGCGCCTGCTCGGCATCGAGATAGCGCCAGGTGAACCGCGACGGCACCAACTCTTCCTGCTCGGCCCCCGGTGCGGTCACGACAGTGTCGTCCCGTCACTGACCTTGTCGAGCACCACCGCGCCGGACTGCACCTCGGTACGAGGCGCGGTGCCCGACGCCACGATCTCGTCGAACACCTGCTGCGATTGCAGCACCGCGGCGCGTGATTCCTTCTCGTCCCACACTGTCGGCAGGTGCACGAGGATCGGCGGCGCTGTCCGGTAGATGAGCAGGCCTTGGTCGGGGTCCATCTGGCGGATCTGCGCCGGCGACATCACCGGTACCTCTCGTAGCGTCGGACCGGACTGGGCGTTGCCGGAGGGCTGCCACTCGTATCGGTCGCCGAGCATCTTCGAGATCGCTTGCAGCTCGTCGCCTTTGAGGCCGGGCAGGATCAGGCGGGCGGGGGAGTTGTCGGCGAACATCTTGCCGGCGACCGCGCCCCAGCGGAGCTTGTTCTGCTCTTCGTTGTGGGCGTAGGCGTGGATGGTGATGCCTCGGCCGCCCGAGTCCGACATCAGATCCGGCAGGCCCGGGATCGGGGCGACGTTGTTGACTTCGTCGAGCTCGAATCGGATCGGGGGATCGAATCGGCCACCGGGCAGGGTCTGCGAATACCGGTCGGCGAGGTAGTGCACTTCGCTGGCCAGGGCCGCGATGAACGGTGCCGCAGAATTGTCCTTGCCCTTCGACACCAGATACAGCGTGTCCGCGCCGGATCGAATGAACTCGTCGATGTCGAACGACTCGCGCGTTGGGACATCGACAGCCTTGAGCAATGCGGGGGAGGCGAGCGGGGCGAGGAGTCTGCTGGCCGCGCCGATCATGTCGTCGGAGGAGTCCGATCCGGAGTCGAGGATCTGGCCGAGTTCGGCTTCCCAGCCGGGCATCGTCCGCATCAGGATCTCGCGTGGTTCGCGGCCTTTGCGCGAGTTCACCCATACGCGCAGCGTGGCCAGGTCCGCGCCGCTGATCGCGGCCGCGTGCAGGTAGCAGCGCAGCAGCACGACTGCTTTGTCTTCCCAGTAGCCGCCGTTCTTGGTGTCTCCCATCGGCATTGCCGACACCAGGCTCTGCGCGCGGCGGATCGCCACGTCCGGATCCTGGCATCCGGAGAGGATCGACCAGCGGATCGGGTCGGGCCATCCGGTGATGTTGTCCGGATCGAAGATCGACACCTGCCCGAGCGCGGCGCGGTGCTCGTACGTTGCCGACATCAGATCCACTTTCGTCGACGTCACGAGCAGGGTGCCAGGTGCGTCCATGCAGCGCCGATACGCCACGCGCCAAGTCTTACCCGAGCCGGTGACGCCCTCGACGAGCATGCAGTCGTTCTGCTTGATGTAGACGATCCGGTCGGGGTCGACCATGTTGCGGCCCAACGCGATTGCGACCTCGCTCGCGTCCAGCTTCGAGGCCCGCGTGCCCTTCAACGACGAACGGGTGGCGACGGCAGCGGTGCGAACACTCTTCTCGTCGATACCTGCCCGGGCGAGCTCACGTCGGCCGGCGAAACCACGTTGCGCCTGACCGCGGTGGTGCTGCCAGTCGTCGATCTCGGAGCTGATCCACAGGGCCACCGCGGTATACAGCGCACCGAGCACCAGAATGCACACCCAGGTCACCCACGCCGGACCCGGCTGCGCGGTCGCCGGCCACGCAGCCGCCGGGTCCGACGGGTTCGTGACCAACCCACGGAAGATCGAGAACAACTCACCGAGGCTGGTGGGCATCGCGATCACCGTGCCCGACACCAGCGAGGAGACCATGCCACCGCCGGCGACAGCGAACACCAGCCCCACGATCAGAGCGGCACCGACCCAGACCTCGGACGGAACGAACGGCTCGCTGGGCCTGCGGGGAGGGGATTGCATCGCACTCATCGAACTGTCCTGTCGTCGGTGGAAGGGACACGGCGGGAATAGCTTTCGAGCACATGCAGCTCGGCGGCGAGACCGACAGCGCAGTCCGCGTCGGCCACCGGGTCGAGGGCGCCGAGGTTGGCTCGTAGCTGCGTGATCCGGATGTACCGGGCCACCGCGTCGGCGTCGGTATCGGAAATTGGGTCGGGATGGGTGATCTCGTACCGCCCCTGTTCGGGGAGGTATGTCACGGTGGCCGGGCTTCGTCGACCACTGCGCTCGGTGATCGAGCGCGCGAGGTCGTGCGCGAGGCGGTGCGCTAGGTCCGGTGCCCATTGTCCGAGCAGCAGCGTCGAGTACGGCAGCGGGTCGGGCCGGGTCGAGAGCACGCGCACATCGACGCCGGCCTCCACTCCGACGCTGCCCTGCCACTGGATCGGCAGGGTGACCTCATCGACGGCGGCACGGAGGTAGCCCGGTGCCGGTATCCGCGCTGTGCGGACGCCGGCGCTGTAGATCGGGATGGCGGCGAGGGCGCAGGCGATCTCACCGGGGGTACCGGACACACAGACGTCGTCGTGTCCCTCGACAGCGATGGTGACGGTGATCCCGGGGACACCGGCGTCGAGGGCGGCGGCATGGCTGACGGCGAATCGTGCTGCGGCCGAGGGGGATAGGAACCGCCTCTCCCCGCTCGCGCAGGTGTCGTCGTACCCGATCGGGGCCGGCGAGCTCACGTACACGTCGATGGTGCGGGAACGCCGGGCCGCTGACGGTGAGGGCGATGAGGTGCTCACGCTGGCTTGACTCCTTTGACGGCGGCGTCGGTGTCGGTGAGGGCGATCTCCTGCGGGGAGCGGACGTGTTCCATCAGGATCGGATCGGACGAGCCGATCTTGACCAGGCATTCGCCCTGTCCCAGGCCCATGATGATGTCGATGGACCCGGGCGGCAGGTGATACATCTCCGCGGTCTCGCGGGCATCGTCGAAGCGTTCCTGCGCGAACAGGAACACAATTCCCGCTTCCTGCATGAGCGCCCGGGCGGGGGAATCGTGGGACATGTCCGAGGGGTGATGGAAGGCCGAGACGGTCGACAGACCCAGTCCGCGAGAGAGCTTCATGTTCGACCGGAACACCGCGCCGGTCGATCCTTCGGCGACGTGCCAGCCTTCCTCGACGATGAGGATGGTCTGCTTGGACACCGACGAGCGAGCAGCGAGCAGGTTCGCCAGCCAGGTGTTGATCACGGTCATCACCACCCGCAGCGCAGGCCCTTCGGTCGGCAGCGCGGAGACGTCGAAGTGAGCGAACGGATGCTCGAGCGCGGCCCGGACCTCCGGGGAGGTCTCTGCGTCGACGAGACCTTTGAGGTCCCGGTCGACCAGACGCAGCAGGGCCAAGCCCGGTTCGTAGCCCCATTCGAGGGAACGCTCGGACCAGCGGTCACCGAAGTACGTGCCGTCGGCGGTGGACGGCTCGACGAGGCGGCGGGCGAGATCCTTGAGCACCGGTGCGCGACCGGTCGCGGCGGCGTCGGCGTTGACCAGCTCCAACGCTCGGCCGACGGCGCTTTTCTCCGGGGTGGTCAGCGGGCGTTCCATCGTGTCGGCGAGGACGGCGAGCACGAGGGCTTCCTGACCGGCTGGGGTGACACCGTCGAGACCGCCGGCATGTTCACCGCCCGTCGTGATCGCCGGGTCGAGCAGGTTCAGTCTGGCGCCGCCGCCACCGGTTTTGAACCGGACCGATTCCACCTCGAGGGTGCGGGCGAAGATGGAGTACTCGCCCTCGCTGCCCTGGCGTTTCTTGTCGATGACCACCACCTGTCGGCCGAAGATGATCTGCCGCCACAGAAATGCGGTCTTGATCATCGAGGACTTGCCCTTGCCGATGTCCCCGACGACGCAGACGTTGATGTTGGAGATGTCGGTGCCGTAGAGCTCGAACGGATCGGTGATCACCAGATCCTGGGAGATCCGGTTCAGACCGGTCACCGCTCCCTGGTAGCGGGCACTGCGCCGGCTGATGGCCAGGTTCAGCGCTTCGGACTGCCTGGTCGTACTCCACGCGCCTTCGGAGCGGGGTTCGTACCAGCCGTAGCGGTCGAGAATCGCGAACCGCCGAGGTGGCTTACGTCGGGCGACCTTGGCGGGGATCGCCTCCGCGGCCTCGAGGACGGCGGTGTCGCCGCCGTGTCGTTCGCGATCGCGGCCGAGCAACCGCGGGCGTGCCGATCGAGCCGGCTGCTCGGTCGCGGCGGGTCGGGTGGAGGGGCCATGGGTGGTGTGTTGCGGCATCGAAATCTCCTGGGCTACGTGGTGTAGCGCGTCACGGCGAGACCGCGAGCGAAGGGAAGGGTGGTGAACAGGGCAACGTCGTGCGTGTCGTCCTGCCAGGTGATGGTTTTGATCGCTGATTCGTCGGCGGCTTCCTCCACGCGCATGCAGGCCCGCTCGAGGTCGTCTTCGTCGCGGCCGGTGACTGCCACCGCGAGCGAGTAGATGGTGCCGTGATGGCCCGAGCCCGGCATCAGATCGGTGCGTCGACGCCCGGACGCGGTGGCCATCACTTCGGCCGAGCCGTCGCCGATGATGCCTTTGCGTGCGGCACTTTCCTGCGATGCCCGGTCCTGGGTGAAGTCCTGACTGGCCGCTTCCCGGGCGACGGCGTCGGGCACGAAATCGACGCGGACACTGACGGTTCGGATCGTCGGGGACGGCGGGTTCTCGTCGTCGCCGATGTCGGGCGCGACCCCGGTCAGCAGCGGTGCGAGCCACAGCGGGCCCAGCGGAATGGGTTCGATGCTCGCCGGCGGGAGGAACCCGACACGGGTGTGCCAGCGCCGCGACACCACCACCGAGTCCTGGCCACCGACGTAGGAGGGCCAGCAGTTCGACCACCGCGCCCCTTGGTGGCGATCGAGTGGGTTCGACGGGTCGACGAACGCGCGGATCAGCGCGCAGGTGCGCTGCTCACCGAGGACCTGGACGCGGCCCATGCCGGCGGCGACGAGTTTGCTCACCGCGCGCATCGTCTCGTCGCGGATCACTTGGGCGACACCGCCTTCGAATCGGGCACCTTTCCCGCCTGCAGCCCGCGCGGCTTCGGCCTCGAAGTGGTCGGTCTGGGGGAATTTGAGCACCACGTACGCCCGGTGCTCTTCCGAGTGCGGCCGGATGGTGTCGATGAGGTCGCCGTAGGACTCCACCGGTGCCCGCAGACGCATGTCGCCGAGCTTTTCGACCTCCCGCTCGACCCAGTCCTCGTGCATGGTCAGATCCGCGGGAATGGAGCGGTGGATCAGCTGCACTCCGCGGATGAGCGAGGTCTTGCGGGCCATCGAGGAGCTGAACAGACCGAACTTCTCCGATGTCGTCGCCCAGGCCGCGTCGGTGCGCAGCCCCCCTGCCAGGCCCTGCACGGACAGTACGACCGTGTAATAGGCCCGCTCGCCGGGGTTCGCGGTGCGGACGATGAACATCTCGTCCAGGCCGGTGCCGGCGACGTCGAGCGGGGTGGTCCGCCCGAGCGGCACCGGATACTCCCAGCCGGGGTCGAGATCGGCTACCCCGTAGGCAGGGTCGTCGGCGTTGCGATAGACGTGCTCCCCGCGCCGCATCCGCGACCAGTTCCGCAACCGGTGCATCTGCCGCGCCGCCAGGGAAACGTCTCCGAATTCGTATGTCGAGGCGAACACCCCGAGGTAGAACACGGCCACGAGCCCGACGGTCATCGCGCCGCCACCGGCCGCGAAGTAGTACACGACGCCGATGATCAGAGCCGCGGTCCAGGTGATGAGCACCGGTGCCGAGATCCCGGTCATGCCGCGGCGCGCGATCTCACCGCCCAGGATGGAGGTTCTCTGCTCGCTGTCGTGCTCGACGGTCTCGGTCGACATCGCTTACCTGCCTTCGGCTTCGGACGGAGCGGACTCGGCACTGGATTTGGCTTTGTTCATCGCCGCCGCTGCGGACTGCGCGGCGATCGGCACCGCCGCTGCCCCGGCCGAGGCGACCGTCGCGGCCGATCCCGTCGCGAGCTTTCCGCCGAGTCGGCCGGCCATTCCCATGGTCGAGCGCTTCGGTGTCGACGTCCCGCCCTTGTCGGTGCCGCCGCTGTGGGCGGTCCCGGTGGTGTGGCCGGGGGTGGAGTTGGTCGACGGAGCCGAATGCGCGGATCGGGTGGCCTTGTCGACGCCCTCCCCGGACCGGGTCGAGCGCGGTGTCACGGTCGACCCGCCGCCGCCGCCGCCGCCTCCGCCTCCGCCTCCGCCGCTGCGGCTGCGGAACAGGGCCGAGCTGCCCACGCCGCCGATGACACCACCGGCGACGGAGCCACCACCGCCGCCGAATCCTTCGGAGTCGGCTTTGGTCGGCAGGATCGGTGCCCACTTGAGCATCGCCCACGGTGCCAGGCCGACGACGACCATCGAGGCCCCGACGAGCACCAGAGCCCCGAGCGAGGTCAGATCTCCCGAGCCGCCGCCGCCCGAGAGCAGAGCGTTGTTGGCCCCGGCGAGCACGATCGCGATGAGCAGGAACAGCATCGGCTTGCTGAGCACGATGCCAACGAACGTGAACAGTGGCCGCAGCGCTTTGGTCCGCCACGTCGGGTGCACCCACATGCCGTAGCCGATTCCGGCGACGCACGCGGTCAGCGGAAGCCCGATCTGGTGCATGAGCAGACCCAGGTAGACCGACATCGCGCCGAGCAGCAGGATGCCGAAGAAGACCAGGCCGACGATCGAGCCGCCGACGACGGTGTCCTTGTTCAGCGTGCCCATCGTGGCGTAGATGTTTTCCACCATCTCGGTGATCGTGGAGCCGCTGAAACTGGCGATGCCCTCGGTGAGCACTGTCGCGAACTCGATCAACAGTTGAGCCAGGGCCAAGGAGAACAGCATCATCACCACCCCGGCGGGCATGTAGCCGAAGACGTTGGCCACCAGCTCCGACGGCGAGCCCTTGTGCCGTGATCGCATGATCGCCAGCAGTACCGCCAGCGACATGACCATGATTCCCAGACCCGTCGATGCGGCGTAATAGGTCACGAACCACTGCTGGGTGGGATCGAAGTCGCCGGTCGAGGTCAACCCACGCAGCACGGCATCGGTGAGCGAGAGTGCCCCGCTCTTGGTGGCGTTGACCCAGTCGTCGATGACGGTGGTCGGATCGGTGACGAAGTCGACGACGTCGCTCGCTGCCCCCGAGATCCACGAGAACGCCTGCAGGTAGGCCTTGCCGAGCTTGTACTGCGGGGTGGCGGCGATGACCTTGCCGAGGGTGTCGTCCAGGCGTTCGGTGAACGAGGTGTTCTTGTCGATCCAGTTCGCGGTGCCGGCGAACAATCGCCCGATCGAGAGGTTCCAGTCCTGGCAGCGGCTGGCATCTGCCCGTTCGGCTTTCGAGCAGTCGACGAAGAACGCGTGCATGCAGTACTGGTCGCCCGAACCCTGCGAGCACGGGTCCGACCAGGCGGCGTCGGGCACCTTGTCGGCACCGGGCAGCGCCTTGATCGCGGTGAGCGAGTCCGCGTCCGGGCTCTGCGCCCAGGCGAAGCCCCACGTTCCCCATTCCTTGGTGCCCCACCGGACGAGGTCGGCGGCGCAGGTTCCCGTCGGTGGGTGAAAGCTGGTGTCTCCGGCCGGAAACACCGTCGGCAGAGCGTCGGCCGGTGGTTCGGTCCCGTCGGCGACGGCCTTGCGGGTGATCTCGGCCGTGGCCGTGGCCTGGGCCTGAGGGTCGGAGCCGACCGCGCCCGCACCGCCGAGCATGACGGCTTTGTTCTCGTCCGATGCCGTCCAGTACAGGAGCCGGTTTTCGTTCGTGAGTGCTTGGGAGATATAGGTTCCCAGGTCGCCGCCGTGGTCTGCGCAGTTCCCCGTGAACCAGGGCCCGCTCCGAAATTCCTCGGTGCCGCCGATGAATTTCTTGAGATCGTCCGGGAAGTGCGCGGGCAGCCTCGAGGCCGGTTGCTGGGCGGTGACCGCCCCCGGTACGGGAGCGGGAACGGCGGAAGGCTGGGCGAGCGCAACAGCGGATGATCCGAACAGAGCCACCAGTGCGGCGGTGACCGCGATGAGAACGAGACGGCGAATCATGTTCTCTCCTAGTCGATGTAGAAGGTGTAGTACCCGGCGGTCAGTTGACCGCCGAGCGCGGAATCAGCGGCCGGGTAGGACGCGTCTTCCGGGCGCGGGCCCTGGCGGTAGGACCAGTCCTTGGCCTTCCAGTCCCCGTCCTGCCAGACCAACGAGATGTCGGTGGTCGCCCACAGAGTGCTCACAGCGACGGTGCCGGTGTTGTTGATGTCGGACTGTGTGGTGGTCATCGACCACACCGAGATCTGCGCGGCGTCGGCGCTGAACGAGGACACGTGCACCGCGGCCGGCAGGGTGTTCATCACGTCGCTGCTCTCGTCGCGGTTGCTGCCGAGTTCGATCTCGCGGGCCAGTTCGGCACCGGGGTCGGCGGCGATCATCGTCGGGCGGACATCGTTCATGTCGATGCGGCCCTGGCTGGCCTGATCGAACGCTTGGAGCACGTTCACCGCGGCCGTCGATGCGCCTTGGGTGTCGCGGGTGTAGCCGCTGGGGACGCCGTTGTTGACGGTTGTGGGCCCGTGTACTGCGCGGATGGCATCGGAGCCACCGCCGCCGGAGTTGTCGGTGCTGCCCGACAGACCGACCACGATCACCGAGACGACGGCAAGGATCGCCAAGGCGACGGCCCCGAGAATGATCCAGCGTTTGGATCCGGACTTGCTGTCGGTCTGTCGATCACCGCCGACGTTCTCGGTGTTTGGGGAGCTGGGGGGTTCGGAGCCGACGTTGCGGTAGTCGATGGCCATGATGGGGTAACTCGTTTCTGCGGACGGTGCCCGCGTCGGGGAGGAGGAAGAGTGGTGGTCAGAGCCGGGATCGGCTATGCGCCGGGCTGGACGAGGAGCAAGACTGCGCCGACGATCGGCGAGACAGCGGCCACACCGCCCAGGACGAAGAGCGAGAGCTTGAGATCCTCGCCCGACTCGCTCAGATCGCTGGACATGCCGCGCTTGCGGGCTTTCTTGGAGGCAAGGAACGAGGTGAGCACCCACAGGCCCGCGATGGCGATGCAGGCACCCCAGATCGCCGCGAGAATGCGCTTCCATGTCTGGTTCAGGGCGGGGCCGAACAAGCTGATGTCCGGGTTGACCCCGTCGTACGGGTTGACGGTCTGTGCGGCGGCGACTCCGCCGGCCAGGACGGTCAGCGCGGCGGTGAGGGCGAGGACGCCCAGCACGCGGCGTGTCCGGTGCGAGGTGTGGGTGGTGGGGGTGGTGACGGATTCTGTGTCCATCGGGGGTTCCTTTCCGAAACATGGTGTTCTGCAGTGCCAATGGATGTATGAGGCGGGGCTATTTGTCTTGAATGCGGCTCACCTCCCAGCCGTCGGAGCCGCGCCGCAGGATCATCGCGACGACCCTCTCGCTCACCGGTGCACCGTCGATGCGTTGGGTGACGTGGTAGGACCGGTATGCCGTCGAATCGGTCTGCGGGGGAACGGGTTCGTCGTCGGCGACGAGGTCGGGGGTCAGGACCGCGCCGCACGCGGCCCAGTCCAGCCATTGCGCGCCGGGGCTCGATTGCGCTGTGGTGGAGGTGATCTCGCGCGCGTAGTCGGAGGTGAGCAGCGGTGCGGTGCGGGCGGCGGCATCGTTGGGTCCGGCGTCGACGGCGGTGTTCCAGGTGAACCAGACCGTCAGCGCCGCGGTGGCCACCGAGTCCGGGTCCTGCCGGTCCACCCCGGCCGCGATGTCGGGCAGCGCGGTCGCGGCCGGCGCCGGGGTGCGGGTGGGATCGCTGCCGCTCGGCGGGGGCGTACCCGGTGTCCACTGCTGCGCCGGGATCGACGGGGCATCGCTGCCGTTGTCGGTGCTTTCATCACCGCAGGCAGTGAGAATTGTTGCAGCGGTCAGGATTACGGCCACGGCGGTACGTCTGTTGATTTTCATCCGAATCTCCGTGCTGTCAGTCCGCTCGCGGGCGGGGTCCAGTCCGATACCTTCACGACGTCGCCGGACTGCGGTGCCTCGACGACCTTGTTTCCGCCGAGCCAGATGAAGATGTGGCCCGAGTGGGGTTGGATGATGTCGCCGGGAGCGAGCTCGCCGGGGGTGGCTATCACGCGGCCGCGGCTGTCGGCGATCTGCGCCGAGTCCTGGTGGGGGAGCAGGATCGCGCCGCCGGAGGCTTGTGCGACGGCGTAGAGGACCAGTCCGGAGCAGTCGAAGCCGACCTTGTCGAAGTCGCCGATCATGTCCGCGCGGCCGCCGCCGTCGCTGACCCCGCGGGTGGGTCCGTTCCGGTCGCCTCCGCCCCAGGCGTAGGTGGTGCCGAGCCAACGCATCGCCGCCGCGACGACGTTCTGACCGAACGGGCCACCGGGGACGATGCCCGGTGTGGCCTGGGGCACGGCGACGGAGAACGCTTCTGCTGCGCGGCGGGGAATCTTCGCGACGTAGTCGAGGGTTTCGGCGTTCTGGCACACCCGGCCCTGCGACAGGGTCGCACCGGGCCCGCAGTTGTACATCGACAAGTACAGCTCGGTCAGGTCGCCGCTGACCTTGCCGGCGGCGAGCGAGTCCTTGGCGATGCCCGCCAGCTCGCAGTCGTAAGCGGCTTGGCTCATCACCGCGTCGGCGATGCTGCGGGTGTCCTTGCGTCCGTCTCCATCACCGTCGACGCCTTTCGCCGCCCACGTGGCAGGCATGAACTGCGCCGGGCCGTCCGCGCCGGAACCGTTGTTGTGGGCGTCGACGTGGAAGCCGCCCTCTTGTTCGAGCTGCGCGGCGACGACCGGAGCGGTGACCTCGGGGCACACGGTGCCGGCCTTGACGATCCACGGCTCGAAGTCCGCCGGCACCGATCCCGGTCGCAGTCCGGTCGACCCGGCCGGGACACCGCAGCCGGGTTTGATCGCGGCGGCGAGTTTGACCGATCGACTCGATACACCCTGCGCCGCGGCACCGGTGGTCGGGGTCGCGGCGGAGGTGGCGGCCGGGGCTGCTGCGAGGACGTCCGCGGTGGCGGCCGGTGCGGTGGCACCGGCGGCGGCGAGCCAGGCCACGGGATCGACCGGGCTCGATCCGGATGCGAGGCGCGTACCGGGCCAGACCTCGAAGTGCAGGTGCGGCCCGGTGGACTGTCCGGCGTTACCGACGGCGCCGATCGGGTCACCGGCCTTGACGGTCTGGCCCGCGGTCACCCCGACACCGTCGTCGTTCATGTGGCCGTAAACCGTCGAGAGCGACTGGCCGTCGACGGTGGTGTCGATGATGATCCAGTTGCCGAACCCGCTGGCATGTTCGGCCTTGACGACCGTGCCGTCGGTGGCCGCGTAGATCGGGGTCCCGATCGGGGCGGAGTAGTCCTGGCCCTGGTGTCCTTCGGCTTCGCCGGTGACCGGGTTCGTGCGGGCACCGAAACCGCTCGTGGCCTGATAGGTGCCTTCACGGAGCGGCATCACCACTGTTCCCGAGTGCGGAGCCACCGCCGCCGCGCCGGCCGGCAGGCACGTGCCGTCGTCGACCGGCGGTGTGCGATCGCCCGAGAGGACACCGAACATGCCGATCGCAGCGACGGCGGCGATCAGCAGCAGGCTCAGTGCGCCGGCACTGCCCTTGCTGCCCTGCTGTGACGCTGCCATCGGTGCGTGTCCTCACGAATCGAAAGAATGATCAGTGCCCGCCCGGACACCTGTGGTGGTACGCGTTGTTCGTTTGTGGTGCTGCGGTTTTCGGTTGCTCTGCGTCATGCCCGCCCGGCTGCAGAGCCTGCTCGGTGGCCGGGCGGTCAGCCCCCGATCTTCTGGGTGAAGAAGTCGATGAGCCATTGCAGTGCGCTGCGGCCGGTGGAGTCGACCGTGAAATCGCCGTAGGACTGGTGCGCGCCGGAGGCGAAGAACGTCGCGGCGTCGATACCGGCACCGACCAGCTCGGCGGCATCGCCTGCACCCGGTGACGAGGCCAGTGAGACGAGACTGCCTGCCAGACCGGCGAAATCGCCGGTGGAGGCTTGCTGGCCGATCGCTGCGGACTGTCCGGTGACCTGGGTCTGCGCGCCGAGCTGGTCGGCGCTGGTCTTGGAGGATCCGGTGAGCACTCCGACCGCGACCGAGGCGAGGTCGAGCCCGATGGGTAGCAGTTCGGCGGCGGCCGCGAGGTTGCCGGTTTCGAGGATCTTCCACGCGACTTCCTGGATCGCGCCGACATCGTTGGCCAGGCGGATCACGTCGACGTTGCCGAGCAAGCTCAGCACCAGGGAGGCGATCTGCGCCGATCCGCTGGGGTCGGGGATCATCGCCACCAATGCTGCGAGGGTGCGAAGGTCCACTCCCGCAGCCATTTTCACGATCGGTGCGAACTGGTTGTTCAGGTCTCCGGCGATCTTGTGCGATCCCGCGACGTCGAGTGCGGCGACCTTCTGCGGCAGCGCGATCAGGTTGTCGACGATGCCTTGGTAGTCCAGGCTCGTGAAGCCGGTCGCGACGTTGACGACCTGGTTGACCACTGTCTTCGGCTTGAGCAGCGAGAGCACCTGCGTTGCCGAGGTCAGCGCATCCGGGGACACGGACTGCAACGGTGCGACCTGCCCGCTCAGGGTCGATGCGGTGCCGGCGAGGCCGGCGGTGGTGCCGGTGCCGCCCAGCACCGACGAGGCGGTGTCGGCGATCGAGGTCGCTGTGCTCAGGACTGCGGGAATGTCGATCTGGTCGAGTGCGTCGAGCACCGTGGAGGTCTTCGCTTCCGGTGATCCTTCCGGTGCGGTGTCGAGAGTCGAGCGGATGCCGGGGTTCGCGGCGATCACCGATTGCACATCGGCGACCGGTTCGAGGCTGTTGAGCAGCGATGTCGCCGAGGCCCCGACGCTGGCGACCTGCGACTGAGTGCGGTTGGTTGCCACAGAGTCGGGCAGGGTGGCCACCCGCTCCCCGAGAGTCGATGCGGTGTTCGCGGCACCGGCCAGATCGACGCGGGAGAAGTCCGAGACCAGCGATGACGAGAAATCGCTGACCCCTCCCGACTGTGTCGGTGTCGTGCCCGGTTGCGTTCCGGCACCGGTGACGCCGCCCTGCGCGGTCGTCGACGGAGCGACGGTCGATCCGGATCCGGTCTGCCCGCCGGTGGTGGCCGGGTCGACAGGCTTGTTCGCCAGGACCTTGCCCAGGCCCGCGAGCAGACCGTCCTTGCCGGCGTTCGTCGAGCAGTACAGGTCCGTGGGATTGCAGAGCTGTTTGACCACCGGGGCCAGGGAACCGAAGCCTTCGGGCCGGACCCCGCCGATGCCCTGGCCGTCGACCTTCGGCCCGACGACGGTGCCGCCGGCGGTGCCCTGGTGCGGATCGGCGACCAGACCGACGCCGAGAATCCGCGCCGCGGGAACGACGCCGCGTCCGTTGCCGATCTCGGCGGCGACGTCGCCGGCGGCGTCCGCGCCTTGGGAGTAGCCCGAGAGCACGAACTTCGATGTCGCGCACGCGGAGGTGAGGATGTTGTTGATGGCGCTCTTGCCGGTTTCCTTGCTGTCGGCGTAGGTGCGGCCCTTGTCGAACGCCGACGCCGCGTACGCCGGGTAGTAGACCTCGATGTCGTTGCCATACTTCTGTTCCAGGGCGTTGCCGACGGTGGCGAGCATCCCGACCGGGGCACTCGGATTCGCGGCGGGATTGGTCTCCCATGTTCCCGGGGTCATGATCGCGACGTACTTCGCGCACGAGGTCGCCGTCGTCGCTGCCGGGGCGGCGTGTGCGGGGACGGTGCCCGCGGCCAGGACCGCGGAGACGAGGACGGTCAGCGCCGACAGTGTCCGGCGTTGTCGTCGCCGCGGGGTGGTGTGCGTTCTCTGGCCGGTCATGGTGTTCTCCTCGTGTGCGTCGAGCGGGGTGGGGACGGGTTCAGGCTCCGCGACGGTCGCGGCTGCGCCGCTCCCACTGGGAGAGCTGTGGGGGTGGTGCGCTGTCGGGCTGGCGGTTCACTGGCTGCGGGGAGTACGGATCGGTGAACTGATAGGCCGCGCCGGCTCGTGCCGCGGCGACGTTGTCGGCGACCAGGGCGGTGACATTGGTGTACGCCTCGATCGTGGCGGGCGGGAGGTCCTTGTAGACGATCCGATCGCCGCGGGCGAGCGCTGATTCGTACGGGGCCTGAATGAAATTGCTTTCCTGGACACCGAGATTGCGCAGGTCCTCGAAGACCGCCGACGCCAAGTTCGGGTTGGAGTCGGGGGTTGCGCAGGTCACGACGATCGTCGACGCCAACAGGTGTCCGTAGCCGCGGGCGATGATGCCCTCGAGCATTTGGTAGACCTGCCGGGCGATGTCGAGCCGTAGCGGGAGCGGAACGACCAGGGCATCGGAATGCTGCACTGCCCACTGCCAGCTCTCGGCCAAGGGATTGGCGGCGGTGTCGATGACGATCAGGTCGCGGTGTCGGCGCAGCACTGCCATCACCGCAGCGCATTCGTCCCACCCCAGGTTGCGCTCACGGTCGGCCGAATTGTCCGCCGCAAGAATGTCTTCCATCGTCGGTTGACGCCGCAGGAACGCAGTGAGCGATCCCGATACCGCCGACGAGGACGCCAGCTCGTGTGCATGGTCGAGCAGGTCCCACACCGTGAGCTCCGGATCGGTGGTGCGGGCGGCGCGATCGCCGAGACTGCCGAGTGATTCGCTGGCGTCGAAGACCGTCACCCCGTGTCCACGGTGCTTGCCGAACGTCGAACCGAGCATGACCGATGTCGGAGTTTTGCCTGCTCCGCCCTTGGGGTTGATGACCGAGACCACCGAGCATCCGGGAAGGGGTTGTTGCACAACGCGAATCGACTGACGCAGTCTGACTTCGGCAGAAGTGGGCTTGGGCTTGAGGTGAGTTCCCAGGGCGGCGTTGAGTCGGCCCCGCAGGCCTGCTTCGGCCGGCTCGGCGCTCGGGTCTTCCTCCTGGCGGTCGAACAGTCGTGCGCGGTAGAACGCAGTGGGGTCGATGTCGGGTGTCTCGACTGCGGCGAGTGCGTCCTGCCCGACTCCGTACGGGTCCGGTGCCGTGTCGTCGGCCGACTCTTCTGCAGGCTGTTCGTCCGGTTCGGATTCGGGTCGGCGCAGGCGCTGAGCGCGGAGGTTGACGGTGTCCTCGGCTTCGTAGCCTGCGACGGGGTTGTCGTCGTCCGGGCGCGGGTGCTGTTCGGCCATCAGCCGACCTCCGCTTGATCGTCGACGAGAAGATCGGAGAGCCGAATGGCCTGCCACGGCCGGTGCCCGGGAACCTCGCACCACACGGTGGCTGGGTTCTCGTCGTCGATCTCGAGGCGTTCGAGGTGCACTCCGTATCGCGCGGCGAGGGCTGCGAGCCGCGTGCCGTCGAGGTGCGGGTTGGAGATGTGCAGAATCAGCCGGATCGCGGGGGCGTCGAGCTCTTCGCGTAGCTTGCCGGCGAGAAAGGCTGCCTTGCCGGCCGCCGAGTCGTCGGCCGAGGTCTGATCGCCCTGCCGAAAGACCGCGTCCTTGGCGTGAAATGTTCCGTACCAGGCTGTTTCGTCATCGTCTCCGACCACTGCGAAGCTGCCGCGCTCATCGCCTGCGGCGTAGAGCTCGACCAGCGGCGCTGCGGCGGCCGCGGAGGCGACCGCGTCGGTGACTTGCTCGGCTTCGTTTGCGCGCAATCCGTCGTAGTCCAGGTCGAGCTGCTTGTAGAGCTCTCGTTTGATCTTCTGCCACATCGACCAGTCGGCCAGGCCGGACTTTTCGGCCCATGCGCGGATCTCGCTCGCGGTCGACGCCTCGAGGGTCTCGCGTGCCTGTCGTACTGCGGTGGCGGCCTCGGCCCATTCGCTCGCTGCATCGCTCATATCCCGGCGTTCCTCTCGTCGTGGCTGTTCGCCGCGGTGCTGCGGCGATCTCGCGCTGTGGCGGCGGTGGGTGATCACGCTTGCTCGATGGCGGCGATGACGTAGCGACCGTCGACCTGGTCGGTGGTGATCCGTTGGCGGTACTGCGTCCCAGGCCCGTTCAGGCCGCTCTCGGTGAGAGTCAGGGTGTAGGAGCCGGTGCGCAGCGGGTCGATGTCGATGCAGTAGGTGGTGCCGACCGGGACGGTGGCGATACCTGCGTCGAGGTTGGCTTCGACGGTGAACGGGGCACTCGCCGGGGCGTTCGGTGACACCAGAGCGTGCGCGGCCGCGCCCGACCGCTGGACGTAATAGGCGTGCTCGAACGCGGCAATGATCCCGGGGCCGCTGTTCTGATCACCCGCCGGCATCGAGCAATCCGGTCCGGCGGCAACAGTTGTCGGCACGACGGAGGAAGAGATAACCGTATCGGTGGCTGTCGTGTCCGGCTCGGAGTCGCCACCGCTGAACAACACAGCGGCGGCGACGGCCACGAACACCACAGCAGCCCCGGCCGCCGCGACCGCGCGTCGGCGCGATCGCGGCACACGGGGCGAGCTCGACGGCACCCCTGATCGGGCTGGGCCGGTGGCACTGGCAATCGGAGATGTCGTCGAACGGCGGATCATCTGGATGTGTCCTTCCTGGCTTGTTCAACTAGCTGGCTGTAGGGCGAATCAGGCGGGTGCGAACGCTGCCTGTAAGCCGCCGAGAGCGGCAGTGGCCTGATCGACCAGAGGAGCGGCAGCCGACTGCACCGTCTCGACGGTCTGAGCCACCTGCGGCTGTTCGAGGGCCTTCGAGGTGAACCCCTGGGCTGCTTCGACGGCCGGTGCGGTCCACACCGACGCATCGCTGACGGCTTTGTCGACGATCGGGGCCGCGTTCTGAACGGCTGTGTCGGCCGCCGCGAGCGCCTGGCGGCCGTTCGGGTCGGCAGCGAGGGTGTCGCGAACCTGCCCGACAGGGCCGGGGAGATCTACTGTCGCGGCCGGCGGGATCGTCGGGACGCTGTCGGCAGCCGGGGGAACCACTGCCGGTGCGGGGGCCGGTTCTTCGATGATCTGCTGTTGGCCGCCGAGAACGGTGGCACCGAGGATGCCGCCGATGACAGAGCCTGCGCCGGTCAGGCCCAGCACGATCGGTGCCGACAGTGCTGCACCGACGCCCGCTCCGGCAAGTGCGGCTGCGCCGGGGATGAAGACCCAACCCACCGGTCCTCCCCAGACGATCGCACCGGTGCCGGTGGTAGCGGCGACTCCGAGTCCGCCGCCGATAGCAGCAGCGGTGCCAGTGATCACCGCTGCCGGGACCACCGATGCAGCGAGGCCGACAGCGCCACCGGTGATGACACCGGTCGCGGTACCTGCGGCGATCCGGTCGGCGCGGGGCGCGTCGGCGAATCCGTTGTCCACGAGCCAGTTTCCGCCATCGGCTTGTATCGCCTGCAACGTGTTGTTGGTACGTGTGAGCAGGTTCTGGTCGACGATGTTGGTATCGACCGGCAGCAACGTGCCGCCGGCGATGAAGGTTCCGGGCGGGGCCTCGATCGGGGCGATGACCTTGCGCTGCACCGTCGGGACCGGCGGCGGTGGTGGCGGAGTCGCCTGCAACGCCGGGGGTGCTTCGCTCGGGGCAGACTGCGGAGCGGGGGCTTCGTAGTAGGTGTTCTGGTAGTTCGAGGACTGCTGGTTACCGGCCAGGTAGTCGCCGTAGCTACGTGACGGGGTTTGCTGCACCTGTGGTGAGGGCTGGTAGCCGTCCAAGTACTCACGCGGTTCCGGAGAGGGCGGCGGCGGGGTGGCCGGTGCCGTCTGCGGTGTGCTCGTGACCCCCGGTTGTGATCCTTGAGGACTGGTCACTCCCGGCTGCGATGGTGCAGCCTGCGCGGGAGCGGCTTGCATGGTCAGGCCGGCGATCGTCACCGCGGCCACGGCGGGCAGCGATTTGATCACCCGCCCTCGCTTCTTGAATGAGCGGTGGTGTCCGGTGCCCTGTGATGCTGGCATTGGTGTCGATCCCTTCCTGGTGCGACCCGGCGATCGGGTCGTGCTGGTGAATGCGATTGCGGAGCAACCGTTCTGGCGACGAATTGGTTTTAGGTAAGTCGGTGGAGAGAAGTGGATGGGTGCGTGCGATCCATAGGTTGTGGGCCAGTCGCACGCACCCATCACGTGCTAGAGGCTCAGAGTCAGCCGAAGACCACCGACCAGAACCACGGCTGCTGGAAAATCCACATCGGGTATCGGAATCCTTTCTGTGAGAACGGGTATCAGAATTAGAGGTGATGTCCCGGCGGGGCCACGCAGCGCTGAACATGATGAAATGCGCTCACTGCGCGACCCTCGCGCCGGTCCACCGGTCGAGCTACAGGGCGTCGGGGAGCTCCTGTAGCTCACGAGTGGGACTATCAGCGCAAGCCCACTCGAGTCTGGTTGAAGTCCGGACTGCCAGGTCTAGGGCTTATGGGTAGGAATAGACCGCTCATTGCACGAGGTGGATGGACCCCACTCCGCTAGCAGGGCTCCGTCGTCACCGATGTATTGGTGGCGACCGGAATGGTCGTGGTCGAGCGAGCAGGCAATCAAGTCGCCATGTGTCCGATTTACGACGATTGACACGCAGAGCTGTCTCTGTGGAAGAAAATCTGGCACCATCGCATCCCGTGCGGCACTCACTTTGATTCGCCCCCGTCACCCCGGCGAAAGCGGCGATGCTGGGCGAATGCACCTGCCGTCGCACCTCGTCCGTAACGGCCAATTGCTGAACTTCGACGACGGCAATTGCTGATCTCAGCCGTCGACGGCAATTGCGATGCGGCTAGGGCGAAAGACGCGAACATGTGGAACTCCCGACAGGAATGATCGGACGGGACCTGTGAACAGACCGACCTGATGTCCCGCGCTACAAGCAGTGCCGAGATCGACAAGCACCGAGGAATCCCTTTTGGGCGCGCATCAGGACTGTAGAACAGGTTAGGTGCACCGCGCAATCCGTTCTGCTTCGTGGAACTCGAATCGATTGAGTGCATAATCGCAACAATAACGCGCAACTATAAAACGCACAAGAGTTCGAGGCCGCGGTAGATCGAGCAAGATGGGACTGTCTTGAAGGTTCGACAGGGAGTTGGGGACAGTGCCGCGAAGCGGAGTTCGTGGGTTTCGCGCCGACCGGTTGCGTGAGCTGCGGGTACGTGCGGGGTTCAGTGCTGACGACCTTGCGGCCAAGGTGGGCGCGACCAGGCAAGCAGTGTCGACCTGGGAAACGGGGCGCTCGACGCCACCGCCCGCGACGCTTGGCCGAATTGCGAACGCCCTGCACACGTCTGTCGCGGCGCTGGTCCCGATCCCGGAGTCTCAGCTGAAATTGTCCGACCTCAGGGTGCACGCGGCGCTGTCCCAAGGCGACGCTGCGCAGCTGCTCGGGATGTCGACCACCGTTCTCGCCGACATCGAGCGTGGGCGCAAGTCCGAGACCGAGGAGCGCCTCGAGTCGTTTGCCCAAACATATGGGGTGTCGACTCGAACAGTGGCAGCTGCGTGGAGTCGAACTCGCGATGCCCGCACGACACGCGCACAGTCCTTGTAAAGGACGCAACTAAAAAACGCGCTCTTTGCGTAAGCGCTTCGGTCGCATGCAGTCCGCAACAGTCTTTGTGAGTCCGTGGGGATCCGCGAGATTATTTATTCCTCGCACAATTCGGTCAGAGTTACGAGTGCGGCCGTGGTGTGCTGATCGAGTGAAACTAGAACCGCGTCGATCTTCATTGGCTTCCAAGTTCCGTCAAGACTTCTGAAGCGAAGCACGCCATTGGTGCGTTCGCGTGCGAGTGCGTTCGACATTTGCTTCGCAATTGGTACATCGTCCGGGTGGATCGCTGGTATCGGTTCGCCAGGAAGGTTTTCCCAGCAGATATTCGGTGCAGGTTCAGAGTTGTACCAGCGCAACAGGTTGAGAGTTCTGAGGTTGACCAGTGCGCGGTACTCGCCCTCCTTGCTGGAAGCCTCAAGAACGCGATGCTCGAGAATCGTGGGTGGGGGAGCGATATTGATTTCACCTGCGGGTCCGATGTCGTGGGTGATGCCCCTCAGCATTATTTCGGTGCCCGCAGCCTGATCCTCGGCGATCATCCGGCACGAGAAGTGCGCGGCGCGAAGTTCACCGTCGTCCCGCCTCACTGTCCAGACCGCTTGATGAGTGGTGCCCGGCGCTGATTGAACGATCTTGGCCATTGCTTCGCTCTCGTCACGGTTGGTGACAAGTCGGGTGAACGCTCCCGCAAGTGCACGTTGGGTCTCACGCTCGTCTTCCGGAACGCGATAGAGGTCGAGCAAGTCGTCGCTGCCGCTAGCGGTGCTTTTGGTGAGGTTGAAGTGCCATGCACCAGCGGCGTCTCGTTTTGGTGGAGTCTCGTCGCGCTGGCCGAGCCACACCCACGCACCATGTGTACGGCCCGCAAACGTTCGCAGTGGTTCGGCCACCACTCGCCTGAATCGGTCTCTGGATAGACGATCCACCACGGCCCCCGTGGCAAGCGTCTCCGTTACCGCAGCCAATGCCTCGCTGCGGCTGGCGGAACTGCGGAGAACATTACGTGGTGAGACAAAGGACTTGGGCGAAGACCCAACTCCGATGACCGACGGCTCTTCGTCTCCGAACGTTTCTATCAGGATCCAGCTACTCGACATAAATGACCGACCCCCGCAGGTCTGGTGAGTGGATTGGCTATTGCTGACGGTTGATCAGAGCCGCCGTAGTGCTTGGAGTGCAGGCAGCAGCTGTTGGTAATGAGGGCCGAGCACGCGCGCGGCCACGTCGATGAGACGGGCGTCATTGCCCACTTTCACCTGCGATTTTCCCTTCCATGCACCCGCGATAATCGCTTGGGCGGCCTCTGCAGGGGTGGTTCGGGCTATGCGGCTATCGAATAGTTCGGCAGTTCGTTCCTGGTCAACACCGGGTGCCGCCCGTGCTGTTCGAGCGATCGACGTTTTGATTCCACCAGCAATCACGCATGTCGCACGTGCGGTTCGGGACGCCAGCCGAAGTTCTTGGTTGAGGGCTTCAGTGAAGCCGCGCACTGCGAATTTGGACGAGTTATACGCGGAGTAGCCGGGTGCGGACATGACCCCAAATGCAGAAGACACGTTGACGATCCGACCGCGACGTGACTTCAAGATGTCCGGCAAAAAGGCGCGAGAGCTGTTCACGACGCTCTCGAAGTTGGTTGCCATCACGAGATCGAAGTCAGCCGGGGGAGTGTCGATTACGTCGCCGCTGTACAGGATACCTGCGACGTTGAAGACAGCGTCGACACCGCCCAGAGCAGACCGAGAAGACGCGGCCCACGACTCGATTTGGGTTCGGTCGGCGACGTCCAAATGCGTGGCGTGTGCAGCGTTGGTGCTGACGGCACATTGCGACTGTGTGTCGAGGAGCCTGTCGTAGTTATTGTCCGCAAGTGAGAGTATCCAGTTCTGACGAGCTAGCTGTAACGCGACTTCGCGACCGACGCCCGAGCCTGCCCCGGTGACCGCGGCTCTCCATTCCCCCGGCATTTGCTTTGCGCCTCCCACGTATCGGTACCATCGGTAACTAGGCACCGTAACGATTTCTTGTTCGTTGCGCTAGCAACCAGCTGGTCTGTATTGAAGTCTGTGTAGAGGGCTCGATTGGAGTGGCAAGTTTGCTTGTGAGTCTGTCGGACGCAGCGAGTTGTTGTCGTCGGCTTGGTGGGCGACAGCCCAGGCAGATCGGGTGCGCTTTCAGTTGACCGCGCAGACTTGGGTCTGACCCAACCCGCGTGCGCGTAGAGATGTTGCTGGGAGCTCAGTTAGCTGATCGCATCCACCGTGGTGTCATTGAGTCCGTCCCTCGACACGAGGGTCAGCGCGGCTTTCTCGGGGCGTGCACGCGCCCCTGTACGCTTACGGTCTCGCCGCCTAGCTTTCGGTAGTGGGCGCTTATCTGCAGTACTGCAAGCATGCAGAACCGCAACTTCGATTCCTGCCGTTGATGCTCGGGCACCGTTCATCTGTACGACCATCTGAGGCGCGTGCGCTCGCTCGGCGATAGTCCGCCCCAAACTCCATGTGGTTCGCGGGTGCGCACAGCATGTTCTCGACAGGCGGAGATCACCGGGCACGACGAGCAAATCTTCTTCGCTGCAACCTCATGCTCACCCGTAGGTGATTCATCCTCGCCGAAGAACGTGTCGCTCGGCCGTCCGCGACATGAGGCGCGGAGTTGCCATTCCCAGAATTCGCTGCGCGGTCGTGGTAGTGCGGTGGCCACAGTTGTGGCAATGCCGAGGTTTCGGGGCATGGTAGGAGCCTGTTCGTTCTGAACGATTGATAGTGCGGCAATTGTCCGGATGTGGCCCTGATTCGGCCGAATTTTACGTCTTCTCAGGGCTGCTCACGCAATTGGATCGCGCAAATCCGGCTCCAACAGTAAACCTTACCGAATGCTTAGGTATGCTTGCCGAACTGACTGTGGGAGATATCGAAGGGGAGGACACGTAATGCCGAAGCAGGCAACATCGGAGAAGGTTGGTCGACAACGTCGCGAGCGTGGGTCGATCAGCGCCGAGGAGATCATCAACGGTGCGTTCGAGGTGGCTCGTCGTGACACGTTGGACAAGCTGTCCATGCCAGAGCTGGCCAAGCATCTCGACGTGGGTGTCACCAGCATCTACTGGTACTTCCGCAAGAAGGACGACCTCCTCAACGCGATGACGGACGAGGCTATCCGCATCGTGTTCGAGCAGTTGCTCCCCGTCGAGAAATCTGACTGGAAGTCCTATCTGCGTGAGCATTTCGCGCTGACCCGCACGATCTACAGTGCAGATCACACGCTGTGCGATCTGGCCCTGGTCCGGTTCGGCACGTACAGCAAAGAAGCTGTGCATCAGGTCTTCGTGGTCATGGAAGAGATTCTGGAAATGTTGATCGAGGCGGGTTTCGAGCCGCAGTCCGCTCTCGAGGTCTACGAGTCGATGTCCGTGTATACCCGCGGGTCCATACTGCTCGAACGCATTCAACTCTCCGCCAAGTCGCCGACCATCGACGATCGGCGTCAGGCCCGGTTGATCGATCCCGTGGACATGCCGAGGTTGGCCGAACTGATCAAGACGCGCTCGCTCAGCATGGTGGCTGATGACGACTACGACGCCGGAATCGGACATCTGATGACTGGATTCGAGGCAGTACTTCGAGCCGACAAGCGAGCTCGCAAAGCTGCCGACGCCTGATCCGATCACGCCGACAACGCGGTTGGTCGAGACTCGGCGCGCCCGCTGAGTGCATCGAACGCCAACAGTACGACCAATCCCAACAGGGCTGCCCCGGCACATGCCCCGAAGGCGACTCGATATCCGGCGGCGGTGGCCACGACGCCGATCAGTACCGCGCCCAGCCCCGACGCCACGTCGAAGAACATCGTGAACGTCGATATCGCGGTCGAGCGGCACTCCGCGGGCGCGCGGGCGATGACGAGTGCGAGCAGGCCCGGGTATTGCAGCGCGATGCCGATTCCGAACGGGACGAGCGCGAGGTAAACGATCGACACACTGGGTGCGAGCGCGATCGCTGCGAGGCCGGCGCTGATCAGTAGCGTCGATACTGCGCCGGTCGTCATGGGTCCTAGTCGATCCGGAATTCGACCGCCCAGGATTCGCGCTGCCAGGATCACTGCGGAGTAGCCGAGAAATATCCACTGGGGACTGTTGGAACCGAGTTCGCCGATGTAGAGCGGCATGAAGGTGCTCAGTGCCACCGGTCCGAGGATGCCGAGCATCAGGACCAGACCGGGCACGACGGCGGGCAGATAGATCTCCGGCTTGCTGCGTGGCGCGCCGAGGTCTCGTTCGTGACGACGGGCGGCGCTGGGCGCGATTGCCGCGGCGGCGATCAGCGAGACGACACCTGCGGCAGCGAATGCCCATGCGGCACCGTAGTTCTGCAGTATCGGTTGACTGACGACCGGGCCGAGTCCGATCCCGGTGTACGGGGCGACCGAGAGATAGCTGATGACCTGGCCCTGCTGGGCGTCGGACACCGACGAGCTGACGATGATCAGTGCCGCGACCATGATCACTGCCTGCGCGACGCCGGCGAGCAGGCGCAGGCCGGACAGCCCGGCCGTGGTGCCGATCAGTCCCGAGAAGACGAACGAGATGCCGCCGAGTATGCCGCACCCGGCGATCAATCGTGCTGCACCCCAACGCTGTACGCCCGCCGGGATCCAGGGGCGGATCGCGATGGCGGAGACGGCCGTGATCCCGACGACGGTTCCCACGGCGAGATCGGATCCCCCGAGGGTGTCGGTGATGTAGATCGGCAGTACGGGCAGGACCATCCCGAACGCGAAGAAGAAGAAGAACACGGCCGTCGCCGGTGCCAGAAAGGCGCCGTCGACGATGCGTGTCGCGGAAGTGCGAGGCATCGAATCGGTCACATCCCCCGAAAATTCGGTGCGCGCTTGCCCGCGTAGGCGGAGAAGGCCTCTGCGCTCTCGCCACCGCTGCCGAGACCGAGCAACGTGACCTCCATCTTCCAGGCCTGCTCGAAGGTGGCCTCGTAGGCATCGTTGATCTGGCCCTTGATGTGTCCGATGCCGATGCTGGGGCCGTCGGCGAAGCGGGCAGCCACGTCGCCTGCCACGGACAGTAGATCGGCGGCGGGCACGCATCGGTTCGCCAGCCCCCATCGTTCGGCTTCGGCACCGCTGACGGCCTCGCCGAGCAGTCCCATGGCCTTGGCCCTGGCGGGTGGCAGGGCGCGGGTGAGGAGGTAGGCCCCGAGTGCCTCGAGCGGGAGTCCTCGCGTGACGAAGACCTCGCAGAACCGCGCATCCTCGGCGGCGACGATGTAGTCGCAGGCCAGTGCGAAGTTGCAGCCGAAACCGTATGCGGGCCCGTTGACCGCTGCCACGAACGGCTTCTCGTTCTCCCAGACGGCCTTGATGACGCGCCACCAGCCGAACTTCCTGCCGTCCTCGCGCGCCATGGTGGAACCGTCACCGCGGCGAGACTCGGGGGCCACCTGGAAATGGTCGTCCTGACTCAGGTCCGCCCCCGAGCAGAATGCCCGACCGGCTCCGGTGACGACGGCGACGCGGATGGCGGGATCGGTGCGGATCTCCTCGATGGCGGCGAGCAGGTCGTCGCGCATGTCGTGGTCGATGGCGTTGAGGCGTTCGGGTCGGTTCATGGTCAACCAGGCGATTCCCTGGTCGACGCGGAGCTCGATCGCGGAACCGGTCTGCACTGCGGACATCGACGTCACCATTCTCGTATTTTGCATCGTAACCTTTCTAGTGTTGTATACCGTAAGCCTAACTAGGCGCGCAGCGATACGGACTGTGCCCATCGCACTTCTCGAGAAATGAGTGGCCCATGACTACGGACGCACCGGCAGTGAACGATCAGGCGGGCATCGACGACGCAGAGGTGTTGGTCAGTCGCCGAGGAAACGTGATGCTGATCGTGATGAACAGGCCGAAGGCTCGCAACGCCGTCAACGAGGCGCTGTGCCTGGCGGTCGGCGATGCGCTGGAGGAGGCGGACAACGATCCGAATGTGCGTGTGGTCGTTCTGACCGGTGCTGGTGACAAGGCCTTCTGTGCCGGTGCCGATCTCAAGGCCATCGCCCGCGGCGAGGGAATCATCCCGCCCGGACGCGAGGCCTGGGGTCTGGCGGGATGGGTGGGCCATGCCATCAGCAAGCCGACGATCGCCGCGGTGAACGGGCCTGCCCTCGGCGGCGGTACCGAGATCGTGCTGGCTGCAGATCTGGTCGTGGCGGCGGATACGGCCACCTTTGGCCTGCCCGAGGCCAAGCGTGGTCTGGTGGCCGGAGCGGGTGGCGCATTTCGACTGGCCGCGAAGATTCCGCCCGTCGTCGCGATGGAGATGTTGTTGACCGGTGAGCCGATCGACGCACGGCGCGCCTTGGAACTCAACCTGGTGAACAGGGTCGTTCCGTACGATCGACTTCTCGACACCGCACTGGAACTGGCCGAGCAGATTGCGGCCAATGCGCCGCTGTCGGTGCAGGCGCACAAGCGGATTGCGCTCGGTCAGCATCCCGACGGTAGCCGTCCGAGTGAAGAAGCAGGCTGGGCGATCACCTCGACGGAATCGCAGGCCACCTCCGCATCGGCCGACGCCAAAGAGGGTCCGGCAGCGTTCGCCGAGAAGCGCGCACCGGTCTGGACCGGCCGCTGATTCTGCGCACACCACAGCACCACAGCACCAGGGCACTGGCGCACCCCGGGCCGCACAGGCGTCGGCGGTCGGTAGGCTCCCTGCGAGTCCGGTGACGTTCCGGCATGACGCTGGGAGTTTCGAGGATATGGCTACGGACACTGACATCGCGTACGAGACCAAGACGGTCCGTGCGGTCCGCGGCATGGTGTCGCGGACCATCGAGAAGTGGGAGGGCGAAGGCTGGGAGGTCGTTTCCCAGTCACCCGGGAAGATCAAGACGGAGATCGCGTTCCGACGGCCCGCGCCCAGGTCTCATCGGCTCCTCTGGATCGTCGGTGGCGGCGCGTTGACGCTTGTCCTCGCGACCGTCATCGCCATCGGCGCGATCGGTGAAAACAGCACTGCGCCAGTAGAGTCCGCGAGTCCTGCGTCGAGTAAGGCAGCCGCACCGAGCGAGCAACCGTCCCCTGACGCGGTAGGCACGGGACCGGCATCATCGCCGGAGCCCGAGGGCGCCGTCCTCACATCCGAGAACAGTGCGGAGCTCGCGGCCGTGCTCGCACTGATCGACACCTGCTCACCTGATATCGCAGCGTTCGCGTCGGCTCATCGAGGTCGGACGGTGTCGTTCCCGGGCAGCATCGGTGCGATGGCACCCTACGAGGACGCAAGCACCAGATACCTCATCCTCATCGGCGCGGGCGACTTCAGCGAAACGTCCGCTCCCGGGCCGGCTTTCCAGTTACGCGATGTCAATCTCACCGCCGATCTTCACTGGTCCGGCTCGGTACCGGAGACGATCGGCGTGGGGACGAACCTGAGTGTGACGGCGAAGATCGACCGCTACGAAGACACGACGTGCCTGTTCCTGCTCGATCCGGTGGCCACTGCCGTCCGCTAGCTCCGGCGATCGATTGTGAAAACGCCCCTGATCGGCCAATAGTGTTGCCAATTGGCGGAATCCCGCCGATCGAGTCGAATGTCGGCCACGCAGGTGCGCCGGAGCCTACCGCCGACCAGTGACACCGATGCTGGTCACCGCACTGCGCGGTGACCAGCATCGGTGGTCAGGTGAAGGCCGGGTCGATCAGATGTTGAATCGTTGTGCTCCGTCGATTCGGATGACCTCACCGTTGAGGTAGTCGTTCTCGGCAATGTGCAGTGCCAATCGGGCGTATTCGTCGGCGTGTCCCATACGCTTGGGGTTCGGCACTCCCGGGCCCCATTTAGCCTGTGCCTCGGCTTCTTCCATTCCGTAGGCGGGGGTGAAGAAGGTGCCGGGGGCGATGCACATGGTGCGCACGCCGATGGGGGCGAGGTCGCGGGCGGCGACGAGGTTGAGGCCGATGACTCCGCCCTTGGCTGCGGAGTAGTCGGACTGGCCGACCTGGCCCTCGTAGCCGGCGATGGAGGCCGTGGTGATGATGACGCCGCGCTGGCCCGAGTCGAGTGGCTCGTTGGACGACATCGCGGCGGCGGCCTGGCTCAGCACGTTGAACGTACCGGTGAGAAAGATGTCGACGGTGCGCTTGAAGGTGGCCAGGGGGTAGGCCTTGCCCTCCCTGTTCACGATGCGCTTTCCTGCGGCCGGGCCGCCATGCACGATCACCGCGGTGCGCAGCGGACCCAACTCGACTGCGGCGGCGATGGCGGCGGCAACGGAATCCTCGTCGGTGACATCGGTCTTGACGTAGCGGACGCTATCGCCCAGGGCCTCGGCGAGAGCGTTGCCCTTCTCGTCGGACAGTTCGGCGATGACGACCTTGGCTCCGGCGTCGACCAGACGTCGGACCGTGGCTTCACCGAATCCGCCTGCGCCACCTGTGACGAGTGCTGAGCTTCCTGCCAGTTCCATGGATTCTCCTGATGTCGTGCCGCTCGGCGAGCGGTGTGGTGTGAAAGGCGTCGGGCAGTGTTTTCGAGAGCGTGGATCTGCTGGTCGAAATCGGTTCCCCGACCCTGTTGATTACTATACTGTTGGCATTACGGTAGCTAGTACCGAATTACAAAATCAGGGCGTTTTCCGTCTTCTGTTCCGGATGTGGACACGCCCCCTGCAGATAGTGAGGAACTCTCATGTCGGACGCCGTCATAGTCAGCGCCGCGCGCACCGCGATCGGAACTGCGTACAAGGGATCTCTGAGGAATACGTCGGCAGAGGACCTGGCCACTACCGTGCTCGAGGAGACGGTACGCCGGTCCGGTCTCGAACCTGCACGATTCGATGACGTCATCTTCGCCGAATCGGGTTACGGCGGCGGCGATCTCGCCCGCTATGCGGCGGTCAAGGCCGGCCTCACCACCGTGTCCGGTCAGGCCGTCAACAGGCACTGCGCCGGAAGCCTGACGGCAGTGGGCAACGCGGCCGCGAACATCATGTCCGGCATGGAACGGGCGATCGTGGCCGGCGGCGTCATGTCCGCGTCCACCGGACCGAAGTTGTCCCAGCGTGTCCTCGGAACCGTCGACGAGTACAACGACGGGTGGATGCCACCGACCCACCCCGATCGCGACGATGCGCCCAACCGGGACATGTCCATCACCGTCGGCTGGAACACCGCGCAGTCCCTCGGGCTGACCCGAGAAGAGCTCGACGCGTGGGCTTTCCGGTCGCATCAGCGCGCCATCGCGGCCATCGATGCGGGCAAGTTCGTCGACGAGATCGTGCCGATCAAGGTGGAGGGTCCGGACGGGGCCATCGTCGAATTCGCCGTCGACGAGCATCCCCGACGTGGATCGACGCTCGAGAAGCTGGCGTCGTTGCGCGTGCTGCATCCCGAGATCGAGGGCTTCAACATCACCGCGGGTAACTCGAGCGGCATCAACGACGCTGCGGCCGCACTCGCGTTGACCAGCGCAGACCTCGCCGCATCCGAGGGTTTGACCACCATGGCCACCGTGCGGGCGTGGGCGGCGCTCGGAATCGACCCCAAGGACACCGGCCTCGGCGCAATCCGAGTGATTCCGAAGGTGCTCTCACGCGCAGGGATCGACGTCGCCGACGTCGCACTGTGGGAGATCAACGAGGCGTTCGCCTCGGTACCGGTCGGTGCGTGCAAGGAACTCGGAATCGACGAGGAGCTGGTGAACTTCAGCGGCAGCGGTTGTTCTCTGGGGCACCCCGTTGCTGCCTCGGGCGCTCGCATGCTCACCACGCTGATCTACGAACTGCAGCGTCGCGGCGGCGGAATCGGTGTTGCGGCGATGTGCGCCGGTGGTGGCCAGGCAGGCGCGGCGATCATCGAAGTTCGCTGATGACGATCGAATCCGGTCCGCGACCGGCGGTACATCCACGGGGTGTCGACGTCCTGACGGGCCCGGCGGCTTCTCGTTTCGCCGAACACACCCCCCAGACCCTCTTCGCCATCGACCGGCGTGAGGACTGGGGGGTGACGGGCCTGGGCATGCACACGGGTCCGTGGATGACCGACGCCGAGGGCGTGCACTATCCGAGTTCGGTGGCGATCATGATGGACAGTGTCCTGTGTGGGCCACTGTTCGTGCGGCGTCCCGGCCCGACGATGGGCATGGCCACCTCGGAACTGTCCCTCGATTTCGTTCCCGCTGCCACCTGGCAGGGACCCGAACTCAGTGCGGCGAGCGAACTGATGCAGATCGATGCCTCGGGCGGTCTGACCCGGGGAGACGTACGGGATTCGTCCGGAAACATCTGCGCCACCGGAACACTGTGGGGCCGGTTCTTCCCCATCGCCAGCGGAGACAGTCCCTCCGAGCCGATGGACATCCCCGGTCCTGATCCGACCGCGACGTTGACGGACATGTTCTGCGGAGTGCCGCAGCGTACCCATTCCGGTAGCGAACTCCAGATCGCCGCCGCACCGTGGCTCAACAATCCACGCCAGGTCATGCACGGCGGTGTGCTGGCGACGCTCTCGGATTACGTCGCGGTGGCAGCACTCGATGGTGGCGCTGCGCGGTGGTCCCCACTGTCGTTGCGTACGAATTACTTTCGGCCTGCGGTGGAGGGTGACAAGGTCACCGTCGTCGCCGAGGCGGTGCAACGTGGTCGATCGCTTGCGGTCATGCGCGTGCGGACGATGGGCGCATCGGGTAAGCCGTTCACGCACTCGATGGTCTCGTACGCAGTCAAACCGTAGGACCTTGGAACTGATGGGCGAGCCGGCCGCGGGACACCTCACCGCGGCCGGCTCGAGTTCTTCGGTGCGGCTGCGCTCAGCCGACGCCGGGGAGCGGGATCTGGGCTCCGGAGATGGCCTCGGAGTCCGGCCCGACCAGAAAAGCGATGACCTGTGCAATGCGCTCGGGTGCAACCCAATTGCTGCGATCGGCGTCGGGTTGCCCGGCCCGGTTACCCGGGGTGTCGATCACCGTCGGCATCAGGACGTTCGCGCGGATGCGGTCCTTCTTGTACTCCACCGCCAGCGCCGCGACGAGCGAGAGCACGCCGGCCTTGGCGGTGACGTAACCCGAGGCCCCGGCGAACGGTGCCGATGCGGCCTTGGTGGACATCGCGACGATGGAACCTCCACCGGAGGTGATGAGGTGGGGGATCGCCGCGGCGGACATCGCGTAGGTGGGTCGAAGATTGAGATTCAACTGGTGCTCGAAGTCACCGATCGGACTCTCGTGCACGCGCGGTCCCATCGCGAACCCGCCGACGAGGTTGACCAGTGCGGTCAACGGTGCGGTGGGGTCGGCAGCTCCGAGGGCCGCGACGGCCTCGGTGCTCTCGGTGTCGAACAGATCTGCCTGGGTGAGCACAAGATTCGGGTTCGAGGAGTGCTCGGCCAGGCGTTCGACCTCGGCTTCGGCGATCCAGGGGACGACGACGCGCCAGCCCTTGTCGAGCAGCAGTGCCGTCACCGCGGTACCGAGACCGCCGGTGCCGCCGGTCACGATCACCGATTGTTGTTGCGTCATCTTGTGTTCCTCGCCTTCGTGTGCAGTGCTCACAGGCTCATGCCCACGAGCTTGACGTCGAGATATTCGTCGAGCGCCTGGGCGCCGCCTTCGCGTCCGAGTCCACTGTCCTTGACTCCGCCGAACGGTGCAGCGGCCGCGGTGGGGTTGATGTCGTTGACGCCGACGATTCCGAAGCGGAGTTTCTCGGTGACGCGGACGGCCCGACGCAGATCGTCGGTGTAGACGTAGGAGGCGAGTCCGTAGTCGGTGTCGTTGGCCCGGCGCACGGCCTCGGCCTCGTCGTCGAAACGGATGATCGCCGCGATGGGGCCGAACGTCTCCTCACGATAGATGTCCATGTCCTCGGTGACGTCGACGAGGACCGTCGGTGCGTAGAAGTTCTTTCCCGGGGAGCCGTCGACGTCCACTCGGTGTCCGCCGGCGAGAACACTGGCACCCTTGGCCACCGCGTCGTCGACCTGACGCGCCATCTTCTCCATGGCGTCGGTGTCGATCAGCGGGCCGATCGCGACTCCGGCACCGGCACCGCTGCCGACCTTCATTGCGTTCACCCGGGAGGTGAAGACCTCGACGAAACGGTCGTAGGCACCGGATTGAACGAAGATGCGGTTGGGGCAGATGCAGGCCTGTCCGGTGTTGAGGAACTTCACCAGTGCCGCACCCTTGGCGGCGTGCTCGATATCGGCGTCGTCGAACACGAGAAACGGTGCGTGCCCGCCGAGTTCCATCGACACCCGCTTCATCGTCGCCGCCGCGCGTGCGCCGAGTGCTCGCCCGACGGACGTCGATCCGGTGAAAGTGAGTTTGCGGACGTCCCGGGAATCGAGCAACACGTCACCGACTTCCTCGGGACGATTCGACGTCACGAGATTGACCACCCCGGCCGGTATTCCGGCCTCCTCGAAGATCTCGAACATCGCCACCGCACACAGTGGCGTCTGCTCGGCCGGTTTGAGTACGACGGTACAGCCGGCTGCGACGGCGGGAGCGACCTTTCGGGTGATCATCGAGATGGGGTAGTTCCACGGCGTGATCGCGGCGACGACTCCGACGGGTTGCCGGAGCACCGAGAGGCGGTGGTCGGCGCGCGGGGACGGAATGCTGCTGCCGTACACCCGCTTTGCCTCCTCGGCGAACCAGATCAGGAAGTCGCTGCCGTAGTTCACCTCGTTGCGGGCGGCCCGCAACGGCTTGCCCTGCTCGCGCGTCATCAGGGCCGCCAACTCGTCGGCTCGCTCGGTCATCAACCGGTGGGCACGCAGCAGCGCTGCCGAACGGACGTACGCGGTCTCGCCGGCCCACGTGTCGAATGCCTGTGTGGCAGCGGTGACCGCAGCACTCGCGTCGGCGCGACCACCGTCGGCGGCGACGGCGAATGCGGCGTCGGTGGCCGGATCGAGAACGTCGAATGTTCGGCCGTCTGCAGCGTGTTGCCAGTGGCCGTCGACGAAGAGTGTGGCGGCGGGATCGCGAGTCATCGGGCGTGCCTTCCGTAGCTGTCGAGCGTGTGTGTCGAGAGGGGGACGCCGGATCGAATCAATTCTTCGGTTCGAGGTCAGGTCCCGCGAAGCTCTGTTATCGTCCTGGTTACCGTAACACTTACCGGTAGGTCCTAAGGAGTGCTTTCGTGAGGAGAGTGTCAGTGGAAATCACACGGGTTGCAGTGGTCGGCTGCGGAACCATGGGGGGCGGAATCGTGCAGACCGCTGCGCGATTCGGCTTCGCCACCGTCGGGATCGAGACCTCGACGGCCGCGGCGACGGCCGCCCAGGAGCGAATCGAGGCAGGTCTGCGCGCAACCGCCGATCGCGGGAAGATCACGCAGGACGAATTGGCGCAGGCATTGGCGCGCATCACCATCACCACGGACTTCGCCGCGGTAGCGGATGCGGACCTGGTGATCGAGGCGGTCTTCGAGGATGTCGACCTCAAGAAGAAGGTGCTCGCCGACATCGATGCGCTCGTGGCGCCCGGTGCGTACATCGCATCGAACACCTCCACCATCCCCCTGGTGATCCTGGCTGCGGCCACCAAGCGTCCCGAATCGGTCGTCGGGTTCCACTTCTTCAACCCGGTGCCGTCGATGAAACTTGTCGAGGTCATCAAGACACCGGTCACCGAAGCGGCCAACGTGGACGTGCTCGTCGAGTTCGCGAAGGCGCTGGGTAAGAGCCCCGTCGTGGTCAACGACGTGCCGGGGTTCATCGGAAACCTGCTCATCGTGCCGTACCTGGTGGACGCGATCCGAGCCTTCGAGCGCGGTGTTGCGGACATGGAGTCCATCGACGATGTCATCAAGCTCGGGTTCAACCACCCGATGGGACCGTTCGCGCTGAGCGACCTGATCGGACTCGACATCGTCCACGACATGGCCGCATCGATGTACGAGGAATACAAGGATCCTCGCTACCAACCGCCGACTCTGCTCAAGCAGTACGTACGACTCGGCTGGCTCGGTCGCAAGACCGGCCGCGGCTTCTACACGTACTCGAGCTGAATCCGCTGTGACAGCCTCGGTGATCGGCACCCCGGACGGAGTGGACGAGACGGCGACGCACTTCGCGGACGAGTGGGATCTGGACCTGGTCTCCACCGACCCGCTCGGCTTCGCCGGGTACACCCCGCCTGCGATCGAGTCGGTGCGCAGCGGAACGGTGCGCGCACCCGACGGCACCGGAGAGCACGTCTTCATCGACTGCGACTTCGCTCGACACGGCGGCACGATGGGTGCCGTTGCGGGCGAGCGCATCGTCCGTGCCGTCCGCCGCGCCACCGATCGCGCTCTACCGGTGGCGTTCCGAGTCAGCAGCGGCGGTGCTCGACTGCAGGAGGGGATGTTCGCTCTCGTTCAGATGGCGAGGGTCACCAGCGCGCTCGTCGAACACCGTCGTGCCGGTCTGATGACGGCGGCGGCCCTGCGTCACCCGACCACCGGTGGGGTGTACGCCTCGTGGGCGTCCGGTGCCGACGTACGCATCGCCGCTCCTGGGGCCGTCATCGGTTTCGGCGGCCCGCGAGTGGTCGAGCAGGTGACCGGGGTGCGTCCACCGGCGAGCTCGCACACGGCCGAATCCGCATACGCGAACGGTCTTCTCGACGCGCTGGTCCCCGAGCCGGAGCAACCCGCCCGCCTTCGCGCGGTGCTCGGTCTGGCGGCCGCAGACCCACTGACTCTCCCTGCAGGGCGAGGTGGACCTCGAACCGCCGCGGCGTCGCCGGTCTCGTCGGACGCCTGGGACGTGGCAGGGTTCGCGCGATCTCCCCGGCGCGCCTCGGGGCTGGAATGGGCTGCCTGGCTTACTGATTCGTGGATCGAGCTGCACGGTACCGATCCCGCGATACGGGCGGGTATCGCCACCGTCGACGGAGTTCGTGTGGTGCTGATCGCGATGGATCGGGTGCCGGGCGCCGGGCTGGGTCTGCCGGGCCCGGCCGCGTTCCGGCTTGCGCAGCGGGCCATTTCCCTGGCCGACCGCTTACATCTGCCGGTGGTCACCTTGGTCGACACCCCCGGTGCCGACCCCTCGCCCGACGCGGAGGCCGACGGTATCGCGCACGAGATCTCGGCCACCATGGCCGCGATGGCTGCGCTGTCCAGCGTCAGTGTCTCGATCGTGGTCGGCGAAGGTGGCAGCGGCGGCGCGATGGCCCTCGCGCACGCCGATCACGTTGCAATGCTCCGGCATTCGGTTTTCTGGGTGATCGGACCGGAGGCGGGGTCGGCCGTACTCTATCGCGATCCGAGCCGGGCAGCCGGCCTCGCCCGCGCATTCGCACCCACCGCCGCCGAACTCGTGGGTTCGGGATTCGCCGAACGCGCCCTGCCGGAGTCGATCACGGGCGTCCGCCGGTACATCCTCGACAGCATCGCCCGCAACGACGCGGGTCATCGCACCAGCCGCTGGAATGCGATGACCGAACGTGCCTACCGCGGAGCCGGACCGAACAGCTAATTCCAACGAAGAGAACAGGACTCACCATGGCGAAATCGATACTGCTGGCCTCCAGCAGTCCGGTGACCGCGGCCGACGACGAGGAATTCGGCCGATGGTACGACGGGGTGCACATCCCCGATGTTCGGGCGGCGATACCGGCCATCACCACCGTCGGCCGCTACAAGGTACTCACCGCTGACGCCGACGCGCTGCCCCGCTACGTCGCGATCTACGAGATCGACGACGCCGACGCGGCCGGAGCTGCTGCTGCGCTGCAGGGCGCCGTGGGAGAAGGACGGGTGACGATGACCGAGACGATGAACGTCACCGACCATCCGCCGGTGGTCGAATTCCTCACCAGCATCTGATTTTTCATCCAGAAGACACGATCACAGGAGAAGTGACATGGAGAAGACAGTTCAGAAGACAGGCGATCACGGAATCGGCCTGATGATCCACATGGTGCACATGACCGACGACGTTCCGTCGCTCAACAAGTTCTACGAGGACGTGTTCGGTGGGTTGATGTTCATGGGCGTCGACGAGCCGCAGTGGCTCGAGGTCGAGGACCGCTGGGCCGGCCTGATCCAGGTCTCGGACTTCTGTGTCGAGACCATGGCTCCCAATCTGCCTGCGGATCCGACCAAGCCGGTGGGAAAGTTCTTCACCAAGTACGGAAAGCATCTGCATTCGGTCGGATACAAGGTCGACGATCTCGAGGCCATCGGTAACCGATTGATCGAACGCGGCGTCTACATCGGCAAGCCCGGTGGCGGCAAGATCGAGGAGATGGACCCGGAGACGGTCTACTTCTACCCGAGCCCGCGTGACACGGCAGGGCTGATGGTGGAACTGTGCCGCACCGATATGCCCGACGACCCGCGCCAGCTCGGCACCTGGTCCTCACAGGTCAAGATCTGGCGTAGCCATCCGCTGACGATCGAGCGGGCCAACTACGTGACGCTGGGCGTCAAGGACCTCGATGCGGCAGTGCACACGTATGTCGATGTGATCCAGGCTGTTCCGGTGCATTCCGGGATCGACGACGAGCTGCAGACCAAGTTCCAGATCGTCCAGCTCGGCGACTGCCTGCTGCAGCTCGCACAGCCGCTCAGTGCAGAATCCGAACTGGGCCGCCACGTGGCGCAGTGGGGAAACATGATCTACGGTGTGACGTTCCGCGTCTCCGATATCGATTCGGCCGAGAGGTGGCTCAACCTCAAGGGCGTCCGGACCACCCGGATCCGGCCGACGTTGCTCGCCGCCAATCCCGACGACACCCACAATGCGCCGTACTTCTTCAGCACCGAGACGATCCCGAACGATCCCTTCGAGGTCTGACCCTCTCACCACGTGATTCGGGGTGTGTCGCGATTGTGCGACACACCCCGAACTACGTTCGAAGTCGCTCTAGCGCAGAAGAACTCGCGCGGCACCCGGTGCCATCTTGTCGCCGACGGCATCCTCGGTCCACAGTTCGAGGCCCACTTCGGTTCCCTCCTCGGTCGAGTCGACCGAGGTGACGCGTCCGTGCGCGGTGACCGTGCCCTTGGTGTTGGGCTTGCGGAACTGGCAGCTCATCGACAGGATCACCGCGTTGTCCCCGGCCCACTGCCGCACCAGATTGTGCAGGTAGGACCACTGCAGGTTGCCCATGCCGAATGCACCACTCTGACCGGCGATTCGGCCCGCCTCGTCGTCCATGTGGATAGGTACGAATTCGTCGTTGACCGCGGCGTATCGGTTCCAGTTGGCGAAACCGGTGTCGCGAGTGAACGGAGTGAGTTCCTCGCCCACCGTGGGTACGGCGACGGTCTGTGTGTTCGTCATGAAGTGTGTCGCTTTCGTGTCAGTGAATGGATCAGTGCCGGATCAGGGTCATCAGGGTGCGCTTGACCACCGCGCCGTTCTGGTTGGTCCACAGATCCTCGATGGTGGTGAACAGCATCGAGCCGAGTTTGCCGTCGCGCTCGCGGTACTCGTGCAGGCTCTCGGTTCCGGTGATGACGTCCCCCGGCCGCATCCGTTCGCCGTATTCGGCGACGAGTCCGCCGTTGAGCTGGAACTTCAGACCGGGACCGGCGATGCCGAGCGCCTTCTCCAACCGGTCCGGATCGTTCGCATCGATGTCGGCTGCCTCGTCGGCCTGTGGGGTCGAACCGGCTACGGACCACGCGAAGGGATTGAACTCCTCCGGTGCGACGATCGAGGACCACACCGTGCCCGCCGCGTAGTCACTGTCGAGATACAGACGCGGCGGCTCGGCCGGCCAGTACACCGCGAGAGCCCATTTGCGAATATCGGACTCGGAGATGGGGTGGGACGAACGTTGCGTCACGGTGCGTCCGACCGCGCCGCGCATGGCCTCGGAAACGAGTGTCATGGATATACCTCTCTGTAAAGTAAGTCAGCCCAGTGATTCGGGCGAAGTCAGCCAGTGATTCGGGCGAACTCAGGCCAGTGATTCGACGAAGTCGACGAGTTGTCGGATGTTTCGGCACTCGTGAACCCCGTCGCAGTGCTTGGAGTACTCCGCGATCACGGAGTCCCCGCTGTTCCACAGCACCTGCTTCTCCGGGTTCAGCCAGTACAGGTGCGCGGCCCGCGACCGCACTGCATCGAGCAGATCGGCGCGGGGGTTGTGGTAGTTGTTGCGCGCATCGCCGAGCACCAGGACGGTGCTGCGGCTGTCCAGATCGCGCAGGCATTCCGCGGCGAACGATTCGAGAGCATGACCGTAATCGGATCGCCCGTCGAGCCAGACGCCGAGCTTCTCGTCGTTGATTCTCTTCGAGGCGTCGACGATGGTGTCCGCCTCGGCGAAGATGTGCGTCACCTCGTCGACTCCGTCGATGAACACGAACGATCGCAGTGACGCGAACTCCATCCGCAGTGCCGACATCAGGCGCAGCGTGAACTCTGCGAAGGTGGCGACCGATCCCGAGATATCGGCGAGGACAACCAGTTTAGGCTTGCTCGGACGTGGATCGGCCATTGCCAGGTGCAGTGGTATTCCACCGGTCGACATCGATCCGCGAATGGTCCTTCGCAGGTCGACGACCTGTCGGCCGGAGCGTTTTCGCTTACCGGTCAGCGCGGCAGCGAGTTTGCGGCCCAGGGGATCCATGGCGGTCCGCATGGCCGCGATCTGCTCCGAGGACGCGGTGAGGAAATCGGCATCCTCCGGCAGTGGCGCACGGAGGGTGGCTGCCACCGCGTCGGCTCCGCGGTCCGCGACGAGGGCCAGCCGAATCCGGCCCTCGACGAGTTGGCGGAACCGCTCCACGCGGCGTTCGGCGTGTTCACGCGCCATACGTTGGCGCAGTCCCGGCATCGGACCATCCGATGTGGAACGTGAAACGATGTCTGCCACCAGGGAATCCGAGCCCATTGCGCGCATGGCGCGGTAGATGTAGAACGTGCCCGCCACCGCTCGGCCCGGTTGAATGCCTGCATGCCGATCGACGACCACGTTCGCGATCTCGCGCAGCAGGGTGTCGCCGTCGGTTGCGGCAGCGTCGAGAAGGATGTCGCGCAACGCGGCGTCGCTCAACGATGCGAGAGGTTCGGCTCCAGCGTCGGTCGACGGCTGTGCTGCTTCGGTCGAATCGGGCACCGGGGCAGCGAAGTACAGATCGAACACGGTGTCGTAGGCATGTCGGTGATCGTTCGATTTGACCAGACACGCGCCGATCGCCGACTTCAGATCTGCGCGGTCGGAGATGTCGGTGACGGTGACGGCGCGCAGGGCGTCGAGCACCTCGCTCGTGGAAATCGGTACCTGCATGCGGCGCAGTTCGCTGACGACACCCTCGATCGCGGTCAGCACCGTAATTCCCCGGACGATCGAATCGTGCTGTAGCCCAACGGAAGAACGGCTACAGTGCGAGCATGACATCTTCCAAAATTCTGTTCGTGCACGGACTCGCGTCCAGTTACGCCAACAACTGGGAACGTAACGGGTGGCCGGACGTCATCGGTGAGCTCGGCTACGAGGCAGTGGGGTTCTCGCTGCCCGGACACATCGGGGCGATCGTGGACGCCGGCGACGACGATGCCGCCCTCGACGCGCTCCTCGAGGTGGCGGCGGACAACGACATCGATACCGCGGTGGGATTCTCGGCGGGCTCGCTGATGTTGTTGCGCAGTGCAGCTCGTAATCCCACCCGATTCGCGCGGCTCGCGCTGCTCGGCGTCGGCGACGGAATGTGGAACGACGGTGCAGGTCTTCGGGCCATCGCCGACGCGTTCGAGCAACCCGGCACCATCGCCGATCCCGGTCTGGCCTTCATGGCCAAGACCGCCGTAGCGGCGGGTAACGACCCGGGTTCGATCGCCCGCTTCGTGCGAGCGGTGCCCCGCCAACCCGATGCGCAGGCGCTGGCGTCCATCGCCGCGCAGGTACTGGTGATTCTCGGTGACAGGGACGATGTCGGGCCCGCGGACACCCTCGTGAGCTCGTTGCGCCGTGCCGAATTGGTGACGCTCGCCGGTACCGATCACTTTGCGACGAGCGCGGACTATCGGGCGCTCGCTGCCGTCGCGGACTTCCTGCGGGCACCGGTGTCGGTGTGAGCCGAGCACCGGATCACGCATGAGTCGATTGGAGTTCCGCGGTGGCGGACTCGATGTCGGACTGGTACTTGAGCAGGACGTGCAGATGCGAAACGACGGTCTGCACGTCCACGTCGTCGGTGCCCAGTAGTACGAGTGTGCGCGCCCAGTCCAGGGTTTCGGAGATCGACGGCTTCTTCTTGAGGTTCATCGAACGCAACGATTCGACGACCGCGGTGACCTGTCCCGCGAGCTGTTCGGTGATGCCGGGCACCTTGCTCAACACGATGTCGCGCTCACGCGCCGCGTCGGGGTATCCCACGTGTAGGTAGAGGCATCGCCGTTTGAGTGCCTCGGACAGGTCGCGAGTGTTGTTCGAGGTCAGAAAGACCAGTGGCCGCTGGGTGGCGACGACGGTTCCCAGTTCCGGGATCGAGACCTGGAAGTCCGAGAGGATTTCCAGCAGCAGTGCTTCGGTCTCGATGTCGAGGCGATCCACCTCGTCGACCAGCAGCACCACGCGATCCTCGGCTCGAATGGCCTCGAGCAGCGGCCGGGTGAGCAGGAACTTCTCGTCGAACACGCCGGCGTCGGTGCCGCTGCCCTTGTTGTCGCTGCCCTCGTCGCCGCGGGCGGCCTGGATGGCCAGCAATTGCTTGCGGTAGTCCCACTCGTACAGCGCCCGTGACTCGTCCAGACCCTCGTAGCACTGGAGCCGGATGAGCCGGGCATCGGTGATGGCCGCAACGGATTTGGCGAGTTCGGTCTTGCCGGTTCCGGCGGGGCCCTCCACCAGAATCGGTTTGCCGAGTGCGGCGGCGAGGTGCACGGTGCCCGCGATGTGATCGTCGGGGAGGTAGCCGTGTGCGGACAACCGTTTGCGAACGTCGCCTGCCGAGCCAAGATCGACTGTGTCCATGATGCCTTCTCTCTGCTGAACGTCGCTACAGAATACTATTCCGTTGGTCTTACCGTAAGGCATTTGACAACTCGCATTTCGCGGCGCATTCTGCTGGTGGCGACAACTATCGGTCGTTGCCACCGGTCGAGCAGACCGATTCGATGCCGTCGAAACGCGGTTCCTCCCCTCAGTTACGAGCCGTACGTCGGCGACACGACTGGGCGGCGACGGAACAGAAGGGTCAACCAAGATGACAGTGGACACATCGTCGGAACAGAAGCTGTTCCGAGCAACGACCAAGTCTTTCCTCGCCAAGGAGGCACCGATCAGTCGTGTGCGTGTCCTGGCCGAGCAGGACACCTCGTTCGAGCGCTCGTGGTGGCGCAGGGGAGCCGAACTGGGCTGGACCGCGCTGCAGGTTCCGGAGGAACTCGGCGGCGGCAGCGTCACCGGCAAAGGCATCCTCGATCTGGTGGCGGTGGCCGAGGAACTGGGCCGCGGCGTCGCACCCGGTCCGCTGCACCCGGTGAACGTGGTCCTGGCCGCACTGGTGGATGCCAGGACCGGACCGGATCACGGTAAGGCCATCGAGGAACTGGTCTCGGGCGAGAAGGTGGCTACCTGGGCGGTGTACGAGCCCGGAAATGCCTGGGCCCCACATACTCCGGCAGTGACTGCCACGCAGACGGCGCAGGGCTACACCCTGTCCGGAACGAAGGACCGTATCGAGGCCGGCCCACAGGCGGACGCCTTTCTGGTGACCGCGCTGACCGAGAACGGACCACTGCAGTTCCTGGTCGACTCGGATGCTCCCGGTGTCACCGTGGTGCGCTCGCGCTCCATCGACATGGTCAAGCAGTACGCGTCCGTCGAGTTCGACGGCGTCGAGGTCGGCAGCGAGACCGTCGTCGGCGATATCGACACGACGGCGGCGCTGATCGACCGGCAGATCCAGGTGGCCAACCTGCTCCAGGTCGCCGAGACTGTCGGGCTACTCGACACCGTCTTCGACTTCACCGTGCAGTGGGCATTCGATCGCTACTCCTTCGGTCGCCCGTTGGCCTCGTACCAGGCACTCAAGCACCGGTTCGCCGACATGAAGATGTGGCTCGAGGCCTGCCATGCGACCGTCGACGGTGCCGCAGAGGCAGTGCAGGACCGAGCCGAGAACTCGGCGTATCTCGTCAGCGTCGCCAAGTCGTACGTCGGGTGGCGGTCGGCACAGATCATTCAGGACTGCGTGCAGATGCACGGCGGAATCGGCATCACCTGGGAACACGATCTGCACCTGTTCCTGCGCCGCGCACTGCTCAATCGTGAACTGCTGGGCACGCCGGAGGATCACCGGCGCTCCATCGCCGACCACCTCGAACTCTAGAAGGGACAACACACGATCATGACTGTGACGACAGAGAGCGTCGAGGACTTCCGGCTGCGCGCACGGGGTTGGCTCGCCGACAACATGCCCCGCTTCGATCCGGATGCCCCCGCCGCGCCCGAGGGTGACGACGACGCGATGTGGGCCCGCACCCGCGAGCTCCAGAAGATGCTCTACGCAGGTGGATTCGCCGGAATCTGCTACCCCGTCGAGTACGGCGGTCTCGGCCTGACCTCGGCTCACCAGGATGCCTTCACCGAAGAGGCGATGGGCTACGAGTTACCGCTGCTGCTCAACGTCCCCACGTTCACCATCTGCGCGCCCACCATCCTCGACATGGGCAACGAACAGCAGAAGCGGGACCGGATCAGTGCCGCCATCCGCGGCGACGAGATCCTCGTCCAGTTCCTGTCCGAGCCCAGTGGCGGATCGGATCTGGCAGGGCTGATCACCAGGGCCGAGCGGGACGGTGACGAGTGGATCCTCAACGGTGCCAAGACGTGGAGCACCAGCGCCTACGCGGCGGACTGGGCACTGTGCCTGGCCCGCACCGATTGGGATGCGCCCAAGCACCGCGGCCTGACAATGTTCCTGCTCAAGGTGGACTCACCCGGCGTCACCATCCGCCGAATCAAGCAGGTCAACGGCTCCACCGAATTCTGCGAGGAATTCTTCGACAACGTCGTCATTCCGGCGGATTGTGTTGTGGGAGAGGTCAACGACGGGTGGTCGGTCGCCTCTCGTCAGCTCTTCCACGAGCGCACGGCCGTGGGCGGTGGATCGCAGTACTCGAGCGGAGTCGGCGTGCTCGACACCCGCAACGCGTCGCTGGACTTCGTCGAGCTGGCACAGAAGACCGGGCAGAATCACGACGTCCGGGTGCGCGAGCGCGTCGGCGAGGCCTATGCCCACCGCACCGTGCAGGACCAGTTGATCAAGCGCATCGCCGGTGCCGTCGAATCCGGTGAGCTACCGGGGCCGGCCATGTCGCTCATCCGGCTCTTCCATGCCGAAACCGACTGGCTCAACAGCGATATCGCTCTCGAGCTGGCCGGTAGCGAATCGGTCGTCGGCCCGCTCGGTGAGCGCGGTGCTGCGGACATGGGTCAGCACTACCTGTCCCGCCAGGGCGCGAGCCTCGGCGGCGGCAGCAGTGAGATGTCGCGCAACATCATCAGCGAAAGACTGTTGCAGATGCCCCGTGAATACGCGGCCGACCGCGACGTTCCGTTCAAGGAAGTCAAGCGCGGACGCTGATCCCGCAGGAACAAAGAACCGGTATCGCCGCAGTTCATCGCGGCGGTGCCGGTTTTTTTCATGTCCCTGGCTCGCCGAACCGCTGACACACCGATGCCCCGTCCGAATCGGACGGGGCACCGGTGTCTGATGGGTGTACGGAGACTAGGCAGGTACATCCGAACGTACCGAGGCAACGAGGTTGCGTCGCAGAATCTTTCCCGTCGGAGTGGTCGGTAGTTCGTCCAGGAAGATCACGTCGTCGGGAGTCTTGGAGCTGCGCAGCTGCGCACGTACCCAGGCGCGCAGAGCGTCGGCGTCGGCGGTGTGGCCGTCGGCTGTGACGACGAATGCCGCGATGCGATGACCCCACTCCGCGTCGGGGATTCCGGCGACGGCGCAGTCGGCCACCGATTCGTGTTCGGAGAGTACGGCTTCGATCTCCGCGGGCGCGATGTTCTCGCCGCCGCGGATGATGGTGTCGTCTGCTCGGCCCTGCACGAACAGGAAGCCGTCGGCGTCGAGGTAGCCGAGGTCGCGGGTGGGGAACCAACCGTCGGCGTCGACGAGTGAGCCCGCTTCGAGGTACTCGCCGGCAACTTGCGGACCGCGGACGACGATGTCGCCGACAACGCCGGGCGCACAGGGGGAGCCGTCGAAGTCGTGCACCTCGATCTCCACGCTGGGCAGTGCTCGACCGACCGATGCCAGGTGGGCGCGGACACCGGGGTCGTCGCTGGCCAATGCGTCGCGGTGGTCGTCGGGGCCGAGGACGGCGATGGACGACGCCGTTTCGGTCAGACCGTACGCGTTGACGAATCCGGTGTGCGGGAACAGCTCCAGTGCGTGTGCCAGTGCGGGCGCAGAGATCTTGGCTCCGCCGTAGGACAGCCCCTTCAGGGTCGGCGGACCCGTCTCGCCCGCGGCGACGAGTTCGCGGACGATGCGCACGAGCATCGTCGGCACCACCATCGCGTTGGTGATCTTCTCCCCACGCACGGTGTCGAGCCACTGCCGGGGAGTGAACTGATCGAGATACACGATGCGGCGGCCGGCGAACAGATTCGAGAGCAGATTGGCCACTGCGGCAATGTGATACGGCGGAACGCTGACGATGGTGGCGTCGGTTGCCTCGGCGGATGCGAACTCCACCGAACCGAGTACGTACGACGTCAGGTGCCGGTGCCGCAGTACCGCACTCTTGGGTGCGGCGGTGGTTCCACTGGTCATCAGCAGGACGGCGATGTCCTCGACGTCGGGATCGGCCGGATCCGCCAATGGCGGTGCGGCGCTTGTGCGCGCCAGGAAATCCGCGGTGGTGATCGCGTTGGGGGCACCGGCGCGCTCGGGGTCGTCGGTGACGATCAGCGGGTGCGCGGACCGCGAGATGATCTCGTCGATCTGATCACCACTGAGGCGAAAGTTGATGGGCAGGAACGGTACACCGGCGTAGGCCGATGCGAACAGTGCCACCGGGAAGGCCGGTCCGTTGCCGCCGAGGAAGATGACGGTGTCTGCGCCGGACTCACGAACGATGCCCCCACCGGCCAGCGAGCGCTGTTGGAGCTGCGCGCCGGTCAGGCCGTCGTCGAGGGTGCCGAGCAAGGTGATGTCGCCATTGCCGCCCGCGACCATGTCGAGCAATGTCAGGAGGTTCATGATCTGTTCTCGACCCTTCTCAGTCGGACGCCGGCAGAGCTTTTGCCGACTTCAAGCTCAGTTCGCGATCCGCGAAGGTCAGCGATCCGGTGCCGGGCTTGACGATGAGAAGCTCGATCCCGGAATCGGCGTCGGTGTACCGCTTGCCCACGGCGAGCGCGGGACCCTCGGGACCGGACTGACCGGCTACCGCGTCGACGCTCATGGGAGCGCCGGCCAGGAGCACCGTGCCCTGTGCCTCGGTGCCGCGCACGACCACGACCTCGCAGCTCGACGATGGTGCGCGAAGGTGACTTCCAACTTTGAGTGCCACGAGAGATCTCTCCTCATATAGATGACTGCATATAGATGACTGCGTTGTAGACGGCCGGACCTCGAAAATGCCTTGCCACGGTGCTCGCACATTTTGTTCGCCAGAGTGATCCGGACTGACGGACTACGGTGGTAAGTTCCATACCGTAAGGCATATGGTACACACCTTGCCGCTGGCCAAGGCACTTTTTTGAAACCTTTCGATGTGACCCGTTCATCGGGGCCGCTCGAGACTCCAATGAACACCAAGCAAGTCAAACACCGAGAAGGAGTACGCACATGAGTTTGGCGATCACCGAGGAACACCAACAGCTCACGGACATAGCCAAGGACTTCCTGGCCGGTGTGAAGGCGACCGCCAGTTCGAGAGAGCTGACCAACGGTGTATCCGCCGATACCTCGACCCTCTGGTCCGGCATGACCACGCAGGGATGGCAGGGGTTGCATCTGCCCGAGTCGGTCGGTGGACAGGGTTACACACTGGCCGAGACCGCTCTGGTGGTCGAACAACTCGGCTACGCACTGGCGCCGGGCGCGTTCACCGCATCATCGGTCGTGTCCGTTGCCCTCGACGAACTGGGGACGCAGGAGCAGCGATCGGCCCTGCTCCCCACGCTCGCCGACGGTAGCGCGATCGGATCGCTCGCCCTCGCCGCCGACATCACCGTCGGTGACGCGGTGTCGGGCACCAGCGGACCCATCATCGGCGGCGCATTCGCCACGCTGGTGCTCCTGGTCAGTGGCGACGACGCCGTCGTGGTCCCACTCGATGCCGCGGGCGTCACCACTGCGACGGTGGACGCACTCGATCCGACCCTGGGAATTCGGTCCGCCACTCTCGACGGTGTCGCCGTCGCCGACTGCACCGTCGTCGCAGGCGCAGCAGCAGCGGTCCGACGCATCGCGCGGGTGCTGTTCTCGGCCGAGGCGTCGGGTTCGGCGCGGGCCACCCTGGACATGGCGGTCGAGTACGCCAAGGTACGCAGTCAGTTCGGTCGAACGATCGGGTCGTTCCAGGCGGTCAAGCACCACTGCGCCAACATGCTCGTGCAGTCGGAGCTGGCGACGGCAGCGGTGTGGGACGCCGCGCGAACACCGGTATCCGATGCGCAGGCCGCGATCGTCTCCGACGTTGCCGCTGCCACGGCGTTCTCCGCAGCAATCCACAACGCGCAGCTCAACATTCAGTTGCACGGCGGCATCGGCTTCACGTGGGAACACGACGCGCACCTCTACCTTCGTCGCAGCCGCGCACTCGCGGCACTGATCGCGCCGGCCGATGTGGTGCTCGACGACCTGATCGAGCGCTCGTACGCGGGTGAGCGCCGGAGCTACTCCCTCGACCTGCCGGCCGAGGCCGAGCAGTACCGCTCCGCGGTGCGCGAGTTCGTCGCGAGTTACCAGGGCACCCCCGAGGCGGATCGTCGTCGCGTGCTGGCCGAGTCGGGTTACCTGGTTCCGCACTGGCGGACTCCGTTCGGACGGGCCGCAGGTGCCATCGAACAGCTCGTCATCGAAGACGAGATGGCAGAGGTGGACCAGCCCAATCTCGGTATCGGCGGGTGGGTCCTGCTGACCCTGACGCAGCAGGCGGACGAGGATCAGATCGCCCGGTGGGTGATGCCGAGCCTGCTCGGTGAATTCCAGTGGTGCCAGCTCTTCAGCGAGCCGGGTGCCGGATCCGATGCGGCGGCGGTGTCCACCAGGGGCGTCAAGGTCGACGGAGGATGGCGGGTGACCGGCCAGAAAGTGTGGACCTCGGGCGCACAGGACTGCAACCGTGGTCTGGCGACCATCCGCACCAATCGTGACGCCCCCAAACACAAGGGCATCACCGCCATGGTCATGGACATGCACGCGCCGGGTGTGACGGTGCGGCCGCTGCGCGAGATCACCGGAGAGTCTCTCTTCAACGAGGTCTTCTTCGACGACGTCTTCGTGCCGGACTCCGACGTGGTCGGCGCGGTGGACAACGGGTGGAAGGTAGCGCGGGCAACGCTCGGCAACGAGCGCGTGACGATCGGAGCGGGCAGCCGTGAAGGACTGTCCGCGTTCGATCTTCTCGACGTCGCGGCCGCGGAGAAGCCCGGCGACGTCGAGGTGAGCCGCGCGATCGCACGGTTGGTCGTGGAGGAGCAGAACATGCGACTGCTCGATCTGCGCCGAGTGGTGCGGGCCGTCGTCGATGCGGGCCCGGGCCCGGAGGGCAACGTCACCAAACTGCTCTCCGCCGAGCACGCCCAGCGGGTGACCGAACTGGGGATGCAGATCGCGGGCGCATCGGCCGTCACCGGTGCCTACGGCGAGATCTCGTTCGAATATCTCTTCGACCGCTGCCTGTCCATCGCAGGCGGCACCTCCGAGATCACTCGCAACGTCATCGCGGAACGGTTGCTGGGGCTTCCGCGCGATCCGCTCAACGTATAGATCGGTACGCGCCCAGGGCAGGGCAGGGCAGGGCAGGGCAGGGCAGGTACGGACGAGAACATCGTCGGTACCTGCCCTGGTTCGTATCCCTGTCCGGTGCGAGAGAAGACGAATGTGGCCGGCACCTTTCGGTGCCGGCCACATTCGTCTGCGTGTGAGTGTGTCGCGAGTAGCTACAGAACCGAGCCGCTGTCCTTCGCCTCGGCGATGTCGCCCCAGCTCAGGCCTAGTTCGAGCAGGATCTCCTCGGTGTGCTGGCCGTGTTCGGGAGCGCGTGAGGGTTCGGGCGTGACGTTGCCGTACTGCACCGGCGGAGCGACGACGCGGTAGTCGACGCCGTTGTCGTCCTTGTTCTCGATGAGGTAGCCGTTCGAGGAGGCCTGCGGATCGACGAGGACCTCCTGGGGAGAGGCCAGCGCGGACCAGACCCCGGGTTCGTCGGCGAGCACCTTGGTCCAGTGTTCGAGGTCCCGCGTCAGGAAGTGATCGCGCAGGAGCGCGGCCGCCTCGTTCGTGTTGGCGATCAGGTTGGCCGAGGGCACGAACCGGGGGTCCTCGGCGAGCTCGGAGAGGCCGACGCGGTGGCAGAAGTTGGCCCAGAACTTGTCGGGCTGCAAGAAGACCAGCTGGATCCAGCGGTCGTCGAGCGTGCGGTACTTGTGGGTCACCGGGTTGACGGAGCTACCGACCGGCGGAACCGGAATGCGATCGACTCCGAAGAAGTCCGACGCCAGGATGTCCGGGGCCATGGTCCACATGGCCTGGGCCAGCAATGAGACGTCGACTGTTGTTGCCTCGCCGGTCTTTTCGCGGTGGTACAGGGCGCCGATGACGCCTCCGGCCAGTGTCATCCCGCTCGGCAGGTCGCCGAACGCGGGGCCCTGGCCCAGTGGGTATTCGGCATCGTCGGGCGAGAGTGCGTAGGCGACGCCGCCGCGGGCCATGAAGCTGGCCGAGTCGAATCCGCCGCGGTTGCGGTCGGGGCCGCGTGAGCCCTGGCCCGATCCGCGAGCGACGATGATGTTCGGGTTGATGGCCTTGACCTGCTCGAACGTCAGGTTCGCGCGTTCGAGGGGGGCGGGCAGCCAGTTGGTCAGGAACACGTCGGCGTCGGCGAGGAGCTTGGCCAGGTACTCGTGACCCTTCTCGGATTTGAGGTCGAGGCCGATGCTGCGCTTGCCGCGGTTACCGATCTCGAGCATGAAGTCTGCGTCCGCGCGGGCCTTGTCGCGTCGAAGCCCGCCGACGACGAGTGCTCGGCCGGGATCGCCCGCCTTGGTGTCCTCGACCTTGATCACGTCGGCACCCCAGTCCGCCAATACCGCACCGGCCGCTGGGACGAATGTCCACGAAGCCAGTTCGACGACCTTGATGCCATCCAGAATGCCCGTCATCAGTGACCTCTCATCTCGACTGTGCCCGGTCGTTCGGGGCTCGCGGACTCTCGGCGCGAGCGGTGATTGCCTTTACCGTAAACCTATCTATTGCAAATGTGACGGGTTTGCCGGAACTGATCGGAAATGGTTCCGATGCGCGTGGAGTCCTGCGTTTTCCGAACTTCCAGAAAGGCTTACCGTATGGTAAGCCAGTGGTGAGGGTCGGGCGGACATCGATGCCGCGCGACCACCGGTCACAGAGAGGTGCCGATGGACAAGCCAGAACCTGTACCCGACGCGGTCAGCGCGTTCTACTGGGAGCATGCAGCCCGGGGAGAACTCGCGATCCAGGGTTTCGAGGACAGCGATTTCGTACAGTTCCCACCGAACTCGGTCGCCGAACGCATCGACGTGTCGGGATCGGCTCGCGCGGTGGTGGTCAGTGGCCGAGGAACGTTGTACGCCTACACGATTCTGCATCAGGCGTTCCATCCCGCCTTCGGCGATTCCGTTCCGCTCGCGATCGGTCTCACCGAGCTCGACGACCATCCGGGCATCCGGATTCTGAGCAACATCGTCGATGCGGAGCCCGGTGAACTTCGGTCCGGACTGCCGGTAGAGGTGACCTTCGAGAAACGGGGCTCGCAGTCCCTTCCCCAGTTCCGGCCAGTGCGATCAGGAGACTCGGCATGACATTCGGACGCAAGACAGCCATCGTCGGAGTCGGCTATTCCGCCATCCATCGCGATCGCGGCGTCGACAGCCGTCCGCTCGCGACGACGGCAGCGAAGAATGCCATCGCCGACGCCGGCCTCGAATTCTCCGATATCGACGGCATCTTCGAGTACCCGGCCTCGGACGAGATCGCGATCGACATGCAGCGCATGTTGGGAATCAAGAATCTGCGGTGCTTCGGCGACCATGCCGGTTCCGGACCCTCGGGAATGGCGGCGGCGATCGCTGCGGAGGCGGCGGTGGCCAGCGGGCAGTGCGACGTCGCGCTCGTCTTCCGCTCGATCACCCGCGAATGGGGTCAGCAGAGCGGGCAGGTGGTGTTTCCGCCCGCGAGTGGACCTCTGCAGTTCCAGATGCCCTACGGCGTCGCAGGCGCGATCATTCCGGTGATGGGCATGAAGAAGCAGCGCAGGTTCGCCGAGTTCGGCGGGCGCGAGGAGGATTACGGGTCCATCGCGGTCAATGCCCGCAAGTGGTCCGCCCTCAACGAGCGTGCGGTACTGCGGGATCCGGTCACCATGGACGATTACCTGGCCTCCCGGTTCGTCTCCGAACCGCTCCGTCTCCTCGACTGCGACTACCCGATCACCGGTGCGTGTGCCGTCATCATCACCACCGCCGAGCGAGCTGCCGACCTGGCGCAGAAGCCGGTGCTGATCGATGCGAGCGCGCTGGGCACCGGTGGGCGGCCGGATTGGACATTCACCGACGACTTCGTCTTCGGCGGCACCAGGCCGTGCTCGGACACTCTGTGGGAACGCTCGTCGGTCACGGCCGCCGATGTCGACGTCGCGGAGCTCTACGACGGTTTCACCCACATCACGATCTCGTGGGTGGAAGCACTGGGGCTCTGCGGAATCGGAGAGTTCGGTGACTGGGTCGACGGCGGTGCGACGATCGGGCCCGGTGGCTCGCTGCCGATGAACACCAACGGTGGCCAGCTCGCCGAGGGTCGTATGCACGGGCTGAGCTTCCTCGCCGAAGCGACGCTGCAGCTGCGCGGTCAGTGCGATGTCCGTCAGGTCGACGGGGCCAGGGTTGCCGTGGTTGCCAACGCCGCCGGTCCACAATGTGGAGCTATGGTTCTCACGTCCTGACCGGGGGCGATGTCGACTTTTCGTCGATAGTGCATCGGTGACTCCCGGGAGTAGGTACGGTACGGCTTGCGGTATCAACTACTGCTCGTCTCCGGCCGAGAGAATCGGCCTCCTCTCTCCAGGGAGTCATCGATGACCACTATCGAACAATCCACCTCGGCAGGTCGCACAAGCGCCGACGTCAACAGCGAAGCGGGCCGTAATGCGGAGCAGCGCTTGATGATCGACGGAGTACTGCGTGCGTCGCGCTCCGGCGACACCTTCGACAACATCAGTCCGGCGACCGGTGCGGTGATCGGCGTTGCTGCCGCCGCGGGGCGAGAGGACATGGACGAGGCGATCGGTGCCGCGCGTCGGGCATTCGACGAAACCGAATGGTCCACCGATAGGGCCCTGCGGCGTCGGGTGCTGCTGCAGCTGCACGAGGCACTGGTCTCGGAGCAGGAGCAACTGCGGACCGAGATCATCGCCGAAGCCGGATCGCCTTTGTCGGCAACCTATCTGGCGCAACTGGACTGGCCGCTGGCCGACGGCCTCACCTACCCGGCAGAATTGATCGACACGTACGAGTGGGAACGCGATCTGGGACCTCTGTCCTTCGGCCCGGCCGACAACAAGAGGCGCGTCTACAAGGAACCGATCGGTGTGGTCGGTGCCATCGCGCCGTGGAATTTTCCGTTCGAGATCATCGTCAACAAGATCGGGCAGGCACTGGCCACCGGGAACACGATGATCCTCAAGCCGGACCCCAACACCCCGTGGACCTCGACCCGGATCGGCCGCTTGATGGCCGAGCACACCGACATACCGGCGGGCGTCTTCAACGTCGTGCCGACGCCGAACAACAGCATCGCCGAGATGCTCGTGTCCGATCCGCGGGTGGACATGATCTCGTTCACCGGATCCACCGGAGTCGGCAAGATGTTGCAGCAGAAAGCATCTGCGTCGCTCAAGAGAGTATTTCTCGAACTTGGCGGTAAGTCCGCGATGATCGCACTCGAGGATGCCGACCTGGCCCAGGTGATTCCGTCGGCCGCGCAGGCCTGCCTGCACGCCGGGCAGGGATGTGCACTCACGACGCGGTTGCTGGTCCCGAACTCGCGGTACGACGAGGTCGTGGAGATGGTCACCGACATGTACGGGCAGCTTCCGGTGGGCGACCCGGCCGATCTCCAGACGTTCGTCGGACCGGTCATCAACGTCAAGCAGAAGGCGCGCATTCTCGGGATGCTGCAGGGTGCCGCGGCCGAGGGTGGCCGAATCACCGTCGGCGGCGGTGCGGCGAAGAACCTACCCGAGCATCTCGCAGGCGGCTTCTACATCGAGCCAACCGTGATCGCCGGAACCACCAACGACGCGACCATCGCCCAGCAGGAAGTGTTCGGACCGGTACTGACGGTACTGGGATACGACACCGAGGACCAGGCGGTCCGCATCGCAAACGACAGCATGTATGGACTCTCCGGTGCGATCTTCTCGGCATCCACCGAGCACGGACTCGCCGTCGCCAAGCGCATCAGGACCGGTTCGATGTCGGTCAACGGCGGCGTCTTCTACGGTGCCGACTCGCCGTACGGCGGATACAAGGTCAGCGGCCAGGGACGACAGAACGGGCTGGAGGGTTTCGAGCAGCACCTCGAGACCAAGGCCATCGGTTTCATCTGATCCGCGCGCGAAATCTCTCGATACGAGAACACCGACTACACGAGCTAGGACGAAACAATGGGAAAACTGGACGGCAAGGTAGCGTTCGTGACCGGCGCTGCCCGTGGTCAGGGGCGTAGTCACGCGCTCGAGTTGGCCAGGGAGGGTGCCGACATCATCGCTGTCGACATCTGCGAGGACATCGCCACCAACGGATATCCACTGGCGAGTTCGGCCGACCTGGCCGAGACCGCGCGCCTGATCGAGGAGCTGGACCGACGGGTGGTGGCGTCGAAGGCAGACGTGCGCGAGCCGAGCGAACTACGTCGCGCCGTGGACGAGGGCGTGGCTGCGCTGGGTCGTCTCGACATCGTCGTCGCGAACGCCGGAATCTGCCCACTGGGCGGGGAGGTGCCGCCGCAGGCGTTCATCGATGCCGTCGACGTCGATCTCGTCGGTGTCATCAACACGGTCTCGGCCACATACCGACACCTGAGCGCAGGCGCATCGATCGTGGCGACGGGTTCGGTGGCCGGCCTGATCTCCGGTGGCACCGACAATCCCGCGAACGGCCCGGGTGGCTCGGGGTACTCGCACGCCAAGCGCGGGGTCTCGCGGTACGTGCACGATCTCGCGCTCGCGCTCGCACCGTCGTCGATCCGTGTCAATGCCGTGCACCCCACCAACGTGAACACCGACATGTTGCAGAGCGATCCGATGTACCGGGTGTTCCGACCCGACCTCGAATCACCGACGCGTGAGGATGCCGAAATCGCTTTTCCAGCAATGCAGCCGATGCCGATCGGATACGTCGAACCGATCGACATCAGCAAGGCGGTGTTGTTCCTCGCCTCGGACGACGCGCGCTACGTCACCGGCCTGCAGTTGAAGGTGGATGCCGGGGCGACGCTGGCAGTGACGTCCTCGGGAGCTCCGGGCTGAATCCCGCCACCAGAATTTTGTGACGGCACTCACAAGAATGATGTATCGTAAGTCTTACTGGAGCGGGGTCCGTAGCACCGCCGACTCGGGTATTCCCCCACGCTCGATTCCCTGAGGAGGGACTATGCTTGCCGACGATGTACAGATCATTTCGGTCGACGACCACGTCATCGAACACCCACGGGTGTGGACCGACCGTGTGGCCGCGAAGTTCAAAGATGACGCCCCGCGCATCGAACGCGCCGAGGACGGAAACGACTGGTGGATCTACGAGGGCCAGAAGGCAGGCAACTTCGCCCTCAACGCCGTAGCCGGAAAGCCCCCGGAGGATTTCGGGATGGATCCGCGATCCTACGACGACATGCTGCCCGGATGCTACGACATCTCGGACCGCATCAAGGACATGAACACCGAGGGTGTGCACGCGCAGCTGTGCTTCCCCAACTTCGGCGGATTCGCCGGCTCCACGTTCCAGAAGTCGAAGGACTTCGCATTGGCGAACGAATGCACAAGGGCCTACAACGATTTCATCCTCGACGAGTGGTGCGCCTACGACCCCGGCCGGCAGATTCCGCTCGCCGGTCTGCCGTACTGGGACGTCGACGAGACCGTCAAGGAGATGAAGCGGACCGCGGACAAGGGCGTCAAGTCCTGGACGTTCCCCGAACTCCCGGACCGCATCGGCTTGCCGTCCTGGCATACCGATCATTGGAACCCGGTGTTCGAGTTCGCCCAGGAAGCCAACATCCCGCTCTCGCTGCACTTCGGCTCCGGCGGTGCTCCCCAGGTCTCGCCCGAGGGTGCCAGCACCAACTTCACCGTTGCCATCACCCTGTTCGCTCTGAACTCGGCTAGTGCGATGACCGAGCTGCTGCTCTCACCGGTGTTCCACAACTACCCCACACTGCGAATGGCACTGTCGGAGGGTGGAATCGGCTGGATGCCGTACGTGCTCGAGCGCTCGGACTACGTGTGGGAACGTCACCGCTTCTACAACGACGTGCACCAGAGCGTTCGCCCCTCGGAGCTCTTCGCCCGCGGCCACATCGGCGGGTGCTTCATCTCCGACGAGGCCGGCCTCGAGATGCGCCACCGCATCGGCGTCGACCACATCATGTTCGAGTCGGATTACCCGCACTCGGATTCGCAGTGGCCGCACACCCGCAAGGTGCTCACCGAGTCGATGGTGAACATCCCCGACGCCGAGGCTCGCAAGATGTGCGAGGACAACGCACGGATCTTCTACGACTTCCCGCGTAACTGATCTTCTCGCACCCCAGCTCGACGAAAGAGCACCGCTACCGGATCTCGACCGGAGCGGTGCTCTTCTCGTTGTCCCCTTCGTCTGCCACCGGGGCGGATTCGTGGGAGGTCTTCGATGTCGTGGGAATGAAGAATGCGACGACCACGGCTGCCACGGCGGCGAGGCCGGCGATGGCGAAGGCGAGGCGGAACCCGGATGCAGTGGTCAACGGCACCGATCCCACCTCGATCACGTTCTGCGCGAGCACCATTGCAGTGATGGCGCTGGCGGTGGAGGTGCCGATCGAGCGCATCAGGGTGTTGAGTCCGTTGGCCGCTGCTGTTTCGCTGTCGGGGACGGCCCGCATGATGAGGGTCGGTAGAGCGGCGTAGGCGAAGCCGATGCCGACTCCGATGAAGCAGCCGACGAGCACCGTGTGCCACACCTGCGTCATCAGTGCCATCGCGAGGCCGTAGCCAAGGGCGATCGTGACGCCGCCGATGATCAAACTGGTTCTCGGACCGTGGCGTTCGGAGATGCGCGCAGCGATCGGCGAGGTCGCCATCATGATCAGGCCGGTGGGCACCATGCACAGACTCGCCACCATGATGGACTGGCCGAGACCGACTCCGGACGTGGACGGCATCTCGATCAGCTTCGGCAGCACCACGGTCGAGGCGAAGAGCCCGAATCCGACTGCGATCGAGGCGATGTTGGTCAGCAGCACCGGCCGTCGGGCACTGACCCGAAGGTCCACCAGCGGACTGCGCGCGTTCCACTGATAGACGCCCCAGGCCAGCAGTACCGCAACGCCGACGCCCGCGCTGGTGAGGGTGGCCGGGCGGAGCCAACCCCAGTCCGCTCCCTTGCTCACTGCCAGCAGTACTCCACTGAGTCCGACCGCGAGACCGATGGCACCGATGTAGTCGAAGGATGCGTGGCGATGAGCCGGGCCGCCGGGCACACACACGGCGATGAGAACGACGCCGACGGTACTGAGCACGGCGGCGAGCCAGAACAGGACGTGCCAGTCGGCGCGTTGGGATACGAATGCCGACAACGGCATTCCGATGGCGCCGCCCACTCCGAGGGTGGAGCTCATCAGCGCGACGGACCGGCCGAGTCGATCGGTCGGGATGGTGTCGCGAAGCATGCTGATCCCGAGGGGAATGATGCCGAGTCCGGCTCCCTGCAATGCACGCCCTGCCACGAGTGGCCACAGTCCGGTGGATGCGGCCGCGAGTATCGAGCCTCCCGTGAGGACGGTGAGCAGAATCAGGGCAATTTTCTTCTTACCGAACATATCTCCGAGTCGCCCGGCTATGGGCGTGCAGATGGCGCCGGCCAGCAGGGTGACGGTGATGACCCACGAGGCGTTGGCGGGGCTCGTGTCCAGAAGGCGCGGGAGATCCGGCACGAGTGGGGTGAGCAGGGTCTGCATGAACGAGACGATCAAGCCGGTAGATGCCAGTACGGCAGTGATGACCGTGGGGTTCGTGCTTCCGGCACCGGTGAAGGGTTTCTTCATTTTTGTATCTTCAACTGGGTCAATTCGGATGCCCTCATCGTGTAAGTTCCTTACCGTAAGTCTTGCGGTTAATCGAACTATAGGTTCTGGCGTAGGCATTTTCGGCACAATCGCTTCCGTCTCTCCTGCGAGGTTCGAAGTCCCAATTCTCGAAGTCCGGCTGTCGAAGTCTCATTCGCGCGTACGTCGGTACGCGTTTTACGAAAATCAGGAGAACAAAGTATGTCGATTCTCGAGTCGATTCGAGCCGCCAGGCGGTCCACGATCCGAGTCGGTGCCCTCGCTGCCGTGACCGTGACAGCGGTGTCCGGCCTCGTCGGTTGCGCCGGCAGCGCGTCGCAGGACGGAGCGGCCGGGGGGTGCAACTCACCTGGGGTGACCGCGGATTCGATCACGGTCGCGTCGGTCTCCCCGCTGTCGGGTCCCTCGGCCTCGACGTTCGCCGGTTTCGTCGAGGGCGCGCGGGCTCGGTTCGAGGTGGAGAACGCCGCAGGTGGGGTCAACGGCCGCAAGATCGAACTGACAACCAACGACGACCTCGGCGACGGAGCCGCTCAGGTCACGGCTGCGCGTAACGCGGTGCAGTCGCAGAAGGCGTTCGGAATCCTGCACGCCTCTCGTGTCGACACCATGTTCGATTACCTTGCCTCACAGAATGTCCCGGTCACCGGTTTCCCCGGTCAGATCGCCTACCAGACGATGGACAACGCGTTCGGTTTCGCCGGTACCGCGAGCATCGGTTATCCGTCTACTGCTCAGTCGCAGTTCTTCGTCGACCGGGGTGTTCAACGTCTGGGTGTGCTCGCCAACAACTCCACCGGCTCGAAGGGTGCAGCCGAGGGATTGATCTCGGTAGCCCCGACTGTCGGCCTCAACGTCGAGGAGTCCTCATTGGACATCCCCGTCGGTGCCTTCGACGCGACTTCGATTGCGCTGCAAATGAAGAACGCCGGTGTAGACGGTCTGTTCATGCCCCTGGTCACCGACTCGTCGGTGTCGATCCTCAAGGCGATCAAAGCGCAGGGCGTCGAACTGAAAGCGGCGTACATGCAGGGTCTCTACGATCCGAAGATCACCGATCAGGTGGGCGATCTGCTCGACGGCGTGTCGTCACCGCCCGTCGGAACCGTCCCGGTCGAGGTCGACGACGAGGCGACGAAGCGCTTGGTTTCCGCGATGACCGAGTACGGCGACGGTGTGGATCCGCGCACCGGCTTCACCACTCCCGGGTACGTCTCGGCCGACCTGTTCATCGAGGGTCTGAAGAAGGCCGGTGAGTGCCCCACCCGTGAGGGATTCGTGACTGCGTTGCGTGCGGTGACCGACTACGCCGGCGACGGTCTGCTGGTCGAGCCGGCGAACTTCGCTGAAGGTCCTGTCAAGGGTGGATTCCCGTACGGCCGGTGTGCCTGGTTCGTGACCTACGCCGGTGGTGCCTTCGTGCCCGATCCGGCAGCGACATGCGGTGAGATCCAGGGTCTCTGAGTGCCGTATCAGGTTTGCAGCACGTTGTAAAAGTTTTGTTGACATGATCTGTGTCATAGGAATAGTGTTACTTACCGCAAGGCTTTCGGTTACTCGTTCACGCCACCTTCAGGGATCGGCACAGTTCTTTCTCTCACTTCTTCTTCCCCTGTACAGCAACATAATTCGAGGAGTTGTTCTGATGTCGATATCCGAGACGGTGTGGTCCGGTTCGTCTGGTATCCGCCGCGCGCTGACACTGGGTGCCGTCGGCCTTACTGCCCTGGCGAGTGTGACCGCATGTGCCGGGAGCGCCGCTAATTCAGCGGATGGTGCAGGCGGCGCATGCAACTCGCCCGGCGTGACCGCCGATTCGATCACCGTCGCATCGGTATCCCCGCTGTCGGGGCCGTCGGCATCCACCTTTGCGGGCTTCGTCGAAGGTGCCAAGGCGCGGTTCGCCCTGGAGAACGCCAACGGCGGAGTGAACGGACGCACCATCGATCTCGTCACCAACGACGACCTCGGCGACGGAGCCGCACAGGTAACCGCAGCGCGCAACGCCGTGCAGTCGCAGCAGGCGTTCGGCATCGTGCACGCCTCGCGCGTGGACACGATGTTCGATTACCTCTCCGCTCAGAACATTCCGGTCACCGGCTACCCGGGACAGCCGGCCTACCAGCAGAAGCTCAACGCGTTCGGCTACGCCGGTGCCGCGTTGATCGGCTTCTACTCGACGTCGATGGCACAGTTCATGCAGGACAAGGGCGTCACCAAGCTCGGAGTCCTCGCCAACAACTCCACCGGTTCCAAGGGCGGAGCCGACGGGCTGGTCAAAACCGCGGGAGAGATCGGTCTCGATGTCGCGGCCACCTCGTTCGACATCCCGCTGGGCGCATTCGATGCCACATCGGTTGCCATTCAGATGAAGAACGCCGGAGTTGACGGCCTGTACATGCCGCTCGTCACCGACTCCTCCATCTCGGTCCTCAAGGCGATGGCGGCACAGGGCGTCGAGCTCAAGGCCACCGAGATGCAGGGACTGTACGACCCCAAGATCACGGCACAGGTCGGGGACCTGCTGCAGGGAGTGTCCGGCGCAGGCGTCGGCATCGTCCCCATCGAACTCGAGACCGACGGCACCAAGGCCTTCGTCGATGCGATGTCCGAGTACGGCGACGGCGTGGATCCGCGTACCGGTTTCACCGGACCGGGATACGTCTCGGCCGACCTCTTCATCGAAGGGTTGAAGAAGGCGGGAGACTGCCCCACCCGTGAAGCCTTCATCTCCGAACTGCGCAAGGTATCGGACTACGAGGGGGGCGGCCTGCTGATCGAGCCGGCCAACTTCGCCTCAGGGCCGGTCCCCGCCGGTACCCCCTACGGCCGATGCAACTGGTTGGTGACGTACGAGGGCAACGCCTTCGTGCCCGAGCCGGAAGCCACCTGCGGCGAGGTCGTCAACTGACGTCGGTCGCTCCCTTCACTTCGAGGAGAAGAGAAACATGCTCAGCTATCTCGTCGCGGGACTCGTCACCGGGTCGTTGTACGCGATCTTCGCCCTGGTACTGGTCACCACGTACAACGCGTCTCACGTGTTCAACTTCGCACAGGGAGGCATGGCGTTCTTCCTGGCGTACTGCTTCTACTGGCTCAACACCGATATCGGACTGCCGACCATCGTTGCGCTGGTCCTGTCGGTACTCGTCATCGCTCCCATCGTCGGATGGGTGCTGTGGCGGGTGCTGCTCGGAAGGCTCTCCACCGCAACGCCGTTGATCCGCCTCGCGGCCACGATCGGTCTGTCGGTCGCCTTGTCCGCCGGCACGACTCTGCTGTTCGGGCACGATCAGGTTCTGCAGCCTGCCGGATTGATCGGCAACGTCCGAAGCCTCGTCACCGTCGCAGGCGTCAACATCAGCAACGAGCAGTTGCTGGTCATCGGAGTCGCGCTCGTCGTGGCCATCGGCAGCTTCCTGCTGCTCAATCGCACAGCGGTCGGTCTCGTCACCCGCGGTGCCGTCGACTCCGAGATGATGACGGTGCTCACCGGAACCAACCCCAAGGTCGTCGTCGCAGGCACCTGGATGGCGGGCATGTCGGTCATCGGCCTGGCAGGCATTCTCGTCATGCCGCAGGTGGGGCTCAACGCAGCGGGATTCAGCAGCGTCGTGGCAGCGTCGTTCGCCGGTGTGGTCATCGGCCGATTGACCAACGTCTGGTGGGCCTTCGGCGGCGCGTTGCTCGTCGGGGTACTGCAGTCGGTCATCATCCCGTTCCTGCCCGATTCCGGAATCCTCACCACCGCACTGCGGCCCAGTATTCCGTTCCTGCTCATGGTCATCGCCATCGTCGCTCGCAGTCGCGGCGCGAGTGTGCGCGACGACGTCGCCTCGCGGGAGGTGGCCAAGCTGGCCACCGCCGCCGAACGCAGCGTCACGCACATCCAGTCGGTCATGCGGGGCACTCGCGGTACCTGGGATCGCTACGTCGGTTGGGCAGTGCTGGGAGTCGTACTCGTCGCGGTGCCGTACGTCTTCAGCGGATTCTGGGTGGGAGTGTTCGCGGTGGGAATGGCGTATGCCATTGCGCTGCTGTGCTTCCGGCCGGTCACCGGTGAGGCCGCCGTCGTCGGTCTGTGCCAGATCTCCTTCGTGGGCATCGGAGCCGTTGCGACAGCCCAGTTCTCGACCACCTACGGCCTCGGCATCATCACCTCGATGATCCTGGCGGCATTGGTCTCGGCACTGTGCGGCCTCGTCGTCGGACTGGTGTGCCTGCCGCTCGGGCAGTTGTACGCCGCCATCGCGACGTACGCCTTCGCACTGCTCGCAGATCAGGTCATCTTCACCAGGCCCACGTTCTCCAACAACGATGCCGGCGTGTTCGTCGATCGCCCGACCTTCGGCGGGGTGTACCTGGCCAACGATCAGGACTACCTCTACTTCACGGTGGCGGTCTTCCTCATCGTCGCCCTGGTGCTGTTCCTGATCCGACGCTCCACACTCGGGCTTCGATTCGCGACCATCCGGGCGAGCCGGGTACGAGCGTCGTCGCTGGGAATCCCGATCTTCCGTTCCAGACTCGCGTTGTTCACGCTCGGTGCGGGAATCGCCGGACTGGGCGGCGGTGTCATCGCCAGCAACCAGTACGTCGCCTTCACCGGTGCGTACAGCGCACTGCTGGGGTTGACCTGGTTCGCCGTGGTCATCGCGCAGGGCTCGTCGAGTATGGGCGGTGCCGCGATCGCGGGTCTGTCCCTCGCAGTGGGCCCGGCACTGGTGGCGAACTATCTACCGTCGCGGCTCGCCGAACTGCCCGCCGTACTGTTCGGACTGCTGGCCATCATGATCGTCAGCAACCCGTCCGGCATCAACACCATGATGCGAGCTCAGATTCGCTCTCTGGCAGCTCGATTGACCCCCGACCGGAGTCCCAAGGACATCCCGCCGCCGGCCGACGAGAACCTGACCGCAGCATCCGCATCACCGGTAGGGAGTGCACGATGACCGCCGTAGCAGAATCGACCGTGGGTCAGGTCCGACTGGAACTGTCCGACATCAGTGTCAACTTCGGTGGCGTCAAAGCGCTGCAGAACGTCTCGTTGTCCGCTCGCAGCGGTGAAGTCACCGGCTTGATCGGACCCAACGGTGCGGGCAAGAGCACGCTGCTCGCCGTGGCGTCGGGAATCCAACGACCGAACTCGGGCACGGTGCTCCTCGAAGATCAGGACGTCACCGGTGCGCGGCCGCAGGTGTACGCACACGCTCGGATGGCCCGTACCTTCCAGGCACCGCAGTTGGTGCCGGATCTGGACGTGCGGCAGCATCTGGTCCTCGCGCTCCGTTCCAACGACCACCGGCCGGGGAGCGCTCTGAAGTCGGCCTTCGGAAAGCGCACCACCGCAGGGGAACTGGACAAGACGGACCGGTTGCTCACCGATCTGGGGCTGGCCGACGTGGCAGGCAAGGGCGTCGCCGAATTGCCTCTCGGTACGCGTCGCCTCGTCGAGGTCGCTCAGTGCCTGGCATGCGATTCTCGTACCCTGCTGCTCGACGAGCCGACGGCCGGGCTCAGTCGAGCCGAGACCGCGGTCTTCTCGGAACTGGTGGTGCGGGTGTGTCGGGCCCGCGATATCGCAGTGGTGATCGTCGAGCACGACATCGACCTGGTCCTCGACATCAGCTCACGGGTGTTCGTACTGGACTTCGGCCGCCTGATCGACGAGGGCGACCCGAGCCACATTCGCAACAGCAAGAAGGTACAGGCTGCGTACCTGGGAACCATGGAGGCTGATCTCGATGTCTGACCTGATGCTCGAAGTAGACGACCTGCGCATCTGTTACGGCGATGCCATTGCGGTGGACGGCGTGTCGTTCTCGGTCGAGACGGGTCGGTGCCTCGCGGTCCTCGGCGCGAACGGCGCGGGCAAGAGCAGTATCGCGCAGGCCCTCGCCGGCCTCATCCCGGCCGATCGCGGCACCATCTCGGTCGGCGGGGAGAACATCACCGGCACCGATGCTTTCGCATTGGCCCGCAAAGGGATTGCGTATCTCCCGGAGGGGCGAGGCATCTTCCCCGGTCTCAGTACCGCGGACAACGTCGCGCTCGGTACCCGGATTCTGCCCAAGGAAGCACGGGCGGCTGCGGTCGATCGGCTCTACACACTGTTTCCGGTGCTGGGGGACCGACGCAAGCAGCAGGCGTCGACACTCTCGGGCGGCGAGCAGCAGATGCTGGCCGTCGGCCGGGCCCTGGTCACCGATCCGACGCTGTTCGTCGTCGACGAGCTGTCGTTGGGTCTGGCACCGCTGGTGATCGACAAGATCTACGAGGCACTGCAGACCGCGAAGGCGGCCGGAACCACGATGATCCTGATCGAGCAGTACGTCGAGCGCGCACTGGAATTCGCCGACGACGCAGTAGTGATGCGTCGGGGTGAGATCGTCTGGTCGGGTGCCGCGAACGGCGCGGTGGACGAGGTGGTGCAGAACTACATGGGCGGCACTGCGGTGGAGCCGACAGCGGCAGCAGTGCAGTGAAGTTCGCGCTCCTCTTCCCGATGCGCGCAGTCAAGCGCTATCACCTGTGGATGGGCGACGGTGACCTCGGCGATGCTGCGCGCATCGCCGAGGATGCCGGGTTCGATGCCATCGGGATGAGCGAGCATCCGTATCCGGACGACGCCTGGCTGGGCAACGGCGGCCACCATGCCCTCGATCCCTTCGTCTCACTGGCCTACATGGCGGCGCAGACGTCCAGGATTCGGATGCTCACCTATGTGATGGTGTCGAGCTATCGACACCCCTACATGGCGGCGAAAGCGGCTGCGAGCCTCGATGTCCTGAGTAAGGGGCGGTTGACGCTGGGCATCGCTGCAGGTTATCTCGAGGACGAGTTCGCGGTCCTCGGTGCGGATTATGCCGCGCGTGGCCGCCTGCTCGATGCCGCCCTTCCCGCCATGCGCAGCGCGTGGGCCGGAACCGATCACGACAGCGAGCAGTTTCCCGCGCACGGCAACACGATGCTGCCCGCGCCCGTGCAGCCCGACGGTCCGCCGATCTGGATCGGCGGCAACTCCGGTCCCGCCAGGCGGCGTGCGGTGGAGCACGGCCAGGGTTGGATCCCGATGGGTCAGTCGGCCGCGACGGCGAAGATCACGAAATCGCCTCCGCTGGAGACGATCGAGGAGTTGGCGGATCTGATCAGCGGGGTGCAGAAGCGGCGCGCAGAGCTCGGCAAGCCCCCGCTCGACGTCGCCTTCACTCCGTTCGAGGCGGAGATGCTGCGGACACACGATGTCGAAACGTGTGCGGACGCAGTGGTCGAGGCCATGCCCGCATACATCGAGGCAGGCGTCACCTGGATCGGATTCGAGCCGAGCAGTAGGACATTGGAGTCCTACCGACACGATGTCGGTGTGCTCGGCGAACGGGTGGTCTCGCGCTTTCGCTGACCGCGCAGGGGTTGTCGCACGGAGAAGGGCCGGACCAGGATGGTCCGGCCCTTCTCGTATCGGCTAACGGCTAACGGCTGTCAGCTACGCGGGAAGTCGTAGAAGATACGTGCGTTGTCCTCGCACATCTTGCGAGCCTCGCCGTCGGGGATGTTCACCATCGACTCGGTGAGCACCTTACGGGTGTGCGGCCACTGCGAATCCGAGTGCGGGTAATCCGACTCGAACATGATGTGGTCGACGCCGATGCGGTGGCGCATCTCGAGACCGGCCTCGTCGGAGATGAAGCACCCGCCGATGTGGCCGCGGGCGAAGAGCTCCGAGGGGCGCACGCTCTGGTGCACGTCGTTGTAGAAGCGGTGACGTTCCCACACGTAGTCCGAGCGCTCGAGCACGTACGGCATCCAGCCGATTCCACCCTCCGACAGTGCCATTCGCAGTGTGGGGTAGTTGTGGAACACCGGTGAGAGCAGCAGCTCGGTCATCGCGCTCGCAGAGTTCAACGCGAACAACGTGATTCCCACCGTCATGTTCGTGCTCATGCCCTCGGGGGACACCTGAGGGGAGCCGCCGGAGCCGAAGTGCAGCGAGAGCGGGATGTTGGCTTCCTGGGCGAACTCGAACACCGGGTTCCAGTGGTCCGTGTGGAACGACGGCAGACCGATGCGGTCCGGGAGTTCGGGGAACGTCCAGGACTTGACGCCCTTGTCCGCGGTCCGCTTCATCTCCTTGACGGTCTCGTCGACGTCCCAGTACGGCAGCGCTGCGAGCGGAATCTGCCGGCCGGGATCAAAGGCGCACCACTCGTCGAGGATGAAATCGTTGTAGGCTCTTGTGCATTCGTTCGCCAATGCGAAGTCCTTCGACTTCTGGAACGTGGAGCCGGCGAATCCGCCGAAGTTGGGGAAGCACAGCTGCGCGTGCACACCCTCGGTGTTCATGTCCTTGATGCGGTCCGAGATGTCGTAGCATCCGGGCAGCATGTCGTCGTAGGATCGCGGATCCATCCCGAAATCCTCCGGGGGCTTTCCGGCTACGGCGTTGAGGGCGAAGTTGCCTGCCTTCTGGCCCTCGTAGATCCACCAATCGTTTCCGTCCTCGGCGCGTTCGATGCGCGGGGCGTCATCTTTGAACTTCGCGGCCACACGGTCGGTCCACACCCGTGGGTGTTCGATGACGTGGTCGTCGACCGAAATGATCTGTACATCGTCGCCTAGCATGCGCCTTACTCCTCTGGTCCGTTATCTTGGTCACCTATCCGGTAAGCCTTACTGTACGCACAACTAATGGCCTGTGTCACTGGGGTGCGGCTGCGTCTTCGGTCCTGGAGGTGGCGGAGCTGGACAGGGCAGGGAGATCGGAGAGGAATTCACCGACCTTGTCCACGAACACCGAATTGTCATCGCCTGCAACCATGTGCCCGGCTCCTTCGACGAGAGTCGATCGGGATCCCGGTATCACCGCGAGCAGTTCCTCGACGCCCTCCTGACTCACGATGTCCGACTGCGCGCCGTGCACCAGCAGCGTCGGGCAGGCCACAGCGGAGGCGGCCCGGATCAACCGATCGTGGTTGTCCTGCGGCTTGTTCAGGTTGGGCCCGAGGCGGTGGAACGCCGGGTCCCAGTGCCAGTACAACCGGCCGTCCTCACCCACACGCGTGTTCTTGCGGAGACCCTCGATGTTCTTCGGCCGTACCCGGTGCGGCTGATAGGCGGCCACGGCGTCGGCGACCTCCTCGAGGTTGGCGAACCCGTTCGGCGCACCGGTCATGAAATCGGTGATGCGCTTGATGCCGGACGGCTCGATGCGGGGAGTGATGTCCACCAGCACCAGGGCGCGCGCAAAGCCCGGATTCTCACCCTCGGTGATGAGGCTGGTGATTCCGCCCATCGACGCTCCGAACACCACCGGGGAGACCGGGTGGCCTGCATCCGCGCCGAGTTGATCGACGATACCGCGGACGTCGTCGGCCAGGTCGTCCATGCCGTACCGCGCCGCGGTGTCCCAGGCGCTCTCGCCGTGACCACGGGAATCGATGGTGAAGACCGTCCAGTCCTCGTCGGCGAAGCGGGTGGCCGCGCGGTCCCACGAGTGCCGAGTCTGGCCGCCGCCGTGCAACATGAGAATGGTGCCGCGTGACGTCTCGGCCGCGGGGCCCCATCGATCGGCGGCGATCCGGCCTGCGCCGCCCTGGAAGTCGTGGGTCACTGGAGAGCTCGGAGTCATGGTGTTCTGCTTCCTCGTCTGGTGTGGTGTTCCAGTCCTTACTATCATCTAATCGAAAGCCATACCGTTGCTATATCCACATTGGCGGAGGTAACGTTCGTCCGATGTACAGGTGCGTTCGAGAGTTGACCCACCGTCCGATGCGGGACGGGTCCGCGGTATCCAACGCGCACGTACCGGCCTTTCTGGCGCTCGAAGTGGCCGGATACGCCTGGAACGACGCGCTGGCCGAGGTCAGCGGGGGTGAACTGACCGCAGCGGATGTGGTGATCGTCAACATCGACGCGAACTTCTCCCGTGAGCTGCTCGTCGGCGAGGCCGACTTCTACGTGTCGCTGCGCAGAATCGGTCGCACCTCCTTCACGCTCGAGACGTCCATCGGTCAGGGTGGCACCATCGCGTCGGTCGCCACCTTCACAGTGGCGTACATCCGCGACGGTGCCCCCGCCCCGCTCTCGGACCGGTTCATCGAATTCCTGCGGGTCCTGGAGGTCTAGATGTCTCCGACCCTCGAGCTGAACACGGTGGACGAGCTGTCCACCGGCTCCCTCGAACCGGTCTCCGCCGCGGACGTCGTCAGCTGGATCGACCTGTCCACCACAGCGTCCACTACAGTGTCCACCACCACGGCGTTAGCCGATGTCGTGGTTGCCGCTACCGCTGCAGCGCGTGCATCGCATCGGATACTGATCGGCGTGGGTTGGCCGGGCGCAGGTGTCGCCGACGAGTTGCTCGATGCGCTCACCGTCACGGTGCACGACGATCCCGCCGGTGCCCACGACCGCAGGACCGTCCTGGCCGCACATCTGTACACCGATCTCGACACCGATCTCGATACCGCGCTGGCACGTATGGCCGCGTCGATCGCGGCCACGCCGATGGCCGCGGCGGTGACGTCGCAACTGCTGCGAGCCACTCGATCTCTTCCCGTGCACGAGGCCCTGATCGCCGAATCGTTCGCGTACTCCACCCTGCAGGCCGGGCCGGAATACGCGCGGTGGTTGGCAGCGGCGAACTACCGGCCCACCGCCGAGCACGGCGAGCCGGTGCAGCTCCGCCGCGATGGAGATCGACTGGTGATCACGCTGAACCGTCCGCATCGACACAATGCCCTCGACGCAGCGATGCGTGACGGCTTGGTCGACGCTCTGACGGTGGCGACGATGGATGCGACGATCACCGACGTCCTGCTGTGCGGCAATGGTGCTTCGTTCAGCAGTGGCGGCGATCTGGCCGAGTTCGGTACCGCATCGGACCCCGCCACCGCCCACCTGATCCGTACCCAGCACCGGCCGGGCGAGCAGATACATGCGCTGGCAACACGACTCGGCGACCGGTGCACCGCCTCGGTGCACGGTGCGGTGATGGGCGGAGGCCTGGAACTCGCCGCCTTCGCCGCACGCGTCGTCGCCGCACCGGACTCGAAATTTCTGCTCCCCGAGCTCTCCATGGGACTCCTCCCGGGCGCGGGCGGGACAGTGAGCGTTCCACGCCGAATCGGCCGCTGGCGAGCGGCCTCGATGATCCTCGGCGGCAACATCATCGACGCAACCACAGCGCTCGACTGGGGTCTGGTGGACTCCGTCGAGCCGAACAACAGGAGAATCTGATGGGCGCAGTCATCGTCGAAGCAGTGCGAACACCGGTCGGACGCAAGAAGGGCGGGCTGTCCGGGGTGCACCCGGCCGATCTGTCGGCACTGGTACTGAGCGAACTCGTCAACCGAGCCGGGCTCGACCCGGTGCGCGTGGACGACGTCATCTGGGGTTGTGTGGGGCAGGTCGGTGAGCAGGCGAACGACATCGCCCGCACTGCGGTCCTGTCTGCCGGTTGGCCGGAATCGGTCCCCGGAGTCACCATCGATCGGCAGTGCGGATCATCCCAGCAGGCGCTGAACTTCGCCGTGGCGGGCGTGATCGCCGGACACTACGACGTGGTGGTGGCGGGCGGGGTGGAATCGATGTCCCGCATTACCATCGGGCTAGGCTCCTCCATCGGCGGAAACCCGAGCGGTCCGAAGTTCATGGAGCGGTACGGGGTGACGCCCAACCAGGGAATCGGAGCGGAGATGATCGCCGAGAAGTGGGCGCTCACCCGCGCCGACGTCGACGCGTTCGCCGTGCGCTCGCACGAACTGGCGGCAGCAGCGCAGGACGCCGGTCGCTTCGATGCGCAGATCGTCCCGGTGACCGCCGCGGACGGCAGCGTCGTCTCGCGGGACGAGGGCATCCGGCGCGGCACCACGGTAGAGACCCTCGCCAAGCTGAAGACGGTCTTCAAGGAAGACGGGGTGATCCACGCGGGCAACGCATCTCAGATCTCCGATGGTGCGGCGGCGCTACTGATCATGAGCGACGAGGCCGCCGCCGAGCACGGTCTGACCCCGATCGCCCGGATCCACACCGCCGTCGTCACCGGCGCCGACCCGGTGATGATGCTCAGCGCACCGATCCCGGCGACCGAGAAGGTGCTGGCGAAATCCGGATTGAATGTGGGCGACATCGGAGTATTCGAGGTCAACGAGGCATTCGCACCGGTGCCGCTGGCGTGGTGGAAAGAAATCGGTGCAGACTTCGATCTGCTCAATCCCAACGGCGGTGCCATCGCGCTCGGTCATCCCCTCGGCGGATCGGGTGCCCGGATCCTGACCGACATGATCAACCACATGCGCAGCAACGACATTCACTACGGGCTGCAGACGATGTGCGAGGGCGGCGGACAGGCCAACGCCACGATCCTGGAACTGCTCTAGTCCCCGGCGACGATCATCTCCTGAGCGAAGCTGGCGGTGATGGTGCCGGACCGGTCGGCCACCGTGCCCGTGTACCACCCCCGCCGGCCGTGCACCGGACCCGAATTCATGGTGACCCGGACCGGGCCGACCCACCGAGGAACGCGGTGGAACCACACGGCGTGGTCCAGGCTCGGTCCCACCGGCCGGTCCGATCCACGCGGTGGTGTCAGCGGAGTCGAGAAATCGGACATGTACGTCAGTGCCGCGGCGTGGATCAACGAATTCTCCGAGGGCAGAGCGGCGTGCGGAACGGCCCAGAAGTCGGTCGGTAGCGCTCCGGGCTGCAACGATTGCGGCAGGTGTACATCGAACCCTGGCGGCGGAGTCTCGAACCGATCGTACTGTGACACATCGGTATCGGGGACGGAGCGCTCGGCTGTGGGATCGTCTTCACCGTGTGCTGCGAACAACGCCGACATCGTGAACAGGGCCCTACCGTCCTGCGAGGCGACGACGCGTCGGGCGGAGAACGTTCTCCCGTCTCGATCGATTTCGACGGCGAAGTCGATGGGCATGTCGGTCCGGCCGCCTCGGATGAAATAGCAGTGCAGCGAGTCCGCGTGCCGGTCCGTCTCGACGGTCGATCCGCACGCGATCAGTGCCTGGCCTGCGACCTGGCCGCCGAACAGGGAGTAACCGGTGTCCTCGACGAAGGTAGATCGAAAGGTGGTGCCGTGCATTCGATCGACGTGCAAGATCTGGGCCAGGGACACGGGCGATGTCGTGCCGGCCTCGTTCGGGGTGCGCGAGCCGTTCGGGTTGTCGATCTGCGTCACGGCGGTCTCGTTTCGGCTGGTCATCGGGCAGGGACGCTGCAGCGCCACTTACCGTAACTATTACCATAGTGCTGCGCTGGGCTACGGGTTCGCGTCCGATGCGTGCGGAAGAGTCATGCGAACGTGCTCGGCCGAGGGTTCTTCGAGCGCGGCACCGAGGGGTAGACGCAGTAGCACCAGATCGGCCGGAGCGCCGACGTGCACGGTGCGCGGGGCTCCTCCAGGATCGTCCGCGGGTGCCAGATATGCGGCGAGAGCTGCTGTTGCGCTCAGAGTTTCGTGCGGCCCGACAACCGCGTCGGTGGCGGTACGCCGCCTCACTGCGGACGCGATGTTCGCCCACGGATCCGACGGCCCGTACGGCGCATCGGAGGACAGTGCGAGGGGCACAGCGGCGTCGACGAGCGAGCGGCACCGGTACAGATCGCCGACGTCCCGTGGATCGACATCGCGAAGGTAGTCGTCACCCCGATCGGCGAGGAAACCGGGCTGCGTGACGACCGTGAGGCCGTGGCGTCGAATCTCGGGTATCGACTCCTCTGGAGTCAGTGCGCCGTGCTCGATGCGGTCCCCGGGGACCGCCCCCACCTGATCGAGCGCCAGCAGCAGAATCAGCAGGTTCTCCCGTGAGACGCAGTGCGCTGCAACGGCTCTCCCACTCCGATGAATGTGTTCGATCAGCGCCGCCAGCTCGGTGAGGTCCGGTGGATCGGAGTCCGCGAGCACGATCTTGTACGGACCCACCGTCACGTTCGGGGGCCTGGGGCCCTCGATGGGACTGCCCAGCAGGTGCACTCGCTGGCGAAGCGCACCGGATCCGGCGGCGTCCGCGATTGCCTGTTGCGAGGTGGGCGTCAGGTCTGGAGTCGCGTCGGTGACCGCGGTGATTCCGAATGCGTCGAGTGTGCGGCTCACCTCCGTCAGGTCCGGTGGCCCGGTGCTCGGCAAGCGGGTGCGGAGCCAGTCGTCGGCCCGCCACAATCGACCCGTCGGCTCGCCGGAGGCGGTTCGTTCGATTCCCGGATGATCCGCCGATGCAAGTCCGACCTGCTGCACGGCAACGGAATTGAGCATCCACATCGCCCCGCTACGATGCTGGATGCGCACCGGCGACGCGCTGTACAGGGCGTCGAGACTCGCGCAGTCCAGCTCGCCTGCCACGGTCTCGATGTACCCGACGCCCCGAATCCATCCGCCGCGTGCACTCGCCCGTCCCAGTGACGTGGCAAGTTCGGTTCGATTGCGGACCGCAGGCGGACCGCATCGAACCGAGTCCGCGTCGGCGGCCATCGCATGCAGGTGCAGATGATGGTCGGTGAGACCGGGAATGAGCGCGCCACCGCGAGCGTCGATGGAGTGGGCTGTGCTGCGGCGTAGATCCGGGCCGATCGCCACGATCGTTCCGTTCACCACCAGCACATCGGTGCCCGATCGCCCGTCGACCTCAGCATTGCGAAACAGTATGTCGCTCATGCGATACCGAGTTCCCGCAGTACCTCGGCGGTATCGGCTCCGGGTGCAGGGGCAGAGCCCGTCGGCGCGCGGTACTGCGGTGGTGTTGCGAGACCCGGTGCCGGTCGTGAGGGTGCAACAGTCGGACCCGCCAGGGTCGCGCTCACCACCGCTGACATCGAGATATCCCACATGCGGCCGCCCGCACCGGACATCGCGCAGGCAGCGGCCGTCAGTCCGGCCAGGGGATCCGCGATCGCGTCGCCGACGAACAAAGGTGCTCCGTCGTCATCCAGGGCCACCAGTCCGCTCGAGGCGGCGACGTCGTCACCGAATCCGACTCGATTTCGTAGTCGGCCGTGCGAGGTTATTGAGATCCAGGTCGTACCGCGTCGTACGTGCTCCTTCGCGTCCAGCCCGAATGCGGCAAGTGCGCGAGGGCGGGACGCCTCTATGACTATATCGGCTGCAGCGACCAGAGATTGGAGCCTGCGGCGCTCCCGAGGTGCGGTTGGGTCAAGGATGACGGATCTATGCCCACCGTGTAACAGGCGGTAAAACTCGGCGTTGCCACGACGGGCGCCGTCGGGCCGCGTCGGAGTTTCTACCTTCACGACACGTGCGCCAGCCAGACCGAGCAGATGTGCGCACAGCGGCCCAGCCCACAGCGCGCTGAAGTCGACCACCAGCATTCCGTCGACGTCTCGGGGAGGTCCCGGTTGCGGCGGAGCGGACGGAGGGCTCCAGCCCACCGAGCCGCCCGCGATCCCCAGCAACTCGGCGCGGTCGTCGAAATCGGCATTCGAGTGCCGGGCGATCCATTTCGCCACCGGGGGCCACGGGTCTTCGCCAATCTCGGCCGAGATCAGTGCGGCTAGCAGCGCAACGTCGTCGGGTCGGGCACAGGACACAGCCGCCCATCCGTCGGCGGATTCGAGCAACCTGCTCCGGCCTCCCAGCGACATGGCACCCGCACGCGTCCAACCCGTGAACGCCGCTCGTTCGGCGAGCAGGCGCGCCCCATCCAGGCAAACCCGTCCACCCGTCGCGGTGTCTATATGTCGGGTCAGCGCCCGGGCAGCCGACGCAGCATCACCCGGCGGCAACAGGGCCGGACCGTCGACCCGGCCGGTGAGTTCGACAATGCCACTCTCGGACCAGTCGCACTGGGATTGAAAAGCGGACATGACCGTCAGCTTAGGCTGCGAGGACACGGCTTTCACAGAATGCAGACTCGTACGCTGCCAGAGTCCATGTGTGCACCCAGTCAGGGCTTAGGCGGAGGTTGCACCGCATCTTTTCACTGCTAACGAGGTGGACAGAGTGTGCTTTCTTCAGTGATCGCGGTGCAGGTAGGAAGACCGAAGAATCGGCGCTCGTACTCAACGGTGCAGTCGACGACCACCGAAGCCGGTGTGGGCACCCCCGCGGACGACATCCACGCTGCGAAACGCTGACGAAATTTGTTGCTAGTGGCTGGATATGCGCTGCCCAGCCTGCCTGTTGATCGAATGACTACGACCGGCGTCGTGCCCATCGTTCGAATGACTGGACGCCTATCCGAAAGATGTTGCGCCGACGAAGGAACGCTTCCGTGAAGCCCTCCTCCCACTGGTTTGGAGGCGGAGAGGTGCCTGTGAGTTTCAGGTCCGGACTGTCTGTCGATCTCCGTTGCCTCACGCGCTCGCGGCCAGAGCCGTGCTGACCTACATCGGCGCGTTGGTAGCTACCACTGAAGAACGGTTCGTCGGCCAACGCAGGACCGCGATGCAAGCCCGGCAGGGCCGCACAACCACCCACCGCACGCTCACGTCGCTCGATGAAATCACCATCAGCGTCCAGCAGGGGCACCAGAACAGCCCCCCGCTGACGGTTGCGACGCGATAGGGCTGTATGTGTGCCGACGACCTCCTCCTGGCCTCCGGCAAAGTGATCACCGGGCAACTCTCGACCCGGCAATCAGCTCGCAGGTCACGTCTGCGCCGGACATTGGCAGCGACGGCACACTTGCCTTGTACGCCGCGGTTCGGCACAGCACCGTTACTACAGTCCAGGCACTCGTCGCCCGTTCCGCGACGAGATTGGGTGCGTTCCGGGCGACTCGGTCATGTGCGCGGTTCTGCACCGGCGGTGTCGACGCGAACAGTGTCACCGCCGGCGCGTTTCGCGGTTGCATTGCCGAGTCGGCCCGGCTGCACGTCTGCTCGAAATCAGTGAGGAGGGTGGCAGCGTCGGTGTGTGCGATACCGATACTCACTGTTGCTCCAGCGTCGGCGTGCGAGACGAAGTGCTCTCGCAGCGCTTCGGCGCTTTCGACCGCGACTGCGGGATCGACGTGGGTGAGTACCACGAATTCTTCACCGCCCGAGCGGGCGGTGATCGCCGGATGCACGAACACGGTGTGGATAGCATTGGCGGCCGCGCGCAGGACGACATCGCCGTGGGTGTGGCCGAATCGGTCGTTGATCCGTTTGAAGTCGTCGAGGTCGATCACCATGACCGTCGCCGTTCCCGCCTGATTGCCGTACTCGGCGATTGCCGCGTCGAGTCCGCGTCTGTTGCGCAGTCCGGTGAGCGGATCGTAGAAGGCCGTGGCGGCATCGCGGCGCAGAAACAACAGGAGCGTCTGAGTGAGAACCGGTGCGGAGAACAACACGAGTATCAGCAGAAGCAGGTGGGCGTAGGCGAGGACAATATCGGAATCCGGCGCGGTGATCGCGCGGGCGAACAGGATTGCGACGACAGCGACGGCCCACACCTGATGAGCAAGAAACATTTTCGGGCTGTGATAAGTCGCGACGTAGCTACCGATGACTCCCAATGCTGCTGCGAACCCCAACGCGACCTCTGGGTGCGACCACATCAGCAGCGATGTGGTCGCGCTGATCTCGAGGTAGAGCACGTACACCCGTGAGAGGGTCTTGGTGGGCCAGGGACCGCGGATCCACATCACCCCGAGGACGGCATTGGTCGCCGCGGCGACGAGCGCGAACACCCGCCCGACGCCGTCAGGGATCCCGTCAGGTGTGTATGCCACGAGAATGCACAACACCGCGTACAGCCAGCACCAAGTACCCACAGCGATGTGGGCGCGGCGGAGAAGGGGATTGCTGCGGTGATAAGCAGTGGTCCAGGCGTAGTCGGCGGGATGGTCCCACCATCGTCGAAGTTCACGCATGCTCGCGTTCGGCCTGTCATTCGAAGTAGACGCCACCGCGGCCCGGTAGGCTACCGGGCCGACCCCTCGTCCCTGGGTGACCGCATTCATTGAAGCAGACACAGACCGCGCAGGCTCCACCTCGGCGGCAATCCGCTTTCCTCACTCCGGATCACGTCGCCAAAGCCGATGCGGGTGCCGTTCGGGCCGGGTGCGCTGGCGGCGATGATCACCTCGTCGCCGTCTACGAGAAAGGTTCGGGTTTGACTGCCGATGGTGACGGGTTCCTTTCCGCCCTATGTTAGTTCGATGAAGGCTCCGCGCTGGTTCTTGTCGTGTCCGGAGCTCGTGCCGAGAGGGCATCGCGTTGATGAGCACTCTCGAGGACCTCGGCACCTGCTTACTGGACTGGTTGCTGAGGTTGCGTGGGTCTCGATCTTGAGGCTGCAAGGAGCGGTGGTCGCGCGTCGATGACGCGGCCTATGCCGTCTTGCAATTGTCCTCGAAGGTAAAGGCTGGTTTCCACGCCTTTGCGTTCTCAGCCGGCCCGCATGGGGCAGCGCGGTCAGCAGCATGTCGCTCGAAGGCGAGGGCGTCACTGCGACTGAGAGCTTTCGAACTCAACTCACAGTGTTGAGCACGTAGCCGTGCTTAGGAGATGATTACGTCCTACAAAAATTCGGCCTGGGTGACCCGTACGGGGTTTGCGGCAATCTTCTGCATGCGCCTTAGCAGCTCGAGAATACCGGCGAGATGATCGGCGTAAAGAGCGCAACTCTTGGAACTTGAGTTTAAACCATCGCGTTGTGGTCGTCGAGCATACCGCTCCAGGTCAGGAGCTTTGTCAATATTTCTTGACGGTGCGGTAATTGCATTTTCCGCACTGTCAGTAACAAAACGCCAGTTCAGCACAGTTTTGCTTCGCAGGTATGTCAGTGACCTGCGCTAGGCTGCTGTTATGGACTTCCGACCAGGCCATGCACCTGCAGTGAGCACAGTCGCGGACAGCCCCGAGGGCGGCAGATCGTTGGCGGTCGAGCCAGAGATCCCGCCCGCCGTAGCGAAGCGGATCGCGGCCGCCGTGCAATCCTCGCGCTCCGAAGGGACGCGTAAGACATACGCGGCCGCGTGGAGACGCTTCACCAACTGGTGCGAGTCGAATGGTCACGTGACGTTGCCGGCGCACCCGGTCACTGTCGCCGCTTACCTCGTCGACGCCGCCGACACACGCACCGAAACAGGGGAGCGGGCCTACGCCGTCCCAACCTTCGGCACATGGATCGCCGCGATCAACCACCATCACCGAACTACCGGCTACCTTTCGCCGTCAGCGCATGAACTCGTCACTGCCACCCTGTCAGGCATCCGGCGCGAGTACGCAACTGCGGGGGACCGGCCCCGTACTCCACGCGATCCCCTCCTCGTCGAGGACATCAAGCTGCTTGTAAAAACCGCCCGAGACCGGTGCAGAGGCTGGGCCGACGACGTCTTGGAACGCCGCGACTCGGCCATCCTTCTGCTTGGGTTCGCTGGTGCCTACCGACGAAGTGAGTTGTCAGAGATGGTGTGCGGAGACGTCACCGTGCATCGTCACGACGGACTCCATGTCCGGCTGCGGAAGTCGAAGACCGACCAAGAGGGCAGGGGAGCGGTGAAGGCGCTGCCCTACACCGACTCCCATCAGACCTGCCCGCCCTGCGCATACGTCCGATGGATTCAGGTCGTGGCCGCGTTCGACACCGGCGGGCGCCCGTCGGTGATCCGCCTGTTGCGCAAGCGAGAATTGTTCGAGACGCATGTGTGTCGTGGGGGAGTACCCCGTACCGCAGCCCGGGCACCGCTGTTCCGAGCGATTGCAAAGAACGGCAATCTTGGTTTAGCAGCGCTGTCCGGCGCCGCGATTCACCAGACCATTCGCCGCCGTGCCGACCACGCGGGCTTCGACCCCGCCGCGCTAGCCAAGCTAGGTGGGCACTCCCTCCGTGCAGGCTTCGTCACCCAAGGAACCCGCAACGGCGCTAACGGATCTGCTATCGCCCGCCAAACCGGCCACGCCAGCCTCGACTCTGTCGAGATCTACCGCCGCGAGCACGCCCCGCTCGTCGGCAACGCTGTGACCGATATCGGGCTGTGACGGGTCGATGCCGCGGGCTTGAAAGCGGGACCGTTTGAACGCCGTCAGCGAAAAGACTTCTACTTTACCGAGAAACTTCCGCTCGTATCTGAGACCGAAAGTACGCCTGTTTCGGTAGTGACTGGCACCCAGCGCGGGGATGGTGCACCGCGATCTGTCGGTGGCCTCGTGCATGCTGTGTTAGCAGTAGGCATCCGCTCGTCACAGGTTTCGGATTACCTGTATGCGATCCGAGATGGCCTGTCGGCTGACCTGTGCCGCCGGTGCCAGCCATTCGAAAGCATGCGGAGCTCCCGCGCGGACGTGCAGTTCACAAGACACGCCGGCGCGCAGGAGGTTGTGCGCGTAGGTGATGGACTCGTCGCGGAAAATGTCGAGGTCGCCGACGTCGATAAATGCAGGCGCAAGGCCGGCGTAATCGACAAGTCTTGCCGGCGAGGCAATCTCGCTCACCGCCTCCGTCGTGTTCGCCGGCAACAAGGCATTCCATCCGGTGAAGTTGTTGTCGTACGTCCATGTTGCGGTTGCGGCGAGTTCTTGGTCTGGCTCCACGTTGCGATCGTCGAGCATAGGGTAAATCAGAATTTGTCGCGCAAGGGGAGTTCCGTCGTTACGGGCGAGGATGGCAGCTCCAGCGGCGACTGCGCCGCCGCCGCTGTCGCCCATAATCGCGATTCGTTCGGGGTCGACGCCGAACTCCAAGGCGTGCTCATGTAGCCAGGCGAGCGCCGAGTAGGCGTCGCGCGCGAGTCGCTCACCTGTGTGCTCCGGAGCCAGTCGGTATTCCACGGATAGGAACGGAACTCCCGTCGTCTCCGAGTAGTAGCGCACGACCTGGTCGTACAGTTCGACAGATCCGCAAATCAAGCCGCCACCGTGTACGTACACCACGGCGCTTCCGCTGGTGGTCCCTTCCGGGACGTACCAACGAGCCGTCACAATGGTGCCGTCGTCGGCCTCGACGTCGACGTCTCGAGTCGACACGGTGGCACTGCCGGGTGCTTGGCCGTACACGAGTCGTAGTGTCTCGTTTGTGATGGCTCGCAGGGCAAGGGCGTCACCGCGCTCGGCGACTGGAATGTCGTCGCCTGCCGCGGCGGCGGCCGCGGCGAGCACTGCACCGATTTCGGGATCGAACGGGATGGGCACTGGGCCTCCTGTAGAACGGCTGACCGGCACCATTCTGGTGAGGACCGGCTCCGGCTTCGACGACTTTGCGTCAGATCACGTCTTACGCTAGCTCATCTAATGGACACGTGTCCATCAAATGAGAAGCTAGACTCCTCACGGTGGCGCTGACCGGAATCCCCCCTGCAGTCTTTCGCAGAGACGGCAATCCCGATGACCCCCGCTCACAGCGCACCCGCCGACAGGTGCTCGATACATTCGAGCAAGAGATCCGCGCGGGTCGACCTCCGACGAATGTCACTGCCCTGACTCGGATCGCCGCAATCAGCCGAAGCTCTTTCTATCTGCATTTCACAGGCATCGAGGAAGTCGGCATTGCAGCGATGCGCGAAGTTCTCGAAGGTTTCGACGGCTCGAGGAGCGAGGCGGACAGACGCGCAGAACCGAGAGCAACGATGGTGGAACTCTTCGGCCATCTCGCCGAACATCGAGAGCTGTCGGTCCACCTTCTCGATGTGTCGGACGGGCGGTTGCATCCCGCGAACAGTGAATTGCGGGGGGTCATCGAGGCGCACTTCACCCATTCGATGGAAGCACTCGGTGCCGATCAACCCGTCGATACCGACACCACCGCTACCTTTCTCGTCGGCGGACTGATGGCGATGTTGGTGGCGTGGCTGGCAGAACCGCAGTGCACCTCGGAGCAGCTGGCCTCTGCATTTTCTCGCCTGGTGCCATCGTGGTTGGCAGCGAACCCCGAATTCGACAGGCCCTTACGGATTACGTCTCGCACTAGCGCACCGGGGTAGCGAGGCACAGCGAATGGGCACGGCACGCTACGGCTTGGACACCGAACTGTCAGTGTAACTTTGCTTCACGGACTCAGATCCGGCGCACGCACGTGCTTGCTCATGAGGCGATGAGCGAGCGATGAATCGCGACCTCGAATAGCATCGGTGACGAGTCGGTGCTCGGCTACGGACCGTTTCATCGCGTCGCCGTCACCCGTGAGGTAGTCGGGTTCGCTCTGGTGAGCAATCGACTGGGACAACGCGTCTACGAAGGTCGACAAAACGTCATTGTGGGCTGCTGCGACGAGGGCGCTGTGCCAACGCAGCTTGCAAGCCAGGAAGTCGCCGCCTCCCGACATGGCGAACTCCGATTCATCGTCGATCTTCGATAGGGTCTTCACGTCTTCGTCGGTGCGTCGCTGGGCCGCGAGGTACGCGCACCACGGCTCGATCACGGTGCGCGACTCCTGCAGCATGTCCAGGCGGGGAGCCCATCCCTTCAGGTGCAGGTCAACAGAGTTCCTGAATGTGTCGGCATTCAGCTGCGACACCACGGATCCGCCGTTTCGGCCGATCTTGGTGACTATCAAGCCCTGACTCTGTAGTTGTGCGAGGGCATCGCGAACCGCCGCCCGAGTCAGCCCCGTCGATTCACAGATGACGCGCTCGGGCGGTAGGGCAGACCCCGCAGGTAAATCACCGGCAAAAATCTGTTCGCGGATGCGCTCGGCGTACAGGTCGGCCGGACGTGGTGCGGATAATGGTCCGATACCACGTCCGAACGCACCGGTACCGTCGGCGGCTGCCGCGGGCGAGCGATTGGTCATTCGCTGAGAGTAGTACTCAGCATCCCTCGCCCGCGGCTGCGCCTTAACTGCGGCAGTTCATTGCGGTGTCGTTTCCTGCTCCACAAGCGAGGAGCGCAGCGCGTCGAGTTCGTGGTCCGCCAGGCCCCCTTCGGTGAGCAGGTAGTTCGCGGAGCCGCCGTACTCGGCATCGAGCCCATCCAGTGTCTTTTCCATCGTGAGAGCGGGTGCGTCCCACAAGGTGCGCACGTCGTCGAGCTTGAGGCCCAGTCCCTCAACGAAGAGTCGTCCGTCCTCGGCGCGCCCCACACGATGCACGGCAGTCTGGGCGTAGTCGGCCACGATATCGGCTCGCGCAACTCCCAGTGTCCCAAGGATCAGTGCAACGAGAAGGCCTGTGCGATCTTTACCGGCATGGCAATGGACGAGCGCCGGCATGCTGTCGGGTTCACTCAGACCTCGGACGGCACGGCCGAAGGTGGGTCCACGTCGCCGTAACACTGCGAGGTACCACTCGGCCAAGTCGGACGGGGTGAAGGACGTGATGCTGCCGCCTCGAAGTAGGCGCATGAAATCGGTGTCCGACCCTTCGACGCCTTCCTGGATTGGTGCGTGCACGAGGCGTGCGGCGGTCATTGCTGCCCAGGCGGACGGGACTGTCTCGGCCTCCTTCTCCGACCGGAGATCGACGACCGTGCGTAAACCCAGCCCGATGAAGTCCGCCGAATGCTTTTCGGACCACACACATTCCGCGGTAGAGCCGGCTGGTCCCACCACGTCACCGCGGTACAGCAGTTCCCCACGGATCGTGCCCCCTCTCGACGTGTGGAATCGGGGAATGGCCCGTGTGTTGGTCGTACCGGGGACGAGCTCCGCCGGATCGGCGCTCGTCCCCGATACCGAGCGAGCCGATTTATTACTCGTCATCGTTGGTGCGTTCGCGGCCGAGGGTCACGAGCATGTCTTCGTGGAGTTCCATCCATACATCGTGGTAGGACTCACTGAGCGGTTTGGCCAGAGCGTCGGTATCGCCGTTGCGGAAGCGGTCGAATGCCGATGTGAGGCGAGGTTCGTACCGACCGAAACGGGCGTCTACTCTACTGGCATCGGCCAATACGGATGTCGCTGTCGCGTGGATGGTCGTCAGCTCCGTGGTGGTCGCGTCCAATTGCTTCTCAGTCTGCCATCGGGTGGTCAGCGTTTTGAAGGCACGGTTGGGGACGAGGAACGCGTCGTACGAACTCGTGAGAGCTTGCCTCTGATCATCGGATACCTGGGTCCGGCCGATCAGAAGGTGGCGAGCTCGTCCGGTTGGAGTCAGTCGCGCACCGACGATTCGCCCGGTTCGCTGTTTGACGTGGCCTGCGGCGTCTGCGGCGTCGAGAACAGGCGTGATGTCCTCGGGTCGCAACCCCGTTGTCGACGCGATCTGGTCGGCGGACGCGAATCCGCGTACGCGAATCGCGTGCAGAATCTCGAACTCGTTGTCTGCGGTGACGACGGTGTCACCGCTGTGAGGGGGAACCTCGTTCGCCCATGATCCTGTGAGAAACAGTCGCGGAATAAGTTCTGTCGCAACGCCGCTGATGATCGTGTCGTAACATTCCCGTGTCACTGGGTCGAGCGACATCATGCCGTGGTCGGCCACCAGCTCGTCGAACATGCCCGCAGCACGAGCGAACGGCATGAGGAAGCCTGACGCGTACACCACGGCGCCTGCGAGGATCTTCTCCTCCTGCGTCATGGATGCGATGTATTTGTACAGTGCCTCGGATGCGCTCTCAGCCTGATCGCGCAAGGACGTCATGTCGCTCAGCGAGAGGGTGCGGAGCTCCTCCATCGGGGTGTCGAACTTCTCGCGGGCGTACACCGCGACACCGGTGACGAAAGGAAGATAGTTCGCGGGTTCAGTGAACAGGGTCGACAGATCCACCACCTTGGTCTCCAGGCCACCCTCGGGAGCGAAGAACATGGCGATCGTCACCGCGTACGGCAATCCTGCTGTGGTCGCGGACCATTCGTAAGCGGGCTCGTTGACGAACAGGTCGCGCACGATCACGAACCCGCCGTCCGCGGTGGGATAGGGCCCACTGTCACCGAGCCCGAGTCGATTGTCGAAGTGCACCAGGAAACCCAGTAGCTCGAGCGCCCCATTGAACCGCTGGAAAGTGCTGCGAGCGGACGCGTCGTCGAGCGGCATCCGGTCGGTCTCGAAACGTTCGACCCAGGACGGGTCGAGAACCGGCGCTCGATAGTTTCGCATCGACGAGAACATCGGCCCCGAACCCCACAGGCCCTTGTACAGACGCCGGGCCGAGGACATCGCATCGGTGACCAGACCGGCTTTGTAATCGTAATCGTGCAGCCCGACTTCGAGCGCGATGCCGCGACCGAAGCTGGCGGCGGCCGCGCAAGCCCAGTTGTGGAGGAGATTGATCTTGGTGCCCACCTCGGTTCTCGCACGGGCACCGATCTGCTCGACCCCGTCGCGTCCAACACGTTGCTCGATGAGTTCGAGCCACCTGGGATGCTGGAACCAGCTGTCCAGGATCCCCATGGCTTCGTATTCCTGCCGCGGAATAAGACCGGACTCGCCTTCGGTTGCTCTGGCGGCCAACGCGTCCCACTCGTTCCATGCCAGATACCGGAGAATGTCGTTAACCTCTTCGGTGGAGAGATCGTGATCGTGTGCGGGATCGTCGAGATCGAGAACATTCGTCGTCAGGCGGGTTTGCATGATCGCATCACCCTCACTGCCGTGAGGCACCTCAGCCTGAAAGTTGGCGAGGAGCGCCTGGATCTGAGCCATCTGCTCAGCCGACATCGCGGGGCCGCCGGTGTCCTCGACCGGGCTGTCGTCGACCGGTGCGCCGTGTTCGACACTGACGACGCCTTCCGGCCGGGAGGAGACGTTCATGCTGAGCAGAACACCGTCGGCGGGTACCGTTTCCGCTCGCGCGGTGCGAACTCCGCGGTCGAACGCGACCGACATGATGCAGGGGATACCGTACTCACGGCTCAGGATGCCCAGGTGACTCTCGGGCGCGCCCTGAAGCGTCAGCACACCTCGCACGCCGGCGTTCAATGCCATTGCGAGGAAGGTGGTCGTGCCGCCGCGAGCAATGACAATGACGTCACTGACGTCTTCGCCTGATTCGACGAAGGAAATCACGTCGTCGGGGGAGTCGAGCCATTTGGCGCGCCCGACAATCGGCTCTGTGGACTCGTACACGGTAAGTCCGCGTCCGACGACCTCGAACCGGGCACTGTCATCGTCGACGAGTGAATCCTGTGTTGTCATGGTCTCTCCTGATTGCGTGTTCGGACGGGCATGGTTGTCGGACGAGGTCGTCATCGGCGGACGATCAAGGCGTCGAGCGCTTCGATCCTGTCGCCATCGACCAGCAGTGGATTGATCTCGATGGAGTCGATACTGCCATCGAGATCGGTTGCGAGACTTGCGAATCGAAGAATTATGTCGGTGAGAAGTTCGATGTTCGCTGGCTTGCTGCCGCGAAAGCCGGTCAACACCCGCGAGGCGCGGAGCTCACCGAGCATGGTGATGACGTCGTGGCGCTCGATCGGTAGGACACGCAGGGCCGAGTCGTCGAGCAATTCCACGAATGCACCGCCGAGTGCCACTGCCAGCACCTGACCCCAGTCGTCATCACGTGTAACTCCGACGAGAAGTTCGGTGCCCTCGGTCCGCATCGGGCTGACCAAGATCCCGTCCAGCACGACATCGGCAGCCTCGGCCCGGGCAACGATGCGGTCGAACGCAGCACCGACTTCGTCCGGGCCGGTGAGATTGAGCTCGACCCCACCCAGTTCGGTTTTGTGGGCGACTGCGGAGGCGCACATCTTCAACACGACAGGTCCGTCGATTCCGGCGGCGGTGTCGATGGCAGTCGATCGCTCGGAGGTGAGGGTCGCCGGTACCACCGCGATCCCCGCCTCGACGAGGGTGGCGCGCGCCGTGTCCTCGCTGATGTTGCCGGTGCCCTCGATGGTGCGCGTCCGAAGTGAAGTGTCCGGTACTGCAGCGCTGTTCCGACTCGACAGCCACTTCGACCATCGTCCGAGTCCGGCTGCTGCAGTGACGAAACGATCGACACCGGGTAGTACTGCAGTTACGCCCGAGCTCGCCTTGATCTGCCTCACCTGCTCGGATTGCGGCTGGTCGATCTGGGGAAAGATGACGCCGGGAACACCGGTCGCGGCGATGGCCGCGCCGACTGCGGCGAACGTCTCAGCGCGCTGGGGTTCACCGTCGGTCGGGAGCGAGGTCACCGCTCCGATGAGTCCGATCGTCGGTTCCGAGGCGAGGGCGGCGAAAGCGGCGGTCCACATGTCGGGACGCGTCGCTGCTGTGCCGGTGATGTCCAACGGGTTCTGTGGATGGGCGTACGGAGGGAGGACCGCCGCGATGCGGGCGGCGGCGGCGTTCGAGAGCGCGGGCAGCTCGAGTCCGGCGTCGTCGCCTTGGTCTGCGATGAGGTCGCAGGCACCGCCCGACACCGACATGATTCCGATGCCCGGGTGTTCGAGGGGACCTGTTGCAGCGCAAAGCATTCCCGTGCAGATCAAATCTTCGACCGATTTCACTCTGATGACGCCGTCCTGTCGGAGTACCGCGTCGATCACGCGATCGTCGCCGACCAGCGCCCCGGTGTGGGCTTGTGCCGTGGCAGCTGCCAATTCGGACGATCCGGCTTTGAGGATCACAATGGCTTTGCCCAGTTCGGCGGCCCGGCGGGCCGCACGCCGGAACACTTCGGGTTTGCGGATCGTCTCGGCGAATACTCCGATGGCTCGGGTGTTCTCGTCCTCGACGAGATGATGGATGACATCCGAGACAGTCACCATTGCCTCGTTGCCTGTGGTCACCACGAAACTGAAGCGGGCGTCGTTCCGCGCCGCGTATCCCACCAGAGAAGAACCGACCGCACCGCTCTGTGACACCAGGGCGAAAGAGCCGGGCTCGACGGGCATGTCCAGACCCAGCGCGCACAATGCCATTCCATCCCACAGGTTGGCGAAACCGAGGTGATTGGGGCCGAGGAGGACTATGCCGAGTTCATCCGCCGTTCGCACCAACTCCTCTTGATGCTGTCGCCCGGTCGGCCCCTCCTCTGCCCACCCTTGACTGAGAATGGCCGCAGCTTTGGCGCCTCCTGCTGCCGCGTCTCTCAAGGCGTCGTTCGTGATGCGTTGAGGGGTCATGAGGAAGGCGCAGTCGATGCCGCCGTCTATGTCCGCGCACGACGGCACGGTGGCGACGCCGTGGACGACGGGCGTCTTGGGATTGACGAGCGTGATCTTCTTGGCACCGGCGACTCGTGCGTGTTGGGCAAATGCCCTGCGAGAGAACAGGTTTTTGTCGCTCGCGCCTACGATTGCGATGCGTTGTGGACGGAGCAGGTGATCGAGTGCGGCACCTGGAATGGGGTCGTCGGTGGTGAATTGGCGACTCATGTCGATGGTCCTCTGTGCAGTAGGGAGTTCACAATGTCAGCATCGTTCGAAGCGAGGTACCGGATCGTTGGGCGGCGACTGCGTCGTTGATATCGTCGAGATCGACCCGGCCGTCGACCATCCGATCGAGGTCGAGACGTCCCGCTCTCCACAGGGAGATCAGTCGGGGGAGTTCTCGGCGCATGTCCGATGACCCGTAGAAGGAACCCACTAGTTGCTTCTCGTCATGGAAGAGTTCGAGGGCGCTGAATTCGACGAAGTCGGTAGGTTTGCCCGCTCCGACCACGACGACGCGTCCACCGCGACGGGCAGCGCGCCAAGCCGAGGCAATGGTCGACGATCTGGCGACCGCATCGATCACGACATCGAAGCCGGGCGAATCCATCAGTGCTGCAACGGGATTTTCGTCCGGGGAGTATGCGTGGGTTGCGCCCAGGTCGAGGGCCGCTGCGCGACGTGACTCCATGGGGTCCACGGCGACGAGGTCCGCAGCTCCGGCGATGCGGGCACCTTGAACAGCACTCAGACCTACGGCACCACAACCGATCACCAGTACGGCGTCCCCGGGCCGAACCTCTCCGGAGTTGACTGCTGCGCCGAATCCGGTGGGCACTGCGCATCCCAGGAGTGCAGCGAGCTCGAACGGGATGTCGGCGGGAAGGGGGAGAACAGCAGTTTCCGGCACGATGGTCTCTTCGGAGAACGTCCCGGTGCCCATTCCTGCCTGCACGGCGGTGCCGCCGATCTCGAATCCGGAAGCGGTGGTCTGCTCACTCGAACGTTTGCGGTTCGAGCAGATGTAGCTCTCGTGCCTGACGCAATGGAAGCATCTGCCGCAGGCAGGGACCCAGGTGATCAGTACTCGATCTCCGCGCGCAATCCCGCTGACTTCCGAACCGAGTTCGACGATCTCACCGGCACCTTCGTGGCCCAGCACCACGGGCATCGTTTGGCCGAAAGCACCGTCGGCCAGGGAGAGATCGGTCTGGCATACCCCCGCCGCGCGTACCCGTACCACCACTTCGCGCGGTCCGGGTGTTCGGCGGACGACGTCCGCGCGGACATCGAAGGCAGAACCGCTTTCCCAGACGACTGCAGCACGCATCGACATTCCTCAGTTCTGTGTTCGGTGGGCGAGGACGGCTTTGGTCTCGAGAAATTCCTCGACTCCGTATTGGCCCAACTCTCGACCCAATCCGGAGGCTTTGTAACCGCCGAACGGCGCTACAGGCGGGTGAGGGGACCGCACACCGTTGATGCGAACTTGTCCCGCTCGTATCCGACGGGCCAAGGCGGCGGCTCTGTCGGGATCGTTCGACCAGACTTCCGCGGACAATCCGTACGGTGTGTCGTTCGCAATGCGAATAGCGTCGTCGTCGCCGTGGTGCCCGAGGATGACCAGTACCGGGCCGAAGATTTCGTCGGTCACCACAGGATCGTCCTCGGCGACGGCACTGACAATCGCGGGCCGGACGTAGTACCCGGAGTCGTATCCGTCCGGCCGACCTCCACCGTGCACCGTCGCGCCTCGGTTTCTGGCACCGTCCAAGTAATCGAGGACTTTTTCGCGTTGCACGTCCGACGCGAGCGGACCCATCGTGGTGGTCCCATCGAGCGGGTCGCCGAGCACGTAGGCGTCGGCAGCAAGTGACGCGATGCCCACGGCTCGGTCCAAGGATTCCGCGGGGACGATGAGTCTGGTCGGCGCGTTGCACTTCTGACCAGAGTTGGTGAAACAATTCGCAACAGTGGTGCGGACCGAGGCTTCCAAGTCGGCGTCGTCGAGAACCACCGCCGGCGATTTACCGCCCAGTTCCAGGGTGGCTCGGGTGATCTGTTCACCTGCAACGCTTCCGATGTGTCGGCCGACGGCGAGCGATCCGGTGAATGACACCAGGTCGTACGCTTTCGACTGCACCATCAGCTCGCCGGTCGATGCACCACGGCCGGTGACAATATTGACCACTCCGGCGGGGATGCCCACGCCGTCACACAAACCGGCGAGAAAGAGGGCATTCAGCGGCGTGATTTCGGCAGGCTTGAGGACAATGGTACATCCGGTGACCAGCGCCGGAGCCAGCTTTGCGACCAGTTGATGCACCGGGAAATTCCACGGCGTTATGCCGAGGACGACGCCGACTGGTTCGCGCACGATGGTGCTGCCCGAGGCGTCGGTGTACTCCCAGCGTAGTTCCCTCCCGATCTGCGCCGTGCTTCGCAATACTTCGACAGGAAGTGAGACGAGCACACCGCGGGACTGACTCAGCGGCATCCCGATCTCGGTGGATGCCAGGACAGCCAGCTCGTCGCCGCGTTGCTCGATTGCGTCGGCGAGTCGGTCGAGTAGGTCGGCGCGTTCGGTCACAGGCGTAGCGCTCCACGTCGGCAAAGCTGCGCGGGCCGCGGCGAAAGCATCGTCGATGTCGCTCTGCTCAGCTTCCAGCACGTGAGCGATGACGACCTCGGTGGCGGGATTGATCACCGCGAGGGCCGTACGGTTCCCGGGCGTGGACCAGGCTCCATTTATGTAGAAACCGCTGGTAGCGATGGGCGCGGCGTCCTGTGTCGTTGTCACGTTGTCACACCCGGCCGAGCTCGACCGAGAGATCGGTCCAACCCCGGAAGATGTTGTGCTGCACCCGTCGTGGTGTACCAACGACATCGAACCGCAGGCGCCGCCGGGCGGCTTCGGCGAAGAACGACCGCACCTCTGCTCGGGCGAGGTGAGCACCGAGGCAGAAGTGGATTCCCCAGCCGAAGGTGAGGTGCTCGTTCGGCGATCGGTCGATGCGGAAGCTGTGCGGATCCTGGAATACCGCGGGGTCGCGATTGGCGGCGGAGAACCACAGAACGACCTTGTCGCCGGTGTCGATCTGCTTGTTGCCGTAGGTCACCGGTTCCAGTGCCGTGCGGCGCATCGCGGCGACTGGAGTGACCCAACGCAAGATTTCCTCGACCGTCGAGTTGAGAAGGGACGGGTCGGCGTAGAGCCGTTCGCGGGCGTCGGGGTTGCGGTCGAGCAGGATCGTGCCACCGGTGATTGCGTGACGCGCCGTTTCGTTTCCGGCTGCGACGAGCACGATGTAGTACGCGGCGAGTTCCTCCCACGTGAGTGGGCGACCGTCGATAGTTCCGTTGGCAAGCACACTAATGAGATCGGTCGTGGGTTCGCGTCGACGCAGCTCGGTCATCTTCTCGAAGTAGGACATGACCTCGTCCCGGGCCTCGGCAAGTGCAGCTTCGTCGACCCGGTCTTCCGGATCCGAGCTGGTCAAGCGGTTCGTCCAGTCCACCATCTTCGGCGCGTCTTCGGCCGGCACCCCGAGGACGCGGGAGAGCACCAACATGGGCAGACGCGCCGAGACCGTATGGACCATGTCGAACGTCCCCGTCGCCTGCTCAGCTTCGTCCAACAAGTAGGTGACGGCCTCGTCGATCACGGTCTGCCACTGCTTGATCTTGATCGCGCGCAAGTGAGGCACTGCGATCTTCCGCAATGCGGCGTGCTCGGGGTCGTCCATGTTGTGCAGACTGGCAAGCTTCCCCTCCACCTTCCGGTCGACGATCTGAGTTCCGTCCGCTGAAGACAGGCGTTCGTGGTCGTACGCCGCCGCCTTCACGTCGGCGTAGCCGGTCAATGCCCAGAACCCCGGTCCGCGTTCGGACGGCGGGTTCCAGTGCACTGGATCATGTGCGCGGAGCTCGTCCAGTAGTGGCATCTCGCGGTCTTCGCCGAAGATGGAGATGTCCATGAGGTCGAACGAAGGGTGTGCCTCTTGTGTGGTCACGTTGATCGCTTTCCGGCTGGTTTGTGGGGCTAGTCACACGCTACGAGTTCTGTTACGTTTCTGTCAACCAATTAAACGGTATGACCAAGGAGAGCTGTGAACGTCATTTCGCCGCCAGCCGATATCGCGACTTCCGTGCCCCCGGAGGCGATCTATGCCTTCGACCATGCCCACGGACTCGCGCACTCGGAGCTCGTCCAGCTTCTCGGGGGTAAAGGTGCCGGCCTGGCCGAGATGAGCACGACACTGGGAATGGACGTGCCGCCCGGGTTCACTATCTCGGTCCCGGTATGTCGGTCCTTTCTCGATGCCGGGTGGCCGAACTGGCTCGATGGAGCGCTCGAACAGTTCGTGCTCGACCTGAGTGAACGCATGGGCCGATCCCTGGGTGATCCGTTCGACCCGCTCCTCGTTGCCGTTCGTAGTGGCGCTCCCGTATCCATGCCGGGAATGCTCGACACCGTCCTCAACCTGGGACTCAACGATTCCACCGTCGATGGCCTGGCGACGATGTCAGGGAGCGCGGACTTCGCATGGGATAGCTATCGGCGATTCCTGACGATGTACGCGGTGACGGTCATGGGAGTCGACAACTCGGCTCTGACTACGAAGACGGCGTCGACGGCGGACGGCGACCTACGCGGGCACGTCGAAGCGATCAAGAGCGCCATTTCGGACCTTGCGGGGCGTTCGGTCCCGACCGATCCGATCGTGCAGTTGAAGGAGGCCATCGCAGCGGTCTTCGACTCGTGGAACAGTCCTCGCGCGCAGACGTACCGGGCCAAAGAGGGGATCGACGCAGATCTTGGGACCGCGGTCACGGTCCAGGCGATGGTATTCGGTAACCGCGGATCACGATCGGGCACGGGAGTGGTCTTCACCCGTGATCCGTCGACCGGGGCACCAGGATTGTACGGCGACTACCTTCCGAGGGCGCAGGGAGAGGACGTCGTCTCCGGGACCGCCCGGACACTTCCCGTCGCAGACCTCGAGTCTCTCGACCCCCAGGTCTACGAACAGCTGACCACAGCCTTGCGGGACCTCGAGATTCACTACCGCGATATGTGCGACGTCGAATTCACCGTCGAAGAAGGCAAGCTGTGGCTGTTGCAGACACGTCCGGGCAAACGAGGTGCAAGCGCTGCCGTTCGTATCGCCGCTGCCCTTGCGCAGGACACCGACATTCGTCTCACGCCCTCCGAGGTGCTCGAACGCGTCACCGTCGACATCCGAGAGCGTGCTCGTAAAGAAGCTCTCGCGCATGTGGCAGACGCGGCATCGGAACATACCGTGGTGACCCGCGGGCTCGGGGCATCCCCGGGCCGCGCCACCGGCCGCGTCGTCCTCACGAGCGAGGATGCGGCCGACGCAGAGGACGACGTCATTCTGGTGAGGCCCGAAACGAGTCCCGAGGACGTGGCAGGCATGGCAGCGTCTGTCGGGCTCCTCACCACGAAGGGTGGTCTCGTCAGCCACGCCGCGGTGGTGGCACGAGGGTGGGGTATACCGGCCGTCGTCGGAGCACACGACTTACGTTGCCAAGGAGAAGCTTTCGTTACACCAGGCGGCCAGATGATCCGGGCCGGAGACGTATTGACAATCGATGGCACAACAGGATGTGTGTGGCTCGGCACCCCCGAATCCCAGCCGGACGACACGAACACCGGCCTGATAGAGCGAGTCCTACCCGAATTGCTCGTGATCGACGAGTGGGCAACAAACTCCGAGAAGACAAGGAAGAATTCGATGAAAGTAGTCGTGGACCGTACCAAGTGCACTGCATTGGGCAACTGTGAAGCCATCGCGCCGGACTTCTTCGAAGTCGACGATGACGGCGATCTGACACTTCTGCGTGAGGACGTGACCGAGGCGGAGCGAACGGACGTCGAGGCAGCGATTGCTGCATGCCCCACAGCCGCGTTGCATCTGGCGCACGGATAGTGGACGCACCACGGCGTATCGTCATCGTCGGAGCATCACTTGCGGGCCTGCGCGCCGCCGAGACGGCGCGGGCAGCCGGGTACGACGGCACCCTCGTCCTGGTCGGAGCCGAGACGCATCTGCCCTACGACAGACCGCCTCTCTCCAAGGCATTCTTGGCGGGAGAAGGGCCGAGCGACGAACCGTTCTTCGACGGTGTCGACGCACTTGCGGATGGGCTCGACATCGAACTCGTTCTCGGACAACCGGCGTCGTACCTCGACACTCAATCCAGACAAGTCGGAGTAGGTGACACGGCGATTTCGTACGACGCGGTTCTTCTTGCCACGGGATCTACCGCTCGAAGGTTGAAGGGCACCGATCACCTCGCGGGCGTCGTGACATTGCGGACGCTCGACGATGCCCGCGCCATCGCCGCTGGTTTACGCGCGGGGAGCCGGACTGTGGTCATAGGAGGTGGTTTCATCGGTTCGGAGGTCGCGTCCGCCGCTCGCGACCACGGCTCTGCTGCGGTCATCGTCGAGGCGGCACCCGTCCCGCTCGTTCGGGCCGTAGGACAGATGGCGGGAGCATGGCTGAGCAGCCTGCACGGTCGGAACGGAACGCAGTTGATCTGCGGGACGGCGGTGGAATCGGTCATCGGCTCGGACCGTGTCGAGGGTGTGCGGCTCGCCGATGGTCGCGTCCTCGAGGCCGACATGGTCGTTGCGGGAATCGGTGCAGATCCCACAACAGGATGGTTGAAGGGGTCAGGTCTGACCCTCGACAACGGCGTTCGTTGCGATTCGACTCTTCGCGCTGGGGAGCACGAATGGGCAGCCGGTGACGTATCGCAGTGGTGGAGCGAGGATTTCGACAGGCATTTGCGCATCGAGCACTGGACGAATGCCGCAGAACAGGGCGCCAGAGCGATGCGCAACTTGCTCGACCCAGACAAGGCCGAGCCGTACCGCCACATCCCGTACTTCTGGTCGGACTGGTACGGACACCGGATTCAGCTCGTGGGCTTGCCCGTCGGAGATCCCACTGTCGTGACCGGCAGCGCAGACTCGGACAAGCTCGTGGCCCTTTACCGCGAGGGGAATCGTCTCGCGGGTGCCCTCGCGTTGAACAAGCGGTCCGACATCATGAAGTATCGCGCGTTGATCGCGCGTCGCGCCGACTACTCCGACGGACTCTCGCTCGCCGAGCAGAGGAACGCGAAGGCCTCTGGCACCTGACGGAACGCCCATCAGCTGATCGTGCCGTCCTTGCGCATCGATGCAATCTCTTCGGCCGTGAAACCCGCCTCGGAGAGCACACTCTCGGTGTGCTCCCCGAGGGTGGGGACAGCACCGTATCGGTACTTCTTACCGCGCTCTGTGATGACGTTCGCGAGCGTCTCGACCGGGCCTGCTGGCGAGTCGATGGTGACCCAGCGATCACGCTCGACGAACTGCGGGTGAGCAGCAACGGTCAGCGAGTCGTGCACGTTCGACCAGGCTATGTGTGCGCGATCCAACGCTGCGCCGACTTCCGCTGACGAAAGTGCTTCGAACGTCTTGCTCACGAGAGTCTCGACGGCGACTCTGTTCGTGGTGCGAGCGATGTTGGTAGCGAACGCCGGATCGTCGACCAGCTCGGGTCGACCGAGCACCGATGATGCGAAGCGAGACCATTCTCTGTCGTTCTGAATTCCCAGCATGATCGGGCCGTCCGTCGTCTGGAAAGCTCCATACGGAACTGCGAATGGATGCCCCATGCCGTGGCGGTCGGTCGGGTGCCCGGTGTATTGGGACTTGTAGACGTGGTTGGAAAAGGCATCCACCATCGAGTCGAGCATTGATATGTCGAAAATTGAACCTTCGCCGGTTCTTTCACGTTGGTAGAGCCCCGCGAGTGCAGCCGAGAACATGAACATTCCGGCAGCGACATCTGCAGCTGAGAATCCAGGTTTGGACATGGCGTCGGGCGTGCCGGTTGCCGCGGTGATTCCGGACTCCGCCTGAATGAGTGCGTCGTAGGCGCGTTTGTTCGAGAACGGCCCCGCGGTGCCATAGCCACTGTTCGAGACGACGATCAGTCGTGGGAATCGTTCGCCGAGCCCGTCGATAGGGAAGCCGAGTCGATCGAGAGCGCCCGGCGCGAGGTTCTGTAGCAGCACGTCCGCCGTCGTCAAAAGTGTGTCGAGCAAGCGCGAACCGTGTTCGGATCCCAGGTCGACGGCTACGGACTCCTTCCCGCGACTGGTCCACAGGAAGACACTCGACAGCGTCCCGTTGATGGCTTTGTCGTAGTTGCGTCCGAAGTCGCCGCCCTCGACGCGTTCGATTTTGATGACGCGCGCACCCAGGTCGGCGAGCTGTCGAGAAGCGTGGGGAGCAGCCACGGCGTGCTCGAGTGAGACCACCGTGACACCGTGGAGAGGCGGACGATCACCGTTCGCCATGCGCGCTCTATCGAACTTCTCGTGCACGAAAGGCGGCGGCGTAGTCGACGTACCATTGCAGGACGTCGAGATCGGCCACAGTTCCTCGGTTTACGGCACTTGCTTCGGCGACGCCCTGAATAAGCTTCTTGATGGGCACCTCCAGTCGCTTACCCGTGCGTGTCATCGGAACGGCGGGGGCCGAGAGGATGACATCGGGTACGTGGCGTGGCGATACCTCGGTGCGAATGGCTCTGTTGATCTTGTCGATCAGTTCCTCGTCGAGTACGAAGCCGGGGTTGGTGACCACGAACAGAGGCATGTGATAGCCGCCGCCGGCCAATTCAGCCCCGATGACGAGGCTCGCTGCCACCTCGGGCATCGCTTCGACAGCGTCGTAGATGTCGGCCGATCCCATCCGCACCCCGCCGCGGTTGATCGTGGAGTCGGAGCGGCCGTGTATCTGGCAACTTCCGTTGTCGGAGATGGTGATCCAGTCGCCGTGACGCCACACACCGGGGAAGGTGTCGAAATACGAATCACGGTAGCGGTGGCCGTCTGCGTCGTTCCAGAACCGAATGGGCATGGACGGCATCGGCGCGGTGATAACCATCTCGCCGACCTCGCCGACCACGGAAGTTCCGTCTTCGGACCAGGCCTCGACCCTGCACCCCAAGCAGGCACCCATGAGTTCGCCCGTTCGGACTTCTTGCAGCGGGTTGGCGCCGACGAAGGCGGTTGCGACATCCGTTCCGCCGCTGTCGGATCCGAGGAGGACGTCGCTGCTGACCGCGTCGTACACCCAGCGCCATGTGGAATCGGGCAGAGGCGATCCGGTGGTCATGATCGATCGAAGCCTCGACAGGTCGGAAGTTCTGCCCGGTTCGACGCCGGCCTTTTCGCAAAGAGTCAGATACGCGGCGCCGGTTCCGAAGCGGGTCACACCATGATCACCACACAGTCGCAGAACGTGGTCGGGTCCGCCGGCGGTCGGGCTGCCGTCGTAAACGACTATTGAGCATCCGGTGAACATACTGTCCACCAACATGTTCCACACGACCCACGCAGTGCTGGCGGCAATGAGGACTCGGTCCTCGGGTCCGAGGTCGTAAGCGAGCGCGTTGGCTTTCAGACTTTCCAGAACAATGCCGCCGTGAGAGTGAACGATGCCCTTGGGGAGCCCTGTGGTCCCGGAGCTGTACAGGACCCAGAGCGGATGCTCGAAGGGCAGCTGTTCGTACCGCGGTGCGGCGCTGCCTCGAGTCAGTGCATCGAAGTCCAGAACATCCTTGCCCAGTGAGGATTCGGGGTGGAGATGACGCACGGTGATCATGTGCTCGACAGTGGGCAGAGCTGCGCGGACGTCGGCGACGACATCGCTACGGTCAACCGATTTGCCGCCCCACACGTATCCGTCGACTCCGATCAGCACTTTCGGTTCGACCTGCGCAAACCGATCCACAAGTCCCTTCACTCCGAAATCGGGAGAACAGCACGACCAGATCGCCCCCAGGCTCGCAGTGGCGAGAAGCGCCACGACGCTCTCGGCGATGTTGGGGAGAATTGCCGCGACTCGGTCCCCGGGTCCGACACCCAAGTCGCGTAATCGTGACGCCAGGTTCGCCGACTTCTGTTCCAGCTCGGACCAGGTGGTGATGGTAGGGAACCCGGTCTCGGTCACGGCGATCACCGCCGCCGCAGTGGGAGCGGTCGATGCATGACGCAAAAGGTTCTCGGCCCAGTTCAGCCTCGCTCCGGGAAACCATTTCGCTCCGGGCATCCGCGCCTCGGCCAGAGCACACGTAGGTGCACTGGAATGCACCACGTCGAAGTACTGCCATATGGACATCCAGAACGAGTCGAGATCGGTCACGGACCAACTCCACAATTCGTCGTACGTGGTCGTGTCCACTTGTCGGTTCCTGCGGATCCATTGTTGGAAGTCCGCCATCCGAGATGCCTTCCTGCGTTCCGCGGACGGTGCCCACAAGGTCTCGGGTTCTTCGATCACGCGAACATCTCCTCTGTTCAGAACCAAACTCAATTGTCCTAGGATACATTTGGTCAGGCCAAAAAGGTAGATCGCAGGCCGTGACCGGTGCGCCGGTCGGACATTTACATCGACTCCTACGGAAGGTGACCTATGGCAGGCCTATGGTTCGACGAGTTGACTGTCGGGCAGACGTTCGAGCACGCGATTCGTCGAACGGTGACCGAGACGGACAACGTGCTGTTCACGGCCATGACACACAACCCCGCACAGTTGCACCTCGACGAGGAGTACATGAAGGGGACCGATTACGGACAGCGCATCGTCAACAGCGCCTTCACTTTGGGTCTCATGGTCGGAATCTCCGTCGGTGACACCACTTTGGGCACGGCGGTCGCGAATTTGGGTTGGGACGAAGTTCGGTTCCCAGCACCGTTGTTCCACGGTGACACCGTGCACGTCACCACCGAGGTGCTCGAACTGCGAGAGTCCAAGTCGCGCCCCGATCAGGGCATCGTCGTGTTCCTGCATCGTGCGTTCAACCAAGACGACGAACTGGTCGCGTCGTGCAAGCGCGCGGGTTTGCAGAAGAAAAAGCCACAGTGACCGTGCCGGCATCGGGGGTGGCCGCACCTCTTCGATCATTTCTGTTCGTACCGGGCGACAGCGACAAGAAGCTGGCCAAGGTCGTACACACGCCGGCCGATGCGCTGATTCTCGATCTCGAGGACGCAGTCAGCGACGGGCGTAAGCCTCTGGCCCGAGAGCTGGTGTCCCAGTTCCTGAGCGACATCGATACGGCGGGTGCCGGACCTCGATTGTGGGTTCGGATGAATCCCGTCGAGAGCGATCACGCGCTGCGCGATCTGGCTGCAGTGGTGGCAGGTAAGCCCGCTGGCATCATGGTGCCCAAGATCAACGGTCCCGATGATGTCGTCCGGGTGCACCACTATTTGGAGGCGCTCGAGGTCGAGAACGGGATCGAGTCGGGCACCATCGGGTTACTGCCCGTCGCGACCGAAACAGCGATTGCCCCGTTTCGTCTCGGCGAGTTCGCCGCTGCACGTGTGCCGCGACTGTATGGGCTGACCTGGGGTGCCGAGGACCTCAGCGCAGCGCTCGGTGCGTCGACGAATGTAGGTCCGACAGGGGAGTGGGCGCAGACGTATCAGCTTGTCAGGTCGATGACGTTGATGGGAGCACGCGCTGCGGGGGTGGAGGCGGTGGAGACCCTGTACGTGGACGTCCAGGACGACGAGGGCCTGGCGGTCACGTCCAGGCGCGCGCGAGGCGAGGGCTTCAGTGGCCGTATTGCTATTCATCCAGGTCAGGTCGACACGATCAATGCGGCATTCACTCCGTCGTCGGAGGAGGTGGACTTCGCGTCCCGTGTGGTCGACGCATTCTCGGGTGACGTCGGAACAGTCGCATTGGACGGCAAGATGCTCGACGCTCCCCACCTCGCTGCGGCGCATCGCGTTCTGGCTCTGGCCGAGGTGGTCCGTTCGACACGGTGATGCGCACCGTGTAGAGCACAGAGGTTGTGCTTTTTGGTCCAACCATTCTAATCTCAGACATCCGGGCAGCCAATGAAGGGTAGGCAACATGACAAGCGAGCGAACACTCGGTCACTACACCAGCGAGCAGATCGAGGATTTCTACTCCCGCGGTCTGTGGACCGACGAGAATTTCACCGAACTCGTTGCATCGCGTGCCGCCCGGCACTCAGCCAAGACCTTCGCCACCGACGGAACGAAGAGCGTGACGTTCTCGGAGCTGCACGACACCTCGCAACGTGTCGCATTGGGGTTGCACCGCAGGGGTTTACGAGCGGGTGACCGGGTCGCGGTGCAGTTGCCGAACTGGGTCGAGTTCGCTGTCGTAGCGGCCGCGATCGCTCGGATCGGTGCAGTGATGGTTCCCATTATGCCGATCTATCGCCTGGACGAGGTCTCACACGTCGTCGCCGACGCGGCCGTCAAGGCAGCTGTCGTCCCGGTCGAATTCAAGGGGTTCGAGTACGCGGCCATGTACGAGGAGATCCGGCGGACGTCCTCTACCTTGACGACCATCATCGCCGCGCGGCCAGTGGAAGGCGCGGCGCGGAGCCTCCAAGAGAGGGAGATCGACACGCTCGACGCAGTGGCCGTCACGGGCGTCGAGGATGCCGAAGTGTCCGCTGAGATCGGCCTCCGAGTGCACCCGGACGATCCCTTCGTCGTCGTGTACACCTCCGGTACTACGTCGCGCCCCAAGGGCTGTGTGCACACCTTCAACACCTACGCATCGGGGGCTCGCTCCCTGACCGAGGCTTTCGGGCATACCGAGAACGATGTTCAATTCGGTCCGTCCCCCGTCACCCACACCACGGGGCTGGTCACCAGCGTCCTCATCCCGCTGATGGCAGGTGCCTCGACGCACCTCATGGCCGAGTGGAGTCCCGAGCGTGGGTTGGCCGAAATCGAGAAGTTCAAGTGCACCTCGGCAGTGACGGCTACGACGTTCCTCCAGACCTTGTTGGCTGCCATGGCCCGGCATCCGGAAATTGATGTGTCGTCGATGAGAGTCTGGACGTGCGCGGGATCCCCCATCCCGGCGTCCGTGATCGAGAACGCCACGATGAAACTGCCTTCGGCATCGATCCTCTCGCTCTACGGGCGAAGCGAGAATCTGACCACCACGACATGCGGTGTGGACGACGATCCGTCCCGTGCGGTGACGTCCGACGGTGCCGCGCTTCCCGGGGCGGAGATCAAGATAGTGGACCTGGACGGACACGCGGTCGCCCGCGGTACCGAGGGCGATATCGCTTATCGCGGTCCGTCTCACATGCTGCAGTACCTCAACCGTCCCGCCGACACTGCGGAACTGTTCACCCATGAGGGGTTCTCGCGGTCGGGGGACCTCGGAATCATGGACCAGGACGGATTCGTGCGCGTGACCGGCCGCACCAAAGACATCGTGATTCGTGGCGGCATGAACATCAGCGTGCGCGAGATCGAGGACAAACTCGCTGCTCACCCTGGCATCGACGCTCTTGCCGTCGTTGGGATGCCGGACCAGGTCCTCGGTGAAAAGGTCTGCTGCTACGTCGTCCCGAAGGATGGCATGGCCGCACCGACCATCGAGGAATTACGGGGCTACCTCACCGACCGCGGTGTGGCGGTGCAAAAGACACCAGAGCGCGTCGAAACCGTGGAGGCCCTCCCGATGACTGCAACGGGCAAAATTCAAAAGCACCTCCTGCGTAAACGAATTGCCGATCAGATCGCGGACTCGCCAGCAGGTCGTGGCTGAGTCCGGGGACCCGAGCGCCCTTCGGGTGAAACTACTGTGTCGACACGCGCACAGCTGCCCTCCCGTGCACGACGACCCGATCGCCCGCGCAGGCTTGCACGCTCAGAACGGCGATCCCGCGTGAGCCGTCCACCTCGTCGACCGACCCGGTCAAGTCCAATACTTCACCGATGGCCAGGGGTGACGCAAAGCGAACCGAGAACGACAAGAGGTGCTCGACGTGCACCGTGTCGGCGACCCACGCAGCCAGCACCCCCGCCTGCATCTGGCCCATCGAGATAACGCCGGACAGACCGGCCGATCGCGCGTAGTCCATATCATGGTGGAGGGGATTGAAATCGCCTCCTGCACCGGCGAATCGGACTATGTCCGTCTGTGTCACCGGTCCGACGGATTTCGCTTCGAGGTCAACGCCTACGGTCAGCACAACGGGGGAGCGACTCATTTCTTGCCCTTCTCGATCAGAACTTCGCGTTGCGTTACCACGACATTCCCGCCGACATCCACCCATGATGTTTCGAGCGTCACCAGACGCATCGACCCTCCGCGCCGGCTTTCCTTCGTGACGTCGTCCACTACCCGTCTGATACCTGTGATGCGGTCGCCGGCGATCAAGGGCCGTTGGTACTCCCAGTCGACACTGCCGACGACAACACGGTCGATGGCCAGTCCGAGCGCGGCAACGAAGCCTTTCTGATCACGGTGGTGCCCGGCGACGACGACATGGGTGGGAGTTGCCAGCACCTGTTCGAACCCGGCGTCGGCTGCCGCCGCGCAATCTGTGTAGACGTAGTCGGACGACATTGTTGCGCGGGCGAATTCGCGAATCTTGCCGGCTTCGACCTCGATGGTGACCGAATCCAGGATGCGATCTGGGTCGTGGGCGTGGGCGGGAGAAATCACGTCGATCTAACTCCTTTATTTTTTGGTCAGACCTATTGTACCGTTAGACCCATACGCACTGGAGGTGTTATGGATCTCAAAGACTCGGCCGCGGAGGCGGAGTTTCGGACACGAGTTCGGAATTGGCTGTCGGAAGCATTGCCGAAGCTCCCAGCGGCACGGGAACTCGCGCGGTTGGAAGACAAGCGCCAGGTGTGGTCGGTATGGCAGCGGATGCTGTTCGACGCCGGTTTCGCGGGTCTGTCCTGGCCCGCCGAGTTCGGCGGAGCGGGGGCCGACGCCAAGACGAAGGCAGCATTCAACGAAGAGCTGGACCGTGCCGGTGCACCCGAGCGATTGAACATCATCGGCGAAGACTTCGCGGGTCCGACGATCGTGACGTTCGGAGACGACGCGCAGAAGCAGAGGTACCTCGAGCCCATTCTGAAAGGCGACGAAGTATGGTGCCAGTTGTTCTCGGAACCGGAATCAGGGTCGGATCTTGCCTCGCTTCGTACGAAGGCGACCAAGGTCGATGGCGGTTGGACGATTCAAGGCCAGAAGATATGGACTTCCAGGGCGCAAATTGCGGACAACGCGATTCTGCTGGCGCGTACCGGCGGTGGTGACAGGCACCGAGGGATCACCTATTTCCTCCTCCCGATGACTTCTGCGGGAATAACGGTGCGGCCACTCGCTCACATGCTCGGCGAGGCGGAATTCAACGAGGTGTTTCTCGACGACGTCTTTCTCCCTGATTCCGCAGTGCTCGGCGATGTCGACGGCGGATGGACGGTCGCCATGGCTACCCTGGCCTTCGAGCGAGTGGGAATTGCGACCGGCCGCGTCAATACCACCCGCGCAGTCAGTGATCTCATCGAACAGGCCTCGCTCACCCGGGGAGAAGACGACTTGCCCGTGACCGACAAGCCGGAGATAAGACAAAAGATCGCAGACCTGTACGGGCGTGCGCTGATTCACTATCTCATCGGCCAGCGCGTCATCACGAGCGCTGCTGCGGGCCAACCTCCCGGGCCGGTCGCCTCGATCGGGAAGCTGTTCTTCTGCCCTCTGGTCGAGGACATCGCAGACTTCGGCCTGGAGTTGTGCGACTTCGGCGGCCAGTTCGGCCTCGAAACCGGAGAAGACGAGCGCAATCCTGTGCAACAACGGTGGCTCCGGCTCGCGTATCAGGCTCGTGGTACCGCCATTGCCGGTGGTTCGACCTTCATTCAACGAAATATCGCCGCTGAGCGTGTGCTCGGTATGCCCCGAAGCTGATCCGAGGAGACGTCATGCACTGGGAATTGTCCGACGAGCAGGAACTTTTTTCCACATCGCTGCGCGAGTGGACGGCCGCGAAGTTCGCTACCGACGCGGTCCGCAGACTATGTGAGGGCGACACCGCGAACGTGTTCACAGCGAAGCTCGTCGAGGAAGGCTGGTGGGGCATCGGGTACCCCGAGGCGAATGGTGGTCAAGGCGGGGGCGTTCTGGAAATGGCCCTGGCTGCAAGGGAATACGGACGCGCCGCCGTCCCGTCCTCCTTGTGGTTCGCTGCGGCACTGGCGGCTCCCCTACTCGACGAGGCGGAACTCGGGGCGCAGTCGATTGGTGAGTCAGTAACAGTGCTCGCGCTGCGCGCCGACAAGGTGCCGACCGTCGATTGCCTCGTTCCGGTCGACGGTAAGATCACCGGAACTGTTGGGCACGTGCTGGGTGCGACCGAAGCCGCAACTTTTCTGGTGCTGGTCGAGGGTCCCGACTCGCCGAGAGTGGCCCGAGTTCACGCACGCGACGCAGAGCTCACCCCCGACGATCTTCTGGACCTCTCCCGGTCCACCTCGACCGTTCGGTTCGACAACGCGCCGATAGTCGACGCACTCGAGCTGGACCTGTCTGCGTTCGACAGGGTGCGAGATATCGCGGCTGTGCTCACTGCGGCCGACGCACTGGGCAGCGCCGAGAAGATGCTCGAGCTGGCGGTGGAGTACAGCAAGCAGCGCAAGCAGTTCGGCCAGTTCATCGGCGCGTTTCAAGCGGTCAAACATGCCGCTGCGCAGATGCTTGTCACCGTCGAGTCCTCCTTCTCGATCGCGTTGTATGCCGCGGCAGCGATCGAGGACGGCCTCGCCGACGCGTCGACGACGGCAGCGGTGGCGAAGGCTCAGGTCACGTCCTCCGTCGCCGGGCTCGCGGACTCGGCGCTGACGGTCCACGGCGCAATCGGATACACATGGGAACACGATCTGCAGTTGTTCTACAAGCGCGCGAAGCTCGATCGCATGTTGTTCGGATCGCCGTCGGTCTGGAACGAGCGCGTCGCGACCGCCCTGTTGGACTCGCGGCCCGTATGACGTTCACAAACATTGGTATTTGGTCAGTCCATTGATATGGTTGTAAGAACGACGATAGGAGAACCGACGTGGATTTCGATCTGAACGACGATCAAATCACCATTCGCGATGCGGTCACCGAGCTGGCAGGCAAGTTCGACGATCAATACTGGTCCGACAAGGACCTCAACCACGAGTTCCCCACCGAGTTCTACGACGCCTTCGCACAAGGCGGCTGGCTGGGCATTACGACACCGGAGGAGTACGGCGGCCACGGCTTCGGCATCACCGAAGCCTCTATCCTTCTCGAACAGGTGGCAGCGTCAGGAGCCGGCATGAACGGTGCCAGCTCGATGCACCTGTCGATCTTCGGAATGCATCCGGTCATCGTTCACGGTAGCGAGGAACTCAAGCAGCGCACATTGCCGCGGATCGTCAACGGAGACTTGCACGTGTGTTTCGGGGTCACCGAGCCCGGTGCGGGTCTCGACACGACGAAGATCACCACGTTCGCCAAGCGTGTCGGTGACAAGTATGTCGTCAACGGCCGCAAGGTGTGGATCTCCAAAGCCATGGAATCCGAGAAGATTCTCCTTCTGACCCGTACCTCGAAGTTCGACGACTCGCCACGCAAGACCGACGGCATGACGCTGTTCCTCACCGATTTGGACCGAAGCAAAGTCGACATCCGGCCCATCAAGAAGATGGGTCGGAACGCGATTACGTCCAACGAGCTGTTCATCGACGGTCTCGAGATCCCTGTGGAGGATCGTGTGGGGGAGGAGGGCCAGGGCTTCAAATACATCATCGACGGGCTCAACCCCGAGCGGATGCTCGTCGCAGCCGAGGCCTTGGGTATCGGCCGCGCAGCTTTGCGAGCGGCAGTGAAGTATGGCAAGGAACGAGAGGTGTTCGGCCGTCCGATCGGGATGAACCAGGGCATCCAGTTCCCGCTCGCCGATTCGCTGGCTCGCTTGGACGCTGCGGAGTTGATTCTCCGCAAGGCAACCTGGCTGTACGACAACGGCAAGCCGTGCGCCAAGGAAGCCAACATGGCCAAATATCTTTGCGCCGAAGCAGGTTTCGAAGCTGCTGATCGTGCGGTGCAGACACACGGCGGCATGGGGTACTCGGAGGAGTACCACGTCTCACGGTACTTCCGGGAAGCGCGTCTGACGCGCATCGCGCCCATCAGTCAGGAGATGGTGTTGAACTACCTCGGTTCTCACGTGCTCGGGATGCCGAGGAGCTACTGATGACCGCCGAAGCGACCGAAGCTCCAGTACCCCAGTCCCTCGGAGTCTTCGGCTTGGTCGGCCGCTCGGCGCTGGTGACCGGCGCGGGCGGCGGTGTGGGAGCTGCCGTCGCCAGCGCATTCGCCGCCGCTGGTGCGGCAGTGTTGGTGACCGATATCGATCTCGCCGCCGCCACAGCGGTGGCCACACGAATCCAAGAAGCAGGCGGAACAGCCGAACCGTTCGCGCTCGACGTGTGCGACGGTGACCGCGCCCGTGAAGCCGCTTCCGCTGCAGCACAACTGGCCGGCGGCGCGCTGCACATCCTCGTCAACAACGCGGGCGTCATCGCCCCGGCGATGTTCCCTAACATGGACGAAGCCAAGTTCCGGAGAGTCATCGACACCCACCTAATGGGGTCGTATCACTGCAGCCAGGCCGCCCTGGGTTATATCCCGGACGACGGCACCGGCCGCATCATCAACGTCACGTCGGCGGCCGGACTCACCGGAACGATCGGCCAGGCGAATTATGGAGCCGCAAAGGCCGCAATCGTTGGCCTCACCATGTCTCTCGCCCGTGAGCTGGCTCGGCAATCCATCACCGTCAACGCGGTGGCACCACTGGCCGCGACCGCAATGACCGAAAACATCCGCACCAACGAGAAGCTGGCGGCGAAGACTCTCGCGCGGATTCCCCTGGGACGCTGGGCCTATGCAGACGAGATCGCACCCACCTTCGTTTTCCTCGCGTCGGACGCAGCGGCATACATCACCGGTCAGGTCCTGCCGGTCGACGGTGGGACGGTGATCTGATATGGCTCCTCGTATCTCCGGTCCGTTCGTCAGATCCGGCCGTGAAGTGGTCATCGCCGAAGCGGTCCGGACGCCCATCGGTAGGTCGCACCCCGAGAAGGGTTGGTTCCGCAACATTCATCCGAACGCGATGCTTGCCGCCACGTATCAGGATCTGGTGGCACGAACCGGAATCGACCCTGCCGTAATCGACGATCTGGTGATCGGATGTACCGCTCCCTTCGGCGAGCAATCCCGCAATATAGGCAGGAACGCGTGGCTGCAGGCCGGTTACCCGCCCGAGGTGCCAGCGACCACGTTGGACCGGCGATGCGGCTCAGCCCAGACTGCAGTCAATTTCGCAGCGGCCCTCATCGCGTCGGGTGTACACGAGATGATCATCGCCGGCGGTGTCGAGCACATGGGCCACGTTCCGATGAATTCGCCCACCGCGATCAGCGAACTCTACGGCGACCCTTGGACGCCGGAGATGCGTGCACAGTACGACTTCGTGACGCAGGGCGAGAGCGCAGAATTGATCGCGGATCAATGGGACATCTCGCGAGAGGAGATGGACGAGTTCGCGGTTCGGTCGCACGCGCGTGCGACGGCGGCGATCGAGGACGGCCGTTTCGCCGACGAGATGGTGCGCATGGAGTTGGACGGTGAGGTTCGCCTCGGTGATCAGGCAGTGCGGCCCACCACGACGACGGAGACGCTCGCCGGACTGAAGACGGTGTTCCGCAGGGAGAACGGGAGGGTGACGGCCGGTACCTCCAGCCCCATCTGCGACAGCGCCGCAGCGGTGTTGCTGTGCTCCCGGGACGCCGCGGAACGGTACGGTCTTCGCATTCGCGCTCGCATCGTCGATCAGACAACGGTGGGAGTCGATCCGATCATCATGCTCACCGGTCCCATCCCGGCAACACGGAAACTGCTGCAGCGCAACGATATTTCGGTTGACGACATCGACCTGTTCGAGGTCAACGAGGCGTTCTCCTCTGTCGTCCTCGCGTGGCAACGTGAACTGCAGCCCGATATGGATCGAGTCAATGTCAACGGGGGTGCCATCGCACTCGGTCACGCGGTCGGAGCAACCGGGGCGAGACTCGTCGCCACGATCTTGTCCGAGATGGAACGACGCGAGAGCCGACTGGGGCTCGTCACCATGTGTTGCGGCGGCGGGTTGGGTACAGGAACGTTGATCGAACGGACCGACTGATGGTCGACTTCACCCGGACCCTCGCCTCCGGAATGGGCGTGTGGTGGGGTCAGGCGTCCGCCGAGCCTCGCCCACTCGTCGATCGACTCCTCGAGCAGGCACCCGAGATAGGGCCACTGCGTCTTTTCACCGGGCTGAGCTGGAACGACCAACTGGCGCAGTCCATGGCACCCACGGACACCATGGTGTCGTATGGCGGTCTCGGCGCGCTACGGGCGCTCGGCGACAGCGACCGACTCGACGTGGTGCCCTGTCATTACTCGGCACTCCCGCGCATGTTCGCCGAACGGAGGCTCCCGAGCGACGTCGGTTTGCTTCAAGTAGCACCGCCGGACCGCGAGGGAATGTGTTCGCTGGGGATCGGCGTCGACTACATGGCGGATGCCGCGAACCACACGCAGATCCTGTACGCGGAAATCAATCATCGGATGCCGGTCGTACCGGGTTCACCAGCTTTGTCGATCGATCGTTTCACCGACACTCTGGAAACCGATCGACCACTGGTGGAGGAGGACCGCCGTCCCGCCGGGGCCGAAGATCGCGCGATTGCAGGCCTCGTTGCAGCGCTCGTGGACGACGGAGACTGCCTGCAGGTCGGAATCGGATCGATGGGGGCTGCGATCTTCGATGCGTTGTCCGGGCACCGAGACCTCGGCGTACACACCGGGATGATCACCGACGGGGTCGTGCAGTTGATCGACAAAGGGGTGGTGACTGGCAGTCGCAAGCAGATCGACACGGGATTCGCCACTGCCGGAACGGCTCTGGGTTCGACTGATCTGTACGAACGAATCTCGTCTCTACCAGTTCTGTTCAGGCCGACCAGCTACACCCATGCTCCGCAAGTCTTGGCGCGGCTCGATTCTCTCGTCGCAGTCAACTTCGCCATCGAGGTCGACCTGACCGGTCAAGTGGGGGCGGAGATCAGCCGCGGTACCTACCTCGGTGCTGTCGGAGGCCAGGTCGATTTCGCTCGGGCGGCCGCCGTGACCGGAAAACGGTCGATCATCGCGTTGCGGTCGACTGTCCGCGGTCGATCGTCTATCAAGTTCGCGCTCGATGAGGGCGTTGTGACGACGGCGCGTGCCGACGTCGACTGCGTGGTCACCGAACACGGCGTCGCGCACCTTCGTGGCCAGCCGCTCGCGGAGCGCAGGCGGCGTCTGATTGAGATCGCCGCGCCAGAATTTCGTGACGGACTCGCCGAATTGGTGAGGACGTCCTTGTGAACGGTGTGCCACCAGGGCCACTCCGGAACCGTCCCGTACGTCGAAAGGTATGCAGAACATGAGTAATCGAGTCGCACTGGTCACCGGTGGTGCCCAGGGAATCGGTGAGGGAATTTCGAAGAAGTTGGGCAGCAACGGTTTCAGAGTAGCTGTGGCCGATCTCAATTTCGAGGTTGCCGAGCGGACGGCCAAGGAAATCGTCGCGGCAGGCGGTGAAGCGATCGCTGTGCCGATCGACGTCACGGACACTGCGTCCGTCAAGGCCGCGGTCGCGCGCATCACCGACGAGTTGGGCCCTGTCGAGATCGCGGTGAACAACGCGGGTTGGGATGACTTCATGAAGTTCGTCGACACCACTGAGGACTTCTGGGAAAAGATTCTCGACATCAACTTCAAGGGTGCGCTGCGGGTAAACCACACCGTCGTCCCCGGCATGGTCGAGCGTGGGTTCGGCCGCATCATCAATATCGGGTCCGATGCCGGACGTGTCGGCTCGTCCTTGGAAGCGGTGTATTCAGGCGCAAAGGGTGGCACCATTGCATTCACCAAGACGTTGGCGCGCGAGGTAGCTACCAAGGGCGTTACGGCCAACTCCGTGTGCCCCGGTCCCACGGACACCCCGGCTCTGCGAAAGTTCGCGGACAGTTCGGGCCAGGACGCGGACAAGGTCCTCGGCGGTATGACCCGAGCGGTGCCTATGAAGCGTCTGGCGCTCCCATCCGATATTGCGGCGGCCGTTGCGTTCTTCGCTTCCGACGAGTCGGGGTACATCACCGGGCAGACCCTGTCCGTCAGTGGTGGCCTCACGATGGCCTGAGAACTCGATGACAGAAACAGCCGTGACGTGGTCCGTGGTCGAACGGTACGAGGACGTCGACTATTCGCGCACAGACGATGGTATTGCCAAGATCACCATCTGTCGTCCAGAGGTGCACAACGCTTTCCGGCCACAGACACTGGTGGAAATATCCGACGCCCTCACTCGGGCGCGTGAGGATCCGACGATCGGTGTCATCGTTCTCACCGGTGAAGGCGATCGAGCGTTCTGCTCGGGCGGCGATCAACGCGTTCGCGGCGACACCGGGTATCTCACGGACCCTAGCCGGCCCGAACAGGTCGGCCGATTTCATGTGACCGATTTGCAGGTCCAGATCCGACGGCTCCCCAAGCCTGTAGTTGCGATGGTCGCCGGGTATGCCATCGGCGGTGGCCACGTCCTACAGATCGTCTGCGATCTGACCATCGCCGCGGACAATGTCAGGCTCGGGCAAGTCGGCCCGCAGGTAGGTTCTTTCGACGGTGGTTTCGGCGCTGGACTCCTCGCGCAGACAGTCGGCGTGCGCAAGGCCAAGGAAATCTGGTTTCTGTGCCGCCAGTACGACGCTGCCCAAAGCCTCGAGATGGGCTTGGTGAACACGGTCGTACCGCTGGCAGACTTGGAAGCTGAGACTGTTGTGTGGTGCCGGCGGATGCTGGAGCTGTCGCCGATGGCCCTCCGGCTCATGAAAGCCAGCTTTCACGCAGCCGAAGACGGTCTCGCGGGGATTCAGCAACTCGCGCACGATACGAACCTGCTGTTCTACGCGACGGATGAAGCCAAGGAGGGACGAGAAGCGTTCAAAGAGCGCCGCACGCCCGATTTCGGCCGTTTCCCTCGCAGGCCCTGACGACGGTGGGACATCGCATGACGACGTTCGGGATCAATGTTTTCGGAGTGGGCACCGGCCGTGAACGGTTTACTTCGATGGTGGCCCATGCTCGTGAGGCAGAGCGCATCGGCTGTGATGCGGTGTGGACCAGCGAGCTCTACAGCAGATCGGCGACCGTACCCATGGCGGCTCTTGCCTTGGGTACGGACACCGTTCGGATCGGGACCAATATCGCGTACGGCGTGGGACGTACCCCTCTCATCTGGGCGGCCGAGGCCCGTGATCTCGACGAGATGTCCGACGGGCGAGTCGTCCTCGGTCTCGGCAACGGCACACCCAAGATGATGGAGTCGTGGCACGGCGTCAGTGGAGACGCTCCGGCGGCGCGGATGGCCGAGCTCGTGTCGGTCCTGAAAGCACTGTGGCATCTGCACGAAGGTCCCGTGCGGCACGAGGGGCGGTTCTATCGGGTCGACGTGACACCGACGAGCGCAGTGGCCGAACCCATTCGACCGGCAATCCCGATCTGGATCGCGGGAGTGAACAAGCACATGCTTCGAACAGCCGGGCGATGCGCCGACGGGTTGATCGGGCATCCCATGTTCACGTCCGACTACGTCCGCGGGCCCGTCGCACACGACATTGCGGCAGGCGCTGACCAGGCGGGGCGAGATCCGGCCGATGTGACAATCATGGGCATCCGGATGTGCGCCATTGCCGAGGATGCCGAGGACGCGCGTCGGCAGGCTGCGTTTGCCATCGGCCAATACGCGGCGTCGCGCGTCTACGACCGCCTGTTCGATCTGCATGGGTGGAGTGCCGCTCAGCAACGCATACGTGCCGCGGCACGTGATCGAGATCGCGACGCGGTGGTGGCGTCGGTACCGGACGACATCATCGACGCGGTTGCGATCGCCTGCACGCCGGGCGAGTTCGCGGCTCGTCTGGCTGCTCTACCCGACGATGTCGAGCATCTCGACCTCATTGCGCCACCCTGGGGTCTTACGGACGCAGAGACCGCGGCGACGAACGCTGCAATTCTGACCGGGCTGCGCGACTACCTGTCACCCCAGCCGATCGAATCCGGTGCGTCTTGAGACGGATTACTTGTCTGGCAGGTCGATCTCGGTTCGCTCCTCGACCTGTACGACCGCCTCGGCATATCCGTGTACATGTTTGGTCATGCGTCGCATCGCGGCTGCCGAGTCCCCGGAACGAATTGCGTCCGTGATGGTCTTGTGGGCCCGAAGGGTTGTCTGCCGCACGGCCGTATCGACGAACGCGGTGTTTTCGGTGGAGCTGTAGATCGCGGCAGAGAGGGCGGACATGAAACCGGTGAGCAGTTCGTTGTGGCTGGCCGTCGCAACGGCGAGATGCCAGGCAATGTTGGCCCTCAGAAACGATTCGAGGGAACCGTCGAGGTCGCCGATATCTTCATTTGCGGCGTCCAGGGCCGAAAGGTCATCGTCGGTTCGGTACTTGGCGGCGAGGCTGGCGCATGCGGGTTCGATCGCTTCGCGAGTCTCGAGTAGCGCGGTGAGACGAAGTTGTTGGCCACGGATCAGCAGACTGACCGACGTTGCGACCGATTCACCACCGGGCTGCTGGACGAATGCACCGCCCGAGCGTCCGGTCTTGATCGTTACCAAGCCTTGCACCTCGAGGATGCGCAACGCTTCTCGGACGGTAGTACGGCTCATTCGTGTCTGGCTGGTCAGTTCGCGCTCGGGTGGAAGAGCGGTGCCTTCCGGATACTCGCCCCGCAGGATTCGTTCTCGCAGGTCGTTGGCCAACACGTCCGACGCCTTGGGTACCTGCATCGGTTGCAACTGAACGGGGTGCCGAGAGACACCGTTCACGGACGCCGTCTGGGCCATGACTACCTGCTTTCCTGCGATTTGGTCTTACCTAAACTAGCAGCATCGAGACAGCGATGCAGCTCTGACGCCTGACGGCCCTGCCTTTTCTTTGGCCAGACCTTTATAATGGTTGACTTGCGACTGTCTTTCCGTCAGGCTGCAGGCAAGTCGCGGTGGACATGAGCCGGTGATTACCTGAGCAGAACGAGGTGCGAGAACGAAATGGCAGAACATGTGGAACCCGCTGTCGTGTGGGAGACGGTCCGGCCAGGCATTGTCGTCGTGACCATGGAGCGCCCGCCCGCCAACGCTCTCGGTCCCACGTTGCTCGATGGAATGCACGCAGCCATGGACGCTGCCGAAAAGTCGGGCGACATCAGAGTCATGGTCGTCCGGTCGGCCCTCCCCAGGTTCTTCGCCGCAGGAGCAGACATCAAGCACTTGTCGTCCATCGACGCGGAATCGTTCACCGCATACGGAGACCGTATGCGCGATGTCAACGACCGCCTCGCGTCCGCACCGTGGATATCCATCGCGGCAGTGAACGGGCCGGCCCTGGGAGGAGGGCTCGAACTGGCCATGGCGTGCACTCTGCGTGTCTCCGGTCCGAACGGCACCTTCGGGCTCCCGGAGGTCGGTATCGGACTGATTCCCGGCGCGGGAGGGACACAACGCTTACCCCGATTGGTCGGGCGCGGGCGCGCGCTCGACATCATGCTCACCGCACGGCAAGTGTCGGCGACAGAGGCGCACGCCATCGGCCTCGTGGACAGGCTTACCGAGGGCGACGTGGTTTCGAGCGCGCTCGAGCTGGCGGACTCGCTCACCAGGGGTTCGCTGCCCGCTCAGCTGGCGGTGGTTGCCACCGTCGACGCCGCGTTCGACATGACCTTGCCGGATGGTGGCGCCTTCGAGATCGCGCGCGAGCAAGCCCTATTCGAAGACGGTGAAGCAATAGAAGGCATTACGGCCTTCGTAGAGAAGCGACGCCCCCACTTCGGCTGACAAGCCGGGATCCGATACCGCGTCTCGGCACGGAGGAGTACCAGACATGGACACGCTCGATCACACGTTCCAGACATTCGAGGTAAGGGAGCCGACACCTGGAGTCGTCGTCGTCACGTTGAACCGACCTGACCGTTACAACGCCATGACCAATACGATGTTCTTGGAGATGGAACAGCTCGCATGGGGCTTGGAGAGCGAAAAAGATTGTCGCGTCGTTATTCTCACCGGCAACGGGCGCGCGTTCTGCTCGGGTTACGACTTGGCGGACGCCGACGAGCTGCCGAACCTGGGTGCGCTCGGAATGTTGGATCAGCAGGAGCGCGCGGCTCGCGCGTTGTCTGCGGTACGCGGCATGCGCGTCCCGGTCATCGCAGCGGTGAACGGGCCCGCGGCCGGTGGCGGTCTGTCTCTGGCCTTGGCCGCCGACATCCGTCTGGCCAACGAGACCGCAACATTCAATGCCGCATTCGTGAAGATCGGTCTGTCGGCCGGTGATCTCGGCTCTTCCTGGCTCCTGACTCGGTTGATCGGGCCTGCCAGGACGAGCGAGATCTGCTTCACGGGCCGAATCGTCCACGCACGAGAAGCGGCCGACATCGGATTGGTAAATACTCTGGTCGGCAACGACACCGACGTCGTCGACGCGGCTCTCGCTCTTGCCGATCAGATTGTTGTCAATTCCCCTGGTGGGGTGGAGATTTCGAAGAGGGCATTGCAGGCAAATCTGGAGGCCGGTTCCTACGCCGCCGCGTTGGAACTCGAGAACCGGGGCCAGGCCTTGCTGACTCGGTCCAGTGATATGGGTGAAGCGCTCGCGGCATTCAAGGAGAAGCGCCCCCCGATATTCGAGGGCAAATGAACACCGACAGCTCGCGACGGTAGGGACTGAACATGCGCACCACATTTCCTGATCTGCAGACACTGACCTTCGAGGAACTCGACGGCGGAATCGGTGTCCTCCGCATCGACAGGCCCGATCGGATGAACTCGCAAACTGTCCAGATGTTCCACGATCATCTGACAGCAGGACGGGCCCTACGAGACAGTGGACTTCGTGCTCTGATACTGACGGGTGCCGGCGAACGCGCGTTCTCGGCCGGCTTCGATCTCGACGAGATCTCGGTCATCACCGGAATGGGTGTCCGCGAGTTCCTGCGATTTCAGGAGACGGCGACCGGGGGAATTCAAGCAATCCGGCACCTGCCGTTTCCTGTTATCGCGGCCATCCACGGTGCCGCCACCGGCGGCGGATTTGCACTCGCCCTGGCGGCCGACATCCGACTGGCGGCGCCGACCATGAAGATGAGCGCAGCCTTCGTCAAGGTGGGCCTGTCGGTGGGCGAGCTCGGCACGTCGTTCACCTTGCCGCGACTGGTGGGGCCTGCTCGTGCAGCCGAGATCGCATTCACCGGCCGCATTGTCGGGGCCGACGAGGCGGAACGCATCGGACTGGTGAATCGGATCGTCCCGACCCAACGCCTGTTGGACGAGGCCCTCGACATGGCTGGGGCTATCGCATCGAACTCTCCAGGCGGCGTTCGTATGTCCAAGCGTGCGATCCAGCGCAACATCGAGATCGGTTCGTACGAGGCTGCGCTCGAACTGGAGAACCGTGGGCAGGCGTTGTTGACACGTACCGAGGACATGCCGGAGGCGCTCGCAGCGTTCAAGGCAAAACGCACACCCGTCTTCGAGGGTCGGTGACCGGCGTGGCCTGGGACTGGACCTCCGACACAACCGCTGCTCTCGCAACGTATCTGGATTCTCGTGGCATTCTGGCAGGCCCCATCACCACTCGCGCGATCGGGGACGGGCATTCCAACCTCACGTTTCTCGTGAGCGGAGGCGGAACCAGCGTCGTGGTGCGTCGTCCGCCGCCACCGCCGACGCCCCCCGGAGCACACGACATGGTGCGCGAAGCGACTCTGCTCTCGGCACTGAGCACTACTGCGGTTCCGGTGCCCGACGTCCTTGCCGTTGCGCAGGCGGGAGACGTACTCGACGTACCGCTCTATGTCATGAGCTTCTCCGAGGGTCCGGTCGTCACCGACAGAACCCCCGCACCACTCGACACACCGGACCAACGACGGTCGATCGGGCATCATCTCGTCGATACGCTAGTCGACCTGCATGCTGTCGATTGGCGGGCAATCGGGCTGGAGAAATTCGGGCGTCCTGAGGGCTTCAACGTTCGCCATCTCGAACGAATCAAGCGGCTCGTTGCCGATGACGACGGTTGTGCACCTGATGGTTTCGGCGGCGTCGAGGACTGGCTGACATCGAACGTGCCCACCGAGTCTGGAGCGACCCTCGTCCATTGCGACTATCGCATAGGAAACGTGATCCTTGCCCCGAACGAACCCGGCCGTGTGGCGGCTGTCCTCGACTGGGAGCTGGCGACCCTGGGCGATCCTCTGCTCGATGTCGGATACCTGCTCGCCACCGTCCCGGAGCCGGGGTTGCCCACCAACCCGACCAGCGAGCTTGCCTTGGCGATGCTCGAGGACGGCTATCCGTCGCGGACACAGCTTGTCGAGAGATATGCGCACCGAAGCGGCCGCGATGTATCCGCTCTCTCGTGGTACACCACTTTCGCTTTGTGGAAGCTGGCAGTGCTCTACGAATACAGCCGGCGACGCGTGTTGGCCGGGGTCGGGGACCCCTATTACACCGATCCCGTTCTGGTGCAGCGATTTTTGTCCGATGCCCGCAGGTCAGCCGGACTCACCGGCACCAACGCTCAGTAGGAGGCGCACAACATGTCTACCGACACTACGCAATTCGCCGACCGATTGGTCGGCACCGATCCAACCGGGTTGCCCGACGGATTTTTCGACAGGTTCGTGTTCAACATGCACGCCGAGGACGCGCGGTCGCCGTCGATCATCGTGGGGCTCGGCCTGTACCCGCCGGCAAACAGTGTCGACGGGTTCGTGGTGATGAGCGACGGTCGGGTGCAGCGCAACCTGCGTTTCGCCTCCGTCCTTGACGGAACCGATGGACGAAGTTGCGGCCCCTTCGCCTTCGAGGTCATCGAGCCGAACGAGGTGTGGTCGCTCAGGTTGGAGGAGAACGAGATCGGTGTCGAGTTCGATCTGACGTGGCGGGCGCGCGCGAAGCCGTGGTTCGGGGAAATCGCAGTGAACAACGCATCAGGGGCCAAGACGTCGTTCGATCACCTGTTTCAGTCCGGACGCTACGAGGGGACTGTGTCCGTCGACGGTGTGACGACATCGGCCGACGGCTGGTTCGGACAACGTGACCGATCCCGCGGGGTGCGGACGATGTCCGGGGGACAGGGTCTGCATATCTGGTTGCAGGCGCAGTTCTCCCAGTACTCGGTCGGTCTTCTTCTCGTCGAGACTCGCGCGGGCGAGCGAATTCTGCTCGAGGGTGCGGTCATGCACGAGGACGGCACCGTGGACACGATCGTCGACGCGCGACACGCGTTGGTGTTCACGGAACAACGGGACCTCATAGAGGGCGATGTCCAGGTCTCCACCGCATCCGGCACCACATACAGAATCAGTGCCGACGCGCGCGTCGGAGGCGGATTCATGGCCGGTGCGGGGTACGGCGGTCACCACGGCAAGTCGCGCGACGCGAACACGGTCGTATCGGATCGATACGACCTCGATGGCTCGGTGAATCCGATGACGTTGGATTCGTCCTTGACGGATCGGTTGTGCACATTCGACCTCGACGGCCAGCCTGGTTCTGGCATCTTCGAGTTCGCTCTGAGCCGTAGCTCGTCCTTCTCTTACCGTCCGTCGCTCTGATACGAGAGTATGGAACGGGCACAGGGGCCGCACATCTGTCGATGCGCGGCCCCTGTGTCGTACTGGTTTCAGGTGGTGCGTTGAGCTTTGCTCGAAGCAGTCGCTGTCTTGCTCGACTCCCTGATCTGACTCCAGTCGTCGTCGGTCAAGCTCGTCAGTCCCGCAAATGTTCCCGGGCCGGCCAACATCTGGCCACCGTCCATAGCTATGGTCTGGCCGGTGAGATATTCGCACGCGTCGGAGATGACGAACATTGTCAGGTTGGCGAGTTCTTCGATGGTGCCGGTGCGGCCGGCCGGGATCTGATCGGCTTGGGTGGCACCCACAGCACTTTTGTCCGTCGGGTTGAGCATCTCCCATGCGTAATCGGTGGGAATGGGCCCTGGGGCCAACGCGTTCAAACGAATGCCGTACTTGGCCCACTCCACCGCCAGCGACATTGTCATCGAGTGCACGGCGGCCTTGGCCATGGCTGAGGGGACTACGTACGCAGATCCCGTCCACACCCAGGTGGTGAGTGTGGACAACACGTTGCCCGGTAGTCCCTCGGCGATCCACCGTTTTCCTGCCGCGTGTGTGGTGTGGAACGACCCGTTCATGACGGTGCTTGTCACAGCCTGGAAGGCGCGCGGGCTCAGGTCTTTGGTTTGAGCGATGAAGTTGGCGGCCGCGTTGTTCACCACAGACGTCAGTGGACCGTGGTCCTGCCAGATCCGTTCCATGGTGGAATCGACGCTCTCGTAGTCACGAACGTCGACCGAGTGGTAGAAGACCGAACCTGGACGCGACGAGGACGCCTCCTCTGCGGCCTCGGCCAGAACCGAGTCTCGACGGCCCCATAGGTGCACTTCGGCACCGTGGTTCACCAGGTGACGGGCGACGCCGCGGCCGAGACCGGTACCGCCGCCGGTGATGAGGACCCGCTTGCCATCGAGTAGATGCGGGGAGAAGGTCTTGGTGTCGGTCATGATTCGCTTCCTCGTTTCGTCGTGCGTGCCGGCGAACCGGTCACAGCCCGATGTGTCGTGCGATGATTTCGCGTTGAATCTCGTTGGTGCCACCGTAGATCGGAGGTGCCAGAGCGCGCCGCACCTGACTTTCCATCCCACCCTCACGTGCATACCCGTAGCCGCCCATCATCTGCATGGCTTCGAGCGCCGTCTGTTTCGCTACTTCCGTGCACCGCATTTTTGCCATGGCACTCTCCTTGGCGAGGTCGTCTTCGAGACCGGCGTCGATCTTCGAAGCCACGTCGTAGACGAAGACTCGGGCGATGTCGATGTTGGTCGCGAGGTCTGCCATTCGATGTCGGAGAGCCTGAAAGCTGCCGATGGCGCGCCCGAATTGTTTCCTCTCGCGGCAGTAGGCGACCACGTCGTCGAAAGCCCGTTGCGCAGCGCCGATACTCATGGCCGCGATGATCATCCGCTCGATGGCGAGCCCGCGCATGAGCTGGTTCCACGCGTCACCCGCGACCCCGACCACGGCGCTGGTGGGAACCTCGACCTCGTCGAAGAAGACGTCGTTGCAGGTGTGGGGTTCCATCGTGTCGATCGGACGGATCTCGAGGCCCGCCGAGTCGGTGGGCACCATCAGCAACGTCATGCCCTGGTGTTTGCTGCCCGTGGTGTCTTCGCGCGTGAGAACCAGGATGTGCTCGGATACATGGGCTGCCGAGATCCAGGTCTTCTGTCCGTCGACCAGGTATCGATCTCCGTCACGGCGGGCCGTCACGCGCAGCGATGCGAGGTCCGATCCAGAACCGGGCTCGCTCAGTGCGATTGCCTCAAGGCGACCGCTGACGAGATTGCTGACGACGGTCCGCCTCTGTGAATCCGTACCCCACTTCAGGTAGGTCTGGGCGGCAGTAAGTCCGGTGAAATATCCGGTGATCGGGGCCAGCCCGCGCGCGGCCGCCTCGATGAACACGCACTCGTCCACGAAACCTGCTCCGCCACCGCCGTATTCAGCGGGAAGGGACACGCCCAACCATCCCTGACGTGCCAGGTCCCGGAGGACCCCGGGACTGTTCGAAAGCGTTCCCCCGTCAGTGACGCGGTCTCGGTCGGCTACCGACGCGAGTTCGCGGCTGCAGTACTTCCGCACTGCAGCCGCGAACTCGAGTTGTTCCGTGGAGAACTGCACTACTGGCCTCGGTACGGCCGAAAGTCGGGCTTGCGCTTCTCGTTGAAGGCGGTAATACCTTCGCGGGCTTCCGGCGTCTCACCAAAAATTTCGAGAGTCGAGTACGCCATGCTCCCGATACTGATGAAGTGCTCGGTGTCGGTGTTCATCGACTGCTTGAGCACCTTGAGTGCAGTGGGGGAGAAGTCCAACATGGTGTCCGCCCACTCGCGCACTGCCGCCTTGAGTTCGGCGGCTGGCACGACCTTGTTGACCAGACCCCATTCGAGTGCTTCCTGAGCTGACAATCGCCGCAACATGAACCAGATCTCGCGCGCTCTCTTCTCGCCCACGACGCGTGCGAGATAGCCGGATCCGAGCCCCGCGTCGAACGATCCCACTCGTGGCCCGTTCTGACCGAACTGAGCGGTGTCTGCGGCAATGGTGAGGTCACACAGCACGTGGAGAACGTGGCCGCCTCCGATCGCCAGACCGTTGACGGCAGCAATTACCGGCTTGGGGGCGTCACGAAGAACTCGGTGCAGTGCCTCGACCTCGAAGAGGCCGCTGTTGGAGGGTCCGTAGTCGCCGGTCTCCATCCGCTGCTTCTGATCGCCGCCGGCGCAGAATGCCTTGTCGCCGGCACCGGTGAGTGCGATGACGCCGACCTCGCTGCTCGCCCAGGCGAGTTTGAAGGCGAGGATGAGCTCGTCGACCGTCTGTGCCCGGAATGCGTTGTAGCGCTCCGGACGATTGATCGTGATCCAAGCAAGTCCGTTATCGACCTCGTAGGTGATGTCGGTGAATTCGGCCATCGAGTTCGGTGTCCTTTCGCGTGACGGGCAAGCACCCGCTTCAGTCCTCGGTCATTGGCCTGACCATTTACGAAAGCGTAGTCCGGCGGGTTGCCGGAAGGCAAGGGCCGGACGGCCATGACTGATAAAAGGGAAACCATTTACTTTGGTCAGTCCTTATGGTGTTATGCCTTCAACCTCGATACCAAGGAGACAGGTATGACTTCCACCGTCCCGTCCGCAGCCTCGCCGCGCCAACTCAATCGGTGGTGGTATGCCGCAACAGGTTTCCTTACGCTGTTGTTCGGCACGACCACGGTGAACGTGCTGTTCAACATCGTCGGTAAGCCGATGTCGGAAGAGTTCGGTTGGGAACGCAGCGTGATCACCAACGGGCTTTCGATCGAAACCGTCTTCGTGGGTGTGAGCATCGTGCTTCTCGGCCTTCTCGTGGACAGGTACGGCCCCAAGGTCCCAACGATCCCCATGGTCATCGCATTCGGTGGCGGACTGATGGCGATGTCTGCGCTGCCGGACAACCAGACTTTGTTCTTCGCGCTGTGTGTCGTCATCGGGGCCGGGGCTGGAGCTTTGAACCCGATCGCCCATGCCACGGTCGTCAGCGCCTGGTTTCGAGACAGCCGTGGGATGGCGCTGGGGGTACTCATGGCGGGACTCGGAGCCTGTGGTGTGCTGATGCCGTATCTGGCCAACTGGCTGGTGGGCCTGAGTGGTTGGCGTGCAGCGTTTTTGGTCGTCGGCGCATTATGCACGGTCATCCCGGTCAGCGTCTATGCGTTCGTCACCCGGATGCCACCGGAACACGAAAAAGAGCGACTACATGCCCGCAACGCAGGCCGAGTAGCAGGCGAGTCCTTGATATCGATAGCTCGAAACTATCGCCAGTTCTGGTTGTTGTCGGTCGCCATCTTCCTGGTGTCGTCCGCGACGTTCGGTCTGATGTCTCAGATCGTGCCGATGACCACGGACAAAGGCATCGCGCAGGAATCGGCAGTCGTCATCCTGTCGGTGCTCAGCCTGTCCTCCGTCATCGCGCGTCTGTTCGTAGGGTTTCTGCTGGATCGCGTCTTCGCGCCCTTCATCGGTTCGGTGCTTTTCGCGCTGTGTGCAGTAGGAGTGGTTCTCTTGATGTCGTCCACAGCGACCGCGGTCTTGCTCACCGGCGCGGTGTTGATCGGCCTCGCACTCGGAGCGGAGGGCGATGTGGCTGCTTACATGACGAGCCGGTACTTCCCCAAACATTCTTACGCTCGCGTGTTGGGATTCGTGTACTTCCTCTACGCAATGGGTTCCGCATTCGGCATTTTCCTCCTCGGCCAGGTGTACGGAGCCACCGGGTCGTACGCAGCCGGAATCGCGCCGATCGTGGTGATGGTACTTGTCAGCATCGCGTGTCTTCTCGGAATGGGTCGTTACCGATTCACGCTGGACCACAACAGGATCGAGACGGGCAGCGACGTCGAGCACGCATCACGGGCGTCCTGAAAGATCATGCACGCCCCGCCGGTTTCGATTACAGGTCTTTCCGGCGGGGCGGGATGAGGCCATCCCCTCGCATCGGCACCGCTTACGACGGCGACCGCCTGCTACTGGTCATCTCCGCAGCACGACTGCATTCCCTTGCCCACCTCCACCACACAAGGCGGCCGCGCCAACCGAGTCTCCCCGACGAACCATCGACAAGGCCAGGCTCAGAACGAGTCGTGCACCTGACATTCCGACAGGGTGACCGAGAGCAATTGCCCCACCGTGCACGTTGACCCGCTCGGCTGATAGTCCAAGATCGGCCATCGACGCCAACGCTACCGCCGCGAAAGCTTCGTTAATCTCGATAACGCTCACATCGCTGACCTTCATGCCCGGCATCTTGTTCACCGCCGCAATAATCGCTCTAGACGGCTGATGCAGCAGTGAGGTGTCGGGTCCGGCCACGAATGCAGATGGACCGATTTCGGCCAGCCACTGCAGGCCGAGCTCGGTTGCTTTTGCTTCACTCATCAGCACCAGCGCTGCAGCCCCATCTGACAGCTGCGAAGACGAGCCCGCAGTGATGGTCCCGTCTTCGGCAAAAGCGGGCGGCAAAGCACTCAGTGCATCAGGCGTCGCGTTCGCACGGATGCCCTCGTCGTTCGTTATGGTGACCGGTCCTCGCCTCGTGTGCACGTCGATAGGTGCGATTTCGTCGGTGAAAGTGCCGTCGTCTGTCGCTTCGGCCGCTCGCCGGTGCGATCGCGCTGCGAAATCATCCTGGTCCGCGCGGCCGATGACCTCGGCTCGCGCGTAACGATCCGTCGATTCACCCATCGACACCTGATCGAACGCGCACCTCAAAGCGTCTGCGTCCAATGCGTCTTCGAGACGAGAGCCTCCGTAGCGCAATCCAGTTCGCGCACCGCGTACGAGATGAGGAGCATTGGTCATCGACTCCATGCCTCCCGCGACGACGATGTCCGCCTCCCCACTTTTGATGAGTCGATCACCGTCGATCACAGCCTGAAGGCCGGACAGGCAGAGATTGTTAAGAGTGACAGCCGGCGTCGTCAGAGGAATCTGCGCGCCGACCGCTGCCTGGCGTGCGGGGTTCGGGCCTACGCCTGCCTGGACGACATTGCCCATGATGACCATGTCGACTGTCGACGCAGCTACCCCCGCACGGGAGAGTGCATGCTGAATCGCGTGCGCGCCCAGCTGTTCTGCGCTGAGGGAGGCTAGTTTGCCTCCGAGTTTTCCAATGGGAGTGCGGGAACCGGCCACCAGAACTGTTCGAGTCGTCATGCCAATCCTTCCTGTTGGTGGGGAACGTGATCCGGGCCGTTGAAAGAGAGGCGACGACCCAGCGATACCAACTGCAGATAGCAATGGTTTGATCTACTATAGTAGGACGACCTACTGAATGGGTATCTCGACATTCCAGCAGCACTGCCGCTCAGGACGGGATTAGTGCCCGCCACGCTCGCGCGCAACCCTGCGACACACCGTTACCTGTGTGCGTGTTCCATCCGTTAGAGGATGCGAACACCAATTGCTTGCGGCCCTTTGACGCCTTGACCAATCTCGAATTCCACGCGCTGACCTCCATCGAGATTGCGAAAACCGTGCCCCTCTATCTCGGAGTAATGGACGCACGGATCAGCTCCGCCGCCCTCCTGCTCGATGAAGCCGAAGCCCTTCTCCCCGTTGCCGCAATCGAGATGATCGACGCCGCACCTATAGCGGGCGGCCGAATGCCGCACCCTGCCCGGATCCAATAGAATGCACGAGACGAGTCTTTGAGTGCACTCGATCCTGCCGGATGGCAAGTCGCGGGTTTCGGCCCTGAGTGCTGTCCGTAGCAAACGCTCGGTGCGTTACGCACTTTCTACTGACCTCGCCCTGCCAGCGAAGATCGCGAGGCGGTGAACTATGACCATTGCCTCTGCGCAAGAGAACCTTTTGATGGAGTCGACGGTGAAACCCGAGGCTTGGAGGCAACTTTCAAAGACGGTGAGCCACACTGCTGTGGTGCAGGTGCCCATAGTCGGCTGCCCCTCTCAGCATCCCGAGCGCAGCTACACCCTCAGCGTCGAGCACGCGAAGCTGCAGCTCCCCCGCCGGCGCGTCATCGACCAATAATTTCCGTCAAGGTTCCTTGACGGTGCGGTAACTGCCGCACGGCCCGCACGATGCAATCGTTTCGATGCTTCCCAACTGACCGGTTTTGGTGGACTGCGCCTAGCCGTCCGTCACTTTCCAGAAATAGGCCACCGCCGCCGCGATAAGGTGACCGAATGGACACCTCCAGAGTCTCGACGTGCCGCTCTTCCGAAGCTTCAGGGCAGCGAATATCGCTGTGACCGAAATCGATTCGGAGCCAGGCACGTCTGTGCCAGCATGGCCCGCTTTCGCCCGGCCGGTCCTGAGCGTGCTCAGTGACGGGTCCACCTGGAAGACATCCGCTCTCAAGCCTGCCGTCATGGACAGTGTCGGTCTCACAGCGTCGCAACGCGCGGAGACGTTGAACTCCGGGCAAGGGCGAGCGGATAACAGGATCGGTTGGGCGTTGTCGTTTCTTCGCCGAGCTGCTGCGGCCGAGAAAGTGGCAAACGGTCGATCCCGCATCACGGAGTTTGGCCAGCAGATGTTGCGCGATCACCCGGTCGAGATCACCGAGGGCGACCTGCAGGCGGTCCCCGCGTTCCAGAACTATCAACCCGCGCGTCGGACCGCGCCGGCGGCTACCGATTCAGACGATCTCGCCACCTTCTGGTTCGTCGGAGCGATGTTCGGTGTCGACGGCGGCCCGCCGATGGACCGAACACCAGAGTTCGTATCGAACGGCCTGTGGCGGGCGCAGCAACCTCACAAATACGCCACGGCGATCAGATCAATGAAACAGGGTGAGCGTATCGCCATCAAAGCAGCGTTCACGCGAAAGAACGACCTCCCCTTCGACATCGGAGCGCAGACCGCGTCGGTGATGGCAATCCGAGCCACAGGCACCATCATCGACAACCCCGGCGATGGCGACCAGGTATCCGTCGCCTGGGACGCGCCGGCGGCCGTCCCGGACGAGGACTGGTACTTCTGGACATCGCGCAATACCGTTTGGGGCATCAAGCCCGACTCCTGGCAGTCTCGCGCTCTCATCGGTTTCGCGTTCGAGGAGGAGGAGCAGGACTACGCGACGTTCCTCTCAGCCCCGTACTGGGCGAACAAGTACTTCGGTGGCCAACAGGAGCCGGCACTCGCACCGAACGACGACGGCGCTACCACCGAGGAACTGCCAGGCGAGGACGACTACTCGGTCGCCGACATCATCGCCGAAGGTTGTTTCGCCTCCCGCGATGACCTCAACAGCTATATCGAGGCGTTGCGGCGCAAGAAGAATCTCATTCTTCAAGGCCCACCGGGGACAGGCAAGACCTGGCTCGCCAAACGTCTCGGATACGCGCTGATGGGCACGAAAGACCGGTCGTTGATTCACGCCGTTCAGTTCCATCCCACCGTCTCCTACGAAGACTTCGTCCGCGGGTGGCGACCGGGCGACGACGGACGGCTGACACTCACCGACGGTTATTTCCTCGAGGTAATCGAGGCTGCCCGAAGTCAGCCCGACACCAAGCACGTCCTAGTCATCGAGGAGATCAACCGAGCCAACTTGGCGCAGGTGATGGGTGAGTTGTTGACATTGCTCGAGGCGGACAAGAGAAAAGGATCCGAAGCACTCAAGCTGGCGTACGCCAAGCCCGGAGACGACCTGGTGTACATCCGCGACAACCTGTACCTGATCGGAACAATGAATGTGGCCGACAGGTCCTTGGCATCGTGGATTTCGCGCTCCGTCGTCGGGTTCGCCTTCGCGGATCTCCAGCCGAGGTTCAACGACGCATGGCGCGACTGGGTCATCGCCCGAGGCGTCGACGCCTCGTTCGTCGATGCGTTAAGAGGTCGACTCACTGCGCTCAATCAGCGTATCGCCGACGCACCAGAACTTGGGGAGCAGTACCGCATCGGCCACAGCTTCTTCACGCCATCCCCGGACGGCCCCGTAATCGACGACCCGCATCTGTGGCTCCGCAGTATCATCGATCAAGAGATCCGGCCTCTGTTGGCGGAGTACTGGTTCGACAACTCCGCCGCGGCGGAAAGTGAAGCTGACTTGCTCGTAGAGCCGTGGTGACAGAAGTCGGCACCATCGCCAGTGGAGTGCACCGTATTCCTGTGCGCAACCTCTGGCTGCTGATGCTGTGCGCCTCGAGGCTCTATCAACAAAACAGTCCCCAGCGAATGGTCGGCGACCGCCGTCGAGCGGCGACTACTACGCCCACTTGGCCACACATACCGTGAGCGACATGCGGTGCGCACGCGTGTACGCGGTCGCATCGACGCGTTGACCACGGACTCGCGGATGCTGCTCGCGCAGGGAAAGGTGGCATGCACCTTCGATGACCTGACAGTCGACACCGCCCGCAACCGCCTTCTGTTGACCGCGCTTCACTGGACCGGCCGGGTTGTCGACGACGCGACCACTGCACAGCGAGCGCGTGTCCTCGCGCGCACTTTCGCGCAATACGGTGTGCAAGCTGACTCCGCGACCTGGCGCGCCACCGCCTCCGTACGCAACGACCGCAACGACCGCAACGACCGCAACGACGCAGAAGCTGTCGCCGCGGCGTCGTTGCTGTTGAACATGCTCATACCCACCGAAGAAGCAGGCGGACGCGCCGGCCGCGACCCCGAACGCGACGCGGCAATTGTCCGAGCACTGTTCGAACGCGCCGTCCGCGGTTTCTACCGCACGGTGCTGCCATCGACATGGCGCGTATCTCCGGGTGAGACCCATCGCAAATGGCCTGCCTCCGAACCCACACCGGGAATGCTCGCCATGCTGCCCACCATGCGCACCGACATTGAACGGGAGGGCCGGCGAATCATCGTCGAGACCAAGTTCGCCGACGCCCTTAAGCCGGGGTTTCACGGCACCCGCCGTCTCGACCGCAGCCACGTCTTTCAGCTCTACGCTTACGTCCAGTCCCAGAGCGTCCACGACGAACTGGGCAGGCCAGCGGAAGGTGTCTTGCTCTATCCGACCGTTGGTCACCACTTCGACGAATCGGCCGTCGTCCAGGGGCACCGCTTCCGTTTCGTCACCGTCGATCTGGCTGCGTCGGCGGGCAAGATTAGAGCCCGGCTCCTGAACGCTGTCGATCCCTGGGCGCCGACGGACGCGGCCTATGCAACCGAGTGACGGCGCGCCGGGGACCTATAGCGCGTCGACGATTCCCTTGACCTTCTGTCCGTCGCTCGGTGACATCCCCTCATTGATTTGAACGAAGATCAAGGCTGGCTCCGATCCGTAGCGGTGAGGGCCGGCCAGGAAAGCGGCATCCTCGTAGCTCTGCACGGTCTTTCGGTACAGGTCGACATCATCGAATGCCATGACCGCACCGCCTTCGCCGGGAACGGATGGAAGATCGAAGTCGTAGACCTCGGTCGCCGCCAGAGCCAGTCCATTTCCCTCACCGCGAACACAGTTCGCGCCGATCCCGGCGTCTTCGATCTGTGCACACACGCTTTCGGCTGTGCTGGCTGCTACTGCCGGAACCGGCTGCGCGGCCTCGGTCGAGGTAGTAGTTGCTGTCACCGTCGACGCACCGTCGTCTTCTGAGGAGTCGGATGAACAACCCGTCACGACGAGCAGTACACCGGCTGCGGCAACAGTTGCTGCGGCTTTCAGACGGTTCACATCTATCCATTCTGTTCGATCAGGCGCTATTTCGTGCAGAGGTGAATCCTGTAGCTCGGTAGGGCGAGCAAGAAGCCCGAACTATCCTCCAGCGCGTCGTACGGGGCTGCGCACCCCGAACCACCGGCAGTCGGTCAGTTGAACGGCGCTGCTGAGATCTCACGACGAAGACTGTCACATACCCGGTCCGAAGCGGTGACGTGGGGCTATTCGGCAGTGGCACAGCTGAGGCGGAGGAACTCGCGAAACTCGACGAAAAAATGCTTCTTAAGCTCAGTGAAGCAGTGGAAAACAAGGCGATATCCCGTCAAGTCTCCTTGATGGAGAACGAGGTCCTGTCAAAAATGTCCTCGAACCTATTGTCATCTCCGGATTACGTTACCGACGTGAAGATTGCTGTCGATGAGCTACTCCTACTAATGGTCCGATTCGTTGCAAGCCGCCAAAATGCCCAGGCTGACCGGAAACCATACCTCTTCAAATCAGATGCTAGCGAGAACGATCTACATGAAGATCTTTTCGACTTCCTATATTCATCCCTCGGCTCACGTGTGGAAATGGAGACCCCGAGCATAGGAGGTGGACGCGTCGATATTCGGGCAAAATACAGCACATTCAGTATATATATGGAGCTCAAACTCGACGGTACAAAAAAGGCGCTAGCGGACAAGCTCGCGTTCGTGAACCAGTCCGTCACTTATCAGGCGACCGATGCCCGGGTCGGGTTTCTAGTTGCGCTTCGCACTAACGCATCCCCATCGACCGGGGCGCACCCGCACCTTGTATCGCTGTTCGAGCACACCACTGTCACCGTTCCTGGCGACGCCTTCGCTCGGCATGTCGTGCTGATCGACGTCCCCGGCAACCGCACTTCGCCTTCCGACAAAAGATCCGTGTAGCCCAAATAGTTACGAAAGTAGGGTTACGCAGCACCTATGACAAGATTTCGTGACGGTGCGGTAACTGGCGCTTCGCGGTAAATTCGCCTCTGACACTTGGTCGACCTGGGTTTCACTGCTGGCTCCACAATGAAAAAGGCGACGACAACTTTGGTTTTAGTCGTGGCTCTGGCCTCTGTTCAGCGGGCCCTTCGGGCGAGACGTTGAGGGTCGGAGATGAGCACGCTCTTGCCTTCCACTCGCACCCACCCACGGTGGGTGAAGTCAGCGAGCGCTTTGTTCACGGTCTCGCGTGAGGCACCGACAAGTTGGGCGATCTCTCCCTGCGTCAGGTCGTGCGTGACGCGCACCGACCCGGCCTCGGGGACACCGAAGCGTTGTGCGAGCTCCAACAGCGTTTTCGCGACGCGGCCGGGGACGTCGGTGAAGATGAGGTCGGCGAGGTTGTTGTTGGTGCGGCGTAGGCGTCGAGCCAGCACTCGCAGCAGCTGGTAGGCAACGTCGGGGCGCCGATCAATCCACGCCTTGAGGTCGATGCGATCCATGCTGACAGCACGAACAGCGGTGACCGTGACGGCGGTGGAGGTACGCGGGCCCGGATCGAAGATCGTCAGCTCACCGAACATGTCCGACGGTCCCATGATCGCCAGCAGGTTCTCGCGGCCGTCCGGGGATCGGCGACCGAGCTTGATCTTGCCGGAGACGATGATGTAGAGCCGGTCGCCCGGATCGCCTTCGGTGAACACCACGTGCCCCCGGGGAAAATCGACAGGCTTGAGTTGTTCGGTCAATGCTGCAACTGCAGAGGGCTCGACCCCCTGAAAATGCCTGCCCGTAGCAGTACCTCGTCCACGTTGCCCTCCTTCGCTCTCGATGTCGGTTCGCTTACCCACGTCGATGCATGTTTCTTCATTTCACGGTGGCGACGCTGTTACGCCAGCGCCGTCTGCCGTGAAATCGGAGATTTGCTGACGGACAGTTCAATGTACGTCCGCGGCAATCGTCATGCGGCAAGTGTGGACAACGCTTCAGATGGTGAGATGGAGGCGCGCTGCTGCTTCGGGTGCCTTCATCAGCTCACGGTGTGGATGGCCCGCGGCTGTGTTCGATGATGTCGGGATCGTCGACGAAGATCAGTGTTCCCTCGTTCGTGGCGACGGCCCAGCGGTGCGGCACTGCCCATTCACGTCCCACCGCATTCCCGGTGAGTGTGTAGTCGGCGAAGTCCTCGATCACGGTGCCCGTTGCAGTGCTGCCGCCTGGGCGTCGAACCTGGACAGTGTCACCAACACGAGGTTCTGGCGTTGTGACATCTTCAGGTTCTTTCATTGCCGTATTGAAACAGAGACACCCGCCACTACAACGTGCCGACCCGCCGCAGCTGCGCACACTGAACGATGGCGATCGTCGCCGCGAACGTAAACCAGCGCGTAGCGATCTCAGTGGCGCTGTCGGTGTTGGCGAACACTGACTTCCAGCGGAACGCACCACGACGTCTGCAGGATTCGCGGCTCGACCGTTGAGCTACCGAACGCAACTCCAGATGCCTATCCCATGATGTCGACGCAGACTAGCCAGCCTCGTGCCCGAGCAGTCTCACCGCAGCGAGCGGCTACCGCTACAAGAGGCGCGCCGTTCGTCGACTGTTGCTCCACAACCGATGTGAGCCGGATCTTGCATCGCCGATTGCACTGAAGAAGTTCCTGGGCAACAGCCCCGTCAACGTGTCATGACGGTGCGGTAACTGTGGGCAATTCCTCGAGGACCGAACGCGAAGTCACCCGGCCCGGCGGCGTGGGTCGCGCCGCCGATGGTGATCTCGAACGTCCCGTCGAGAACGGTCCAGAACTCGTCCTCGTTGGTGTGGATGTGCGGGGGCGGGCCACCGCCGGGGGTGGTGATGCATTCGATGACTGCGAAGCTTCCACCCGTGTTCTCGGCGGTTGCCTTGTAGATCATGGTGTCGGCGACGAACCACACCCGCTCGCCCTCCCCGGCTGCGACGGTGAAACCTCGACGGGAGTGGTTGTCTCCCCGCCGCTTTCGGTATCACCGGTGGTACCCCGCGGATTGTGTTCACCTGGGAGTGGTTCGAACTCGCTCCTGTGCGGGGATATGCCCGCGGTCGTCCGTGCCGGTGTCGATGTCGTTCATCGACACCTTGACCGTAAACACGCACTGTTGAAATATCAACTATGGGTGTCGAGGTGTTCCGAAGGGGGAAGTCCGGACGGGACAAGGAAAGCTTTGAGTCTCGACCCTGTGGGAGGGTCTCAGGACGTGAGCTTGGCTTGGTAGCGATCGAGGAGCGACGGGACGCCGGCGGTCGGGGGTGCCCACGAGTTCGGAACCGGACAATCGACGGCGACACGGCGGGCCGCAGCCACGAAGTCGCGGGTCAGAGGCGAGTCGACGTCCGAACGCCACCCGATGGACAACGGTGTGGGGGGTATGCCAGTCACCGGAACGAATGCCAAACCTGGCCTCGCATAGAATCTTTGAGTTGACGCTTGTGAGAACGCCACGCCCTTGCTGGAGAGGATGGCTTCGAAGCACTCGTCGACAGTGGAGACTTCGGCACCGAGACGAACGGTCTCACCATCCCTCGAGCTGACGGCGAGCCAGAAGTCCCTCCATGATTCCGGGCTGCGCCTCGCGACGAACGGTTGCCCCGCCACTTCTTCGACACTGGTCGAATCTTGCTGCGCCAGAGGCGAAGTGGATGCTACGACAAGCACTCTCGGCTCCACGAACAGTGTCTCGAGCGCAAGCCAGTCCTGCACGACGACCGGCGGCCTGACGAACGCGACGTCGACCGACCCGTCGCCGAGTCCGACGTAGGGGTCGGTGAAGTCGAACGACTGCATCTCGACCGCGACGTCGGGGTGGAGAGCACGGAAAGCCGACAAGATGTCCGGCGTCAGCTCCGCGGCAGCGTTCGCCTGGAATCCGACGATCAGGTTGTTGCGCCCGCTGCGGCCCACCTGACGTGTCAACGACGCGACACGCTCGGCATCGGCGAGAAGCTGCCTGCTCCCTTCGAGGAGCTTGTCCCCGGCAGGGGTCAACGAGACATGACGGGAATCGCGGATGAACAGTGCGGTTCCCAAGGAGTGTTCGAGTTTGCGAATCTGCACGCTGAGCGAGGGCTGTGCGATATGCAGCCGCGCTGCTGCCTTGCCGAAATGAAGCTCTTCCGCGACGGCCACGAAATACGACAACGGCCTGAGCTCCAACGGAAGATTCACGTCCCCGATGCTATTCCCGCAGCTAGACCAGCACCAGTAGTTGTTTCCTATCGATCGGGCGACCGATTGGTATTGGACGAACCCGCAGGTCCAGCGTGTGATGGGTCACATGACAACAGCAACCGACACCACCACCCAGACCCCGGAACAGTGGGCCGACGCGTTCACCCAAGCATCCGACGCAGACGCCGAGATCTCCGCGCACGGCACGTACTTCACTTGCTCGTACCTGCTCGACATGGACACCCACTCCTTCGTCATCGAGATGTCGAACGGCAAAGTCCACGCAATCGCCGTCGACCCAGGCCCGCTCGACCGGCCCTATCAGTTCGCCATCCGCGCCGGCGTCGAGACGTGGCAGGGCTTTGGAGTTCCCGTTCCGGCACCGATGTTTCACGGCATCTGGGCGGCGTCGTTCCAGCGCGACATGAGGCTCGAGGGAGATGTCCTCGTCCTGATGCAGAACCTGCGCTGCGTTACCCGCCAGATCGAACTGCTGCGCGCCGTCGGCGTTCCGGTCTAGTCCCCGACTCACACACGACTCACCGAAGGAACAGAACATGAGCAAGATTTCACCTGTGACCGGCCATTACGTCGATGTCGACGTCGACGGTCTTCTGTACAAGGTCTTCTACCTAGAGAACGGCACCGGCCAACCGTTGGTATGCCAGCACACCGCCGGGTGCCACAACCACCAGTGGCGTGGACTGCTCGAAGACGAGGACATCACGCAGAATTACCGCGTGATCGCGTACGACCTGCCCCGCCACGGCAAGTCCGATCCGCCGGAGAACACAGAGTGGTGGAAAGAGGAGTACAAGCTCTCGGCCGACCATTACGCCAACTTCATCGTGGCCCTGGTCGATGCACTCGAACTGGAGAATCCGATCTTCATGGGTTCGTCGTTCGGTGGCAACATCGCCTTGCAGCTGGCGCTTCGCCATCCGGAACGCTTCGCCGGAGTCATCCCGGTCGAGGGAGCCGACTACTCACCGGGCTTCTACCTCGACTGGTGGCAGCACCCCCACGCGAACGCTGCGCAGGTGTGCGCAAGTGGCACATGGGATCTCATGGCACCACAGTCGCCCGAAGCCGACCGCTGGAAGACCTGGTTCTACTACACGCAGGGATCCGAGGCGTTCAAGGGCGACTTGCACTTCTACTCCGTGGACCACGACCTGCGCGACAAGCTCGACCAGATCGACGGCGACCGTTGCCCGGTCGTCATGCTGACCGGCGACTACGACTACCTCACCACCCCTGAGGACAGTGCCCGCACAGCTGCGCAGATCAAGAATGCGAAGTTCATCGAGATGAAGGACATCGGGCACTTCCCGATGAGCGAGAACCACCCGGTGTTCCGGACGTACCTTATCGAGGCGCTCGAGGTCTTGCAGAAATCCGCGTCCACCTCGGTCTCCGTCTGACCTGACCCTGTGCACACCCGCATGCTCGCCGGCCTCCGACACGGGGCCGGCGAGCATTCTTTTCGGCCCTCGAAAGGGAGATCCCGATGTCTGCCAAACACTTTCCGTACTGGGTTGCCGGCGAAGCGACTATCAGCGGTGTCGCTACCGAGATCCGCAATCCGTTCGACGGTCGCATCGTGGGGACGGTGTTCGAAGCGGCGTCGGAACACGTCGACGCCGCGATCGAGGCGTCCGCCGCGGTGGCGGACGAGTTCGCGGGAACGCCGGCCCACGTTCGGTCGGATGCGCTCGTACATGTCTCGACGCGTCTGCACGAGCGTCGGGAGGAAATCGCTCGGCTCATCTCTGCCGAATCCGGCAAACCGATCAAGTGGGCGCGAGTCGAAGTCGCTCGCGCGGTGTCGACATTTCGGTGGGCGGCCGAGGAAGCACGACGATGGAGCGGGCATCTTCAGCGACTCGACACCGACGCTGGATCGGACGGCCGCTTGGCGCTGATTCAGCGCGTCCCACGCGGTCCCATCCTCGGAATTGCACCGTTCAACTTTCCGCTCAATCTGGTGGCCCACAAGGTGGCACCGGCCCTGGCGGTCGGCGCGCCGATCATCGTCAAACCTGCGCCGGCCACCCCGCTGACAAGTTTGGTGCTCGGCGGAATGCTCGCCGAGACATCGCTTCCGGCGGGTGCGTGGTCAGTGCTGACCGTCTCCAACGACAAGGCATCGGACATGGTCGTGGACCCTCGGCTACCGGTTGTCTCGTTCACCGGATCGGTCCCGGTGGGTTGGTCGATCCGAGAACTCGTTCCGCGCAAGCACGTCACGCTCGAACTCGGAGGTAACGCCGCGGTGGTGGTCTGCGCAGACTGGGCCGACGAGGAAAAACAGGAGTACGCAGCCGAGAGGATCGCACGATTCTCGATGTACCAAGCGGGTCAGTCGTGCATCGCGGTGCAGCGCGTCTTCGTCCACGACAGTCTCTACGACGCCATGCGCCGCCGCATTCTGGCTCACGTCGCGTCGCTGTCGACCGGTTCACCCGACGACGACGAGACCGACGTCGGCCCCCTGATCGACGACCGCGCAGCCGTACGCGTGGAGGAGTGGATCGAGGAAGCCGTCGAGGGGGGAGCCACCGTTCTGGCCGGCGGCGGACGCACGGGCGCAGTCGTCGAACCGACGGTCATCGAGGATGCACCGCCAGGGGCCAAGGTTGTGGACCACGAGGTCTTCGGGCCCGTTGTCGTACTCTGCAAAGTCGCCTCGGATGCGGAGGCATTCGAACAGGTCAATGAATCCCGATTCGGATTGCAGGCGGGCATCTTCACGTCGAACCTGCAGACGGCGTTCACTGCGTCACGCGTCCTGGACGTCGGCGGGGTCATCATCGGTGACGTGCCGAGCTTCCGCGCCGATCAGATGCCGTACGGCGGAGTCAAAGATTCTGGGATGGGCAAAGAAGGGGTGCATTCGGCGATGGAGGACCTGACGCAGGAGAAGGTGCTCGTTCTGACCGGTATCGAGATTCCCTGAGATTCGGCACGACCCACCCAACTCCGAATGCCTGTTCCGACGGCAAATTCACAGTGCGCCGGCTTTCCCGGCTCTTCCCAGATGACGGTGTAGGTCGGCCGGGCGCGTCGGTCCGCAGATAGACGTCGAGGTCTCCCGACGATGGAGGTTCCTACGCCATCCATCCGAAAGACCTCGACGTGTCCGACGCTACCCCGCCGGCCGGCTTCGGCCGCCCTGACCTGACCGCCTTCGCGGCTCATCCCAATCGACCCTGATCGGGTCTGCTGACCCCCTCGACGAGAACGCAGCGACATCACAGCCACCCAACCCCGACCGCCCGGGAAGCCGGGGCACGTCACATGGCCTGTGCTGCGGGCGTGTCGAGTGGGTCGTCCAGGGGCGACGCAGGAGCGTCGACGCGACGTGCTGAGAGGTGGTTCCAACCGAGCGCTAGGACACCGGCTACAGGCATGGCGATAGGTCAGGAACGGCGTCGCTCCCTGCGCAGGAGGGAGCGCAGAGTCTCGGCGTTCGCGTAGCCGACCCGTAGCGCGATCTCGGCGGAGGTGAGGTCCGTGGTTGCTGAGAGGTGCCGCGCTCGTTCGATGCGAAGCCGTTGGACGAAGCCGAGCGGAGTGAGGTTGAGCGCCGCACGGACTCGTCGTTCGAGGGTGCGCCGGCTGGTGCCGAGCGACTGCGCGACGAAGGCGACGTTGAACGGTTCGTCCAGGCGGGCGCGCACGAAGCGTTCGAACTCGACGACGATCGGGTCCTCGTGCCGGAGATGTTCGTAGGCGACGAAGGCCGCCTGCGACGGACGCTCGTCGATGATGAGGAGCTTGGCGACATGTTGGGCCAGGTCGGGGCTGATCGATCGCACGAGTGAGAGCGCGAGGTCGATGTGGGCGAACGCGGCGCCGGCGGTGACGAGGTTCCCGTCGACCACGACCATGGTGTCGAGATCGAGGGCGACGGTCGGATAGCGCTTCAGGAACTCCGGCCCCAGGAACCAGCTGGTCGTCGCCCGCCGATGATGCATCCGTCCAGTCTCGGCGACGGCGAACACGCCGGTGCACGCCGCGGCGATCCGGGTGGTCGCGTCGTCGAGGCGCCCGAGTGAGGCGATGACCGAACGTGCATCTCGGCTCTGGAGGGCGTCGTGGGTCGCGGCGGCCGTGAGGGTTCCAAGCGCAGGGACGACGACCACGTCGAACTCTCCGGACTCCGACAGCGGGTGGTCTACCGACAGGGTCATCGATGCCGTCGTGGTCACTCGCCGTTTCGGTCCGAGGATGGCGAGTTCGATCGGGTCGATCCGCGGGTCGACATCGCCGCGGGCTCCGTCGGCCACCCGCACGATGTCGATGACCGACGCGACCGCCGAACCGAAGCAGCCGTCGATCGCGATCAGTCCGATACGCATGGCGCGAACAATAGCAATACTGTCGTATACGCCACTCCCCACCGGCCCTCGCTCGTCATACGCTGAACTCGCCCCACGAAGAACCCCGACTTCAAGGAGAACCCCTCATGTCCACACCCGTATCACTTCCGTATGCCTTCGTCGCCAAGATCGTCGCGGCCGATGGACAGCACGACGCGCTCGCCGATCTGCTCGCCGGCGCTGTCGCACTAGCCAACGAAGAAGTAGGAACGATTGTCTGGTTCGCGGCTAGGACCCACGCCGACACCTTCTGGATCTTCGATGCATTCCCCGACGAGGCCGCTCGCGACGCCCACGCCAACGGCGCCATCGTCGCAGCCCTGATGGCCAACCAGCACCTCCTCGGGGCAGCACCCGAGATCCTGGCGGCCGACGTCCTCGCGTCCAAGCTCCCGTAGTCCGCCAACGCACGAGACGATCGCGCCCCGCCGAGCCGTCGGACCCGACCGCCTCGACACCCGCACCACGTTGACGATCCCCGACGGGCCGATCACGAGGAGGCCAGGCAACACCAGGCGCAAGCCTGGAGCGGCACTGTTTCACCGGTGGTCATCGAGAGAGCCAGCGCGGCTCCATGGCAGCGCAACTGTGTCAACTTGCCCTCCGTCCCGCGAGGCGCCGTGGGCGGGGTCGTGGTAGCGATCCGTTGCCGTGGCGGGAGACGCGTTGCGCGTCGCAGCGATGACGGGTCGTTGGCGTTCCGGGGCGTTGCGTTCGTGCGCGCCGCGCGTGCGGCATGGAGCATCTCGCTGCGCACACAACGATCGTTGCGCCGACGCACCGTTGACACCTCGCACGTCCAGGTCGCGACACAACGCCACGCTGCGTTGCCGAGCGGAGCGAGGCCTATCGGCACACGGACAGGATGCCGGCCGCGAGCGCTCAGCCGGCGAGGGGTCCGTCGCAGAGGAGAGCGACGTCGGTGTCGGGCAGAGCCGTGAGGCCAGCGCATCGCGCGACCACCAGAACCGAACCGACGACCTAATCACGTCGGCTCTGCGTCTATCGCTTGATGCGCCCACTGGGTGAACGAGCCGCTGACCTGCACAAACGCCGAGCGTGGGGGACGCTGCCATCCGGTGGTGACCGACGACGACCGACCAGTACCGACCGTTTTACCGGAGTTTCACCGGAGCTCGCGGCGGCGTCGAAGCCGAGCAAGCTCCATTCTTTAGCTCACCGCTTTCCCGTCGGGGCCGCGAGTCAACCGTTCGCCCTCACGCCAGGCAAGACCGAAACCAACCACAACGGGACTGCGCGAACGACCGGGTGTTTGTCGGTCCAAAGAATACTGATGTTCGTTCGAGCCAGTGGGCCGAGGTGTCGGATGTGTTGTACAACGTCGGTTTACAACTACCGTATTTGGGTGGAGTTGGGTCTCGGTGTCACGAGCGTGTCACATGTTGGTACCTACGAGAGTGGATTCGGATGGTCCCGCTTGGACGGTCGATGCAGGTCAGCAGCTCCATGGTGGTTCCATGCGGACGTATCTGGTTGTCTCGCAACATACTTGTAAGCGAGCGGTCAACGGTTCAATCCCGTTAGGAGGCTCTTTCGGACGGCTCTGACCAGAGAAAATGGTTGGGGCCGTCTCTTTTTGGCCTGTTGTGGCCGCTCGTTTCTTGTGTGAGCCCGGTTCGTCCACCTGGGTTGATGGGTCGCTTGTGACCTGGGGATTTGCCGGTTCGGCGGCTCGATCCGGCGTTCGGTGTCACAGAATGTCACAACTCGTTGCTAACTCATCGGCGAGCATTCGTGTGGATGTAGGTGGATCCTTGTGTACCAGGCGAGAGTGACCAAGCCTGGTTTGCGGTGTTGCAATCAGTGTCGGTTCTGTAGGCTTGAAACCTACGGATCCGACACTTGATGGAGTTGCTGTGACGACAAGCGATGTGCGACGCCGTCAGACAGGGTTACCTCCCGAGTTCGCGCGGCTTCCGATGCGGACGGTGCGAGCCGCGACGGCGGCCGATGTCTACGCGCACCCGCGCGCCGAGCTTGCGCGGCTGACGGACTTGGGTCTGCTGCACCGGGTGGCGACAGGCTTCTACGTGGCGGTGCCGGACGATCGGGTCGGGACCGAGTGGATGCCGGGTTTGGAGGCAGCGGCGGCCGGTATCGCGGTTGCGGCGTACGGTCCCGATGACGCGGTGGTGATGGGTGTCAGCGCGGCTCGGTTGCACGGTGTGATTCCGCGGGCGTTGGCGACTGCTGTGGTGGCTGTGCCGAAGCGGCACGATCCGATTCGGTTGGCGGATCGGCGGGCGGTCGTTCGGTTCGTCGTTCGCGACACCGCACGTCTGGATGCGGAGCGGATCGATACCGAGTTGGGCCCGGTGTTGGTGACGACGCCCGAGCAAACGGTGTTGGATCTGGTGAAGCGCCCGGGTCTCGGTGACGCCGAGGGTGAGGTGTGGCCTGCAGTGCAGCAGTTGTATCGAAGGTGCGACCGAGGCGTTTTGGCGGAGATCGCTGGGGCTCAGAAGATGAGAACGACTCTGTTGCGGCTGCAGGCTCGGGTGGGGGAGAAGTAGTGAATCCCGACGAGCTGGAGACGGTGGCAACGCAATTCGGTGTCGCGCGCGCTCAGGTCGAACGGGATCACCTGATCTCGCACCTGCTCGCTTACCTGAGTACGCACTTCGCCGATCGGATTGTGTTCATCGGCGGAACAGCCTTGGCTCGAACCCATCTGGTCGACGGTCGGCTCAGCGAAGACATCGACCTGATCGCGGTCGGTTCCAGATCTGAGGTCGCTCGTGATCTCGATCGCGCACTCCCGCGCGCGGTGATGCGCAGCCACGGGCGACTGGTGTGGGACTCGGCGATCAGCGAGGTGCCCGAGCGCCTCGGTGCAGTGTTGAGGTCGCAGTCCGGAGTGGCGGTCAAGGTGCAGTTGCTGTCGGCGGAAGGTCGCCCAGCGTGGCCTCTGGAGAACCGGCAGCTCGAACAGCGGTACGAGGATGCACTCGGAGCTGCGTTGACGGTGCCCACGCGGCCCGCGTTCGTTGCGGGTAAGACGGCCACCTGGTGTGATCGGCGAGCATCGCGTGATCTGTGGGACCTGTGGGCACTCAGTCGGATTGGGGCATTCGAGCCGGAGGTGGCCGATTTGTATCGGAGGTTCGGGCCGACGAACAGGCTGCCAGGGCAGTGGCAGTTCTCGGGTGCTCCGACCGAATCCGATTGGGAGAGCCAATTGTCGGGGCAGACACGGTTGGCAGTCACAGCGCGCGAAGCGGCAAACCTTGTGGCCCGGGCGTGGCAGGCGCTGGCGACACGTTAGTCATGCAGTCGCATGAAACAGTCTTGTGGTAAATACCCGCAGCGCAGGCAGTCTGTGAGCGAATTAGGCTGTGCTGCCGAATATTCGACGGTATGAGTCCAGTTCTTCTTCGTCAACATCGATTTCGCCGAAGAGTACGTACATTGTGGTGTCCCATGGGCGAAGCCATCGTGCCGAGGAGTGAGAAGAACCGCGACCGTCCGGCAAGAATCAACTGTGTCGGCAGGACGCCCGGAGATCCATTCGTGGTGGCGGAGCATCGTCCACCCACGGAAGACTGCTTGGTGGTGTCCGCTGAGATGATTCAGCACGCCGAAGGCCAACTGTAAGTGATTGTCTCCCAGCCAGTAACGGCGAGCCTCAAACCGCGTCTCACCATTGAGGGCGTCTCGAGCGATTCGGAGCTGGTCGAGCAGTCGTCGGCCGATCGCGGCACGCTCGAGTACGGGATGCTGATCGAGCATGTGCAGCACGTTCAAGCGGTCGAGTTCGGGACGATCCCAGGACGACGTAGCGACGTCCTCGAGCATCTGGCGATGCAGCGCTGCCCCCGCGGTGTAACTCATCGGGTGAGCGTTCGTCTGGGGGTAGACAGATTCACTCGGACTGTGCCCGCCTCCGCCGCGCCGAAGACCCAACGCCGCCGGATCGCTGTGATCGACACCGCTCATCGCCGGTATCTATTGCCCTCTTCAGGGCGCGCGGAGACCGTCCGGGCTGCGCTGTACTTGTCCCGCACGTCGCGCTTGCAAGAATTGGCAGCCGTGATCGGCGGCATCATCGCGCGCTTCCCGAACTAGGTTGGCCGGCAGCGTTGTTCCCGACCTGTCAACAGTCGCTGTCGACTGCGATCGACCGGTGGGCCACACCCCGTTGACTGCGAATGCACTCACTTCCGATGCGGTCGCCGACATCGATCGAGCCCACCTGGACGGGCGAGCACCTGTGCACCGACTCCACTCGGTGCAGGCACGGCAGCCGAGCGCACCACTCGTACCGGAGCCCGCCTCGACTTCTGTACTCGACCCCGGATACTGCGAACACGGGACTCGGGCAGGCCAGAACGCGCACGTGCTAGTCGGTGGCGTCGATTCGACGCTCGACCCTCGACGACGTCGAAGACGGTGCGGATGCACTGCTGAAGCGGCTTCTCGAGTTCGTCGAGGCCGAGGTGCCGGAATATGGTCGGCCGCTCGTGCCGCGGCCATCGTCCTTGCCCGTTCAGAACACCTTCCGGGCATGAAGACGCTCGACGAGACCGAGAGTGAACCGGTCGATGTCCTCGATGGAGAAGCTCTCGTCACCGGTGATCGCGATCGAGGGCCGGCGCAGAAAGTGCTCGCCACCGATCGGGATGCTCACCAGTTCCAGGGCGCGTTGGATCCATCGAACCGGCCGGATCGACGAGGCGACGTGATCGGCGAGGAGCAACGTTCCACCTGGACGCAGCACTCGCGACATTTCCGCGAGCGCGATGTCCGTGGCGGGGATGGCGCAGAGCGAGAACGTGCACACCACGGTGTCGAAGGATGCATCGGGAAAGTCCAGAGCGTGAGCGTCCCCGGGAGCCAAGCGAGCGTCGGGTCTGACGTCGGCGGCCCGAGTATGAGCCTGCGCGAGCATGTCCGGGCTCAGCTCGATTCCGGTCAACGACGTCCCTGCCGGGTAGTGCTCGAGATTGAGCCCCGTTCCCACTGCGACCTCGAGAACCTGACCCCGCGCGCGACTGCAGATCCAGGACCTGGTGTCGCGGAAGAGAACTCGGTCGAGAAGGGTCATGTGCTTGTCGTAACCGGCCGCTTGCTTGTCCCAGAATCGTTGCCATCGGGCGAGGCGGTGCGTCGAATCGACGACCATCGCTCAGTACCCCCGGGCAGGAGCGATCGGTGCCACGTCGGTGCGTGAGGCCCCGGACTCGGGGTGCGCCGCGAGATAACGCTTCTTGACCAGTTCCGATTCCTGCGCTTTGCGGGGGTTCGTCAGATCGCGCGGCAGCATGTGCCGCACGAGGCGGCGTTGCCGATTCTCTTCCAAGTACGAGGCGGTGAAGAACACCGAGAGCAGGACCGCGAGCAGCACCATGGCAGCACGCAACCACAGCTCACCCGGAAAGAACATGAACACGGCGTAGACGGGAAGAAACGGAACCTGGCCGCGAATCAGGTGCCGAACGACGGCGTGATCACCCGTCAGATCGTGGGCCACCCAGTCCGTCATGGTCGAGGGAAGAGTACGACCGAAGGCGTAGCCGACCCACTGCCACGGCGTAGGGCGGGTCCTGTCGCGGTTCACCGGGTCGGCGTCATTGTGCTCTGGCGCATCCCCAGCCGCCGCATTGCCAAGCTGGCCGGGCACCATCCGACTGCCGAGTACAGCAGCAGATTCCCGCCGACGAATGCTGTCAGGGCATGCCAGCGGCGGTCGTGAAGGGAACCGGCGGCGAGGCTGGCGAGGATCATGGTGCCCGCCAGCGCGGGGACTGCGCGTTCGATACTCGGTCCGCCGGGGCCGGTGAGAGTGTCGGTGCATGACATGCGGTAGAGCCTCGCTTCTCTGCGTGTGGTGCGGTCGTTCGTGCATACCCTAGGGGGTAGAAGGAATGCTATCACCATACCCCTGGGGGTACTGTGTTACGGTTTCTCCATCATCCCGACCAGTAAGGACATGATGTGAGTTCTACGGACGTTCGAACCGACGAGAGTTCTGCAGACAGCTCGCCGCCAGGGATCACCGGCGGGCCGTTGGCGCGCTTCGGTGCGCGCATGGCAGGCAATTTCAAATGGGTGGTCACCGCGTGGCTCGTGGTCATCATCGGATTGGGAGCGTTTGCCCCGTCGGTGTTCGGCTCTCTCGCAGGTGCCGGGTGGCAATCCAACGGATCGGAGTCGGTCCAGGTTCGCGAACTCGCACAGGAGCACTTCGGCGGGAACTCCTCGGCCGCGATACAGGTGGTCGTGCACTCGGACACCGAGCAGGTGACCGATCCCGCTGTCGCAGCTGTCATTTCCGAGGTCACCGACATTCTGGCCGCCGACACGCGGATTTCCGAGGTCATCGCCCCGCAACCGGGGATGTCGATCAGCCCGGACGGGCACACCGGAATCCTCATCGGTGGAGCGAATGGGACGACCGACGAGATGGTGAAGGCCGTCGACGATCTCAAGGGCGACTTGACCGCAGCCTCCACGGACTCGATCGAGGTCTACCCGACCGGAGCCTCCGCGCTGTGGAGTGACTTCAACAAGGCCAACCACGACGCGATGATCAAGGCCGAGATCATCTCCTGGCCTGTCACATTGGCGATCATGGTGCTCGCATTCGGTTCGCTCGTCGCGGCAGGTCTGCCCCTGCTGTTGACGCTGGCTGGTCTGGTCGCATCCGCGGGTGGCTTGGTCCTGCTGAACGAAATCACGCCGATCTCGGTGTGGGCCATGAACTTTGCGATGATGTTCGCGCTGGCGCTCGGTATCGACTACGCGCTCTTCCTCGTCGTTCGGTTCCGGGATGCGCTCCGAAAGACCATCGACGCCGGACGGATCGACCCGCAGCGTGCAGTGGCAGAAACGATGGACACAGCAGGCAAAGCAGTCCTGCTGTCCGGTCTGACCGTGCTGATCAGCTTGTCTGCCGTGCTTCTCGTACCAGCACCTGCGGTACGCACGATGGCCGTGGGCATCATGCTCGCGGTGGTGTTCGTGCTCGCGGCCACCCTCACACTGCTCCCCGCAGTGCTGGGCAAGCTCGGAGCCAAGGTCAATGCCGGCTCCCTCCCGTACGCGAAGCGTCAGGTGCACCGTTCGCCGAAATTCGCGTCCTGGGGTCAGTTGCTGCACAAGCATCCGTGGCCGTTCGCCATCGGCTCGCTGTTGATTCTGGTGGCGCTGTCGATTCCGGCTCTGGGTCTGAAGGTCGCCATGCCGTCCATTTCGGTTGTGCCCGAGGATGCTCCGGTCCGGCAGGGTTACGAATTGGTGCAGGCACAGATGGGTGAAGGTGCACCAGGAATGCTGCAGATCATCGCCCCCACATCGGAGGCGGAGCAGACCGCGCAGATCGCAGCGAGCGTCGACGGCGTATCGATGGTGACGCCGCCCATGCCCGCCATGGATGGATCCGACTTCGTCATGCTGCAGGCCATCCCGAACGTGGACCCGTCGGACCCCGCACTCGAGACCACACTCGACGCCTTGCGCGCCGAGCTGCCCGAGGGAGCGATCGTCGGCGGTGCACCCGCGGAGAACCTGGACCTGCAGACCGCGTTGAACGAATATCTGCCGATCGTGGTGTCGGTGATCCTCGTGCTCGGATTCCTGCTGCTGCTGATCGCGCTCCAGGCACCGCTGATCGCTCTGCTGGGGACCGTGGTCAGCCTGCTGTCCACCGGAGCGGCATTCGGTGTGGCGAAGCTGATCTTCCAAGACGGTCACGGCTCGTCGCTGCTCGGATTCACGCCGCAGGGATTCCTGAACGGCTGGGGACCGGTGTTCTTCTTCGCGATGATCTTCGCAATTGCGATGGACTACACGGTGTTTCTGCTGTCGAGCGTCAAGGAACACTACGAGAACACCGGTGATCCGCACGGTTCTCAGGTCGACGGAATGGCGCACTCGGGACGGGTTATCTTCGCGGCGGCCGCGGTGATGATCGCGGTGTTCTTCTCGTTCGCGCTCGCCGAACCACTGCCACCCAAGGAGATGGGCATCATTCTGGGTGTCGCCGTACTGCTGGACGCGATTCTCATCCGCTTGGTTCTGCTGCCGGTTCTCCTGCGCCTGACCGGCCACGCCGCATGGTGGTCACCCACGTGGCTACGAGCAGTACTGCCCAAGATCGGCTTCTCGCACAGCTGAGTGTCACCGATCTCGAGCAACACAGTGGTGGCCGAGGCCGTCCGGCTTCGGCCACCACGACCACCCTTACCCCTAGGGGTAAACTGGAGTTTCATCGAACGAAGGACTGAACGACATGACCGGTGACACCGAAAGCATCGCATTGGTATTGAACCGTTTGCGGCGTGCGCAGGGTCAGCTCGCAGGAGTGATCTCGATGATCGAGAGCGGCCGGGACTGCAAGGACGTCGTCACCCAACTGGCCGCGGTATCGAAGGCTCTCGACCGGGCAGGCTTCAAAATCGTCGCCACCGGACTCCGTGAGTGCATCACCGGAGCGGAAACAGGGGAGAAGATGACCGAGGCCGAGCTCGAGAAGCTCTTTCTCGCCCTCGCCTGACAACGGTCCGATCACCCCCGCATTGATGCACGGGGGTGATCGGAGCGAGGCAGGGTAGCCGGTTCGAGGTGGGGTGATCGGGCCCGCGACGTGTCAGCCCCTGTGCGCTGGACCGGGCTGCTCGTCCGGGCGGGTGAACACCACACGTGCCCAGAGAACAGTGGAGAGCAACGCGGCCACCGCACCCAGATACAGGCCTGTCGATGGGCCTGCGAACGTCTGCGTCGGTGCCAGCGACTGCCGAGCCCAGATCGCGAGCACACCGAACACCGTGGTGACACCGTTGCCCGCCAAAGCCAGAGCAGCCCACCGAAAACGCCGAACCAGACGCGCGATCGAGGCCGCTACGACGGTGAACGTGAGAGTGAATGCGGTGAACAGCGTCGCCAACACGCCCGCTGACTCCGCGTCGGCGCTTTCGGTGCGCAGAAGAACGTCGTACCCGTGTGCGCCGCCGGTGTGCGGAAGCGCCACTCCGAGCACGGCCGCCGACACCAGCACGAGCAGATACGGGGTGAGCCGGGTGATCACCACCTCCGGTATCACGCGTCGTTCGATGGCCTCGAACACCGACCGGTAGTGGCTCAGGTCGCCTTCGCGGTCGTAACTGTGCGGCGGTCGACCGTTCACGCTCGGCCGGTGAGAATGGCATTCCAGTACAACGCCGGCAGTCCGCGTCTTTTGAGGAACCACATGTCGCGGCGTTCGTGTGTGGTGTCGATCAGTGGTATCGAGGGAGCCGGCTGCATGGTGTAGTCGAATTCGGCCAGAAGCATCGTCTTGCGAGAGGTGGTCAAGGGGCAGGAGGCGTACCCGCCGTACTGTGCGGTCAGTGGACGGCCGGCGATGCTCGCCTGCAGGTTCTCGGCGACTACGGGTGCTTGCTTGCGGATGGCGGCACCGGTCTTGGAGTTCGGTGACGATCCGGCGTCACCGAGGGCGAAAATGTTGTCGAATCGACTGTGCCGCAGTGTGTTCTTGTCGATCTGTACGTATCCGGCTGGATTCTCGGGGTCCGCTATGGGGCTGGCCTTGATCCAGTCCGGTGCGGATTGGCGCGGTACGACGTGGAGCAGGTCGTAGGGTAGCTCTTCGCTCACTCCCGCAGCATTGTCGGTGATCGTCACCGATCGGCCGTCGGGATCGACGGCGGTGACCTCACTGTTCTTGCGTACCTCGATACCGTAGCGCGCCACCACCCGCTCGAGCTCCTCGGCGAACACCGGTACCCCGAACATTCCGGGTGTGGGTAGGACGAGGACAACTCGGATGGCGTCGAGCACGCCCTGCTCTCGCCAGTAGTCGGCCGCAAGGTACGCGATCTTCTGCGGAGCACCCGCGCATTTGATGGGGCCGGACGGCATCGTGAACACTGCGGTGCCCGACCGCATCTTCTGAATCATCTGCCACGTCTTGGGTGCGAGATCGTAGCGGTAGTTGCTCGAGACCTGCGGGGTGTCGATCGATTCGGCCATACCGGGCAGGGAGTCCCAGTCGAGCTGGATGCCGGGGCACACCACCAGGTGGTCGTAATGGATCGTAGTTCCCGAGGAGGTGCTGACCGTCTGGGCATCCGGGTCGACCCCCTCGGCGCGATCCTTGATCCAGCCGACGCCCTGGGGCATCACCGACGCCTCGCTACGCGCACTTTCCGCGGCCGGGGCGCGGCCTCCACCGACGAGCGTCCACAAAGGTTGGTAATAGTGGGTCTCTGCCGGCTCGATGATGCCGATGTCGGTCATTCCTGCTCGCCGCAGACGTGCCGCGAGCGAAATACCGGCGTTGCCTCCGCCGATGATCGCGACTTTGTGGTCGATGGTGTGCGCGGACATGTGGTCCTCCTGTTCGAGACACGAGCTCGGTGAGCTGTCTCGATTTCGGTTGGTGCCGGGGTGGTTCAGCTCGACGTCGGTGTGGGCGCGAGCCGTGTGGTCACGACATTGGTGGTCATTGAGGCCAGGTGCACTGCATCCACAGCAGTCGTGCCGGAAGGTCATTCCGGCGTTCGAGCAGGCGGTGCAAGGACACGTGCCGAGGTGTATGTCGCCCTCTCCTTGATTGATCGTACGGATGTACGTACATTATGGATGAGGCTAGTCGCCGATTCCGGCAAACGCCACACTCGGGACGAATGAAGTTTCCTCGTCCATCCCGAGTCGGCGAGTGCCGGACGGCTGAGGAGGACGTGATGGTCGGCAACCGCTGCGGTGTCGCTGTGAGTCGTCGCGCCTCGCTGGATCGGCCGGTTCCCACGCCCCTGGGTGTCCGTTGGTATGCCGACCCAATCCACCTCCACCCAGTGAGATCGGGAGCGTGCGCCTCGCCGCACAGGACCTCTCGAAAATACCCCACGGGGTACCATGAACCTTGACACCGGTACGAACGCCGCCACGATCGACAAGGAGATTTGAATGCTTCTCGAACGCATCTACGACGAAGACCTCGCCCAAGCCGGATACTTCATCGGCTGCCAGGCCAAGGGGGTGGCAGTGGTGGTCGACGCCCGCCGCGACATCGGTGTGTACCTGGACCTAGCCGCTCGGCATGGCATGACCATCACCGCCGTGACCGAGACCCACATCCATGCCGACTACCTGTCCGGCACTCGCGAGCTTGCCAAGGCCACCGGCGCGACCACCTACGTCTCAGGAGAGGGCGGCGACGACTGGCAGTACGGCTTCGATGCCGAACGCCTCCACGATGGCGACACGCTGGCTCTGGGTAACATCACCGTGCAAGCCGTTCACACGCCAGGCCATACCCCGGAGCACCTCTCGTTCCTGGTGACCGACGGCGCCTTCGCCGATGCTCCGGGATACATGTTGACGGGCGACTTCGTCTTCGCCGGCGATCTCGGCCGACCGGACCTACTCGACGAAGCTGCCGACGGTGTCGACACCCGTTTCGAGGGTGCCAAACAGATCTTCCGCAGTCTGAAGCGATCGTTCGTCACGCAGCCGGACCATATCCAGGTCTTTCCGGGTCACGGTTCGGGTAGCGCCTGCGGAAAAGCTCTCGGCGCGCTCCCGTCGACCAGCGTCGGCTACGAACGCCGTTTCGCTTGGTGGGCCGGGTATGTCGAGCGCGACGACGAGCAGGGCTTCGTCGACGAGATGCTCGACGGTCAACCGGATGCACACGCCTACTTCGGCCGGATGAAGCGTCAGAACAAGCAGGGCCCGGTCGTTCTCGGGCCACTCTCTCCGCTGCACGAGTACGACTCCGCAGACTTGGCACGCGCTCTCGACTCCGACGAGGTCGTCCTCCTCGACACCCGCGGCCACGATGAGGTGCACGGCGGCGCTGTCCCCGGAGCGCTCAACATCCCCGGCATCGGCAAGGCAGCCTCGTTCGGTGCCTGGGTCTACGACCCCGAGCGAGAGGACACTCCACTGGTGGTGCTCGCCGAGGACCGCACTGTCGCCGACGAGCTCCGTGATCACCTGCTGCGGGTCGGCATCGATACGGTGACCGGGTACGTCACAAGTCTACGAGGCCTCCCCATGACGACGCCCGAGACGATCGGTGCGGACGAGCTGGATTCATTCGACTCGGCAATGGTGCTGGACGTGCGCAACAAAACCGAACACGCCGACGGCCACATACCTGGCTCCGAACAGCTCAGCGGCGGCCGATTGCTGTGGAACCTCGACGGACTGCCCACCGGCGGACCGATCGTGACCTATTGCCAGAGTGGCGTCCGTAACGCGGTCGCAGCCAGCGCTCTGCGCCGCGCCGGCTACCGAGTTGTCGAACTCGAGGGCAGTTACGCCGCCTGGGCCGAGCGCAAGCTCGAAACAGTCTGATCGAACACGCCCGAATCGGGGGCGGTCGTACTGTCCGCCGCCGGTTCGGTCCGGTGCTCGCCCTGTCGGCTCGTTGCCACCTGCGGTAGAGCAGACCCCTGGGCGACACTCCCGGTCCGGTACCGACTGGCCTGATCCGGGACCGACTGAGAAACGAAGGATGCCGCTCGCTACGCGGACGGATTCACCAGCTTCGGCGCGATCTCCAATGGGAGCTCGTGCGCTGTCTATTTGTGTGTCGACGACGCCGACGGATGGTCCGTCGGGGGACGGGGGAGCTGCGGTCACCGGAGATCCTCGGTCGACATCGCTGCGACGCGTAGAGAGCATTACTGCTGTCCGTACGGATGTACGTACATTTGTTGTACAGTGGCCCGGAGGGCAGCAGCAGGCGGCTCGAATTCGGATTCCGACACAGATCGACAGGAGGGCCTCTGATGGTTGAACCAGATCGCAGTGCCGCGCTCGACCGCTCGAGTGCGATGCCGCTGTGGGCGCAACTGCATGCCGATCTGGTCCGCCGAATCGGTGACGACGAATTCGCCGGCTCCGAGTTCCCGGGCGAGCATGCGTTGACGACGAGCTACGGGGTGAGCCGTCACACCACCCGCGAGGCCCTGCGGCACCTGCGGAACGAAGGAATCCTGATTGCAGAGCGTGGCCGGCCTTCTCGGTTGGCGGCTCCGCCGGTGATCGAGCAGCCACTCGGTGCGCTCTACAGTCTCTTCGCTGCTGTGGAAGCCACGGGTGTTGCTCAGCACAGCGTGGTGCGTGCACTCGAACTGCGGACCGACCCCGCGGTGGCCGCTACCTTGCAGGTCGGTCCCAAGGCTCCGCTGCTCTACCTGGAGCGCATCCGTATGGCAGGGACCATGCCGTTGGCGCTCGACTATGCCTGGTTGCCGGGGGATCTGGCACGCGACCTCCTGGATGCGGACTTCACTCACACGGCTCTGTACATCGAGCTCGAGAAACGCTGCGGCATCCGCCTCACCGGTGGCCGCGAAGACGTCACCGCCATCGTCCCGACCGCCGAGGACGCAGCACTGCTCGACATCGACGAGCAGACGGCCGCGCTGTCGATCCGCCGCTTGGGTTGCATGAATTCCCGGCCGGTGGAGTTGCGGCACACAGTGATTCGAGGAGATCGGTTCACCGTCTCGGCCACGTTCTCACCGAGCGACGGCTATCGCTTCGTGCCGGCCACGCCGCTGCACGCCCTGTAAGCACCCACGGATCCAAGGAGCGTTGTTCATGATTGAAGCACCACCGGAAGCCGATCCGGCCGCCGCACACGCACTGATCGCCGAATCGGGAGCCATCCTGATCGATGTCCGCGAGGACGACGAGTGGGCAGCCGGCCACGCCCCGGGCGCCGTCCATGTACGCCTCGGCGATCTCGATCCTGCTGCCTACCCTCCTGAGCAGAAATTGGTCGTGGTGTGTCGCTCGGGTGCTCGGTCGAGCACAGCTGTCGCGGCCCTCACCGATGCCGGTCGCGCAGCGCACAATCTGTCGGGCGGAATGAAAGCGTGGCACGAAGACGGCCGACCTGTGGTCCGTGATGACGGCACCCCCGGCACAGTGATCTGACATGGTCGCCACCCTCGCGATCGCAGTCGCCGCAGGGATTCTCATCGGGCTCTCCCTCGGCGCACTCGGTGGTGGGGGATCGATACTGACTGTTCCTGCCCTGGTGTATCTCCTGGCGGTCGAACCGCAATCGGCAACGAGTGCCTCGCTGATCATCGTCGGAATCACCTCGATCATCGCGGCCATCAGCCATGCGCGAGCACGGCACGTTCGGTGGCGGGCAGCGGCAGTGTTCGGAATCCTGGGCTCGGTCACCGCCTTCGGCGGATCGATCCTCAACCGATCGGTCGACCCGCAGATCTTGCTGCTCGCGTTCGCGGCACTGATGATCGTCGCCGCCGGTGCGATGCTGCGCCGCACCCGGCGCGGACACGATGCCGACCTGCCGACGCCGAACCCGGCCGAGACAGCGGGAACACGGCCGAGCGCCGTCGCGGTCGCCACGAAGCCCGCGAAAGTGAAGATCACCGCGTCGCAGGTAGTCAAGCTGGTCGCCTCCGCGCTCGTCGTCGGCTTCCTCACGGGTTTTCTGGGAGTGGGTGGCGGATTCCTCATCGTCCCTGCCCTGGTTCTGGCACTGGGCTATTCGATGCCCGTAGCGGTCGGAACGTCACTGGTAATCATCTCGATCACCAGCGCGGGGGCCTTCACCGAACGCCTCGGCACGGGTGCCGCCATCCCGTGGGAGATTGTCGTACCGTTCACCCTCGCGGCAATTGCAGGCTCGTTCGCAGGAAAAGCCATCAGCGACAAAGTCACTGCCACCACACTCACCCGTAGCTTCGCAGCCCTGTTACTCGTCGTGGCCGTCTACGTCACCGTCCAGGCCTCCATAGCCCTGTAACGCACATCGTTGTGCATCACAGCCTATTTCTGCGCACGCAAACGCGGCGCATCCCACACCTGGATCGAGGAAATCGTCGATGACCGCACTGATCCCCCGCCCTGAGGCGGCCAGGCCGTATCCGATGCGTCACGAGCCGAAGGGCTCGACGCTGTTCCAGCTGGTGACCACCACCGATCACAAGACGATCGGCAAGATGTATCTGGTCACCTCGTTCGGGCTCTTCCTCATCGGCGGGTTGATGGCGCTGCTCATGCGCACCGAACTCGCCGTACCGGGATTGCAGTTCCTGTCCAACGAGCAGTACAACCAGCTGTTCACCATGCACGGCACGATCATGCTGCTGCTCTACGCCGTCCCGGTCGCATACGGATTCGCCAATTACATTCTGCCGCTGCAGATCGGGGCACCCGACGTCGCGTTCCCGCGCCTCAACGCGTTCGCGTACTGGCTCTACGTGTTCGGATCGCTGATCGTGCTCGCCGGGTTCATTACCCCGGGAGGTGCCGCGGACTTCGGGTGGACTGCCTACACGCCGCTGACGAGCGCACTGCATTCCCCCGGCGTCGGCGCCGACCTGTGGGTACTGGGCCTGATCCTGTCCGGACTCGGCACCATTTTGGGTGCGGTCAACTTCATCACCACCGTGGTGTGCCTGCGCGCACCCGGCATGACGATGTTCCGGATGCCGGTCTTCACCTGGAACATGCTCGTGACCTCGGTGCTGGTACTGCTGGCGTTCCCGACCTTCGCGGCCGCGTTGGCCGGGCTGGCATTCGATCGACACTTCGGTGGTCACGTGTTCGACCCGGCGACCGGGGGAGCGGTGCTCTGGCAGCACCTGTTCTGGTTTTTCGGCCATCCCGAGGTCTACATCGTCGCGCTCCCGTTCTTCGGCATCGTCTCCGAAATCTTCCCGGTCTTCAGCCGCAAACCCATCTTCGGCTACAAGGGTCTGATCTTCGCCACCCTCGGCATCGCAGCGCTCTCGATCACGGTGTGGGCGCACCACATGTACGCCACCGGAGCTGTTCTGCTGCCGTTCTTTTCGTTCATGTCCTTCCTCATCGCCGTGCCGACCGGGGTGAAGTTGTTCAACTGGATCGGCACCATGTGGCGAGGACAGGTCACCCTGGAAACCCCAATGCTGTTCAGCATCGGATTTCTGATCACGTTCCTGTTCGGCGGACTGACCGGTGTGCTGCTGGCCAGCCCCCCGATCGATTTCCACGTCACCGACACCTACTTCGTGGTGGCGCACTTCCACTACGTGCTGTTCGGGACCATCGTCTTCGCCACCTACGCCGGGGTGTACTTCTGGTTTCCCAAGATCACCGGACGCATGCTCGACGAACGCCTCGGCAAGTGGCACTTCTGGACGACGTTCGTCGGCTTCCACATGACGTTCCTGGTCCAGCACTGGCTCGGCAACGAAGGGATGCCGCGCCGCTACGCCGACTACCTGCCCTCCGACGGATTCACCACCCTGAACCTGATCTCCTCGATCGGAGCGTTCATCCTCGGGCTGTCCACGCTGCCGTTCGTGTGGAACGTGTTCAAGTCCTACCGATACGGCGAGGTCGCCACCGTCGACGATCCCTGGGGCTACGGCAACTCTCTCGAATGGGCCACCACCTGCCCACCGCCCCGCCACAATTTCACCGAAATACCCCGGATCCGCTCCGAGCGGCCGGCGTTCGAGCTGCACTACCCTCACATGGTCGAACGCATGCGCACCGAAGCCCACGTCGGGCTGACGGGCCACACCGCCGACGTGCGGGCACCCTCCGAAATCATCGCCGACGGCGTCGAAGAGGGCACCGCCAGCGGGACCTCAGAGGAGCGACGGTGACGAGCACGCGGAGACTGCGCTCGACAGGTGCCGCTGTCCTGGTACCGGGGCGAGTGTCGTACGCGATCGCGGTCGCCATGGGGTTCTACGTGCTCGCGCTGATCCTGGTGTTCACCTTCCTCGTCCCTCGACTCTCACCCGGGTCAGCGACCGCTGTCACCGCTGCCGTGGTGGCCGGCTTCGCGGTGCTGCTGATGACGGCGATGATGTTCGCAGCCCGCACACCGCTGCATCCCGCAGCGGTGTCTCCGGTCCGCGACACGGCGGCGGAGCGAGAGGACGACATCGTCGAAGGGTGGGCGGTGGTCCTGAGCATCGACATCGATTCACGACGGGTGGAACTGGAAGTGACGGTGCCCGGGTCCGGAACGTACCGGTGCGATGTGCAAGCAGAACGGTCGACCGTCCGCGCACTGGTGACCGGTGCCACCATTTCGGTCTGGGTCGATCCTCATCCTCGTCGGTCGTTGACCTTGGTCGGGGTCGGTCCGAGCATCGGCGACGATACCTCCGGGAACGGGCATTGCTGATAAGCAACCTCGCCCGCACCCCGCGGCGGCGAAAGCCACTCCGGGGTCGCAGACGTCGATCGCAACTACCCTCGACTGCCCTCCGGACGGCTGGCTGCGCCGGTGGCCGACGTGAGTGCGCCTGCGCGACATCGATTTTCCCGCGACGGAGCCCCCGCTTGCCGGCGATGGCGAGTGTGGTCGTGGTGTTGCACCTGATCGGGTGGGGGCTGTTCGTTCACTACGATGCGGACCTGCGCATGCACGGTCTGGCCGGTCGACGCCGCGACGGGCGAGACCACGAAGAAAGACGACTCGGGTCGCAGCCCTGGCAGGACCAGGGCTGCGGACCGCGATCTACTTCTTGGAGAACATGCGGGAGAACAATCCCGGTGACTTCGGATCGGAGTCGTGCCCCTTGCAGCGATTGGACGCCGGAACGCCCCGCATCACCTGATCGACGTGTTGACCACATCCCGCCCAGGTCGTTTTTCCGCATTTCTTGCACGTGACAGCCCTGCACATGAGTCTCTCCCTCGGTCGACAATTCACTTCCGAATATACCCTATGGGGTATCCGATTCCGCGTGTCGGGGATAATCGTTCATCGGGGCGGGCGGGGTTCTCCCAAGTGGGCGACGTCGTAGACGAACTGTTCGGGTACCGCGCTGGTCCACGGCCGCAGGCCGAGGGCGGTCTTGATACCGATCAGGGCCTGTGCGATGGGTGGGCACCGGCGACACTGCCGCAGGTGCGTATCGATGCGGGCCGAGGCGTCGACATCGAGACGCCCGTCCAGGTAGTCCGATGCCGCCGCGAGTGTGCTCCGGCATGCCTGGGAGTCGTTTCGCGGGTGTGCGGGACCGTTGTCGAGGGCGTGTAGCAGCTTCACCCGTGCGCGGTGGATGCGCTTGAACACTGCTGCGGTGGTGAGCGCACCGACCGCACCGATCTGTGTCGCCGTCCAGCCCTCGCCGTCGTGCAGTGCCAGGACCATTCGATCCTCGACGGTCAACGTCGCCAGCGCAGCTCGCACCGTGGACCGATCGCTCAGCGCCTGCGCCACCGTCTCGGGGTGCTCGAGGTCGCTGATCGGTACATCGATCTCGCCCGTGCCCGAGCGTGATCCGATACAGCCACGTCGAGAGCGCCGATTCGGATCGAAACGTCCTCCGGTTGCGCCACGCGCGTTCGAGGACGTCCTGCACCAGATCGTCGGTATCGGCCGGTGATCGTGTCATCGCGGCTGCGAAGCGACGAAGAGTCGCGCCATGGTCGATCAGAGCGCGCGCGAAGCGCTCGTCGTATGGCCGCACTGTCGCGGTCGGGGCTGGGCTGTTCGCGTGAGGAGCCGCCGATTCGTCCACATCGGCGTTCTCGCCCGTCCAACAGAGAAAGTCCCTCTACAGAACTGGAATCATCATGTCGTTCGGCGAATTCTGCGCAGTATTGCCGGGCGCGCACTGCGCATCGTCGTGGGAATCGCTCTGATCGTGGTCGCCCTCGTACTCGGCGGTGTCGGGGGCATCGTGGTGGGAGTGATCGGCGGCGTCTTCGTGCTGACCGGGGTGATCAACGTGTGTCTGCTCGGCCCGCTGTTCTCCGTCGATCTTCGAGGTCGGCCCAAGACGTCCTGAACGGGGCGCGCGGGCGGGCAGCTCAGAAATGGGGGATCACCTTGAACGCGGTGTACCCGTCGCTGCTCTGGGCCAATGCGACACCGTTCGAGGTCACTGCTGTCGGTGCGGCACTCGGTGATGTGCCGGTGACGCGGCCGGAGGTCGCATCGATGGCAGTCACCCCCGAGTCCGACGCGCCGTAGACGACGCCGCCGACCAGAGCGAAGCGGTCGGCACCGGGAAATTGATCGGCGGTGAAACCTCGGGTGCCGTACCGCTCGAACAGGACAGCGATGCCGTCGCCGGTGAGGTCTGCGGTGGTGATCATCGTCGCCCCGCTACTGCTGTCGGCGGTCACCACCATCGGACTGCGGCTACCGCTGATCCATCGGATCTCGGCATCGGAGAGTCGATAGACCGCCTGGATCGGTTCGGGACGGGTCGGGATCGTCCATGCCACGACCACTGCATTGCCGGCGGTAGCGACGAATCGTGCGGTCCCGGGAACCGCTGCGGGGGGCGGGGTCAGGGTGTCGGTGGACCAGGCGGTGTTGCCGGTATCGGCGGTCACGATGCGCGCTGTGTCGCCGTCGACGGTGACCGCGTATCCACCGGATTCGGAGATCGCACCCGTCAGGTCGGTGCGGTGTCCGTCGGTTGCCGAGATGGCGGCCACGGCCGCCGGCATTGCTGTCTGCGAGCAGTCGGCGTCGATCAGCAGTCCGGACCCGGTCAGGCAGCCTGCAGCGGAGACCGGACCCCACACGAGGGCGCCGGTGCGGGTATCGCGGGCGGTCATCGTGGCCGGTGAATCCGAACCGGAATCATCGATGTCCTCGGTGATCAACAGCTCACGGTTGTGTGTGCTGGTCACCGCGAACTCGTCGCGATCGGCGGGTACGTCCACGCCGAATCGTGGTGTGCCGGTGTCGTCGAGCACCTGCACCCGGCGCGAACCGGATGCGTCCGAGGAGTCGACGACTCCGACGAACCCGTCCTCGACGATGTGAGGCTGCGACAGGAACGGGATGGACCACAGTGCCGTGTCTCCGAAGCCCGGCGGCGGCGCGGCCGGCGACGACGGGTGCGCCGCCGGATCAGTGCCCGTGGCGTCTCGAGCAGGTGAGGAACTGCACCCCGACGCCAGCGCGACGGTGCACAGTGCAACGGTCCCGATCACCGCCCCCGCTCTGCCGATACGGTGCGCACCCATCTATGTGGTGGTGCTGTCTCCGCCGAGTGCCATGATCGCGCTCTGCAGCAGTGCAGTGGCCCGGTCGGCGACTTCGGCCAGGCCCGCTGCATCCGAGAGCCCCACCATCACTTGGGGGTTCATCGCTTCGACGATGGTGCTGCTGCCGTCGGCTCGCACCACCACGTTGCACGGCAGCAGCAACCCCACCTGCCGATCGGTGTCGATCGCAGCCTTCGCCAGCTGGGGATTGCATGCTCCGAGGATGACGTAGCGTTCGATGTCGGCGTCGATCTTGCTCTTCAACGTCGACTGCATGTCGATCTCGGTGAGCACTCCGAACCCTTGTTCGGCGAGTGCCTCACGGGTTGCGTCGACAGTTTCTTCGAACGGCATGTCCACGCGGGTGCCGATGGCCAGTTCGGTCATAGTTCGTTCGGTTCCTTTCGATCGGTTCGGGTGTCGGTCACTCGATGGTCGGTGCGCGGGTGAGCAGGCGTCGCCCGGTCATGCTGCGCAGGACGCGGAGGTGCAGTCGCGTTTGCGCCATCGGACGATCACCGCTGCCGTCAGCATTGCCAGGGACACCCCGGCGAGGATGGGTTGTATCGGTGCCCACAACCCCAGGGCACCCGAGGTGCCGAGCGCGAGAAGTACCAGCTTGTTGCACACCGGACACCCGACGGCGAAGAAGGTCAGTACGACACCGAGAGCGGCGGGTGTGCCGGTCCGCTCGACCCGCGCGGGTTTGTCGATCCCGAACCACAGTGCGGTCAACAGGGCAGTGGCCAGCAGAACCGGAAGCTCCCACGCCCGCACCGGCACCTCACGGCCGAAGACGGGCGTGTCGATGATGTCGGTGGGAATGCCCACTACCAACACCGTGACGGCACCGGCGACGGTGCCGCGTGCCGCCCGCATCCCCCAACGCCCGTACCGAGCGGACTGGGCGATCACCTCGTCATCGGAACGGCCTGCGGTTTCGACGTCGAGGCGGTCGGACGTGGCGGGCTCGGTCATCAGCGAGGATCTCCTACGGGTTGTAGTTGTGTGAGTAGGGTGACACTGTGAGGCTATACCCAGATGGGTATCGCTGCCAGTATTGCCGACTGCCGAAAGGTATTGCATGACTTCGACATCTCGCTCCACTCGCCGACGAGACATCGTGCTCCTGGCCATCGCCGTGGTGGTGGCGGCCGTGCTCGTGGGAGCTCTCGTGCTCGGAACGACAGGTGACGGCGAGCAGTCGGAGGCCGCACCGGACGCCGGGTCGAGCAGCGCGAGCGGCCCGCCGGTGATGGGACCGCTCGGCGATCTGGCGCACCGCGAGCCCGATGATCCGATGGCCCTCGGCGACGTCGACGCCCCGGTGGTGATGATCGCCTTCTCGGACTTTCGGTGTCCGTTCTGCGCCCAGTTCAGCCGGGAAACCGAGCCGCAACTGATCGATCGATACGTCGATACCGGCACCCTGCGCATCGAATGGCGAGATCTACCCATTTTCGGGCAACAATCATTCGATGCTGCCCGGGCCGGACGCGCCGCCGCCGCCCAGGGCAAGTTCTGGGAGTTCACCCGCGCCGTCTACGCCGATGCACCCGAGACCGGTCACGCGGACCTGACACTGGAGACGCTGCAAAGCTACGCGCAACAGGCCGGGGTACCGGATTTGGCTCGGTTCACCGCCGACGCCACCGGCACCGCATTCGATGCCGCGATCACCGCCGACTCCACCGAAGCGCAGTCGCTGGGTATCCCGGCCACTCCGGCGTTCTCGGTCAACGGTGATCCGGTTCTGGGCGCGCAACCGTTCTCGGAATTCGTCGATCTGATCGACACCGCAGCCGGCGCGTAGGGCGGCCCACGATGTCGCAGATCGGACTTCTCGGAGCATTTCTCGGCGGGCTCCTGGCACTTCTCAGTCCATGCTCGGCCCTGCTGCTCCCTTCCTTCTTCGCGTACGCCTTCGACGGGGCCGGCAAGCTCGCCGGCCGCACCGGGATCTTCTACCTCGGGCTGGCAGCGGTTTTGGTGCCCCTCGGTGCCGGAGTCGGTGCCATCGGCTCGGCGATCACCCGGTATCGCGAGGTCACCACGATGATCGGCGGCGTGGTCATCATCGCCCTCGGAGTGATGATCATCGTCGGTCGCGGCTTCGCGCTGGGGTCCGCTCAGAGAGCAGCCGCGCGCATCGATGTCTCCTCCACCGGATCGGTGTTTGCCCTCGGCGCGGTCTACGGGCTCGCAGGGTTCTGCTCGGGACCCCTGCTCGGCGCGGTCCTGACCGTTGCCGTCGCCGGCGGTCAGGCCGTATACGGTGGAGTGCTCATGGCACTCTACGCAGCGGGGATGGTGATACCCCTGTTCGTGCTGGCGCTGGTCTGGGACCGATTCTCGCTCGGATCACGAACGTGGCTGCGCGGCAGGGAAATCAGCATAGGACCGCTGAAAACGCACACGACGTCTCTGATATCGGGGGTGCTTTTCATCGGTATCGGAGTGCTGTTCCTGCTCACGGAGGGCACAGCGAACCTCGGCGGCGTCATGGGGGTCGACAGTCAGTACTCGCTGCAGGTCTGGATCAGCGACGTGGCCGACGCGGTCCCGAACACCGCAGTGCTCCTGATCGCAGTGCTGGTGATCATCGCAGTCCTGACGGTGCGCATCGTCCGTGGTCGAGACCGCGACACCGCAGCCGAGTCCTCCGAGCACGGTGAACGCGAGGACCGAACTCTCTGAGACGGTGTGCCTACGACACTGGAGCGGGGATGTGATGTCAGGTGTAGAGCTGTGACCACCCATCTCGCTGACGTCGAGCGAGATGGAGCACTGCAGCGGGAACCACTTCGACACCCATCAGCAGATCGTCGTCACCGAGCACTCTGCCCTCCAGACTGTTGCGGCATGCTTTCACCGTGATGGAGGCCGAATCGATCAACGCCCGCATCTCCAGGGAAATATCCGAACACCGCAAGGCCGCATCGAGGCCCGGTCCAAAGCACACGACTTCGATCGTCACCGGCTCGGTCGCAGCATCGAGAAGGTTGTGGATCGCCCGCACCACCACGGTGGGTGTGGTGTTCACGGCGAACACCACACGCAGGGGAGTCGGATGATCGGTCACGTGAAAGTTCCGTTCTTCAGATCACGGTGAGCTGCGGTGCCCCACGGCTGTGCATGGAGAAGAACATCGATGGCCCGACCTTCGCCGAAGGGGCGGACCAGGTGTCCCAGTTCGCGGACCTGCAATCCGCTCGCGGCGCGGGCGAGGTCGTCGATGGCGGGCAGGATCGACGGATCGGGTGGGCCCCCGATACCGTGAGTGAAGTTCTCGAGCGCATGGCCGAGATACAGCAACCGTCCGCTCGGTGCGAGCCAACTCGCTGCACCGGCAATGACGGCAACCAACTCGTCGACCGGTAGATGCAGGAAGCCTATGGCCACCAGCTCCACCGGTTCGGATGGTTCCCAGGCCCGCACGTCGGCGACGGTGTAGTCGATCGACCGATCCTCCCCGCCACTGCGTGCGAGTTCGATTGCCACAGAAGAAAAATCGACAGCGTGCACCGTCCACCCCGCGTCGGCCAACCATCGAGCGTGGCGCCCGTCCCCGCACCCCAAATCGACCGCCCGGCCAGGGGTCAGCTCCGCAAACCGCGCGGACAGGGCAGCCGCCGGGGCCGAACCCCACGGATGCTCGACACAGCGGTAACGGTCATCCCAGTCCGATGAATCCAAGCTTCGACGCCTTCCGGTACGTGCCACCGCGCGGTCGGAAAGACTGACCTGTCGGTGCAGATTGTGGTTCCGCCTGTCTACTGTACCCCCGGGGGTACAGTAGATGAGCGACATACGCTGTTGGAGACGAACCGGAGGAGGTTGACAGCATGACCACCACTGCGGTCGACCACGTTCCTGCGAGCGCACCCGAGACATTGAGCAGGCTTCTCGTTACCGTCCGCGATCCCGACACGCGCCAGTACGTACCGATCGGGTTTCTGCACCGAACGCTCGATTGCTACGGATTTTCCTACTTGGAGTCGGCCCTCGCACGTGACGACTTCCGTCCATTACCCGGGCTGACGCACGCCACCAAAGTTCCAATGCGCGCTGCGGACCTGTTTCCAGTGTTCGCCGAACGGGTCGTGTCCTCGCGTCGGCCGGACCGGTACGCGTCCATGGACGCGCTCGGTCTGCCGATGTCGGCCGCGCCTTTCGAGGTGCTTGCTCGCTCGCATGGGCAGCGGGTCGGTGACACGATCGAGTTGCTTCCCGCCCCAATAGCGGGCCCCGGCGAGTTGGTGTCCTTTCCTTTCTTGACGCACGGGGTTCGCCACCTGGCACCGGAGGAACAGGAGCGCATTGCGTCGTTGTCGCCCGGCGACGACCTCCGACTGGTCCGAGACAGCGACAACCCCGTCAATCCGCACGCGTTCCTCGTCACCGACGACGGAGAAGTCCGCTTGGGGTGGGTGCCCGATCCGTTGATCGCCGTCTTCGAATCGTTGACCGATAGGCGTCTGACGGTGGTGCGCGCGAACGGTCCCGAGATCGGGTTCCACTTTCGGCTGCTGGTCAACATTTCTGGGCGCACACATGCGGATCGACGTCTATTCGACGGTGCGGAGTGGGACACCCGTCGGGGCTGAGAGCCGTCCATCGTGCCCGTCGTGCGAATTGCGATTCACACTTCCTTTGCGACTTTTTCGCGCCGGACGCGAGTGAGTTCACATGAACGCGCGTGTAGATATGAAGGCACCGAGCAGCTGAAAGAAGGCCTTCCTTTGGGGGCCTAAACGGTGGATCTCGGTGTCACGAGCGTGTCACATGTCGGCACCTACAAGGGTGGATTCGGTTGGGACCACCTGGACGGTCGACACATGTCAGAGGCTCTGTGGTGGTTCCAAGCGGACGTATCTGGTTGTCTCGCAACATACTTGTAAGCGAGCGGTCAACGGTTCAATCCCGTTAGGAGGCTCCACTGCTCCGATCCCGCTGCTGGGGTCGGAGTTTGTTGTCTTGGCGGGCCGGTGTGGAGGGTTCGCTCGCACGTACGCCCCTCGTGGTAATTCACGGTGCCTGCAGGCGGTGCGGATTCCGACGAGGGGCGTGGATGGCTAGCTACGCCCGCCGTTACGTCAGGACGTACGCGTGGCTGCCAGTCGCCGCTGAGCGATGGCGACCACAGCCACGACCGCAACTCCGACGACGAACAGTCCCAGGGCAGCGGGCCATTCGTTGCCGACGGCCAGCAGTTCTCTGTTCTCGCCTTGCCAGGGCCACAGTGCACGCAACGACCCCAACAGCAGGCCGGCAGCGGCGACCATCGCCAGATCGTGGTAGTTCGCCAGCAACCACTCGAGCACCCGAACGAAGCTGACCAACCCCACCAGAGCGCCCAGTGCGAAGACGGCCAGATACGTCAGGTTCCGCTCGTCCACGGCCGTGAGCGTCGGCGCATACAGGCCGATGACAAGCAGAAAGAACGACCCCGATACGCCTGGCAGGACGAGCGCACATATTGCGATCGTCGCGGCGAAGAACACCAGAATCAACGATGGATTCGACGGCTGGACCCCGGGTAGCGACGTGAGAACGACGACCCCGACAGCGAGAACGACGAACAGAGCCACGGCAGACAGTCGGGACCGGGTGGTGGGGAAAGCGCCACGACTGACCTCCATGAAGGGGATCGCCACCGACATCGCGATCATGCCCATGAACAGCGCCTTGGAGTAGACGGGCTGATCCGTGACGAAAGCCGCCATGATCCCCGCCACCGAGAACACCATCAACAGCATGCCGACGCCGACCGTGACGAGCAGCCACCAATCGACCTGACGGACTTCGGCGCGCACGTCGGACCGTGTCACCACGGCCTTGGGGATGTCCGTCAGATGCTTCGCCGACGCGATGGCCCTGGTGTAGATGCCGGTGACCAGGGCGACCGTGCCGCCGGAGACCCCGGGAACCGTTTCCGCCAGACCGATCAGACCGCCGCGAACGACGTTGGCCGCCAATTCCGTCGCCGGCGGCCGCCCTCTGACAACTTCATCGAGTCCGGGTCGATCCTGCTCCTTGTCACCATGGCCGGAGGGCGTCTGCCGGTTCGTCGTCATGTCCGAATCGTCCCAAACGCTTCGACGCCACGTGACACCGGCTCGACAAGCGCGGGTACGACCCACTGCAAGCGAGCGGTCACCGGATCGATCCCGTGAGGAGGCTCCGCGCTCCGATCCTGTTGTTGCGCTCGCGGCACCCTTCGCAGCAGATCAGCTCCTCACTTTCGTAAACCCGACGCCGATCGGAGTCGGGTATCCGAAACGGAGGAGCTGATACGAGGCGGCCGAGCCCGCAGCGGTCAATTGTTCGATCCCGTGAGGAGGCTCTACAGAGCTGTCATGTCCATGCCATTCGTGATCGGTTGTCCCAATAACCTTCCGGGTCTTCCGCAAGTTTCAGATCGCTCGCTGTGATCAGTTCGCGGTCGATCGACAGCGCGGCAATGTTCTGCTCGAGTTGCGTCACAGTTGCCGCGCCGGAGAGCACGACATCGGCCCACGGTTGCGCGAGTGCAATCGCCAGTGTGACTGCGTCACGACCGACCCCGGCGGAATCCGCGACCCTGGCTAGTGGGGAATCTTCTGCCACCAGCCGGCCGTTGGCCATCGCCTCTTTGACGACGACGAACCAACCGGCCTCGTGTGCACGTTCCAGGGCGGGGCCGACGGACGGCTCGAGCGGGTTCCACGTCGACTGCACCGAGCTGAACACTCCGATGTCCAGCGCTGCCTGCACCACGTCGGCTTGATGCGGCCCGCTGGTGCTGATGCCGATTCGGGTGCCGCTGTCGGCAATGGCGCGCAGATCGTCGAGCAGTGCAGTGTCGCTCAGAGCTGGACTGTCCGGGGTGACGCTGTGAATCAGGTAGTGGTTCGGCGCGCTGCCGAGTTCGCGCAGGGTCTGCGGCCACTGTTCGGAGAACCGGGCAACCGAGTGTTCCTTGACCTCGTGCACTTCGGCTCCCTGCTGAAAATCGGCGACGTAGGCGTATCCCCACTTCGAGCCGATCACCAGGTCCTGACGCCGATTCGGATGCCGAGACAGCCAGCTGCCGAGGAACCGCTCGGCCAGGCCGTAGGACCGAGCGGCGTCGAAGTGTCGAACTCCGCTCTCCCACGCGGCGTCGAGTACCGAGTGGCACAGCTGCTCCAGGGCAACCGGATCGAACCGCCCGTCCACAGCTTTCGAGTGCCCGATCGTCAGGTACTCGGGACGTCCGAGTGCGGCAAGGCCGAGGCCGAGTTGCGTCATGTCGTCAGTACTTTCGTTGTGTCCGTGCCGGAAACAGCCACCATATCCGTGATCGGACAACGTGCACGTGGTCGATGCCAGATGTTGCGAGACGGCTGTATGCCGCTGAGACTGGAAGTCCAGGCCCAATCGGGTGTGCGCTTGTAGGACGACCACGAGGGAGAGAGCTGTTGACCGACTTTGCAGGTAAACCGTTGATCGGCGAGATTCGATTGGCACGTGTGCGTGCCGGATTGAGTTGGGCCGCTTTGGCAGAAGCCATCGACATGCCGGTGGCCTGGACGGTGTCGGCACTCTACGGCCAGCATCCTCTCAGCGTCGCTCATGCCGATGTGCTCGCCGAGAAGCTCGGGATGGCCGAGGGCTCGTTGTTCGAGCTGACCCTGGCTCCTTATCGCGGATCACTCGACATCTCTTCGGACCCCACGGTCTACCGATTCCACGAGGCGCTGGAGGTGTACGGACCCGCGCTCAAAGAACTGATCGCCGAGGAATTCGGCGACGGCATCATGAGTGCCATCAATTTCACGATGAACATCGAGCGACGCCCGCACGAGGACGGAGATCGCGTCGTGGTGACGTTCGACGGGAAGTTCCTCGACTATCGATGGACCGACTAGGCCGAAAATCTATGGCCAGGTGGCCGATTCGGAAGGCGGGCCGGCCAATGCGCGTCGCATCCAGCCGTACACCCGCTCGTCGTTGAGCAACGTGAAGTGATGCGCGCTGTTGATCGCCAGACCGTCGTCCGGACGAAGTCCTATGTCGCGCAGTTTGTTCCGGCCGCCGGCGCTGTCGGTGCGGACCAGGCCGTCGCCGACGAAGATCCCGACCGGGTGTCGAGGGTTTCCGGTGACGACCGCGGAGGCGTGATGATGCCGAACCCCTTCCGGAACCGAGATGTCCGCGGCTGCTCCGCCATCGAATCCGTCGGCGTAGCTGGGATGTCCCTCTGCCTCGGTGATCGATCCGTGAACCAGGTCGCGGATTCCGGCGCTGCGACGCGCCAGGAGGTTCGCGAACGGCCGGGTCTCGGGCGCGAGGGCCAGAGCTGCGACGGCGAGATGTACGCCGTGTGCGAGTGGCGCACCCAGATGTGGTGTCCCGAGGGTGAATACGTCCGTCAACAGGTCCACCCACCGGCGACCGTTCTCGGCGGCGTGATGAGCGGCGCTGCGTGAGACCAAACCGCCCATGGAGTGCCCGACCAACGTGATCCGGTGAACCCTGACGGGCCAGGCCGTCACGAGCTTTTCCAGTAGGTCCGACAGGTCGGCACCGTTCGTTCCGATTCGGCGTCCGGTGTTGTAGCGCAGGAAGATCGAGGTGGTTCCGGCTTCGGAGTCCAGGCGCTCCCCGTACGTGGGACGCCCACCGAGCCGCCATGCGGATTCGGTCTCGACGAGCCCGTGCAGGAACAGCACCAGGTGCGCTCCCGCCTCGGGGAACGCCGCAGCCAGAGCGCGGTACTTCGGGAGCACCGGGCGTCCGTCGACGCGTATCGACATCGGATAGGCGAGGACCCGGGCGGTCTGCTCCATGTCGTCGCCGATCAGGCCGTGCAGCACAGCGATGGTCTGGGCCCCGAGGACAGTGTGCGACGGCGACGGGCGGTGGTCGTCCTCCGTCGCTTCGTTGCCGTCGGTCAAGGCGCCGACAGCCTTGGCTGCGCCGCGGCACGCGGCCACGATGCTCGAGTAGGTGCCCGCGGCGATCGCGTCGTGCATCAGCTGTGTCGGTAGAACCGCGGGACCGACGCCGAGTCGCACGGCAGCGAAGGTTCGTCGCGCGATGGCCGAGTGAACTGCGCGAACGCCACCCGCGGCCGACGCCAGTTCTCGAAGGGCGAGCTCGCCGAGTTCGCCCAACTCCTGTGTGCGCTGAGTTTTCGTCCCCACCGCTTCCAGTGTACGTATGTCCACTGAACCCGTCGGATCAGTCTCGGCGGCCCACTACTGGGTTGAGTTCGGAGGCCGCGAGGCCACCGGGCTCCACGCCGGGTAAGAATTCGCGCCAGGTGCCGCTGATCAGCGTCGGCGACTCCACAACCCGAGCCCCGTCGGCGAAGTAGGTGGTGGCCAAAGCTCGGCGTGGCTGTGTCGTCCGGTTCGGCCCCGCAGTGTGGAAGCACAGCGCGGAATGGAAGGACACGTCGCCGACCGCGAACGGCTCGGACTCCACCGCAACACCGCGGTCGACGAAGCGATGAGTGACAGCCTCGTCGTACGACGTGCCGACCTTGTCGAACTCCAGGTCCGCAACCTCGTTCAGTACATCTCGGCCACGTGCGAACGACAGCGGACCCATGCGGCCGGGGATCGCCGACATCGGCATCCACGCGGTGACCGCCTGCGTGGTCTGCAGCGGGAAATGCTCCGCGTCGTGGTGCCACGGTGTGCGGCCGCAGCCGGGCTCCTTGGACAGCGCGTTGTCGTGGTAGAGCCGCACGGCCGGTTCGCCCAAAAGCGCCGTGGCCAGACCGCCGATCCGGGGCGACAGCGCCACCGCGCGCATCAGGTCGTCATGGAGCCACATCTGTTCGAGCGCAGTGAAGCGGCCGGAAACGTCATCTCCGTGCTCGGCGCGTAGCAGCTCTTCGAGGCGCTCGGCGAGGCGTCGTACGACGGCAGGCGAGAACACGCCTGGCAGTCGCACGAAGGCATCGTGAGCAAAGATCTCGACCGCGGCCGGGTCGAGCTCGTAGGGCTCGGCAAGCTCACGCTCGACTTGCTCGTCCGCGGCTGCGTCGACGTCGGGTAAGCCCGGCCCGGCGACCAATTCGATGGGTGCGGTGTCGTTGGCGGCCAGCGTGACGTACCAGTCCCACCAGTCCTGATCACTGCCGGCCCAGTCCTGATCGATGCCGCCGTCGCGGTTCTGCTCGGGAAGCCGTTCGTTGGTCGACGGGTTCACAGCCACAGCAGCGCCGCCTCGTGGGAGAAGGTGTACGAACCTGACTTGTCGCGGCAGGAAGCGAGGTAGTCGCCCAGCACCGGTGCCGCCTCCATTTCGTCGAGCGACACGGAGTCGTCGAAGGCGCAGCGCTGCAGAAAGCCTTCGGCGACAGCGCGATCCGATGTTCCGGTGGTGTACGTGACGCGCTGGTCGCGCACGTCCGCGCCGGCTCGAATCAGTGCGTCGCGCACCTGCTCGGCCGTCGTGTACGGCGTTGCTTCGCGCACGCCGGCGCGAAAGGCGTCGTAGAACGCAAGGTAGTGGGAGGACGCCGTGGCTTGCGCGACCAGACCGAGGCCACCGGGGGTCAGGGCAGCCACGAACCGCTCGGCTGCGCTGTCCAACTCGGCCGGCGGGAGGGCGTACAGCGCGTGGGTGGCCCACACGATGTCGTACCCGCTCCGATCGGCGGGTAGGTCCTGCAGGGTCATCACCAAGTCCTCCCGAGGCACGAACGGAGCAACGAGCGCACCACGCGCCTCGGCCACCGAGAACGCAGACGGGTCGAGCAGGTCGTAGGCCAGCTCGGGCACCGCCGACAGATCGGTGTAACGGCGCAGTGCGGTGGGGAACTTGCCGCTGCCGCAGGCCACGTCGAGCAACGACCAGCCCTCGTGCGCGTGCTCGGCGAGCAGGGCAGGCCAATCGGCTGCCAGTGCCAGTTGGTGATAATCCTCGGTGGCCAGGGCGTAGAAGGCCTCCATGCCCCTGCGTCCGGCCTCGCTCCAGTGCTCGAGACTGCGATCGGCTGTGTCTCCGCTGCTCACGCGATTCCTCCTAGGAAGCCGACCTCGATGCACCGGATGGGGCGTCGTGGTTGACTCGGTCCAATGTCCAACATAGCTCCGACTTCGTCGACCGACACCGCAGCCGTGCTTCTCGACGGGTTGCGGGAGGCGCGGCTCGGCGCGGCGGCCCTCGCCGGTCTCGAGCCTGGCGCCTACGCTCGCGGGCACGCCGCCTTCGAGCTCCTCTCCGACCAGCGCGGCCTGATCGCCGAACACCTCGCCGGGCGGCTGGCCAGGGTGGGGGATGGACCGATCTCGGTACTGTCGGTGGGCTGCGGTGACGGTTCGCTGGACGTCCGCCTCGCCGCGGGGCTGATACAGCAGGTGCCCGGCCGACCGGTGCGGTACGTCGGCATCGACCCCTGGCCCGGAAGCGCAACGTTGTTCGCCGCCAAGATGGCCGCTCTGACGGCCGACGAGCTCGACGCCGATGCATACGTCTCGTCGTTCGACGACGTCCCGGTGGACGAAACTTTCGACGTCGTGATGTTCGTGCACTCGATGTACTACGTCGCCGACGTGGGGGCAACCCTGCGCGGCGCGCTCGACCTGCTGCGACCCGGCGGCGAGTTGTGGGTGGCCGTGGCACCGTCGGCCGCGCTCAACGCTCTGGTCGGTGTGCTCGCCCCGCCGCTCGAGGGCCACCGGCAGTGGTTCAGCGCCGACGTCGACAAAGCGTTCGTGGACAACGGGATTGCCCTCGACGACACGGTCACCCTGGACGCGATGGTCGACCTCTCCACCGCGACCGACGAGGTGCTGGACTTCGCGGTGCAGGCCCGGCTGACGCCCGAGTTGCATGGGCCTGTACGTGCCTACCTCGACGCGGTCTCGGTGCCCGGTGCCGATGGCAGGCCTCGGGTGCCCCACCCGGTCGACGTGTTCGCCGCGACCCGTCGTTGAGAGATCGTCGCCGCGAATCAGCTCCCCGGATTCGGATATCCGACGCCGGATCGGAGGCATATATCCGGAACTGAGGAGCCGATCCTGGGGGACGGGCAGGCGCGCTCACGCGCTCGGGAAGCCCCCGGCCCGTCCGAGTAGGGCGGGCACGTCTTTGCCCAGTGCGCTGCCGAGCCACGACGCGGCATCGACTAGGACCTGTTGGCGCACACCGGTATCGACTCCCGATCGATCGAGTGCGTAGATCAGGTCCTCGGACGCTATGTTGCCCGTTGCCGCGGGGGCGAACGGGCAACCCCCGAAGCCGCCGATGCTGGCATCCAGCGCTCGCGCGCCCGTCTCGAGAGCAGTCAACGCATTGGCGTAGCCCGTGTTCCGCGTGTTGTGGAAGTGCCAGCGCTGTGGGATGCCCGGTGCTCGTGTACTCGCAATGTCGGCCAACACGCGGACCTGTGCCGGCACGCCGACGCCGATGGTGTCCGCCAAGGCGATTTCCGACGGTCGGTCGTCGGAGAACTGCGCGAGAATCTCGCCCACGTAACGAGGATCGACTTCTCCGCTGAACGGACAACCGAACGCCGCCGCGATGGTGACGGTGGTGGCCAAGCCCGCGGATCCAGCGTCTCGAATGACATCGCGCGCAGTCGACACTGCTTCTGCGACAGAGCAGTTCTGATTTCGCCGGCTGAACTCCTCGGATGCGACGACCACCACGTTGACCTCGTCCACGCGTGCGTCGATCGCTCTGTCGAGTCCGCGGCGATTCAGCACGAGGCCGATGTAGGACACGTCGTCGCGTCGTTCGATCCCGGCCATCACCTCCTCGGCCCCGGCCATCTGTGGCACCCGGCGAGGGTTCACGAAGCTGACCGCTTCGATTCGCCTCGCTCCCGCTGCAACGCTTCGGGCGATCAACTCGATCTTCTGATCCACCGACAATGCAGTCTTCTCGTTCTGCAATCCATCACGCGGGCCCACCTCGACAAGTTGCACAGACGTCATCCCCCGATCCTTCTCCCCGCTCTCGTTGTATGCAACACCTGTGTTTCTTTCGGGAAAATTTGCGATTCTCGTGGACAGGAGGTGGGGATGGTCCTAAGTTGTGAACAACCAGCCCATCTTCGATCGGAGGCCTTCAGTGGCCAGAGCCGTGGATCGCGTGTATTCCCACCTCCGGGACGGGATCATTGCGGGCACGTACGCGCCCGGTGCCAGGCTGGGTGAGGTCGATATCGCCGAGCTGACCGAGACCAGTCGGACGCCCGTTCGTGAGGCCCTGCGGCAGCTGGAGATGGAAGGGCTCGTCGAGGTGGTTCCGCATCGCGGAGCCCGTGTGTACACCTGGACGGCAGACGATCTCGAGGAGATCTACGACCTCCGTATGACGCTGGAGGCCATGGCTGCCGCTCGCGCTGCTCGTCGTATCGAGGAGAAGGACCTCGACCGGCTGAGCGAACTCTGCGATCTCATGGAATCGTCGGCGGCCGGAGACGCCGGCCAGAGACTCGACCTGATGGCGCAGTTGAACGACGAGTTCCATGCCATCGTGCGTACCGCCGCCGCCAGCACGCGCCTGCTGACGATGTTGAGCGCGGTCATCCAACTCCCCCTCGTGATGCGCACCTTTCACCGCTACTCGCCGGCCGACCTCTCCCGCAGCCACGCACACCATCGAGATCTGGTGGCCGCGTTGAGAAGCGGAGACGAGATCTGGGCCGACTCGGTCATGCGGGCGCACGTCCGCGCTGCGAAACACGTTCTACTGCAATCTCTCACGCCCGACGAAGTCAAGGAGTCCGAATGAGCGAGGCCGCCACAGGGCCGTTGTCAGACCTACGAGTAGTCGAGATGGGTCAGTTGTTGGCAGGACCGTTCTGCGGACAGCTCCTCGCAGATTTCGGAGCCGAGGTGATCAAGCTGGAGCCGCCGGGCAAGGGTGACCCGATGCGGCAATGGGGTCGGGAAAAACCCCACGGCAAGTCGCTGTGGTGGCCGGTGGTGGCGCGGAACAAGAAGTCGGTGACATGCAACCTTCGCACCGAAGAAGGACAAGCGTTGGCGCGCAACATCATCGGTAAGTCGGACATCGTCGTCGAGAACTTTCGCCCCGGCACTCTCGAGCGATGGGGGCTCGGGTACGAGGATCTGCACACACTGGACCCACGCCTGATCATGGCCAGAGTTACCGGATACGGCCAGGACGGGCCCTACTCTCCCCGTGCCGGGTTCGGCTCGATCGGTGAGGCGATGGGCGGAATCAGATACGTGACGGGAAATCCGGATCTGCCACCCTCTCGGGCCGGAATCTCGCTCGGCGACTCCCTGGCCGCAGTGTTCGCGACGATCGGCGTCCTCACGGCCGTGCACCACCGGGAGCGAACGGGGCGTGGGCAACTGGTGGATTCGGCGATCTACGAGGCCGTGCTCGCGATGATGGAATCATTGCTCCCGGAATACGAGATCGGCGGCTATCAGCGCGAACGTACCGGGTCGGTGCTGCCGAACATCGCGCCGAGCAACGTCTACCCCACGAAGGGTGGCGAGATGATTCTGGTTGCTGCGAACCAGGATTCGGTATACGCCCGTTTGGTCACCGCAATGGGGCGGGCCGATCTCGTCTCCGATCCCCGGTACGTCGACCACGCGTCACGCGGGGTGAACATGGAAGAACTCGACGACCTCATCTCGGCATGGACCGCAGATCTGGGAACCGACGAGGTCCTCGACATCCTGCACGAGGCCGGTGTGCCCGCCGGCCGCATCTACACCGCTCGCGACATGTTCGACGATCCGCATTTCGCGGCCCGCGACGCCATCGTGCGCCTGGCCCATCCCGATTTCGGCGAAATCCCGATGGCAGGGGTCGTGCCCAAGCTCAGCGACAGCCCCGGAGCCGTCCGGCATGCAGGGCCTGAACTGGGAGAACACAACTCGGACATCTACGGATCGCTTCTCGGTCTCACCGAGGCCGAACGGGCTGCGCTCGTCGACCGCGGCATCATCTGAGCTCGACCGCATCGTCCCCACTCACCGCACCGCACACCACCGGAGATCATCATGCGCTATCGACTCGGAGTCGACGTCGGCGGAACATTCACCGACGTTCTGCTTCTCGAAGAAACGACCGGTACCACCTACAGAGCCAAGACTCCGTCGACACCAGCCGATCAGTCCGTCGGGGTGTTGAACGGCATCGACAAAGTGTGCTCGAAGGCCGGCATCGAACCGTCGGAGATCGATCAGGTGCTCCACGGCACCACGGTGGCGACCAACGCCATCCTGCAAGGCCGGGGAGCGCGCGTCGGACTCGTCACCACGGACGGGTTCAGGCAGGTCCTGCAGATCGCCAGATCGTACGTACCGGGAGGGTTGGCGGGCTGGATCATCTGGCCGAAGCCCGAACCGCTTGCAGCGCTGGAGAACACCGTCGAGGTCGTGGGTCGTCTGGCGGCGGACGGCTCCGAGGTGACGGCGCTCGACGAGAACCAGGCTCGGGGTCAATTACGTCGACTCGCCGGCGCCGGTATCGAAGCGCTGACGATCTCGCTCATCAACTCCTATGCGAACGACGCACACGAGAAGAAGATCGCCGAGTGGGCTGCCGACGAGCTCCCGGGAATTCCGATCTCCATCTCCAGTCAGGTCCTGCCCGAGATGCGGGAGTACGAGCGGACCCTGACCACCGTGGCCAATAGCTACGTTCAGCCCGAGGTGTCGCGTTACGTACGCAATCTCGACAACTCGTTGCAGGACAGGGGAATCAAGGCTCCGTTGTCCATACTTCGCAGTGACGGCGGACTGGTGCAGTCGGCGAAGGCATCGGAGGCACCGGTGTCGTTGCTGTTGTCGGGTCCGGCGGGTGGGGTCACCGGGGCCGTCTGGTTCGCCGAACAAGCCGGTTTCTCCGACTTTCTCACCTTCGACATGGGCGGGACGTCCACAGACGTCGCCCTCGTGCTCGGTGGGCAACCACGTATCGGCCGTGAGACCAAGGTCGGCGACCTCGCCGTCCGCGCGACGAGCGTGGACGTGCGAACGGTCGGTGCCGGTGGCGGTTCCATCGCGCACGTGCCCGAGTTGACGCGCGCCTTGCGGGTCGGGCCGCAATCGGCCGGGGCCGACCCCGGGCCTGCCGCCTACGGAAAGGGCGGAACCGACCCGACGGTGACCGACGCGAACGTCGTTCTCGGTTACCTCCCAGCCTCTTTGGCGGGCGGGGAGGTAGATCTCGACGCCGACGCGAGTCGCACCGCGGTGGCGACGATCGCCGAGGCCATCGGCTTGGCCGGTCCGGAGGAAGCCGCATCCGGAATTGTCGACATCGTCAACGAGAACATGTTCGGCGCACTGCGATTGGTCAGTGTGCAGCAGGGCTACGACCCTCGCGATTTCGCACTCGTCTCGTTCGGTGGTGCCGGGCCGCTGCACGCGAACGCGCTGGGTCGACTCACCGGGTCGTGGCCGGTGATCGTGCCACCGTCTCCCGGGGTTCTCTGCGCGTACGGCGACGCCACGACGTGTCTTCGGGACGAGGCTGCGCGCACCATGGTTCGTGCCTTCTCCGACATCGACGACGGCGAGTTGCGCACAGCTCTTGCCGAATTGGCCGAAGCGGCGTCGGAAAGGCTTTCGGCCGAGGGGGTGCCAGCAGACCAGCAGACCGCCACCTGCCAGGTGGACCTGCGCTATCAGGGTCAGGGATTCGAGATTCCCGTCGACCTCGACGCGTCCGCCCTCGATTCGGGGGAGCTGTTGTCCACTCTCGGCTCTGCCTTCGACGCCGAACACCAGCGACTGTTCTCGTTCCTACTCAAGAACGAACGGGAGGTCATCAACCTCCGAGTCACGGTCAGTGGTCCACGCCCCGAGGTGGCGTTCCAGCCGTTGGAGGACGGTGGCGACGATCCGTCCGCGGCGTTGATCACCACGAACGACGTGTGGATGGACGGGCAGTACGCAAAGGCCGGCATCTACGACCGCTCGAAACTGTTGGCAGGCAACGTCGTGACGGGTCCGGCAGTGATCACGGAGATGGACTCCACCACGCTGGTGTTGTCCGGACACACGGCCACGGTCCACCGCAGCGCATGCCTTCTCATCAACCCCGTCGGCACCGACGACACCCATCGCACCACTCGACTGCAGGAGAGCTGATGGCCACCATCATCGAGACCTCGAAGACCCCGTTCACCACGGTTCCCGTCGACCCGATCACGCTCGACATCATCGAGAACGCCTTGCGAAACGCCCGCGCCGAGATGGACGAGGTCCTCTTCCGGACGGCACTGTCACCGGGTATCCGCGAACAGCACGACGAATTTCCCCTCATCGCCGATCCGAGCGGCAAGATGGTGGTCGGGCAGTTCGGCCTGTCCGTTCCCGACTTCCTCGACAACTTCTCCGGCACCGTCGGCGAGGGCGACATCCTGCTCACCTCCGATCCTTACGCGTGTGGTGCTGCCATCAGTCACGCCAACGACTGGCTGATCGTGTTGCCCATCTTCCACAGCGGACGCGTCGTCGGCTGGTCGTCGATGTTCGGGCACATGGCCGACGTCGGAGGTAAGACGCCGTCGTCCATGCCCACGGACGCGCACACGATCTTCGAGGAAGGCGTGATCATTCCGCCCTTCAAGCTGTACAGCGCAGGCGAATTGAACGAGACCGCGCTGGACATCATTCTCAATCAGGTGCGCAAGCCGGACTGGAACCGGGCAGACCTCAACGGACTGGTCGCGGCGTGCACCACCGCGTCGCGGCGCATCGTCGAGCTCTGCGACCGGTTCGGCGTCGACGTGTATCTGTCGGCGCTCGACGCGTTGCTGGACAGGAACTATCAGGCCATGAAGGTACTGCTCGCGATGCTGTTCGTCGACGGCGAGACCATCGAGTTCAGCGACTTCATCTGCGATGACGGATGTGGTTACGGCCCTTACGAACTGACCATCGAGCTGACCCGCCACGGGGAGAAGATCCACCTCGACTTCAGCAAGGCCGCGCCGCAGGCCGTCGGTCCGATCAACTACTTCATCAACGAGAATCTCGTACGCATGTTCTTCGGCATCTACGTCATCACTGTGGCCGATCCGCAGATTCTGTGGAACGACGGATTCTATCCGTTGATCGACGTGACCATTCCCGAGGACTCGTTCTGGAAGCCACGCTATCCGGCCGCACTCAACGGCCGCAATCACGGAATCGGTCGTGTCTTCGACCTTTTCGGTGGGCTGCTGGGCAAGAACAACCCCGAGATTCTCAACGCCGCAGGCTTCTCGTCGTCGCCGCACTTCATGTACTCCGGCCACTACGACGGGGGCGCGCGGGACGGGGAGTGGTTCCAGCTGTACTCGATCGGATTCGGAGGTATCCCCGGTCGTCCGATGGGCGACGGGCCGGACGGTCACTCGCTGTGGCCGTCGTTCGTCAACATCCCCTGTGAGTACCTCGAGTCCTACTATCCGCTGCGTATCGAGCGGTGGGAGACAGTCACCGATACCGGCGGGGCCGGGCTTCATCGCGGTGGCAACGGCGTCGACGTGGCGTACTACTTCGAGGAGCCGGGCACCATCGCCATTCACGACGACAGGTGGCTCACGTATCCGTGGGGTGTCAACGGCGGTAAACCCGGTGCGCGAGGGAAGAAGTGGATCGTCCGAGCGTCGGGTGAGGTCGAGGTGTTGGCCAGCAAGATCCACGAGGTGCCGGTGGGACGAGGCGATGTGCTGCACTTCGTCACGTGGGGCGGCGGCGGTTGGGGTGACCCGCTGACCCGGGATCCCGAACTGGTCGGTCTCGAAGTTCGACGGGGTCTGGTCAGTACCGAGGGTGCTCGCATCGGCTACGGAATCGTCTGCGATGCCGACGGTGTCGTCGATTCGTCCGCCTCCGAGGCCGCGCGCAGTGAGATGTCTGCCGCGCGCGGGGAGATCGCAGTGTTCGACAAGGGGCCGTCGATCGAGAAGATCCTCGAGCGGTGCGAGGCCGAAACCGGATTGCCCGCACCGCGTCCGCCGGTGAATGTCCGTAAGGCAGTGCGCGCGTGAGCGACACGCTCGGGTCGTACCGGGAGTCGGGATTTGCCGGTGAGCTGGGCCCCGGCCGTAGCCCGGCGGTTCTGGTGGTCGACATCGTCGCGGCCTACCTGGTGGACGGCTCGCCCCTGCGTGCCCCGGTGGAAGCGGCAGTAGAGGCTGCGGCACAGCTGGTTTCGTCCGCACGATCAGCCGGTGTTCCGGTCGTGTTCACCCGGGTCAGCTATCAGCCCGGCGGAACCGACGGCGGGCTCTTCACGACGAAGATTCCGGCTCTGACGGTCTTCGAGGAGGGCTCGGAACTGGGCGAATTTCCCGTCGACCCCCGTCCGATCGCCGGGGAGATCGTGGTGACCAAGCAGTATGCGAGTGCGTTCTTCGGTACCTCTCTGGCGGCCACCCTCACTGCCCGCGGCATCGACACGCTGTACATCTGTGGTTTGACCACCAGCGGCTGCATCCGTGCAAGCGCGACCGACGCACTGCAGCACGGCTTCCGTCCTCTGGTGGTGGCAGATGCGTGCGGTGATCGGGAGCCGGGCATGCACGAGTCGAACCTGCTCGACCTGCAGGCCAAATATGCGGACGTCATCGATCTCGCGCAGGCAATTCAACAGTTCGGAGCGTCCTCTGGGTGACGGCTGTTCGAGCCACAGATGGAGATCAGCTCCCCGGATTCGAATACCCGACGCCGATCGGAGGCTGAGATCCGAAACGGGAGAGCCGATGTGGTGGGACGGTTCCGTCCTGCCAGGAAAATCCCGTCGGTTCGGACGAATCGATCAACTCATCAGGGGATAGTGGTTCCATGGACACGCTGAATCCCGATGTACCGGACGACGTCTTCGCGGACGTGTTGAAGCAAATCTCCCAGTTCGTGCGATCACGTGTGGTTCCTCGTGAACTCGAGATCATGAACAACGATTCGATCCCGGACGATCTGCGACAGCAGTCCGCGGAGATGGGTCTGTTCGGCTACGCGATTCCGCAGGAGTGGGGCGGGTTGGGTCTGAATCTGATTCAGGACGTCGAGGTGGCCATGGAGCTCGGTTACACATCGTTGTCATTGCGATCGATGTTCGGCACCAACAACGGGATCGCCGGGCAGGTGCTCGTGGGGTTCGGTACCGAGGACCAGAAGGCGACGTGGCTGCCGGGCATGGCAACCGGCGACATCGTCGCGTCCTTCGCGCTGACCGAGGACGGGGCCGGGTCGAATCCGGCGGGGCTACGGACCACCGCGAAAGTCGACGGCACCGGGTGGGTCATCAACGGCAGCAAGCGTTACATCACCAATGCGCCGATCGCGAACATGTTCGTCGTCTTCGCCAAATTGGACCCGAAACCGGAAAGCGGCAACGGTATTGCAGTATTCCTGGTCCCTTCCGACACGGCCGGCATCGAGGTGGGCGTCAAGGACGCGAAGATGGGGCAGCAGGGCTCGGGCACTGCCGACGTGAACTTCACCGACGTGCGCGTCGAGGCCGACGCCTTGGTGGGCGGCAACGGCGACGCAGGAGTGGAGCCTGCGGAACGACCGATGATCGATATCGGGTACAAGGCGGCGATGACGTCGTTGGCGCGGGGGCGGGTGCATATTGCGGCGTTGGCCGTCGGTCAGGCGCAGCGTGCCTTGGACGAGTCGGTGGCTCATGCCGCGTCGTCCACTCAGGGCGGGGAGCCGATCGGTAACTTCCAGTTGGTGCAGGCGATGATCGCCGATCAACAGGTCGGTGTCATGGCGGGCCGGGCGATGGTGCGTGAGGCGGCGCGGGCGTGGGTGCAGGAGACCGACCGCCGTATCGCGCCGTCCGCGGTGAAGTTGTTCTGCACCGAGATGGTCGGCCAGGTCGCCGATCTGGCTGTTCAGATTCACGGTGGTGCCGGGTACATGCGTGAGGTTCCGGTCGAACGCATCTACCGTGATGTCCGGCTGCTTCGGTTGTACGAGGGGACCAGCGAGATTCAACGACTGATCGTCGGCGGCGGCCTGATTCGAGCCGAACAGAAGCGGACGTCGTGAACACAACCCCGCCGAACGGGCAGTATTGCGCTGATCTCGGGTGGCACACAGCCGTCGGTGCCTAACGTGGACGGGGACGAAAGGACCAGCGCATGTCGCAATTCCCCGGCCTCTCCCACGTGGCCGTGACCGTATCCGATCTTGCCGCCAGCACCGAGTGGTACTCACGACTGTTCGACGCGTCGCCCGTACTCGACGAGGACGAAGAATCCGGCAACTATCACCACACCGTGTTCGCGCTCGACGGCGGCATGCTGTTCGGATTGCACACTCACGGCGACGATCAGGTCTCCGGTGCCTTCGACGAGAAGAGAACGGGCGTGGACCATATCGCGTTCGGCTGCACACAGGACGACCTAGCGTCTTGGGTATCGACGCTCGACCGACTCGGCATCGCGCACAGCGGTGTCAAACACGCGCACTACGGGTCTGGAATCTCGTTCCGCGATCCCGACGACATCGCCCTCGAATTCTTTGCTGCGCCTGCCTGACCGCGCTGCCCTTCACGCTTCAGGTTCCGCAGAAGGTCCGAAATCCGGCACTGAAGTTCGCAGGCGCGGGCAGGGCGTACTCGGACCGTTCGTCGCGGCGGTCGAACGGTGTCGTGACGACGTCGAGCAGACGCTCGAAAGGCTCGAGATCACCCTCGGTCGCGGACCTGAGTGCGGCGTCGACCAGATGGTTGCGGGGAATGTAAGCGGGGTTGACGCGATCCATCCCGTCGGCGATCGATGAAAAGTCCTGTCCTCGTGCCGAAACCGCTGACCGCCAACGCTCGAGCCACTCCGCGGACGCGTCCGGTGGAACGAGGGAATCGAACGGCGACGAGTCTCCGCGCAAGTTCTCGGCGAGGGCGCGGAAGGTCAGGGTCCAGTCGGCTCGGTGGTCGGTGAGCAACCGGTGCAGTTCGTCGACGAGCGCCGCGTCCGCGCCATCGTCTGTCAGGCCGAGCTTGAGGGCCATCGCGGCAGAGTAGTGCCGGCGGTAGCGTTCCCCGAACGTGTCCAGTACTGCGGTGAGAGCCGTGATGGCGGTATCGGGCGTCGAATCGACCAGGGGCAGTAGTGTTTCGCCGAATCTGGCCAGATTCCACCCGAGCACTGCGGGTTGATTGCCGTAGGCATAGCGTCCGCCGTGGTCGATGGAGCTGAACACCGTAGCCGGATCGTAGGAGTCGAGAAATGCGCACGGTCCGTAGTCGATGGTCTCCCCGGAGATCGTCGTGTTGTCCGTGTTCATGACACCGTGCACGAATCCGACCGACATCCACTGCGCAACAAGCGATGCCTGGGCTTCGACGACAGCCTCGAAGAAGGCGAGACAGCGTTCCTCGACCGGCAGCTCGAGCAGTGCCGGGTAGTGGCGGGCTATCGCGTAGTCGGCGAGGGGCTGTGTGAGCCCCTCACGCCTGGCCGCGAACTCGAAGGTGCCCACCCGCAGATGGCTCGACGCGACCCTGACGAGCACCGCCCCGGGTTGCGGACCTCCTTCTCGCACCACCTGTTCACCGGTGGTGACGACGGCGAGCGAACGTGTGGTGGGAATGTGCAGCGCGTGCATCGCTGCGCTGATGAGGTACTCGCGCAGCATGGCGCCCACTACCGCTCTCCCGTCGCCCCCACGCGAGAACGGGGTAGCGCCGGACCCCTTGAGATGCAGGTCGACTCGATGGCCCCGACCATCGCGCAGCTCGCCGAGCAGCAGTGCTCGGCCGTCCCCCAACAGGGGAACGAAATTGCCGAACTGATGACCCGCGTACGCCATCGCCACAGTGGCGGATTCGGCCGGAGGAGTCGACCCGGACAGCACACCGGCTGCCTCGGCCGTGCGCAGCGACGCCGGGTCGAGCGCGAGTGACCGAGCGAGTTCATCGTCGAGAATCAACACCCGAGGATCCGGCGCGTGGGTGCCCTGCCACGGCACTGTCAGTCCAGGAACCTCGTCGGCGAAGGTCGTCTCGAACCCGAATGCGGGCAGGCCCGTGGTCGGTACGCCCGGTCTGGTGGATTCACTCATGGTTCAGGGGTACCACGAATCGTGGCACCCAATCCCCTGGGACTCTGCTGTCCGATGCCGTTCAGGGGCGAGATGCTGCGGCCACGCCGGAGTCCTGCTTCCTTGCGAAGGTCTCGTACCCGGCCGCCGCATCGAAACGGATGTGCACCCGTCCGTCGTCGCCGTCCACGGACACGCGCGCCCGCACTCGGTACACCTCGGCGATCAGTTCCTCGGTCAGCACTTCCGCGGGGGTGCCGCCTGCGACGACCCTGCCGTCCTTGAGCACCAGGACCTCGTCGCAGAACATCGCCGCCAGGTTCAGGTCGTGGAGCGCGACGACGCTGGTGATCGGCAGGCGCGCAACGAGGGCCAACAGCTCGAGTTGATGGTGGATGTCGAGATGGTTGGTCGGCTCGTCCAGCAACATCTCGCGGGGCTGCTGAGCCAGTGCGCGTGCGATGTGCGCCCGCTGCTGCTCACCACCGGAGAGCGTGCGCCACAATCGATCCGCTTTGTCGGTGAGTCCGGTCTGCGCGAGTGCATCGTCCACGGCGTCGTCGTCCAGGTCGCTTCCACCGAAAGCCCCGCGATGCGGGATGCGTCCCAGACGCACGACGTCTCCGACCGTCACATCGACGTCCGTGTGGGCGTGCTGACCCACGACTGCGACCGCGCGGGCGATGTGTCTGCGCTTGAGCGAACCGAGCTCCGCACCGTCGAGTTCGACGACACCAGCGGTGGGTGATGCGGCCCCGGCCATCAGGTGCAGCAGTGAGGACTTACCGGAACCGTTGGGGCCCAACAGTCCCACCATGCGGCCGGGCCCCGGATGCAGGGTCACGCCGTCGACCACCAGGACGCCACCGCGCTTCCAGGAGACGTTCGACGCGTGCAGGGTCATCGAATTCCTCTCTTGCGAGCCATGATTGCGATGAAGGCGGGAACGCCGACGAGTGCTGTCCCGACGCCCACCGGCAGTGGGGTAGGGGCGAACGCGACTCTCGACACGGCGTCGACCCACACCATGAAGATCGCGCCGATGACGGCAGTGGTGGGCACGAGGCGGCTGTGGTTGGGTCCCACCAACAGACGCGCTGCGTGCGGAAGAATGAGGCCGACGAAACCGATGGCGCCGGCCACGCTGACCAGTGTCGCGGTGATCAGGGCGGTGCCGACGAGCAGAGTCAATCGGACCTTCTTGACGTCGAAGCCGAGCGAGGACGCCACCGAGTTGCCGAACGCGAACGCGTCGAGCACGTACGCGTAGTAACAACACACCACCGCGCCGATGCCGGCCACGGCCACACACAGCACGACGTCGTTCCATCGCACACCCTCGAACGAACCGAGCAGCCAGAACATCACGCCGCGCGTCTCGTCCGAGTCGGCGAAGGCGAAGATCACGAAAGACGTCAGGGCCGAGAACAATTGAGTGGTTGCAACACCGGCGAGAATCACGCGATCGTTTCCACTGCCGGACATTCGGGCGAGAAACAACACCAGGCCGAACGCGACGAGTGCGCCGATGAACGCACCACCGGACAGCCCGAGCGCGGCCCCGCCGACACCGAGGACACCGACCACGACGGCACCCGTCGAGGCACCCGAGGAAACACCGAGCACGAACGGGTCCGCCAGGGGATTACGCAGGAGCGACTGCATGATGACACCGCAGATGCCGAGTCCGACGCCACTGGCTGCAGCGACGAGCGCACGGGGGAGTCGCTCCTCCCAGATGATCGCGTTCTTCGATACCTTCACCGGGATGTCGGTGATGCCGAGATGGTTGAGTATCACGTCGCGCACGTTGACCAGCGAGATGTTCGCCGGCCCGAGGGTGATGGCGACGAGGACCGACACCACGCACAGCACGACCCCGCCCAGCAGGGCGAACACCCAACGCCACAGGTTGCGGGAGGTCTGCGCTCGCTGGGCGGAGCGCCGGCGGGTGATGGTCGCGGTCAGGACGACAGTCCCAGGTCGCGCAGTCCGGCCGACACCTTCTCGACACCGTCGACGGCCCGGATCGACGGGTTCATCTCCGCACCGTGCAGGGAGATGTAGCGCTTGTCTCGGACGGCGGCCATCGTGCTCGTGACGGGGTCGGACTCGAGGAATGCGATCTTGTCGGCGAGCAGGTCACCGGGAAAACGGTTGCGCGCCAGGTCGCCCAGTACCAGGACGGTCGGATCCCGATCCACCATGGTCTCCCAGCCGACGGCAGGCCAGTCGTCGTCGGTGTCGGCGAAGACGTTCGTCATGCCGACCGTTCTGGCGAGTAGATCGGCCGATCCCCGTCCGCCTGCGATGTACGGACTCTTGGTGTCCGCGAACCAGAATGCCACGGAGACATCCGATTCGGCGGTGGTCGCGGTGGCGTCGGCCATGCGGGTCTTCAGTTCGTCGACGAACTCGGCACCGCGCTCGTTGACGTCGAAGATCGCCGCGAGTTCGGTGATCTCCTGGTACAGCGACTCCATCGTGAGCAGCGTCGTTCGGGTGTTGCCCCCGTTGACGCTGCGACCGGCGTCGCAGTCGGTGGGTGAAAGATACGTGGCCGCACCGGTTTCGGAGAAGCGGGACCGCTGAGCGACGCCGCCTTGCTCGAAGTGGCGTCCGAACGATGCGGTGACGAGATCGGGTTCGGTATCGACCACGACCTCGTAGGTGGGGGCGTTGTCGGCCAGTCGGGGAACCGAGGCGTTCGCGTCGGCGAGGTTCTCGCGGACCGGATCGGTCCAGGAGGCGGTGCCCACCATGCGATCCTGCACGCCGAGCGAGAGGAGAATTTCGGTGGAGTTCTGATCCAGCGACACCACCCGCTGCGGTGCCGAGTCGAAGGTCACCGACTCTCCGCAGTTGTCGATGGTCAATGGGTAGGTGGTCCCACCTGCGGTGGTGTCCGAGACCGCGTCGGGAACCTCCTCTGAGGCTCCGCACGCGACGAGCGATCCGACCAGGGCAGCAGCGGCGGCGAGGGTGCCTGCGCGGCGACGAACGTTGAGCACGTGGGATGTCCTTCGGGTTCTGACAGCAACGAGCCGCCGGGGATCACCCGACGGCGCAGCGCGCCCGAGGCGCGCATGAGCACAGGCTAACCTTTGGTCGGCGGTGATGGAAATCGTCGCCGCTGAGCCGTCGGTGAGAAACCGGTCCGCGCCGACGCTGTCCGCGACATAATCGGTGGTATGGCCGACTTCAACGAGATGATCATCGAGGAGTTCCGCAGTAACGGTGGACACGTGTCCACGGCTGGGTTCGGCGACTCCCTCGTCGTCGTGCACTCGATCGGCGCCAAGAGTGGCGAGATCCGGCTGAATCCGCTGATGGCGATTTCCCAGGAAGGTAGCTGGTTGATCGTCGGCTCGGCCGCGGGTTCACCCAAAGACCCTGCCTGGGTTCACAATCTGCGCGCACATCCTCGCGTCGACATCGAGGTTCCCCACGATGGGGGAGTACGAACCGTCGCAGTGGAAGCCTCGGAAGTCCCCGATGCCGAATGGGCCGACAGTTGGCAGAAGTTCCTCGACGCGTCCTCCGGATTCGCGAAATACGTCGAGACCTCCGAGGGCCGTCGATTCCCAATCTTCCGCCTCACTCCCACCTGATCTCCCGGGGCGAGTTTTCCGGCTTCGACAAGCGTTGCGCCTGAGCGACAATGGCCCTGAATGACAATGGATCCGTCGCCAGGGGACGCGGCGCTCCGAGCTCGTCGAGATCTGATCAGCCGGAGGCGAGGGCCTTCTGTCGGACGACCACCCGGCCGGCTATGGCAGAAGCGAGATCGGCGACCTCTGCATCGAGTGTCTCGCGACTCCTGGTATCGGTTTCGTACAGGAAGTTCGTCGATCCCACTGTTGCACCGCAGTATTCGAAGATGCCCCGTTCGATCTGCGTACGGAAAGCGGCATCGACGCCGTGGCGCTCGAAGCTGTCGGCATCGTCGCCGGCAAGTGCAACCAGGTGGACGGTGAGTCGGTCCAGCTTCTTGTCGAACCCGACTCCCGGGCTGTATTCGTACGCCCATCCGCTGACGAAGACGCGATCGATCCACCCTTTCAGTAGCGCGGGCATCGACCACCAGTACATCGGGAAGACCAGAACCAGATGATCGGCGCGATCGATTCGTTCCTGTTCGGCACGCACGTCCGCCGGTGTGGTTCCGTTGCCGCGGAACAAGTTCAGGTCTGCGTCCTCGAATCGAGGATCGAAGTTCTCGGCCGCCAGATCGGCCGCCTCGACGGTGTCGCCTGCGGTGCGGATCGCGTCCGATACGGATCGAGCGACGTGGTGGGTCAGGGAGTCGGGGTCGGAATGGGAGACTACGACAAGTGTGGTCATGGCTGATTCCTTCGGTGAGGAGAAGCGGCTATGTACCAAGAGTAGGTTACTATTCGTACATAGCGCAAGGAGGTGCCCGATGGCCCGGACGCGACTGTCTCGCTCCGACCGATACGACCAGTTGGTGGAGGTCTCCTGGGCTCTCGTGCGGGCGGAAGGAGCCGACGCTCTGACGCTCGGCCGACTCGCTGAACACGCCGGCGTCGCAAAACCCGTGGTGTACAGCCACTTCGCCTCGCGTGCGGAACTCCTGGCCGCCCTGTTCACGGAATTCGACGACCGGCAGACGGTCATGCTCGAGGAATCCCTCCACGCCGCGCCCACCTCGTTGAACGGACGCGCACACGCAATCGCCAACTCGTACGTGGGTTGCGCGTTGGCGCAGGGGCGTGAGCTGACGGGTGTGCTGGCGGCATTGGAGGGCTCGCCCGAACTCGAACAGGTCAAGCGATCGGCCGAACGGGCGTATTCCGATCGATGCCGGTCGATTCTCGAGCCGTTCAGCGGCTCCGGCGGGATCTCGGCATCGTCGATCACCGCGATCTTCGGTGCAGCGGAGGCACTGTCGCACGCGGCGGTATCCGGAGTGCTGGGGCCAGAGGAGGCGACGGAAGAATTGACCGAGCTGATCGTCGCCGTCGTCGGCAGGGGCTGACCGGTAGTCGTCCGACGGGTACGCCGTCAGCCGGAGATTCGCGGCTGCACGGTGGGAAACCGGTTGCGCAACGCATCGAGCTGGCGATACAGCGCGTAGAGCGCCTGCTTCTGGGTCTGCGCTTCGTCGCTGTGCCACACATGGCTGCGGGAATCGCCTACCCGCAAGGCCTTGCGCGCCAGTTGCTCGGACTCTTCGACGCGACTCGACGCGGCTGCGATCTCGCTGGTCAGCATGTCGGCGAACACCCGAGCCTGGGCCGCGTCCGAATTCTCTGCCATGTGCGTCCACTCTCGATCTCGCGGCTCGACCGTTGATGGTTCGAGTACCGATGATCAGGATAACCAACCGGAAAAAGACCGTCGGACCGGCTTGCGGGGTCCGGAGGCGTCGTTCCGGTACCTGGACTACTACTCGGTGTAGTCGGTAGTAAGCTCCCGTCCATGTCTGCGTCAACGGATGGATTCGCGCTCCTGCGCGGTGCGTCCGTGGGCGGGCTGTCGGCGCTGGTCACCGTCGCAGCGCACACGTTCGGTGGGGGAATGCCTCCATCCGACGCGGCCATCGTGCTGTTGGCCGTCGTCTCCGCTGCGATCGGCTACGCGACCGCCGCGGCACCGACACCGGCGGCACCGCGCGCACAGCTGCTGATGATCCTGACTGCCGCGCAGTCGGTCGGACACCTGTTGCTCACCGCCGTCGACGGTCACCATCACGGTTCGATGCTCACCCAGCAGATGTTCGCGGCCCATGTGGTTGCCATCCTGGTCGGCGCTCTGGCCATCCGCGGAGCGGAGCACGGCATCCGGCGCGCAGTGACCTCGCTACGTGAGGCACTGCCTCTGTTGGCAGCTCTCGTCGTCGACGAGTCCCGCATCGCCCCTGAACTTCCGGTCTACCGACTCCCGGGAACGCCTCGTCTACTCGACCTGTCGGGCTGCGGAAACCGCGGACCGCCTGCGCTTCGGACCTGACCGCAGCTCTTCACTCCCACCCGCCCTGCACGTAGGCGTCGGGTATCGAGCTGTCGCTGTCTGTTCGACGAGCCCTCACATCGCGCGATCCGCGCTGCCTCGAGCACGCCCGATCGTCTGTGCGATGCCTTCTCGCGCACCGCTGCGCGCGCCCACCCATGCCTTCACGAAACGAGTCCTCATGTCCACACCGGAATTGGAACGCCTCGCCGATCCATCGCCGCCCACCCCTTCCCAGCGCCCACGGAGCTGGCGACCGTTGATCCTGCGTCTGCACTTCTACGCAGGCATCCTGGTGGCACCGTTCATCCTGATCGCCACCATCAGCGGCGGCCTCTACGCCGTTGCTCCGACCATCGAACAACTCGTGTATCGCGACTACGTCCACGTGGACACGACCGGTCCGGCCGTCCCCGTCGCCCAGCAGATTCGGGCAGCGCAGGCCGAACGACCCGACCTCACCGTCGCCGCCGTCCGCCCTGCAGCCGAGGCCGGCGACACCACTCGGGTGATGTTCACCGACCCGAGCTTGGGCGAATCGCAGCGGCTGGCTGTTTTCGTCGACCCCGCCACCGCGACGTCTGTGGGTGAGCTGGCTGTGTACGGCTCCTCCAGCGCCCTACCGTTGCGCACCTGGATCTCCGAACTCCATCGCCATCTGCACCTGGGGGAGCCAGGTCGCCTCTACAGCGAACTCGCCGCCTCGTGGTTGTGGGTGATCGCGCTCGGCGGCCTGTACCTGTGGTTCGAGCGGTATCGACGCAATCGCGACAAGGCCAGGCTGTTGACCTTCGATCGAAAGTCGAAGGGCCGCAACAGGTCCTTGAACTGGCACGGCGTGGCTGGTATCTGGATCGCCGTCGGTCTGATCTTCCTGTCCGCCACCGGATTGACATGGTCCACCTACGCCGGGGAGAACGTCACCGAGCTGCGGTCGGCACTGAGCTGGACCACCCCCGCCGTCACCAAGACGATCGGCTCCTCCGACGCGGCCGCGGCGGGTGACCACTCCGGTCACGGCGGGCATTCGATGGAAATGCCGGCCGATGCATCGACGACGGAGGACAACGTCGGACGTATCGACTCGGTGCTGGGGATCGCCCGAGCCAACGGAATCGACGGTGCCGTGGAAGCGTCCATTCCACCGTCGGCAGACACGGCGTTCGTCGTCGCCGAAACCCGTCAGCCCTGGGTGATGTCGAACGACTCCATCTCGATCGACGGTGCCGCCGGCACAGTGATCGACACCGTGTTCTTCTCCGATTGGCCCATCGCGGCCAAGCTGTCGGCCTGGGGTATTCAGCTGCACATGGGCACGTTGTTCGGGGTAGCCAATCAGCTTGCGCTGCTTGCGCTCGCCGTCGCGCTGGCATCGGTCATCGTCAGGGGCTACATGATGTGGTGGAAACGCCGCCCCACCAAGGCAAGCGGCCTCACGGCAGGGCGGCCGCCTCTGCGCGGCGGCATTCGCCGCATCTCACCGATGTCCGTCGCCGCGTTGGTGGTCGTCGCTGTCGCTGTCGGCTGGTTCGTCCCACTCCTCGGGCTGAGCCTGGTGGCCTTCCTCGCCGTCGACGTCCTGCTCGGCTCGATTCGCAGAGCACGGACCAGAACCACCAATCCCGCTGCTTCTCGACACGAAAGCGAACTCGTATGAATCTCACCCGTCGCACCTCCACACTGTTGGCCGCACTGTCGGTCACCGGCCTGATCCTCACCGGATGCTCCAGCAACGAGCCCGCCGCCGCGGCGACGGAGTCCGATTCCGTCGTCGTCCGCGAGCAATGGGTCAAAGCCGCAGACTCCGGTATGACGGCGGCCTTCGCCGAATTGCAGAACACCGGCGACTCCGATGTGCACGTGGTCGGTGCATCGTCTCCGGCGTCGAGCCGAATCGAATTGCACGAGATGGCAACCGGGGCGGACGGGGCGATGGTGATGCGGCCGAAGGAGGGAGGCTTCGTCATCCCGGCGGGCGGTACGCACGTGCTCGCCGCGGGCGGCGATCACCTGATGCTGATGGACGTCACGTCGCCGCTGACCCCCGGAGCCGACGCGGAATTCACGCTCGAGTTCGAGGACGCGTCGAGCACGACGTTCACCGCGCAGGTTCGTGACTTCTCTGGGGCCCAGGAGAATTACGAGCCCGGCACCATGGACATGGACGGGTCGGCAACCCCCGCGCCGGCACACGGTGGCTGACAACGAGAACCGGTCACCACGCTCGCTGAGCCGGCGGCGTCTCCTCGGTGGAGGCGTCGCCGCGCTCGGCGTCGCGGGCGTGGGAGCCGCGACCGGTTACGAGATCGTCGGCAACCGAGCCGAGCAGACGGCCACCGGAAGTGAGACCGTGCCGTGGCGCGGCGTTCATCAAGCCGGTGTCGATACTGTTCCGCCGCAGGCACACTCGATGTTCGTCGGGTTGAACATGCATGAGCGCGTCGGACGCGACGAGCTGATCGGGATCCTGAAGGTCTGGACGGAGGACATCGGACGGTTGACGTCCGGTGCACCCGCACTGGCCGATACCGAGGCCGAACTGGCGCTCGAGCCCGCCCGCCTGACGGTGACCGTCGGGCTCGGTCCGGGTGTGTTCGATGCGATCGGTCTGCCGAATCGGCGGCCGTCGTGGCTGGCACCGCTTCCTGCGTTCGGAATCGACCGCCTGGAACCGGGATTCACCGGCGGCGATCTGCTGCTGCAGGTGTGCTCGGACGATCCCGTCACCGTTGCGCACGCTGTGCGGGTACTGACCAAGAACGTGCGCTCGTTGGTGACGATCGCCTGGACACAGCGCGGATTCCGGCGTTCGCGTGGTACCGAGGAATCGGGCACCACGATGCGAAATCTGATGGGACAGGTCGACGGCACCGTCAATCCGGAGGCCGGAAGTACCGACTTCGACGGTCTGGTCTGGGACGACGGGAGCGATCAGCCCTGGATGAAACACGGAACGTCGATGGTGTTGCGGCGCATCCGGATCGAGATGGACACCTGGGACGAGCTGGATCGACCCGGCCGGGAACTGTCGGTGGGGCGAACCCTCGACACAGGTGCCCCGTTGACCGGAACCGCCGAGTTCGACAAGGCAGATTTCAACGCAACCGATCGATTCGGAATTCCGGTCATCCCACCGTCCTCGCACATCGCGAGGGCACGGCATGTTCACGACGGCGAGCGAATCTTCCGGCGGGCCTACAACTACGACGACCCACCGGCTGCCGGATCACTGTCGAACACCGGCTTACTGTTCGCGAGCTATCAGCGCGATGTGCTCACCCAGTTCCTGCCGATTCAGCAACGACTCGACGAATTCGATGCGTTGAACCAATGGACCACCCCGATCGGTTCTGCGGTGTTCGCGATACTCCCGGGAGTGGTCGACGACGGCTACCTGGGGCAGAGTCTGTTCGGGTAACCGGGACACCTGGGTGTTCACGAGGTGCACTCAGGCCGGTGCCAGAGCGCTGTCCACGTTGGCCAGCGCCAGGCCCATGCTGGTCGTCATGCCTATCCCGGTGGTAACAGTGGCGATGTGCACGCGGTCCACCGGTTCCTCCAGCAGGAACTCCGAACCCGGTGCCGAACAGTAGATTCCCTGCCATCGGTCGGTGACGTCGATGCGGTCGACTCCGAAGAGCGACCGGGCTTCGGTGAGCAGCACCTGGAATCCTTCCTCGCTCTGGAACGGAGACGCGGTGATCTCACGAACGTGAGTGTCGCCGAGCAGGATCGATCCGTCCGGTTGTGGGGTGTACATCTGGTGCAGATCGAGCTCGACGTAGCCGGGATAGTCGGACTGCAGGCGGGCAGCGACGTCGGCAACGGCGGGCAGGTTCTCGAAACCCGAGTACCTGAGCAGCGACCAACCGGTGAACAGTGGGGTGGGTAGCGGTGCGTCGAGCGGGAGCGTGGCGCGCAGCATGTGCAGCCGACATCGCACCAGTGCGTCGCGTTCGGCGTACTCGGGAAACAGTCGATCGATGTCGTGGTTGACGGTGACGAAGGTGGTGCCGGCCCGCAGTTCCCCGCGCGAGGTGTGAACTACGCCGGGGGCGAACGACGTTGCGGCGGTGCGCCAGAAGAAGTCGACCCCGGAGCTGTCGAGCCAACGCGCGATGGCCGGGGCGGCGGCGCGTGGGTCCACTTGGACGTCCAGCGGCAGATACATGCCGCCCACCACGTCGGTGTCGGCAATGGGGAGTCGGTCCAGTACCTCGGTGCGGCCCAGTAGTCGTACCTGCTCCTTGCCCCGCAGTTCGGCGAACTGCTCGAGCACTGCGTACTCGTCCTCGTGCCGGGCAACGCAGTGCGTCCCGGACTCGACAGCCCAGAAACCTGCCGTACGGGCGAGGTCGAGCCAGTGGCTGCGGCCGGCCCGAGCGTAGTCGAGTGCAGTACCGGATTGCGCTGTGATGCAGGCGTGTCCGAAGTTCTGCACCGATGCACCTGCCACGCGATCGGCATGATCGACCACCGCTACCGTCAGGCCGCGTCGGTGAGCGTGATAGGCGTGAGCGAGACCGACGATCCCGGCACCGACGACCACGACGTCATATTCTGTGGTCATGTCAGGCATCCATGACTGCGGTGAAGGTCATCCGGTCTCCGCGGTAGAGCGACCGTCGGTGTTCGATAGGAACCCCGTCCGTGTCGTAGGAGACGCGGCCGAGCAGAAACATCGGTGTGCGGGTGTCGACGGTGAGGAGCGCAGCTTCTCGGGCGTCGGGAAGGACGGTTTCGATGGTGTCGACCACTCGTCCGAAGACGACTCCGCGCGTTCGTAATTCGGCATACAACGACGTTCGGTGATCGAAACTGTCCTGCAGCCCCGGAATGCGGTACGCAGGGATGCGAGTCGTCTCGAGACCCACTCGGACGTCCCCGGTGGTGAAGACGCGCTCGAGTTGGACCACCTCCGAACCGGTCTCGATTCCGAGCAGATCCGCGAGGGCGTCGTCAGCTCGGAACGTGTCCCAGCCGACCAGAATTCGGGTGGCACTCATGCCCTTCTCCCGCGCTGCCTCGGTGTAGGAACCGATCGCCAACGGTAATACCACTTTGGGTTCGGCAACGACGGTCGCGCGTCCGCGACGTTCGATTCGACCGGCCACCAACAGTTCTCGAATGGCTTGACGCAAGGTCTCGCGGGAGACGTCGTATCGATCGGCGAGATCGCGCTCGGACGGAAATGCGTCGCCTGCCGACATGCCGTCGAGCATGTCGTCGAGACTTCTACGCACGATCTGGTGCTTGAGCACGCGGGGTTCGCTGTCCACAACCATGAGCCGACCATAGCACCAATTGGTCTAGACCTAACTGTTGCTCGACGTTCACGAGTCGTTCACTCGAGTTCCACGCAATGGTCTATACCAAACGGCAGTCTCTTTCTCATGCCGAACTCCACTACCCCGAACGCCAGCACCGACATCGAACTCGTCGTCCTCGACATGGCCGGAACCACCGTCACCGACGACGGACTCGTGTTGGACGCGTTCGACGTCGCGGCCACCGCCGTCGGACTCGCATCCGAGGGACCCGAACGCGACGACGCCCGTCGCTACGTCCTGGACACGATGGGTCAGTCCAAGATCGAGGTGTTCCGTGTGCTGTTCGGAACCGAGGACCGTGCCCAGGCCGCCAACCGCGCCTTCGAGTCGGCCTACGACGCCCGCATCGACGACGGTATCGCGCCCGTTCCCGGTGCGGCGCAGGCCATCACGAAGCTCCGCGAGTCCGGGATCAGCGTCGTGCTGACCACGGGCTTCTCGGCACCGACACAGAAGCGCATCATCGACACGCTCGGCTGGCAGGATCTGCCCGACGCGTTCCTCGCACCCGGTGAGGCCGGCCGTGGGCGTCCCCACCCGGATCTCGTCCTGTCGGCTGCGCTGTTCGCCGAGGTCAGTGACATCGCTGCGGTCGCCGTCGTCGGCGACACCTCGAGCGACATCCTGTCCGGTCGCCGGGCCGGCGCATCTCTGCTGATCGGGGTGCTCACCGGAGCTCACTCCGTCGACCGACTACGCGAGGCCGGTGCGACGCACGTACTCGACAGCGTCGCCGACCTTCCCCCCATCGTTCTGCCGTGAACACCATCCTCGCCCGAACCTCACCGAACGGACACCCCGCCATGATCGCCACCTCTCACCGTCGCACCGTGACCGCCGCGGCCGTGCTCTCGGCTGCCGCACTCGTTGCAGCCGGTTGCTCCAGTTCTTCCGACGGAGCCACCACCGAGCAAGGATTCCCCGAAACCATCACGCTCGCTGCGATTCCCGCCGAGAATTCCACCGACCTGAAGGCCAGCTACGACCCGGTCATCGAGCGCCTCGAGAACGAGACCGGAGCAACCGTCGAGTTCATCCAGGCCTCGGACTACGCGGGTGTGGTCGAGGGCCTGATCGCGGGCAATGTCGACCTCGCCTTCTTCGGCCCGTTCGCCTACGTGGTCGCCGGAATCAACGGGGCCGACATGACGCCGCTGGGTGCCGTCGTTCAGGACGAGGGAACTCCGCCCGGCTACCAGTCCTACGGAATCGCCCGTTCGGACAATGCCTCGGTCGACGGGCTCGCCGATTACGCCGGTAAGAAGGTCTGTTTCGTCGACCCCAGCTCGACCTCCGGATTCCTCTACCCGACAGCGGGACTCATCGAGGACAATGTCATCGCTTCCGGTGCGGAGGCCGACATCTCGAGTGCAATGACCCCGATCTACGCGGGCGGGCACGACGCCTCGGCCTTGGCCGTCAAAGCCGGGGATTGCGATGCCGGTTTCGCGTTCGACACCATGGTCGACCGAACGATGATCGACAACGGCGAGCTGGCACCCGGCGAGCTGAAGACAGTGTGGAAGTCCGAGATGATCGCCGGTTCGCTCTTCGCTGCCAACAACGATCTCGGTGCCGACGCCATCGCGAAGCTCGAGGACGTCTTCAGCGAGGGCATGAACTCCGATGCCTTCGTCGCGGACGGCATCTGCGCCGAGGAATGCCGCATCACCGACGAGGACGCCTGGGGCGTCGTGCCGGCGCAGGACAGCGATTACGACGGCGTGCGCCACGTATGCGAGGTCACCGGCTCCGAGAAGTGCCAGGGCTGATGATGTCCGCACCGATGGACCGGGGCGATGTCGTGGTCAGCGTTCGCAATGTCACCAAGACATTCGGATCCACCACCGCGCTCAGGGACGTGAATCTCGACGTGCACAACAGTGAGATGTTGGTGCTGCTCGGGCTTTCCGGCTCCGGGAAGTCCACGCTGCTGCGGTGCATCAACGGGTTGCAGCCCGTCACCTCCGGTAGCGTCACCGCCCTCGACACTCGTGTCGATCTGGCAAACCGTCGCCGAGTGCGCGAACTGCGCCGCGATGTCGGCTTCATCTTCCAGCACTTCAATCTCGTCGGTCGGTTGAGCTGTCTCGAGAACGTACTCGTGGGCGGCATCGGTCGCCTGTCCTTTCCGCGCTACGGAGCCTTCACCTATCCGAAGGCGATGCGAGAGGAAGCCCGGGCGTGCCTCGGCCGAGTCGGGTTGGCGGACTTCGCCGAACGACGGGCCGACACGCTGTCGGGCGGGCAACAGCAACGGGTGGCGATCGCACGCACCCTGATGCAGCGTCCGCGGATCGTGCTCGCGGACGAGCCCGTCGCCTCGCTCGATCCCGAGAACGCGGGCGTGGTGATGGATCTGCTGCAGCGGGTGTGCAGCGAGGAGAAGCTGACCGTGGTGTGCACCCTGCATCAGGTCGATCTCGCGCTCGGCTGGGCGCATCGGCTCGTGGGCCTGCGGGACGGTCGGGTGGTGCTCGATCGCCCGGCCGCCGGTCTCCGACGCGAGGACATCATGCCGATCTATCAGCGGATCGCGCCCGATCCCGGAAACATGACCACGGTGGCACCGACATGACCGTCACGGTCGAACCGAAGCCCACGAACACTGCTGCACAGAACGATCCGCGGCGACGTCGATGGCTGTTCCCGGCGCTGGGCGTCGCCGCGCTCGTTCTGACCGTGCTCTCGGCGGGGTACATCGACTTCGCGCCGACGACTCTGATCGACGGTCTCGAAGACGTCGGTAACCTGCTCGAGCGGATGCTGCCGCCCCGCGTGGACGACACCGGCAGGATCGTCTCCCTCGCACTCGACACATTGCTCATGGCAGTACTGGGCACCGTGCTCGCAGCGATCGTCTCGGTACCGTTGGCGTTTCTCGCGGCGCGCAACACCTCGCCGCATCCGGTCCTTTACAGCGTTGCTCGCGCCGTCATCACGTTCTGCCGGGCGATGCCGGATCTGCTGTTCGCGGTGCTGTTCGTCAGGGCGCTGGGGATCGGAGTGTTGCCCGGCATCCTCGCCCTCGCACTGCATTCCATCGGCATGCTCGGCAAGCTGTTCGCCGACGCCATCGAAGAGACCGATGTGGGACCGCGAGAGGCGATCCGTGCCGCCGGAGCCGGCTACTACCGGGAGATGATCAATGCCGTTGTTCCGCAGGTCGTTCCGGCGTGGATCGGAGCCTTCGTGTATCGAATCGACATCAATCTGCGCATGTCGGTGGTCCTCGGCTTCGTCGGGGCAGGCGGTATCGGGTTCGCCCTGCAGGACGCTCTGCGGGGCCTGATCTACCCGCGTGCTCTCGGCATCGTACTGGTGATCCTGGTGATCATCGCCGCGATGGAATTGGCGGCGATGGCTCTTCGCCGCATGTTGCTGGTGCCGTCTGCGGCCGGCCCGCAGCGCGATCGACTGATGCGCATCGGAGCGTCGGCCGTGCTCGTCGTCGCGGTCGTGGCGTCGTTCGTGGTGCTCGAATTGGATCCGCGCTCGCTTCTGACGTGGATCGGGCCGTCGATCGAGGTGTTCGGGCGTATGGTTCCACCGGACTTCTCAGCGTTGGGAGCGGACCTGTTCGACGCCGCCGTACAGACCGTTGCCATCGGAGTCGTGGCCACCGCCATCGGTATCGTTCTGTCGATACCCGTCGGAGTTCTGGCCGCGCGCAACGCAACTCCGCATCCCGCGGTGTACTGGGTCGCGAGATCCTGGATCCTATTGGTCCGCGCAGTCCCCGAACTCATCCTCGCTGTCGTATTCGTCGCGGCACTCGGACTGGGCCCGGTGGCGGGAACCTGCGCACTGGCCATCGGGTCCGTCGGATTCCTCGGCAAACTCGTCGCCGACGCGATCGAGGAGATCGATCCCGGTCCCCTCGAAGCGGTGGCGTCGGTCGGTGGCGGTTGGTGGAATCGGACACTGAGTGCGGTTGTTCCTCAGGCTGTTCCGTCGATCGTCGGTTCGAGCCTGTATCTGCTCGACGTGAACATCCGCACCTCGACCATCCTGGGGATCGTCGGTGCAGGCGGTATCGGCTTCCTGCTCTTCGAGTCGATTCGTACTCTGAACTTCGACGTCGCCGGTGCGATCGTTCTCGTCATCTTCGTCGTGGTGTACATCGTGGAAAGGATCTCCGGATGGATCAGATCATTGTTGGTCTGACACAGGCCGCCGTCTGGACGGGGAGCGGAATCGAATTGCGGGACATTGAGATTCCCGCTCTCGAATCGGGTGAGGTGTTGGTGCGCGTCGATCTCGCCACGGTGTGCGGGAGCGACCTGCACACCGTGTCCGGTCGACGGCACGGTGCGTGCCCGTCTGTGCTCGGGCACGAGGCCGTCGGTCGCGTGATTGCCGTCGGCGATGCGGTATCGGCTGTCGAGGTGGGGGATCGGATCGTCTGGTCGGTCACGGTGTGCTGTGGTCGGTGCGCCCGATGTGTCCGCGGGTTCACGGCCAAATGTTCGGCCGTGCGCAAGGTGGGTCACGAGTCTGCCGAGAGCGCATGGGCTCTCAGCGGCTCCTATGCTCGACACATCGTGCTCCCACGCGGAACCGCAGTGGTCCGAGTTCCCGACACCATGCCCGACGCCGTCGCCGCGCCCGCAGCGTGTGCGACGGCGACGGTGATGGCCGCCCTCGACGCCGCCGGTGCGATCGACGGTCGACGAGTACTGATCGTCGGGGCAGGGATGCTGGGGGTGACCGCCGCTGCGGCGGCCAGGGAGCGAGGTGCAGCGGTGTCGGTCCTCGACCGAGACCTGCAGCGGCAGAAACAATCCCGTGCATTCGGGGCCGTGGAGGACGACGGTGCACGCACCGATGTGGCCATCGACTTCTCCGGATCGTCCTCGGCTTTGCAGGCGGCCTCGGGGCGACTCGACGTCGGTGGGCGGCTCGTGCTCGCCGGCTCCGTCGCGCCCGGTGCCCCGATCACCGTCGACCCCGAAGCGGTGGTCCGAAACTGGCTGACCATCACCGGAATCCACAACTACGAGCCGCGGCACCTCCACCAGGCCGTTGCCTTCCTCCGTGATACCGGCGAGAAGTATCCGTGGGAATCCCTCGTCGAGGCACCGGTTCCATTGGCCGAACTCGAATCGGTGTTGCGGCCGACGCCGTCGGGAATTCTCCGGTCGTCGGTCGCGCCCTGGGCTCACGGTCTGTCGACGAGGTCCAACGACTGTCCGGCAAGTCCGGCAGGTGTCGCGTCGCGGTGATGTCGGCTCCGGCGGAGGTGTTCATCGCACGAGGGGGCCGAGCGGGCGATTACGGTTCTGCCGAGCGGGATACCCCAGAAGCATGCCCGAAGGCGACACCGTATTTGCACTGGCCGCGAGGTTGCGTCGAGCATTGGACGGCGCGACGCTGCGGGCCGGAAGGCTGCAGGTGCCCGCGCACGCAGTGGAGAATCTGGCCGGCCGAACCGTCGTCGGGCATCGGACACACGGCAAGCATCTGTTCACCGATTTCGAGAACGGCACGACGCTGCACACGCATCTGCGGATGAGCGGATCGTGGACGGTCGTGCGGGCCGGTCGCTCGATTCCGCAGCGCGTCCGACCCGACGTGCGCGTCCGGCTTGCCGTGGTCGACGGGCCCACCGCGTACGGAATTCTGCTGCCGGTCGTGGACTACGGATACACGAGGGACATGAACGCGCTGATCGCACATCTCGGGCCGGACCCGCTGCACCCGACGTTCGACGCCGAGCGCGGAGTTGCCAACATCACGGCTCAGGGGAGTCGGCCGATCGTTGCGACGTTGCTGGATCAGCGGGTGATCGCCGGTCCCGGAAATCTGTGGGCCAACGAGCTGTGTTTTCTGCGCGGCCTGTGGCCGTGGACGCCGTCGAGTGATGTCGACGCGCAGAGATTGGTCGCGTTGCTCGAGCGGGCGATGCGTCATTCGGCGACGGTTCCGGGTGCGATGCAGGTGACCACCGGGGACACTCGCCGGGGTCGATCGCACTGGGTTGCAGGGCGGGCAGGAAAGCCGTGTCTGCGGTGTGGGACGTCGATTCGGGTGGTCGCGGAGACACCAGGAGATCCGGACAAGCGTCGAACATGGTGGTGTCCGACCTGCCAACCGGAGCCCTAGCGACGAGCGGTCGATCGCTGTTGGCTCAACGACATAACCGCCCGCGGGTATCGCGTGTTGCCTGCCGATACCAACGACTGCTTTCCTCGTGACCGAAAGATCGAAACCTGGGGGTCGTCAGAAGGTCGAATTGGTCGGGTGATCGGTATCGACCAAGTCGTGAGCCACCTTGTGCAGAGGCTGATTCTGCTGCTGCGACAGCTTCGCCAGCAGCTCGAACGCCTGCACCGCGTCGAGATCGTAGCGTTCCATGATCATTCCCTTGGCTTGGCCGATGATGTCGCGACTGGCCAGGCCCGTGCGGAACTGCTCGTTGTCGCGGGCGCTGAGCAAGGCAATGGCGGCATGCGCTGCGAGGGCTTCCCCGATCTCGACCGCGTCGACGTCGAAGGCACGCGGCTCGTCACTGTAGAAGATCAAGGCACCGAGGTCGTCGGCGTTGCTGTAGAGCTGAAACGCCGCCAAGGATTTGAATCCCTCGTTCACGGCCAGAACCGCGAACTCCGGCCATCGTGGCTCCGACGTGAGGTCGTCCGAGACGACGACATCGAAGTGGCGAACCTCGGTGGGAATCGGGCCCTCGTCGAGCTCGTACTGCAGTCGACACAGCTTTTCGGCCAAAGGGTCGGTGGATGCCACCACGGTGCGGACGCCTTTGCTGACCGTGGTGACGCAGCCGACGGTTGCACCCGGTATGAGCCGGATGGAGGTGCGCAAGATCTCTGCCATCGTCTCGGGCATCGAACGGCGGGTATCACGCAACGACCGCGCGAATTCGGCGAGTGACGATGCAGGGGACGATCCGGGAAGCTGCACATCGGGCGATGATTGCGACATTCACACGGTCCTCTCGCATAGGACCCCTGCCGCGCTTCGCCGGAGAGATCCACGATCTTGCGCCTTCTGCTGGACGCCCGTGCCGGCTCGAGAGCCAGCGCTGTGCACTTTATACGCTTCCGCCGAAACGGTTGTTCGTCGAACAGAGCGAGGGCCGCCGATCACCTGATCGACGGCCCTCACCGAAGTACGACTTACTTGAAGGTGTCCTTGATGTTCTCGCCGACCTTCTTCACGCCTGCCGAACCCTGATCCTTCTTGCCCTCGGCCTCGAGGTCCTTGTTGTTCGTGGCGTCGCCGACAACTTCCTTCGCCTTGCCGATGGCGTCTTCTGCTGCGTTCTTGGCCTTGTCGATGAAGCTCATGTGAGTTCCTTTCCTCGTGCCGGGTTGGTACTGAAGACTTAGTCGGAGCCCGTCGACGAAAGCGCACGTTCGCGCGCTGAGATCTGGGTCACACGCGCCGTCGACGTTTCCGTGGTGCCTGCGGTGGTTACATTCGTCCGATGATGGTCGCCAAGGTGGACAGTTATCAGCGCAGGCATCCGTCGGCGGGTTTTCCGCTGGCAGTGCTGTACAAATTTCTCGACGACCGTGGCGGTTACCTCGCGGCCCTCATCGCGTACTACTCGTTCCTGTCGTTGTTCCCGTTGCTGCTGCTCTTCACCACCGTGCTGGGAATCGTGCTGGCCGGGGACCCGGAACTGCAGACCCGCATCATCGATTCGGCAATGAGCCAGATCCCGGTCATCGGTGATCAACTCGGACAGCCGGATCGGCTCAGCGGCGGAACGACCGCCATCGTCATCGGCGTGGTGGGGTCGCTGTACGGCGGACTGGGAGTGTCACTGGCCGCTCAGTACGCAATGAACACCGCGTGGTCGGTCCCGCGAAACGAACAACCGGATCCGATCAAGGGTCGGCTGCGCGGGCTGCTGCTGCTCAGTACCGTCGGCACCGCCATCATCGGCCTGACCGTTCTCAACGGCGTCGCGTCCTCGGGCGTGTTCGGATTCGCAGGCGGCGCACTGGCACTCGTCGGAGCGGTCGTGGTCAACGCCGTGGTCTTCACTGCCGCGTTCCGAATCGGGACCGCCCGCGCCCTGAGTGTGCGCGAAGTTCTGCCCGGTGCCGCGATCGCCGCGGTGATCTGGCAGGCACTGCAATCGTTCGGCGGCATCTACATTCGCTATGTCGTCGGCAACGCCAGCGCCAGCAACGGGATCTTCGCGATCGTCCTCGGCCTGCTCGGCTTTCTCTACGTCTCGTCGGTGCTGATCGTGCTGTGCATCGAAATCAACGCCGTTCGCGTCGACCACCTGCATCCCCGAGCGTTGTTGACGCCGTTCACCGATAACGTCGAGCTCACCGAGGGTGACAAGAACTCCTACACCGGCCAAGCAGAAGCGCAGCGCAACAAGGGATTTCAGGACATCACAGTTACTTACGACGAGCCGGAAGCAGTGACCGAGGAGGATTCGCAGCCGGACAAGTAATGGGTGGTGGTGCGTGGCATTTGCTGGGTGATCTGGGTGGGGCAAATGCGCGCGCATTCGCCAGGTGCTCACGGAATAGCGAGGTGATCGGGCGCGAAATCGCGCGCGGATGGCAAACGCGCGCGCATTTGCGGGGACTGGGGCGGCGGGAACTGGGGAGGCGGGTACCCGGGCGTCGGAGGCTGATCGCCGGAGGGGGCTGATCGGCGGCGATCGCAAATGCGCGCGCATTCGCCAGGTGCTCACGGAATAGCGAGGTGATCGGGCGCGAGTTCGCGCGCGGATGGCAAACGCGCGCGCATTTGCGGGGACCGGGGCGGCGGGGAGAACTGGGGGCGGCGAGAACTGGGGGAGGCGGGTACCCGGGCGTCGGAGGCTGATCGCCGGAGGGGGCTGATCGGCGGCGATCACAAATGCGCGCGCATCCGCCAGGTGCTCACTGAATAGCCGGGTGATCGGGCACGAATTCGCGCGCGGATGGCAAACGCGCGCGCATTTGCGGGAACTGGGGTGGCGCGAACCGGGGGCGACGCGAACCGGGCCGACTCAGACTACGTGACCCCCGTCACGAACCGTCTGCCCGGTCGGTGAAAAAGAATCCAGGTTTGTTTCGGCGAAAGCGCATGCGCAAGCGCTTGTATGCGTTCTACGCTCCTGCAATCGAGCGACGCGACCGCGTGGCTAGGGGACAAGGGAGTCCACATGTTCAATCACCGTCGGAAGTCCGCGCTGACGATCGGCACCGCGCTCATGGCCGGTTCGCTGGTGTTCGGTCTGACTGCGTGCAGCAGTTCGGATTCGGACAGCGTCAAGGTCGGGCTCATCACCAAGACGGACTCCAATCCGTACTTCGTGAAGCTGCGCGAGGCAGCGCAGGCGCAGGCGGATTCCAGCGGAGCCGAGCTGGTGGCTCTGGCCGGCGCTTTCGACGGTGACAACGAGGGACAGGTCGCGGCCATCGAGAACCTGGTCGGGCAGGGTGTGAAGGGGATTCTGATCACCCCGAACTCGTCCACCGGAGTCCTGGACGCGATCAAGAAAGCACGTGACGCCGGCGTCGTCGTCATCGCCCTCGACACCGCAACCGACCCCGAGGACGCGGTCGACGCCACGTTCGCCACCGACAACAAGGCCGCAGGCGTCAGCCAGGGCGAATGGGTCAAGGGCACTCTCGGAACCACTGCGCCCCAGGTCATCATGCTCGACGGCACCGCGGGCGGCACGGTCGACACGTTCCGCCACGACGGCTTCCTCGAGGGCATGGGTCTGACCGACAGCTCGCCGGAGATCGTCGGCCAGGAGAACACCAACGGCGATCAGACCAAGGCGCAGACCGCCATGGAGAACCTGCTGCAGCGCGCACCGGGCGTCAATGCGCTGTACACGATCAACGAGCCTGCAGCAGCGGGCGCGTACCAGGCGATTCAGTCTGCCGGCCGCGCCGATCAGATCACCATCGGCTCGATCGACGGCAGCTGCACCGGCATCGAGAACGTCAAGGCCGGCATCATCGGCGCGACGGTGTTGCAGTTCCCGGCGAAGATGGCAGAGCAGGGCGTCGACGCTGTGGTGAAGTTCGCCGAGGACGGCACCAAGCCCAGCGGCTTCAACGACACCGGCTCGCAGTTGGTCACCGATCAGCCCGTCGACGGAATCGATTCGCAGGACACCGCGTGGGGCGAAGAGAATTGCTGGGGCTGATCGCGGATTCCCGGACCACCGCCCCAACACGAGGACTGATCCGTGAGTACTGACACTGCCGCCGAGCCCAAGGCTCCGAGCCGGTTCAACGTGGGGACCATCCTGCGTGAACCGCTGCTCGGGCCGATGGCCGCGCTTCTCATCGCCGTCATCGTCTTCAGTTCGATCTCGAGCTCGTTTCTCAACCCGCAGAACGTTTCTCTGATCCTGCAGCAGTCGGTGGTCGTCGGCATTCTCGCTGTCGGCCAGACGCTGATCATCCTCACCTCCGGTATCGATCTGTCGATCGGTGCGGTGGCGGTGATGGGCACCATCGTGATGGCGCAGTCGGCAGGCGCGAACGGTCCGGTGGTCGCACTGGGTTCCACGCTTGCCGTCTGCCTGGCGTTCGGTGCGATCGACGGCGGATTGGTGACGATGCTGCGACTGCCACCGTTCATCGTCACGCTCGGCACGTTCACCGCGATTCAGGCAGCCACCAGGTTGCTGGCCGGCTCCGAGACCTACCAGGTACCGAGCGGACCGCTGACGCTGCTCGGTACCTCGTTCAAGATCGGCAGTTTCTCCACGACGTACGGCGTGGTGGTGATGCTGCTGGTCTACGCCGTGATGTGGTACGCGTTGTCCCAAACATCCTGGGGCCGGCACATTTACGCGGTCGGCGGTAGCCCGCAGGCCTCGGATCGCTCGGGCATCAAGTCCGGTCGCGTGCTGTTCTCGGTGTACATCGTCACGGGAGTCATCGCGGCGATCGCGGCGTGGGCAGCGCTCGGAAGGATCCCCAACGCGGATCCGAACGCCTATCAGAACGCCAACCTGGAAACGATCACCGCGGTCGTCATCGGTGGAACCAGCCTGTTCGGTGGCCGCGGCACCGTCATCGGGACTCTCATCGGAACCCTGATCGTCGGTGTGCTGCGCAACGGTCTCACTCAGGCAGGCGTCGACAGCCTGTACCAGAACGTCGCGACCGGCATTCTCGTCATCGTCGCGGTGGCCGTTGATCAATTCGCACGTAGGAGGTCACAGTGAATGCCCCCCTCGCTCTGGAAGCGCGCGGCCTGGTCAAGACCTACGGCAGTGTGACGGCCATCAACGGTGCCGATTTCGAGTTGCGGCCCGGTGAGGTGCTGGCGGTGATCGGCGACAACGGTGCCGGAAAGTCCAGTCTCATCAAGGCTTTGGCGGGTGCTGTCATTCCCGACTCGGGCGAGATCCTGATGAACGGCTCGCCGGTGTCGTTCAAGAACACGCGCGACGCACGAGCAGCTGGCATCGAGACGGTCTATCAGGACCTGGCTGTCATTCCCGCGCTCGACATCGCGTCGAACGTCTATCTGGGACGCGAGATCAAGCGGAAAGGCATCAGCGGCAGTCTGTTTCGTCGCCTCGACATGCCACGGATGCGCGAGGAATCGTCGAAGCACCTGCAGGACCTGAAGATCGGCATCAAGTCGGTCAATCAGGCGGTCGAGACGCTCTCCGGCGGTCAGCGTCAGGGCGTGGCAGTGGCGCGGGCGGCAGCGTTCGGACGCGGAGTGATCATCATGGACGAGCCGACGGCCGCACTCGGCGTGCGGGAGTCGGGCATGGTGATCGACCTGATTCGCACGATCCGCGACCGAGGCATACCGGTGGTGCTCATCAGCCACGACATGCCGCACGTGTTCGAGGTCGCCGATCGCATTCACATCCACCGCCTCGGTAAGCGTGCAGGCGTCGTGAATCCGAAGAACCGCACCATGTCCGAGGTCGTCGCGCTCATGACCGGCGCGGAGGAGCCGACCGACGATGAACGCGCAGGCCGCTGAATCGACCGGTCCGGTCGGTGTTTTCGTCGGGCTGGCGACACTCGACGTCGTTCATCGAGTGTCGGCAGCGCCGGCACCCAACCAGAAGATCACCTCGAGCGCACAGTTCGTCGCGGCGGGAGGACCTGCTGCCAACGCGGCGGTGACCTTCGCCGCGCTGGGCGGGACGGCGGTGCTCGTCACCGCGCTCGGAGACGACCCGGTGGCAGCCCTGATCAAGGCCGAACTGGCGGCTTTCGGAGTGCGGGTGATCGACGCCGCCGAGGGCTCCACCAGGGCTGTGCCCGTCTCTGCTGTGACGGTGATCGAGTCGACCGGTGATCGGTCGGTCGTCTCGGCCGACGCCGTGAACTCCGACGCCTCGCCGCCGGAGGATCTAGAGGCCGTCGTGGCCGGTGCCGACGTCGTTCTCGTCGACGGGCACCACCCCCTGATCGCCTGCGCCGCCGCGGAACATGCGGCGGCGCGGGTTACCACGTTGGTCGTGGACGCCGGGCGCTGGAAACCGGTGATGAGCGAGCTGATTCCGCACGCCACGGATATGGTGTGCTCGGCGGACTTTCGCGCCCCCGGCACCTCGGACACCGCTTCCACCGCGGCGGCGCTCGTCGGATCCGGCGTGCACACCGTCGTCACGACCCACGGCGGAGATCCCGTCGAATGGTGGTCCGAGGGATCATCGGGATCGGTCGATGTGGAGCCGGTCGCAGTGGTCGATACTCTGGGTGCCGGGGATGCGTTCCACGGCGCGTATGCCTATTACTCCACGCAGCCAGGCTCTCTTTCCGAGCGCATCGACAGGTCGGCTCACGTTGCCGCATTGCGCTGCTCGGTGATCGGCCCCAGAGCGTGGTTACACGAACTATCCGCCGACACACTTCACTACCCACGGACTCGAAAGCGACAACGGTGAGCACTGACCAGGACGTACAGGAAGCCACCCTCGAACAACTCGTGGAGCTGGCGCGAAAGTCGGCTGTATCCGGTCAGCGACGCATACTCGGCCTGACCGGTGCGCCGGGTGCCGGAAAGTCCACTGTGGCTCAGCAACTCGTCGACGCGCTCGGGCCGGAACTCGCGGTACTGGTTCCGATGGACGGATTCCACCTCGCCAACGAGGTGTTGATCGAGCTGGGCCGGCTCGATCGCAAGGGTGCCCACGACACGTTCGACGACGGCGGCTATGCGCGGCTGATCGCGGCGATTCACGACCAGCAGCCCGGCGACCCCATCGTGTACGCGCCGAGATTTCGGCGCGAGATCGAGGAGTCGATCGGGTCCTCGATTCCGGTCCCGTCGACTGTCCCGCTCGTCGTCACCGAGGGGAATTACCTGCTGATGGAGTCCGACGCGTGGCCTGCCGCGCGTGCGATGATCGACGAAGTCTGGTTTCTGGCCCCGCACACCGAGGTTCGGCACCAGCGGCTGGTGGCCAGGCACGAGGCCTACGGAAAGTCGCACGAGGACGCGAAGTTCTGGGCACTGGGCTCGGACGAGCGCAACGCGGAATTGATCGGGTCCACCGCACTCCGCGCCGATCGAATCCTGCGACTGGCATGACTGTTCCACCGAGCCACGAGAACCGACAGCGGCGGGCCGTCTGACATGCCCACGATGGACGACGTTGCTCGCCTTGCCGGGGTATCGGTATCGACTGTCTCCCATGTGCTCAACGGAACCCGCAACGTCAATCCCGCTACCCGGGAGCGCGTCGACGCAGCGATCGTCGAGATCGGCTATCGGCGCAACGTCGTCGCTCGATCGCTCGCGGCGGGTCGGACGCACACCGTGGGACTGTCCATCGCCGCATTGACCAACCCGTACTTCGGCAGCCTGGTCCATGCCGTCGAGGAGCGGTTGTCCGAGGCCGGTTACGTGTTGATCCTCGGTGACTCGCACGACGAGCCACGCTCCGAGCGCAGGGTGACGGACTCGTTGCTCGACCGTCAGGTCGACGGCATGATTCTCGCGCCCGCAGCCGGCTCGGAGTTCTCCACGATTCCCGAGATCGTCCGTAGCGGAACCCCTCTGGTGTTGATCGACCGGATGCTCGATGTCTCGTGTGACCAGGTGGGCCCGGAGAACGACGCGTCGGCGTACGAGCTGACGACCCACCTCCTCGACGCCGGACATCGACGCATCGCGATCGTCCGCGGCATCGAAGGAATCTCCTCCACGACAGAGCGATTCGACGGCTACTCCCGCGCACTGGCGGATCGAGGAATCGAACTCGATCCTCGACTCGTTCTCGACGGCCGGTCGAGTGTGGAGGTGGCCGAGTCCCGGGTGCGTGAGTTGATGTCGGGTCCGGATCGGCCGTCTGCTCTGGTGTCGATGAACAACTCGATGACCATCGGATCGCTGAAAGCGGTTCGCGGCCTGGGCTTGTCGATCCCCGCCGACCTCGCCTTCGTGTGCTACGACGACTTCGAGTGGTCGGATCTGTTCGAACCCCGGCTCACCGCGGCGGCTCAGGACGTGCAGACGATCGGCCGAACCGCAGCCGACCTGTTGCTGAATCGAATCGAGGGCAGCGAAGAGACACCTCGGTCCATTCGAGTGCCCACCACCTTCACCCATCGCAATTCCTGCGGCTGCACGTAGACCGCAGCCACACCCGAAAGATAGGACCCACCATGCCGATTGCCAGTCCGGAGCAGTATGCCGCCATGCTGGATCGCGCCAAGGAGGGTGGGTTCGCCTACCCGTCGATCAACGTCACCGGTTCGCAGACTCTCAACGCAGCTCTGCAGGGATTTGCCGAAGCCGAGAGTGACGGCATCATTCAGGTATCGGTCGGCACCGCGCTCTATCTGTCCGGCAACGCCGTGCAGAACCGCTTCGCCGGGTCCAAGGCGCTCGCGCAGTACGCCCACGAAGTGGCGCAGCACTATTCGATCTCGGTGGCGCTGCACACCGATCACTGCCCCGCCGAGAATCTGGACGACTGGGTCCGCCCCCTGCTGGCCGACGCGATCGAACGACGCGGCCGCGGACTATCGCCGCTGTACCAATCGCACATGTGGGACGGATCGGCCGTGCCGTTGGACGAGAATTTGCGGATTGCGCGCGAGTTGCTCGACCTGTCGGTGGAGGCCGACACCATTCTGGAGATCGAAGTGGGAGTGATCGGCGGGGAGGAGGACGGGGTGTCACACGAGATCAACGAACAGCTGTATTCGACGGTCGACGATGCGCGCGCCACGATCGCTGCGCTCGGTGCGGGGGAGCGCGGTCGTTATATGACGGCTCTGACCTTCGGCAACGTCCACGGCGTCTACAACCCCGACTCGGTACATCTACGACCCGAGATCCTCGACGAGATCCAGTCCGTCGTCGGAGCCGAGACGGGTAAGGACAAGCCCTTCGATCTGGTGTTCCACGGCGGATCGGGTTCCAGCGCAGAGGACATCGCCTCGGCCGTGGCCAGCGGGGTGATCAAGATGAACATCGACACCGATACCCAGTACGCGTTCACCAGATCCATCGCCGGTCACATGCTGAGCAAGTACGACCAGGTTCTCAAGGTCGACGGCGAGTACGGAAACAAGAAGGCCTACGACCCCCGATCCTGGGGCAAGCCGGCCGAGACGGCGATGGCGGCTCGCGTGGTCGAGGCGACACAGATGCTGGGTTCGGCAGGGCGCACTATGCGCTGAGAATCCTTTCCGTCGAGTGTGTCGAAATCTGCGGACCGGTTCCGTCCCAGGGTCGAATGCGGCAAGAATGGCCGCATCGAACGTCAGGAGACACCATGGCCAAGTACCTCATGCTCAAGCATTACCGCGGCGCTCCGGAGCCGATCAACAGCGTCCCGATGGACCGGTGGACGCCTGCGGAAGTGCACGCGCACATCCAGTTCATGCAGGATTTCGCCGCCGAACTCGAAGCCACCGGCGAGTTCGTCGATGCTCAGGCCCTGGCTCCCGAGGGGACCTGGGTCAGCTCCGGCGGTGAGGGCAAGCCGCCGGTCACCGACGGTCCGTTCGCCGAGACCAAGGATCTCATCGCAGGCTGGATGATCATCGACGTGGAGACCTACGAGCGGGCGCTCGAACTCGCCGGGCAGTTGTCGGCCGCGCCGGGAGCAGGCGGCGAACCGATTCACGAATGGCTCGAACTGCGTCCGTTCATGGAGGCTCCCCCCATCATCGCCGACTGACGACCGCCATGGACCCCCAGGTGCTGCGGGCACTGACACCCGCGGTGATCGGCGTCCTCGTCCACCGCGGAGCCGACTTCGCGTCGGCCGAGGACGCCGCGGCGGAGGCGATGCTCGAGGCGACCTCCAGGTGGGTCGCCGACGCGCCTGCCGATCCGAAGGGTTGGCTGGTGACCGTCGCGTGGCGCAAGTTTCTCGACGCAGAACGATCCGAGAAGGCGCGACGAGCACGAGAGGATCGAGTCGCGGCACAACCGGATCCTGGCACCGTGAGCGGCGTCGACGACACGCTGCAGTTGTTCTTTCTGTGCGCGCATCCCTCGCTCGGTCCGGCGGCAGCGGTGGCACTGACGCTGCGTGCCGTCGGGGGATTGACGACGCGGCAGATCGCGCAGGCGTACCTGGTGCCGGAGAAGACCATGGCGCAACGCATCAGTCGCGCCAAACGCACGGTGCGCGACGTGCGTTTCGACGCGCCCGGTGATGTGGGGACGGTGCGACGAGTGCTGTACCTCGTCTTCAACGAGGGGTACACCGGGGACGTCGATCTGGCGGCCGAGGCGATTCGGTTGACCCGGCAGTTGGCCGGGTTGTCCGAAGACGAGGAAACGGCCGGACTGTTGGCGCTGATGCTGTTGCACCACGCACGGCGTTCGGCCAGGACCGGGCCCGACGGTCACGTCATCGATCTCGCTGAGCAGGACCGATCTCGTTGGGACACAACGCTGATCGCAGAGGGAGTGCGAATCCTGCAGGCAGCGCTCGCCCGCGATCGGTTGGGTGAGTTCCAGGCGCAGGCGGCCATCGCCGCCCTGCACGCCGACGCCCGATGTGTGGATGAGACCGATTGGCCGCAGATCGTCGAGTGGTACGACGAGTTGCTCGCTCTCACGGACAGTTCCGTCGTACGACTCAATAGAGCGGTGGCGATCGGGGAGGCCGACGGTCCGGCGGCCGGGCTCAAGGCGCTGCGCGAGGTCGATCCCGCCGTCCCGCGGCGCACAGCGGCGGCCGCGTACCTGTACGAGAAGACCGGTGATCTGCTGCGTGCAGCCGAGTTGTACGCGGAGGCGGCGGAGAAGGCGTCGTCGATTCCCGAGCGGCACCATCTGACGCTGCAGGCCGCGCGGATCAGAGCCGGTTGAGCCCCGCGGGCGGCAAGCGAACGGACCGATCGGTTTCGTAATCTGATCGTTAGCGGTAGAAAGCGGAATCCGTGCGACCCTCGTATGGTGCTGAAGTTGCCAATGGGACAGAAGAGAAGGAAACTAACTCGATCCGCTGCGGTCGTGACGGCTGCGGCAGCGGCGTCGATGCTGATGACCGGGACACCGGCGCAGGCGTTGCCGGGTAACTCCGGATCGGCCGACGCGGCTGCGGGAGCCGTCGGCATCCATCAGGTGTCGGCAACCCGCGCGGTGCTGAACGTCTTCTCCCCGTCCATGAATCGGGTCATTTCCAACGAGGTGTTGCATTCGCCGGAGGGTGGCCCTGCGCCCACTCTCGTGCTGCTCAACGGCGCACTCGGCAACGAGGACGGAGTCGGGTGGCTCAACAACTCGGGCGTCGAGCAGTTCTTTCTCGACAAGAACGTCACCGTCGTCGCACCGATCGGCGGTCGATTCAGTTTCTACACCGATTGGCAGACAACCGATCCCGTGCTCGGCAGCAACAAGTGGCAGACCTACCTGAGCCGCGAATTGCCTGCCGCCGTCGACGCGGCCTACGGATCGACCGGCAGACGCGGTGTGGCAGGGCTGTCGATGAGTGGTGGTCCCGCACTGGATCTGGCGATCCAGGCTCCGGATGTGTTCGACGCGGCCGCGTCGTTCAGTGGATGCCCGGCACCCTCCAACCCGCTTGCCACTGCCGGTATTTCGGCGATGATCGCCGGCGGACTCAACAACCCCTTCAACATGTGGGGGCTGCCGGGAAGTCAGGGATGGCGCGACCACGACCCGTCACTGAACGTCGAGCGGCTGCGCGGAACCGCGGTCTACGTCAGCTCCTCCCGCGGACTACCAGGGCCGGTGGATCGCATTCCCGAGGGCGCGATCCCACCGTTCGGCGGAATGGCGGTGGAGGCCATGGTCAACCACTGCACATCGATCTTCGTCGACGCCCTGCGCCGAGCCGACGTGCCGGCAACGGTGTCCATGCGCGAGGAGGGCGCGCATACCTGGCCGCTGTTCGAGGATCAGCTGCGTGAGGCCTGGTTCACCACGCTGGCACCGGCTCTGGGAACCAGCTGATTGCATCGAGAGTCCGGCGGGTAAGCGTGGTTCACACCGGCGAAAGGACAACGCGAACATGTCGAAGGACGAATTGCACAAGGGCGACAAGGTCGAATGGCAGACCCACGGAAACACGACCGAGGGAACGGTGGTGGAGAAGATCACCTCCGAGACCGAAGCCGCAGGCCGCACCGTGAAGGCATCGAAAGACGAGCCGCAGTACCGGGTCGAGAGCGACAAATCCGGTAAGGACGCGGTGCACAAGCCGGAAGCGTTGGACAAGAAGGACTGACGCCACAAGATCACCTGTGCGCCCCGAGTTGTCGACTCGGGGCGCACAAGTGGATCTCAGGCCTCGGGCACCGATCGTTCTGCGCCCCAACTCCGTTCGATGTAGCCGCGGATGCGCTCGATGTCCTCGGCGGGGATTCTCTCCGGCTCGCCGTGCTCGAGGGGATCGGTGTGGAAGATGTAGAGCCGTGAGGCGAACTGGTCGAACGGCAGAGAACCCTCGCCTGCGCGTTCGCCGTTGCCCGCCGTGCCCACCACGACGCCGTCGCCCCAGTCCTGACCGCTGTCGTTGTTCGGGTTGAAGAAGTACACCCGCATGACGCCGTCGGGATCGGTGTTCACGCGCAGGATCGTGATGGCGTGCCATCCCACATACCGTGCGGCGCTGTCGGTTACGGCCACACCTGCCGGCTGTGGATGGATCAAGGGTTGGTGCCCGTTGTACTCCGGGTGGTACGCGGCGTAGAACTGCCGCAGAAAGGCGTCCAGGTCGACGAGATTGCCGGTCGCAACGTCGACGTCGATGTGGAATTCGCGTGCCGACCACCATCCGTGGAACTCGGGATTGACCCAGCGGTGCGGATCGCCTGGACGATCGGCGCAACGCCGGACCATCTCGGCATAGATGCGATCGAGGTGCGGAACCAGCAGCAGCGACGCGGGATCGAGGTCCACCGGATCGGTGGTGGCGACGCCGCTGACACTCTCGGTCGACGAGATCGACTGTCCCTCGAAGTGCATGACGATCTCCTCGTCACGCGCCGCCCACACCACCATCTGCAGCAGGTAGTCGGGATCGTTGTAGGCCCACATCGACAAGGCCCGCGCCGACTGACACGTCGGGTTGTCGCCCTGGCCCACACCGAGGGGCTGCCCCAGCATCGAGAGCAAACCGCCGAGCAAGCGTGACTCCGGCGCGGGGACCGGCCCGAACGTGGTGATCAGTCGTTCCCGCACCGCGGGAGCAAGTTTCAGCGAGATCTGCCGCCACAGGGACGGCACGATCGGCGGCTGATGCAGAATCCCGCGATCGAGAAGCAGTGCCAATCCGTACAGGCACTGTGCGGTCTCGGGATACACCGTCTCCTCGATGAGGCGATGCACCAGTTCCGGATACCGCGTCAGGCAGGTCCGGCCGGTATCGGACAGACCGAGGGCCTCGGGCAGCACGTACGAGTAGTGGTCGACGAGATACTGCGTCAGCGTCGCGTGATACGGGGAGACGAGTCCGGTGTCGTGCATGGCTCGCGCGAATCCGCGGGCCTCGAACTGCAACGCCTCGACGTCCATCGCCTCGAGTCGCGAGCGGTACACCTCGACGCCCGGATCCTCGCGGCAGGCATCGGTTGTGCCGAACAGTGCCGTGATCAACCGATCCAGGCCTTGACCGGACGTGCCGAGATCGACGGTGGGATCGTCACGATAGATCGCGATGCGGGTGACCATGTCCTTGATGGTGTCCACCTGAATCGGACGCTGCCGCAGAATCCGCCAGATTTCCTCGACCAACTCGTCGAGCACACTGTCGTAGCCGATCTGCCCGGCCACGTACCCGAACAGATCACGGATCAGATGAGCGGTGCGGCCCAGGCGAACTCGCTCCGACTCGGACGGTGGTGTGAACAGGACGTCGAGATTCACCGCGAGAACCTGAGAGAGGAACCGGCGGGCATCCTCGGCGGTCACCGCAGCATGCTCGTACTCGCCCGCAACGATCGCGACCATCCGCAGTTCGCTGGTCGCCTCGAGTACGAAGGTGTCGTCGTTGCCGCTGCGCAAGCTGGGCCCTACGAACCCTGGAACGAGAATGTCCGGCTGTGCCCAATCGGTGCCCGCGAACAGCCCCGCAGTCTCGAGCACCTCGGCGCGTTCGCGAATTGCACCGCAACCGCCGGGCTGCAACAGGACTCGATGCACACCATCCAGAACACGTCGCACCTTGGTGTTCTTGCTGAACTCAGGTGCATCGGCCAAGGCATGCACGGCATGGTCCAGTTGCGCCAACCGTGATGCCAATGCTTTGTCCACGGCGGTGGTCGCGTTCGTCGGTGCCGGCTCGTCCATGGTCTGTGACGATGGGTTGCGGTCGTCTCCGAGTTGCTGCTTCACACGTAGAAGTCCAGTTCTTCCTGATGCTTCAACAAGTCACGCATGACGTAGGTGTCATCACCGAAGAAGTACAGCAGGCCCCAGTGGGTGCCGAATGCCGTTCTCTTGGTGACGGTTTCCTCCACCGGTGCCGACAGATCGTTGGTCTCGTAGTAGTCGTGCCCGCTGGTCTCCTCGGGAATCTGCAGTTGACTGACGACGCGGCGTCGCGGGTACACCCCGAAACATCCGGCGACACCGGTGGCGTCGACGACCTCCTTCGGGAAGAAGGCGTCGATCTCCTCCTCGGTGGTTTTCGGATCGAACGCCAACGCCAGGCCCTGGTAGGCGTTGAAGCCGTAGGCCCGCTCGAGCAGCTCGAACACCTTGAAACCCGGTGGGCGGTAAGCAACTTCGCCGAAGTACATCTCGCCGTCACTGGTGACGAAGTACTCGGGATGGATGAAGCCGAACTCGATATCGAAGGTCTTGATCAACTTCTCGATCTGCACCGTGATCTGCTCACGATACTTCTCCAGTTCCGGTGTGGCCGGAACGAACACCGAATAGCCGAGCGTGACGTATTCGGAGATGTTGAGGAACTTGATCTTGCCGTTGTGGATCCACGCTTCGACGGCGAACTCCCAACCGTCGAGATGCGATTCCATCAGCGCCGGAAATTCCTCGTCGGGAATGGAGTCGACCTCGTCGGGGGTGCGAATGACGCGGTGTCCCAGGCAGCCTGCCTTGTCGAAAGCCTTGACATGGATGGGATCGTTCGGATCGCCGTCGAGCTTGAGCAAGGTCTGGTTGACTCGCTTGAGGAATCGGATGACGTCCTCGCGGTCGTGGGCCTCTTCGAAGATGCCGACGCGGATTCCACCGAGTTGGGCGCGACGCTTCATCAAGGACTTGTCGCGCAGCAGCATCGCCTGACCGAACAGTCGCGGGTTGCCCAGCAGTACCGAGTTGATGGCACCGGCCCACTCGACCGTCTCCTCGTAGAGCGGGATCGCGACGTCGACGCCCTTGTCCTGCAGGGTCTCGGCGATTTCCAGTGAGCGGTCATTGAGTCGCTCGAAGTTCCACGGGAGGTACGGAATGTCGTGCTCGGTGCAGTACGCCTCGGCCCACTCGGGGGCGACGACGACGTAGCGCCGATCGAACTTGTCCAGTGCTTCCACCGCGGCCAAACTCCACCCCAGCAGGGCCACGAAACCCTTGTTCGGGTCTTTCTCCAGCCTGTCTGGCTGAGCCATGAAGTTCCTTCCCCTAGATGATTCATCGGTCGAGGTCCTTCGCTCCACCGTACAGAGGCAGTATCGGTCACCGGGCACCCCTGTATGCGACTGTGGATCGGAAACGCGCCGGATCCAGGTGTTCGGTAGCGTTCACGATCGACGAGGTGCGGTGCGCGCCTTCCTGGAACGAGGAGTGCGACATGACGGTCGACAAAACGGGTGCGCAGGTCGAAATCACCCAGCAAGCAGATCGTTTCACGGTTTCGGCCGACGGCTCGCAGGTCGGGTTCACCGAGTTCGCCGACGACGAACACGGCAGACGTATCTTCTTCCACACCGAGGTCGACGCAGCGTACGGCGGACGTGGTCTTGCAACGATTCTCGTGCAGCAGGCGCTCGACGCCACCCGCAACGATGCCAAGCGGATCGTGCCGATCTGCGAGTTGGTAGCGGCCTTCGTCGGCAAGCACTCGGAATTCGACGACATCGTGGAGCAGCCGACCGACGAGATCCGGCAATGGCTGGCCGACCGGCAGGCCTGACCGCGGGAATACCGTCGGGCTTCGGCGGGTTGAGGCGATCAGAGTAGTTGCAGAGTCAACTACATTGCCGAAAGGGACGCCATGCCTGCAGTGACGGTCGACAACATCCTCGCCTTGCCCCGAATCCCCATGCCCGACGCCACCGCCGTCCCCCGGCCGGTCCGGTCCGTCACGACGGCACCGACGGGTTACGAGGGCGAGGGCTTTCCGGTTCGTCGCGCATTCGCGGGACTGGACATGGCGTCACTCGACCCGTTCATCCACATGGATCAGATGGGCGAGGTCGACTACGCGCCCGGCGAGCCGAAGGGGACGCCGTGGCATCCGCATCGCGGGTTCGAGACGGTCACCTACATGATCGACGGCATCATGGAGCACAAGGACTCTCACGGCGGCGGCGGAGTCATCAGCGGTGGCGACACCCAATGGATGACTGCGGGCGGGGGCATTCTGCACATCGAGGCCCCGCCGGAGCATCTGGTGCTCTCGGGTGGGCTGTTCCACGGTGTGCAGCTGTGGGTCAATCTGCCGCGTGAGAACAAGATGGCGCATCCGCGGTACCAGGACATCACCGGGAGCAAAGTTGCGTTGGCGTCGAGTCCCGACGGCGGTGCGTTGGTCCGCGTCATTGCCGGCGAGATCGCAGGCATGCAGGGGCCGGGATCGACCTACACTCCGATTGCGCTCTCGCACAGCACCATCGCGCCGGGTGCGGCATTGACGCTGCCGTGGAACAGGGAGTTCAACGCACTGGTCTACGTTCTAGCGGGCGAGGGCACCGTGGGCGCGGAGAAGCGTCCGATCAGGATGGGGCAGACGGCGCTGTTCGGCCGCGGTGACACCATCGAGATGTCCGCGTCTGCGGCGGGGGAGTCGTTGGAGGTGTTCGTTCTGGGCGGCAAGCCGATCAGGGAACCCGTCGCGATGGCAGGCCCGTTCGTCATGAACACCAAGTCCGAAGTGCTGCAGGCGTTCGAGGACTACCAGGCCGGTCGGCTCGGCGTTCCCGTCGAATGATCGTCTCGGCCGTGCAACGATCTCCTGCATGAGCGACGCCGAACGCCGTATTCGCAGAACCCGGCTGTATCGCCGTTTGGTCACCCGCGCGGACGGCCCGCTCGAGCCCGCGCGGGCGGCCAAGAGGCTGTCGGCCTACGTCTACGGAAACATCCTGGTTCTGGCGGCGGTCGCAGCATCGACGCCGAGCTCGATCGAGAACGGAACTGCTGCTGTTCTGGTTCTGGCCACTGCGGTGACGACGTTTCTGGCGCACGTGTTCGCCGATTTCGTCGCCAGCAGTCAGATTCCCGAAGCGCACGGCGACGCAACCGACGAGCAACGCACGTTCGAGGCCGTCGAGGAATTCCGTGACGCCGTGCCGATCCTGAGCTCCGGCACGGTCCCTGCGGTGATGCTGGCCCTCGGCTGGTTGTCGGTGCTCCCGGGGCAGTGGTCGGAACTGCTGGCCGGCGGCGTCATCGTCATACGCATCGCGACGATTCAGATGGTCACGGAACGAATTCGCGGCAACCCGTTGACCTTCCGCGCATTTCTGGGTGGTCTGGCCACCGCTGCGGTCGCCGCACTCATCGTCTTGGCCAAGGTGTTTCTGGGCCACTAGCTCCCGAACTCGGCGTACAACTCCGGCAGGAAGCCGGCCAGGTGGTTCATCTCCTGTCCGCAGTGCAGCAGTAGATCTCGGGCGAGATCGACCCCGAGATCCAAGTCCGTCGGATCGACCGACGCCCCGCGGCGGACGGCGCACACGGCCTGCCTGACGTCCGGTACGTACAGCCCGCGCAGGTTCAGGAAGAAGCGGCTCCGCATCTCGGCACCGCCGTCGACGGGACGCACCTGGTGGGCCAGCCAGCCCAGGTCCACCGGCGCTATGGAGCTGCCCACTCGGCCGAAGACGATCGTCTGATCCGCGGGAACGTCGAAGCCGTGCGCAAGAGGATCGCGAAAAGCGATACCCAGCTGTTGCAGCTTCGGTCCGACGTACTCGTCCACGAAAGTCGTGTTGCCGACGTACTTGGCCTTGTCGGGAATGTCGAGTGCCGTTCGATCCTCGGCGAGGGCTGCGTAGAGGTGGGCGTCGGGATGCCACAGCTTGTAGCGTGCGGCCTCGGTGGAATGCCAGCCGAACCACCAGTCCCACATCGCTGCCGTCACGCGCGGCATCACCGTGCGGACCGCCACGAACGTCACTCCATCGGCGCGTCGACCGTATCCGGTCTCGATCGTGGAGTAGCCGGTGGGCGCGAGATCGGTTGTGATGGAATCGAATCCAGGAATCGAATCGGGCGCGAGGGCCGGGCCCGCAGAGGCGTCCGCGACGGCGGTCGGTGCGGGCGTCGTTCGCTGTGCCATGTATCGGGCGTACGGCAGATCTCGATCGGCGTCGCGGTAGCCCTGGTAGCGCTCGCCGCACTCGTCGGCCGAACCGGTTGCCGGGGCCGCTACCGCCTTGGCTACCGGGCCGACGACGGCGACGGTGGCCGCAGCGGCCGCTCCGATCATGATCTGGCGTCGTGTCGGCCCCCGGCTCATGCGACCACCCCTCTCAACATTCGTTGAGGCTAGGTTGCGGAATCGACGTATGTCAACGGCCTGGCACTACACTGCGCGGTATGAGTCCGGCACACCCCAGGGACGATGAGTCGAGAGTGCGTCGGCGCGACGAGATCGCCACGGCAGCGATCCAGGTGCTCGCCACCCGAGGTCTTCGCGGTTTGACGCACCGGGCGGTGGACGCCGCGGCGGGACTGGGACCCGGGTCGGTGAACTACCACGCGCCCACCCGGAGTCGGCTGCTTCACCTGGCTCTCGGTCAACTGTTCGTCCGCGACTTCGAGGTGGCCGGAGCGACCTTCGGCAGTCTCGTCGACGTCAAGCCGCTCACCGCCGATATCGTGGTGTCCCGCATCATCGACTTCATCGACGCCATGACGACCGGGGATGCCGTCCAACGGGTCATCGCTCGCCACATCATGCTCGGCGAGGCGCAGCACGACGACGAAATTCGCGAGTTGTTCGACAGTCAACGAGCAGCATTCGTCACCTACACCCAGTGGATCGTCGCCTCGTTGGACTCCGAGGATCCGCCGTCCGACGCCGAGACCCTCGTGGTGATGATCGAGGGGCTGGTGCAGCGGCAAGTGCTGATCGGGTCACGCCTGTCCCCGGGCTTCATCGAGGAGATGTTGCGCAAGATCGTGGTGGCCTCGCCGCTCGTCGAGAACTGACCGGGGCCGGCGACCTCACCCGAGCAGCGTACGACGCTCGGTGTGGGTGAACGTGAAGATCGTCGCGCCGAAGCTGATCAGTGCGGTGAGAAGCAGTACCTGCGGGCCGGTGATGACGACGCCGATGAAGGCTCCGATCGCGCCTCCCAAGGCGAACGATCCGAGAAGGGCTGTGTAGCAGAGCCAGTCGTAGCGCGTCCCGCCGCCGAACATGTGCCGCTCGATACCCTGGCCGAGTTTGACCATGGTGCCGGTGACGTAACTCAGGGGGATGTAGGTCTCTTCCTTCTTCGTGAACGCGGTGTTGAGGGCACCTAGTGCAAAGGCCACCAACAGAATCGGGTAGAAGTTCACGTTGGCCGACGACCATCCGGAGATGGCGATGTCGATCGCGCCTGCTCCTGCGAGTGCGATCGTGGTCAGCACCGTTGCTCCGTGCGGGTGATTCGACCAGTAGCGACGACGGCAGATCGACGAGATCACGACGCCTGCCAGGAAAGAGCCCATGAGCGCCAGTGCCGCGATCGGTGAAGCCCCCGGGGTGACCTCCTTGCCCTCGGGATGCCCGAAGTGTCCGACGACTGCTCGCTCGGTGTTGCCGGTCATGAAGGTCACGAAGTAGCCGGCGGAATGGAGGAAGGCAACTGCACCCACCATCCCTGCCAGTCCCGACAATATCCAGGACAGACGAGCTTCGGCACCGACGGCTGTTTCGCGGCTGATCGTCAATGGGGAAGTCATGACTCGATTGTCCGGACTACGGGCGAACCGGCAAATCTTTGAGTTGTCGGTCACATAACCGACGGCGATTCACCATTGGCAACCATTCCCCGGTGCATGACCCTGTTTCCCACGACCCCGCTGTGATCGGCTTTGTGCATCACACATCGGTTGTCCCACATGACGACGTCCTCCGGTGCCCACGCGTGTCGCAGCACATTGGTCTCGCGAGTCGAATGCTCGAACAGGTATCGCACGGTCTCCTGTGCCTCCTCGGTGGACATGCCGCTGATCGCGACACACCGTGCGGGTGCCGACAACGCCAGAGCGGTACGCCCGGTCACGGGATGCACTGCGAACAAAGGATGTTCGGCGCAGGAATCGGTGTCCGACGCCACCCCGGTCACTCGGTGCGTCACCGTTCTTCCGGCCAGGTCCGCTTTGCGGTCGGCCGGCAAGGTGTCGTAGGCCGCGTACTGGTCGCTGAACAGCGTGCTGCCCCCGGACTCCGGTACCTCGACCGCACGTAATGCGGTGTAGGCAGGCGGATTCGGTACGTACGTGGTGTCCACGTGGAACGTCGATTTCGGCGGTGTGGTGCGGCCGACGTTGCTGATGACGTTCAGATCGGGAAAGCCCGGCACCGGCGTCTCGCCCTCGGTGAACATCATCTCGCCGAACCGCCGGAGAAATGCCAGGAAACCCGCGTCGTCCAAGGGCTGTCTGCGCAGAATCAGCACGCCGTGTTCGGCCAACAGCGTTCGCAGTTCTTCGGTCTCGGTGGAGCTCAGGTCCAGCTCGTCGATCTCGATTCCCAACGTCACGAGGACAACTCCTTCACCGACAGTTCGTCGAGCGTTCGTGCGAACAGTTCGTCGACGGCGATACCTGCCGCCGAGGCCATCACGGCGAGCACGCTCGACGGCGAGTATGAGCAGTACAGACCGGCTTCGAGAAACCACGGTTGGCCGTCGGGGTCGATCCGGAAGTCGAACAGACCGTAGTGCCGGCAGCCGAGAGATCGATAGCACGATCGTGCTGCCGCCCAGACCTTCTCGGTGATCGGATCGGAGACGTCCACCATCCACGCTCTGGTCTGTTCCTTCGCGACCAGGTACAGATCCCCGTCCGAGGTGCGATTCAACTTGTCGGCGCTGGTACGAATCGACTCGACGGCATACTCCTCGAGTGGAAGGCAGATCAGCTCGTCGCCCCGTGCGATGATGCCGCAACGGACCTCGCGGCCGAGGGGGATGTACGACTCCACCAGTGCCGCAGTCGAATACGTCAGAGCCTCGCTCACTGCGGTTGCCAACCGGTCGGATTCGCGAACCAGTGTGACGCCCATCGAGTTGTCCGAGTCCACGGGCTTGACGACCACCGGCAGTTCGACGTCGATGTCGTCGCCGCACCGCACCACGACACCGGTCGGAACGGCGACCCCGGCCGCCGCGACCACGGCTCGGGCGCGAGCCTTGTCGGCCGTCATCGCCATCACGTCCGGACCGTTGCCCACGTACGGCACGCCCAACAGATCGAACAGGCTGCGGTATGTCGTCATTCCGGGCAGGCAGAACATCTGCGGCACCATCACGTCGAAGTGCCACGACGAGATGACGTCCACCGCCTGCGCCAACGACATCTGGTGTGCCGACGCCACACTGGCGGCGTCGATGCCACCGGGGAAGCTCCAGAGCCCGCCGGGGGAGACGAACGCCACCTCGAACCGATAGTCGGGATTTCCACCGAGTGCGTCGAGGAATCCGCCCGCGTACACCCGAGACAGATCGCAGTGGAATTCGTCCACCGACGATCCGACCAGTACCAGGACCGACAGGGTCATCAGTCGCCTCCGTTCTCCACGAGCTTGCCGATGTTGAAGTCGATGCGTGACCATCCGCGTCGGGCCAGCAGATTTCGCACCAGCAGGGACGGAATCTGAAGGTGGTGCACCAGCAGATAGGGAAGTGGATCCCAGCCGGTGAGGATGGCGTCCTTTCCCTCGAAGATGCTGCGCAAGCGGGCCTTACGGTTGCCCTCGGTGAGCAGACGCCACACCTCGTGGTAGATCCAGTACGTCGGGCGAGCCGTCGTACGCGGCACGATCACGGGATGGCCGTCGTCGAGGTACGCGGCAGCCAGGTCGGGATGGTCGTAGAACATCGTGATGGCCGAATGGGTGCGAGGGTTGCACTCGATGGCGTAGATGCGGCCGTCGTCGGCGGACTCGATGAAGTCGAACGACAGCTGGCCGGTGACGTCCAGCGAAGAGACGAACGTTTCCACCCAGCGCAGGATGTCGGGCTTGTCGACCATCTCGTAGTTGACCTGGAACGCCGACGATTCGCAGCAGCCGTACACCTGCAACCGTCCACCGCGGACGGTGCCGTGGGTGCAGTACTCCTGCCCGGCGACGAACTGCTGCAGGATCCACGGATCGTCTTCGGAGATGCCGAGACTGCGTGCGAATCGCAGGTTCTCGGCAGGTGTGTCGCGGGTCAATCGCGTCAGATCCATGCGGCCGACCGGGTTGTACGAGATGCGTTTGAGGATGTACTCACGGCCCGGTGGGAAGTCGAACTCCGCGATCTGCTCGACGTCGGTGATGCGTCGCCAATCGGGAACGCGCAAGCCGAGCGCCGCAGCGTGTTCGGAGAACCTGGACTTGTCGTCGAGCATGCGAACAGTCGCGCCGTCGCCGTGCAGGACCTCGCAGTGCGAATCGAGCAGTGCCCGTGCGTCGGCATCATGGATGCTCGCAGCCGGACTCGCGACGGGGACGAAGACGTCGACGCCTTCGCGGAGCACCACATCCAGAAGTGCTCGGGCGTAGCCGGATTCAGTCGGGTCGGGTACACAGTGAAAGCGGTCGACCGCCCGCGAGAACCGATGGCCGGTGAAGCGATACTTGGCCGATTCCACCAGGACGACCCGGTGCCCGGCGAGATGGAAGGACCGCGCGAGCTGCAGGGCCTTGGTCATCTTCCCGCCGCTGATCATGACCGTCTTGGGGGAGTCGGTTGGGCGCGTGGCGGGCCGGCCGCCGCGGACGGCAGCCACCCCCGCCGCCACGAGGTCGGCGGGGAGGGTGGCAGTGAGTCCGACAAGCGCTGCGACAGTGCGGATCATGTGCGCCGGATCAAGGTGACGCCGTCGCGCAACGGCACCAGCACCTGCTCCACGCGGGGGTCGTTCGCCACGTACTCGTTGAATTCGGCGACGGCCCGGCCGTTCTCGGTGGGGCGTTCGCTGTACGGCTGACCCTGCAGGAGGGTGTTGTCGACGGCGATCACGGCGTTGTCGGCCAGCAGCTCGCTACCGAGCAGGTGCTCCACGTACGCGCGGTATCCGGTCTTGTCGGCGTCGACGAAGACCAGATCGAACGTGCCGTCCAACCGGCGGAGGGTGTCCAGTGCAGGCCCCACCTCCACCGTGATGGACGAGCCCGCAGGCGAATCCGCGAAACAGGACCGCGCGAACTCGGCCACGTACGGATCCACCTCGCAGGCGACCACCTCGCCGCCCGCGGGCAGAGCCTCGGCCATCGCCAGTGCCGAGTAGCCGGTGAACATACCGATCTCGAGCACCCGCTTCGCCCCGGTCATGTGCACGAGAAACGCAAGAAAGCGTCCCTCCACGTGGCCGGAGAGCATTTCCATCTCCAGTGGCCCCGAGCCGGAGACGACGTCACGTGATCTCCAGTCCTCGGTGCGGGTCCGCGATGCCAGTGTCGCCAGCGCTGCGGATTGGGGGGTGGTGCAGGTGTCGAGATACGGGTCGAGTCCCGCCGCGAGATCGCGGGCTCGATGAACACGAGTGATCAGCTCGTCGGTCGCCCCGTTACCGGCGTCGAGCAGATCGGCTATCTCGCTCAGCTCGCGCGCCAGAATGGTGGTCGGGGTGACCGGTCGCGGGGTCTGGGTCACGGCGTCGGTGCAGTGAACATGTCGAGACCCTCGCCTGCGCGCGGGAAGTCGAGGCAGATCTTCTTGTGCAGAGTCAGCACATCGGCCAACTCGGCTGCGTCGAGATCGTTGAGGAAGCGGCACGTGCCGATCGGGTCCGGCACCGCTGCGCGCAGAATGCCGTCGCGGGTCTTGAGGATCGATGCCGTTGCCTCCGAGAGCAACTCGGGTGTCAGGTACGGGCTGTCCAGGGCCAGCCCGATGCTGGACATGACACCGAGCACTCGATCGCGATCGGCGGTGGACAGGTGTCCACGCTGTTCGGCGACGGTCGTCGACAGCGCCATGTCGATGTTGATCGCGTGGCCGTGGAAGAACGGGGCAGGCGGAGTCAGCTCGAGCGTCGGGCTCCAGGTGTGGCCGAAGGCGATGACGCGATCGAGATCGATCTCGTGCAGATTGGGTGCCTCGAGTTCGAGCATCGTCGCGATCGCCGAGTAGGTCAGTCGATCTGCAACCGAACGCAATTCCGCTGTTCCGTCGAGATGACCGAATCGGGTTCGGAGCAGTTCGGGACCGTACTGTTCGAGCATCTCGAAGATCTCCAGATTGCCGACGACGGAGATCTTGATCAGCTCGGCCATGCCGTTGCGCACCTGATCCTCGGGCAATGTGCCGAGGAACGAGAAGTCCAGCAGCACCTTCTGCGACGCGTGGTACGCACCGAGGCGGTTCTTGTGCTTTCCGTAGTTGACGGCCACCTTGATGGACACGCTCGCGTCGATCAGGCCGATCAGGGTGGTGGGAATGCGAATGTACGGGGTGTTCCGTCGGTAGCTGGCGCACGCGAAACCCGCCACGTCCGTGGTCAATCCGCCGCCGACCACCAGCACCGGCTCGGTGCGGACCAGACCGAACGCATCGAACTCGCCCACGATGCGCTCGAACGTCTCCAGCGACTTCGCGGTCTCGGCGATGTGCACCGGAACCACCGTCAGTGCGATGTCGTAGTGATCGAAGTACGCGCTGATCCGGTCGCCGTAGATCTCGTGCACCGATTCGTCGACGACCATCAGCGCGCGACCGTACGGCCGGTAACTATCGGCCAATTCGGTGTTCTCGATTGCGAACACACCGTCGACGTAGATCAGGTCGTACTCGATGCGTTCGTAGCCTTCGACGCGAAACGACCTGTCCCCGGCAACGACCTGGGCCTGAAGATTGCTCACAATTACTCCTGGGGTGGATGAAGGGTCAGGCTGCGATCAGAGCGCGGACGCGCTCGGGATCGAGTGCATCGACGGTGTCGGTGGCCGAGCCGAACTCGGTGCCTGCAGTGTTCTCGTTGGGGAATGCGACGCAGGTGATGCCCGCGGCAACCGCCGCCTGGACACCGCCGGCATTGTCTTCGATGGCGACGCTGTCCGATGCGTTCTCGCCCAACGACTTCAAGGCGAATTCGTACGACGCGGGGTCGGGCTTGCCGGCATCGACCGAGGACGCGTCGACGATGATGTCGAACGAGTCGGCGGTGAGTTCGGGAGACAGAGCAGCGAGCAGGGCGTCGATGTTGTCCCGCGAGGTGGTCGTCACGAAGCCGACCTTCATGCCGTTCGCCTTGGCCGAGTCGATCGTGTCGGCCACGCCCGGTCGTGTCTTCACGTCCGATTCGCCGATCAGACGCTGGAAGATCTCGGACTTCGTCGCGTGCACGGCGGCGGCGTCCACCTCGGTACCCGTGTCGGACGCGTACTCGCTGATTCGGTCGGCACCACCGTTGGATCCGAGCATGGCCCGGTAATCCTCGCGAGACCAGTTCCAGTTCAGATCGTGTACTGCGAACGCCTCGTTGAACGAGCGACGTTGCAGTTCGGACGTGTCGACGAGAGTGCTGATCGAGCCGAACAGAATTGCGGACATGGATGCCTTTCGGAGCGAGAGACGTTGTACCAGTCAATGTCTCGCGCATGCGCGATGGGTGAGTTGGTTCGGGGGGTATGCCCCATCGGCACCGAACGGGAAACCTTCGAATTTTTCGGCAGAACGGTCGGACGTCAGCGGTGCCGGACGGGCGCGGCCAGAGTCGTCGGTGTCGACCGGCCGCGCAGGGTGACCGCCTCGCCAGTCGTCCAGTGCGAGCGTTCCTCGACGGAGGCGTGATCGAGCACGATCGACGACGTGAGCACGTCGGTCTTCGGGTCGTCCTTCGCGAGATCGGTGAGCCGAGCCGCCTGATTGACGGTGTCGCCGATGACGGTGTACTCGAATCGGGATTCGGCTCCGATGTTTCCCGCGATGACCGGGCCGTACGTGACGCCGATGCCGATCTCGAAGCCGCCGTCGGAGGCGAGGGCGACGGCCAGGGTGCGCGCGGTGCGCAGTGCCGCCGTCGCGGGATCGGGGTGGTCGACCGGGGCGCCGAAGATCAACAGTGCGGCATCGCCCTCGAACTTGTTGACGAAGCCGCCGTTGCGTTCGCCGTGCTCGACCACCACCGCGAAGAAGCGGTTGAGAAGATCGACCACTGCTTCCGCGGATTCTCGCTCGGCCATGGCCGTCGAACCCACCAGATCGATGAACAGCACGGCCACCGTTCGGTTCTCGCCGCCGAGGCGAGGAGCACTCGCCAACGCCCGCTGCGCCACGTCGTGGCCCACGTGGCGACCGAACAGAGAACGCAGGCGTTCGCGCTCGTCGAGACCGACGACCATCTTGTTGAACCCGTTCTGCAACCGGCCGATTTCGGAGGCGTCGTAGACGTCGACGCGGGTGTCGGTCGCTCCGGCTTCGACGCGTTGCATGGCCGTGCTGACCTGCTGTAGCGGATCCGATACGGACCGTCCGACCAGGAACATGCCGCCGAATCCGACGACCAGGGCGATCGCGGACAGCGACACCATCGCGGGAGACAGGTCGACGTCGGGTGGGATCACGGTGTCGATCAGTCTGCCGAGGCCGATGAGACCGAGGCCGAGAATGGGAATGGCCGTGCTCAGGACCCAGATGAGAACGACGCGCAGCTTCACGCCGAGTGCCGCGGAATCGGTGACCGCACTGACCTCCATCACCGCTGCGGTGATCGGCCGAAGGGTTCTCTCGGCAACCAGATAGCCCAGTGAGCAGGTCGCCAGGCCGCCGAAGCTGACGGCAATCGCGACGATGATCGACAGCGCCGCGCCTGCCGACGCATTGACCGCGACGAACACCGCGACGCCGAGTGCCCACAGCAGCACGTGGACGCCGAGCTGGCGAAGGGGCAGCCTCACGATGGCGATCGCGGTGGCGTCCGAGGGCGTACCGCCGGTGTGCAGCCACAGCACGAGGGGCTTCGCAACGCGGAGGCCGAGCGCGATCCCGATGCCGATCGCGACCGGTAGATACACGAAGAAGGCGACGTAGTTTCGGTCCGACAGGATCTCCTCCGAGCCGACCGGCAACGGCAGGATGAAGCGGGCCAACACGAAGACGATGACTGCTCCGATGGCGTTGGCCGACACCATGCCCGCCGCGTAGAGGCGCATCGGGGTGCGGGTGAGGGCGGACCGTAGAGCTGCGATCACCGATGAATCTCCGTTCTCTGTTGGCTCGAACTGTAGGGGTCCGGAAAAAGATTCGACGAGATTTCTCCTCGAGTGACTACCTGTGTCCCCAAGTACCTGGTAATCTCCGTAACAGTTACATACAGCGTTTCGACGATGGAAGGAACCACGGCGATGACCAGCACACTCTCCAGGAACGACGTTCTCGAGCCCGAGGATGTCTCCGCTCGTTTGCTCGATTCCGCCGCCCAGCTGTCGTACGACCCCTCCGAGGAGGTCGACTGGGAAGCCGATCTCGATCCCTCCCTCTACGGACTCAACCCGGAGTGGAGCACCCTCTACGGCACGAAGCTGTGGGACGAGATGAGCGAAGAGCAGCGCATCACGCTCACCCGCCACGAGGTCTGCTCGATCATGAGCACCGGCATCTGGTTCGAGATGATCCTGCAGCAGATGGTCCTGCGCGATCAGTACTGCAAGGACTCGTCGAACTCGGACTTCCAGTTCGCTCTCACCGAGATCGCCGACGAGTGCCGTCACTCGATCATGTTCGCCCGCGCCTGCCAGAAGATGGGCATCAAGGCCTACCTGCCGCGTCGATCGAGCATCGAACTCGGCCGTGGCTTCAAGGCCCTCGCGTCCGCCGAGGTCGCCTACGGTGGCATCCTCGTCGCCGAAGAGGTGCTCGACGTCATGCAGCGCGACTGGATGCGCGGCGAGAACGTGCTGCCACTCGTGCGCACCACCAGCAAGATCCACGTCGTGGAAGAGTCGCGGCACATGACCTTCGCGCGCGCACAGATGCGAGAAGACATCGCAGGCAAGAGCCCGGCTCGCCGCAAGGCCAGCGCGCTCGTCGTCGCGATCGCCGCCCGCCTCATCGTGTCCAACATGGTCAACAAGGAGGTCTACGCAGCAGCGGGCCTCGACGTCGACCGCGCGGTGAAGGAAGCGAAGAACAACGCCCACCACCACACGATGATGCGCACCTCGAGCGAGCACCTGATGGCATTTCTTCTCGATTGCGGTTTGATCACCAAGCCGGCCGAGATGATCTACCGTCGTTTGCACATGCTCTGACCACTCTTTTCGAGGCCGTGAAGGACATTCGATAAACCATGCCGTTCGCGATCACGCAGAACTGTTGCAACGACGCATCCTGCCTGTCGGTGTGCCCGGTCAACTGCATTCATCCGACGCCCGACGAGCCGGATTTCGGTAAGACCGAGCTGCTCTACATCGATCCGCGCTCGTGCATCGACTGCGGTGCCTGTGCGGACGCGTGCCCGGTGGACGCGATCACTCGCGTCTCGCGTCTGACACCGGACCAGCAGATCTACGCGGACATCAACGCCGACTACTACAAGGACAAGCCCGCCGTGGCGGAGTGGGGCGCGCCTCGATTCCCGGTGGCGACGGTCAACGACCTGCCGCCGATCGACATCGCCATCGTCGGGACCGGACCGGCCGCCTGCTACACCGCCCAGGCGCTGTTGCGCGTGCCCGGCACCAACGTCACCTTCTATGATCGGCTGCCCACTGCGGGCGGTCTCGCCCGCTACGGCGTCGCTCCCGATCACCTCGGAACCCGACGCATCAGTGAGCACTTCCGTGGGATTTTCGTCCATCCACGGGTGACGATGAAGCTCGGTGTCGAGGTCGGTAAGGATGTCGACCACGTCGAACTGGCTCGGAAGTTCGATTCGGTGGTCTATGCCGTCGGTGCCGACAAGGACCGAGCCCTCGAAATTCCCGGTATCGACCTCGACGGATCCGTCAGCGCACGCACCCTGGTCGGCTGGTACACCGGCCACCCCGACGTTGCCGCCGACGCGATCGATCTCACCGGCGTCGACCGCGTCACCATCATCGGAAACGGCAACGTCGCACTCGACGCTGCTCGTATCCTCACGGCCGATCCGGACCGACTCGACGGAACCGAGATCGCGCCTCATGCGCTGGCCGAGCTGCGTCGCCATCGCGTCCGCGAGGTTGTCGTCCTCGCCCGTCGCGGTCCTGAATTCGCGGCGTTCACCCGGTCCGAATGCAAGGCGCTCGTCGATCGCCCCGGCGTCGACGTCGTCGTGGCAGGACCGGACGGAATCGTCGACGCCATCGATCGCCTGCCGTTGTCCGCTCCTGCGTCGGCTCTCGCCGGTGCGACGCGAGTCGAACTGGGCTCGCAGGCACACGCGCGCCGCATCGTCTTCGCGTTCGGCCGAGCTCCGGCTGCTCTCCACGGCAGCGGCTCGGTGCAGTCCATCGAGGTCGGCGTCGGTGAGCATGCCGTCGAGCTGGCGACCGAGTTGGTTCTGCTCGCGATCGGCTATCGCGGAACCCCGTCACCGGGAATCCCGTTCGACGACATCAGCGGCACCATTCGTAACGTCGGCGGTCGCATCACCGCTGCCGACGGCACTCCGGTTCCGGGGTGTTACGTCGTCGGGTGGGCCAAGCGAGGTGCCACGGGTGGCATCGGCGACAACAAGATCGATGCGGAGGAAACGGTCGAGGCGTTGCTGGCCGATGTGCCCACGCGCGGGCTTGCCCGTCCGGTCGGTTGGTACGGAAAAGTGAGTGCCGCCCTGGGCGACCGCGTTTCCAGAGCGCGCTGACCGGTCGGAACAGCCCGGTTCTGTTCACCTTGTGTAGCAGTCTCATTCGAGTCTGAGCGATTCGGATGTGTAGCACGGCGTACAGGGTTACCGTTGAGTATGGCTGAACGGGGGGCCAAGCCCCAGGTTTCTTTTGTAAGACGGACGATGCTGCGCGCAGTCCGATCGTTGTTCAATCCGCTCCGGCCTGACGACTACCTGTCGATGATCAATCCGCTGTGGACCACCCGCGAGCTTCGGGGGAAGGTCGAGCGGGTGACACCGGAGGGATCCGAGGCCGTCTCGGTGTACATCCGTCCGGGTTTCGAGTGGCAGGGCCACACACCCGGGCAGTACGTCCGACTCGGAGTACTGATCGACGGTCGGTACCACTGGCGGGCGTATTCGCTCACCTCCGATCCGGACCCGGTGGACGGATTGGTCAGCGTCAGTCCCAAGCTGGTGCCGTCGGGGACGGTCTCGCCGTACTTGGTGGGAACCATCAGGACCGGCGACATCGTCCGGCTCAGTGAGGTCGAGGGCGAGTTCACTCTGCCGAATCCGATTCCGGACAAGATGGTGTTCATCAGTGCAGGAAGTGGCATTACGCCGATCATCAGCATGTTGCGCGCCCTCGATCACCACGATCAGGTACGCGACGTCGTGGTGGTGCATTCGGTGCACAATCGCGACCAGTTGATGTTCGCCGATACCCTCGACGAACTCGAAGCCAAGCACGACGGGCTGACGGTGAAGCTGCGGATCACCAGCGACGAGGGTCGGATGAAGGCGTCCGAATTGGACGAGCTGGTCCCGGATTGGCGTGAGCGCGAAGCATTCTGCTCCGGTCCGGGTGAACATCTCGACGATCTGCGCTCGTACTGGAAAGACCAGGGCGACTACGACCGGTTCCATCACGAGAGTTTTCAGCCGGTCATCGGTGGTGGCGACGATGCAGGCGAGGGCGGCACCGTCAAGTTTCTCAACAGCAAGAAGGACGTCGAATGCGACGGCGGCACAACGATTCTCGCCGCCGGTGAGGAAGCCGGCCTGGATCTGACGTACGGCTGCCGGATCGGCATCTGCCACACCTGCGTAGGTACCCTGAAGAAGGGGCGTTTACGTGACCTACGTAACGGGGATATCTCCGAACCTACGGGGCAAGCGGTTCGGATCTGTGTCAACACTGCTGAGGGCGACATCGAAATCGAACTCTGATCTTCAAATCGAACAGGGGAATGAATGTCTATCGACGAAACCACCAGGCGTGTCACGGGCTCCGACGAGCCGGTGAACCCGCTGGCGCATCTGAGTGACGACACGATCGCCGAACTCGCCAAGGAGTTCGACGCCATCCACGACGAGGTGTACGCCAGCCTCGGTGACAAGGATCGGAAGTACATCACCTCGGTGATCGCAGCCCAGCGACAGTTGCTGGTCGCGGGTCGGGTGTTGCTGCTCGGATCGACCAGCAAGCCGGCATGGCTGGCGGGTACCGCGTGCCTCGGAATCGCAAAGATTCTCGAGAACATGGAGATCGGCCACAACGTCATGCACGGCCAGTGGGACTGGATGAACGATCCGGAAATCCATTCCTCCGTGTGGGATTGGGACACCGCGTCGACCGCGAGCTCGTGGAAGCACTCGCACAACTACGTGCACCACACGTACACCAACATCCGCGGCAAGGACAAGGATCTCGGCTACGAGATCATGCGTATCGACCCGCGGCAGAAGTGGCACCCGGCCTACCTGGCGCAGCCGTTCTACAACGTGCTGCTGATGGCGTTCTTCGAGTGGGGTGTCGCGCTGCACGATCTCGACATCGAGGCCATTCGTCGCGGTGAGAAGCCGGTCAAGGATCTCGTCGAGGATCTCAAGGGCATCGGCGTCAAGGCACGCAAGCAGTTCGTCAAGGACTACGTGGGTTGGCCGCTGATCTCCGCCGGTGCGTTCGCGCTGGCGCAGGTCGCATCGGGTGGTCGTCTGCCCGAGAGCAAGCGCTCCAGGATCGCGTCCAAGCTGCGTGGGTCTGCCCGGTTCGGTAGGAACCGTCGGACCGCGGCTCTGCTGGACAGCCGGTTCAGTGGCATCGAGAGCACGTTCCTGTCGACGGTGGCCGCGAACTTCACCGCGAACATCATTCGAAACGTCTGGTCGAACGCGATCATCTTCTGCGGACACTTCCCGGACCAGGCCTACACCTTCAGCCAGGAAGAGGTGGAGAACGAGACCCGCGGTGGGTGGTACGTCCGTCAGCTCGTCGGAGCCGCCAACATCGACGGTGGCCCGTTGTTCCACTTGATGAGCGGCAACCTGAGCTACCAGGTGGAGCACCACCTGTACCCTGATATGCCCAGCACCCGGTACGCGGACGTTGCGCCGAAGATCAAGGACATCTGCGAGCGCTACGAACTGCCCTACAACACCGGACCGTTCTTTCAGCAGTGGGGCATGGTCCAGCGCACCATCGCACGGCTGGCGTTCCCGGGCGGCAAGGCTCGGCCGAAGCCGGGCCCCTACCGTCCCGAGGAGAGCTGGCGTCGTAAGTTCGCCGAAGGTGCCACCAAGGACAGCGAGGCCGCCAAGACGCGCGGCCGCGTGCCGGCAGGGCATCCGGCGGCCGGACCGGAGCACAACTCCGGCGGCGTCGATGTTCAGCCGCCGCCCCGTGGCGACGACTGAGTTCGTCCCGTGAAGAGCTGACGAAAACCGCGGCCACCCGATTACCGGGTGGCCGCGGTTCTGCGTTGCGGGTGTCAGGTCATGTCGACATCCTTGGTCTCGATCAACCGCTTGGTGCACACCAGACTGAGTACCGACAGCAGGGCCAGCATGACTCCGATCGAGATGCTGCCGAACGCGGCGGTGAGCGGTGCGGCCAGCATCGGCGGAATCGCGCCACCGAGAACGCCTGCGAGGTTGTAGCCCAAACCTGCTCCGGTGTAACGGAATCGGGTTTGGAACAGCTCAGGGAGCAAAGCTCCGGTCGGTCCGTAGGCAACACCGAAGATGGCCAGCGTGACGCACATGCCGATCACGAAGGCTGCGGGTGAACCGGTGTCGAGTATCGGGAACAGGGCGATCGACCACGGGATCGCGACCATGCACGCCGCCATGATCACTCGCCGTCGGCCGACACGATCGGAGTAGGTGGCCGAGACCGCGATCGCGACTCCGAAGATCACCGCAGCACCGATTCCGGTGACCAACACGAACGGGCGGTCGAATCCGAGGGTCTTGGTGCCGTAACTCGTCAGGTATGCGGTTCCCATGTAGAAGAAGGCGAAGAGTGACGCCAATGCGCCTGCAGCGGTGAGGATTTCCCGCTTCTGGATGCGCCAGGCGTCGAAGATCGGCAGTTTCGTCGGTGCTGCGTTCGCCGGTGCCTGCTCCTCGGCGAGCTTGTTGGCACGAAAGACCGGGGTCTCCTCGATGGCCAACCGCATGTACAGGCCGATGAGTACCAGAACGGCGCTGAGCAGGAACGGGATTCGCCAACCGTAGTTGAGGAACGTCTCGTTGGTGTCGCCGAGCAGCAGTCCGGTCGCGAGGAATGTCGCGCTGGAGAAGATGAACGCTGCCGACGGTCCCAGCTGAGGGAACATCGCGTAGAAGCCGCGTTTGCCAGGAGGCGCGTACTCGGCCGTCAGCAGTGTCGCGCCTGCCCATTCACCACCGACTGCGAACCCCTGGCCGAACCTGAGCAGCACCAGGATGATCGGAGCAGCCACGCCGATCGTCTCCGCACCGGGCAGCAGGCCGATGGCGAACGTGGACACCCCCATCAGCAGCAGCGTCGAGATCAGGGTCTTCTTGCGGCCGATGCGGTCACCGAAGTGCCCGAACAGCACTGCGCCGACGGGCCTGGCGATGAACGCGACCGCGAACGTCGCGAACGAGGCCACCGTGCCTGCGGTGGAGCCGAGGGCCGGGAAGAAGATCGTCGGAAAGACCAGGGCGGCCGCGGTGCCGTAGATGAAGAAGTCGTAGAACTCGATCGTCGTGCCGATGCCACTGGCGACAGCGACCCGGCGGACACTGGTCTTGGTCTGCACCGTAGGTGGCGTCGATGCGGACACACCCGGGTCGTCGGGTGAGACAGTGGTCATGGTTCCTCCGTTTTGTCGGGTATCGGGTGAATGCGCGATACCGAGTGCGACGAACGGTAGTGATCCGAGTCACGCGATGAATACCCCCAGATGGGGGTGTGGTGAACGCACGAGACCTCAGGCGCACCTCAGGGTTCGCCGGTACCGTCTGACACCAGGGGAGCGACGCTTGTGTCCGCAGGGTGGGAAGCGAAGGTGATCTGGTGTCCACAGACCACAATCGGGATGTGTTCGACAGTGAGCGGGTGGCTGCGGCGTACGTGGAGTATGCGGGTCCGACCGACGGCTTTCTCGACCGCGGGGAGGCGGCGGCGCTGGTCGCTGCGGCCTCGGTTGCGCGCGGAACGCCGATACTGGACGTGGGAGTCGGCAGCGGACGAACCACGGCGCTGCTTCGGCTGATCAGCGACCGCTACGTTGCGATCGACTACGCACCCACCATGGTCGACGCCTTTCGGCGAAACTTTCCCGACCTGCAGGCGCACGTGGCCGACGCGCGCAACCTGGCGGACTTCGCGGACGGCGAGTTCGGCCTGATCGTGTTCAGCAACAACGGAATCGACACCGTGACCCATGACGAACGAGTTCGAGTACTCGCAGAATTTCACCGAGTTCTCGGCGAGTCCGGAATTCTGGTGTTCTCCACTCTCAACCGCAACGGACCGTCGTTCGGGGAGAAGCCGTTTCAGTTGAGCAGACCGACCCAGCGGTTCACGTTCTCACTCGCGCGCATCGTGACGGCTGTCGGACGACGACTGCTCGATCCCGCCGGAGTCGTTCGTAGCGTTGCCAATTGGTGGTCTGCGCGCTCTCGGGTCGTCGATCGCGGAACGTGGGCCGTAGCGCCGCTCGCTGCGCACGATTTCGCTCCGTTCATGCACTTCACCACCGTGGCAGACGTGCGACGACTGGTGACCGACGCCGGGTTCACCATCTCCGAGATCTTCGCCGACGACGGTTCGATCGTGGCACCCGACGTTCTGGCGAGCTCAGCGGACAACTTCACCGTTTTCGCACGCAAGTAGGGCCTCAGCCCAGTCGCTCGAGCGCCTCGGTCATCTTCTCCACGGTGTCCGGCGCGACTTTCGCCTCGAATCCCGCCTTCAGGAACGGGCCGGCTACCTTGGCGGCACCGTTGAATTCGACCTTCGCGTGGTAGTCGATTCGGGTGGCGTGCGGTCCTTCGGCGGTCAACGTGATGTCGTCGACGCTGGTGGCCGTCTTGTTCTCGCCCTCGAGCACGATGTGATCAGGCTCGTCGGTGACCAAGGTGTAGGTCAGCTCCGTCGTGATACCGAACAGCTTGGACACGTTGTGCCACTGCGTTCCGACGGCGACCGGACCGTCGGAAATCTGTGTGCAGCTCTGGGTTCCGGGATCCCACGACGGCGCATGGGAAAAGTCGCGTAGAAAGGCGGCAGCCTTTTCGATCGGAACAGCGGCGGTGAAGGTGCGGGTGACGTCGACCATGAGAGTTCTTTCCTGTCGTCGGGGATCAGTCTTCGAGCGGGACGCCGAGGTGCTCGGCGAGCCGGCGCATGGTGCCGACTATCTGCTCCTCGGTCACCCGGGGAAAGCCGGCCATCTTGCGGAACTCCGGGTCGGTGACGCGGGACCAGTCGTAGACCTGTGTGAGAGCTGTCCGATTCTCGGCAATTTCTTCGAGTTCCCAGGACCACCGCGTGCCACGCGGTCCCATTCCCTGGCGGTTGGGAATCCAGCCGACGCGTCGATCCTGCTCGAACACGAACACGGTGTTCTCCATGACGTACTCGCCCAGCTCCGGCTGATACATGTCCATCGCAAAGGTGTCGCCCACCGCGCGCAGCGGTGTCGGTTCGATCGCACCACGCAACATCTCCGAGCCGTCGACCGCGGCCTGAACCTCGGGGTTGGCCAGTGCGGTGAACACCGAGGCCGGGGGAGCGTCGATCACGCGGCGGACGGTCAGCTGGTCGCTCATGGGGCTCGCTTTCGGTTGTTTACGCTGGCTACGGACTTACCCCCGTCGGTGTGGAAGGAAACTCCGGGCGCCGTTTTTGCCTCGCAGTGGACACAGCGACGAAACACGACCGCCACGTCGCATTCGTACAGTCGCCGGGTCGGACTCCACAAAATCCAGCTGTGGAGCAGCACCTTGTCAAGGGGTAGCCATGAGTGGAAATACCGTACGCCTGCAGGCGATCAAAGACGTCGAGGCGTATGTGCCGCCTGCGGTCAGCTTCGTCGGAGACGAGAAGCCGGGCGAGATCTTCGGAGAGAACGTCTTCAGCAAGGTCGTCATGCAGAAGCGACTGCCCAAATCCGTGTTCAAGTCGGTGATGGCGACCATCGACAAAGGCAAGAAGCTCGACCCCCTGGTCGCCGACGCGGTGGCGTCGGCGATGAAGGACTGGGCACTGGAGAAGGGCGCGACGCACTACGCGCACGTCTTCTATCCCCTCACCGGGTTGACGGCCGAGAAGCACGACAGCTTCTTCGACCCGGTCGGAGACGGCAGCGCGCTCGCGGAATTCGCGGGTAAGACGCTGATCCAGGGCGAGCCCGACGCGTCGAGCTTCCCCAACGGCGGCCTGCGCAACACGTTCGAGGCTCGTGGGTACACCGGTTGGGACGTCACCAGCCCGGCGTACGTACTGGAGAATCCGAACGGCAACACCCTGTGCATCCCGACGGTGTTCGTCTCGATGACCGGTGAGGCCCTCGACCACAAGACGCCGTTGCTGCGTTCGCAGCAGGCCATGGGTGGGCACGCCGAGCGGATCCTGAAGCTGTTCGGGCACGAGAACATCGAGAACATCGTCTCGTTCTGTGGTCCGGAGCAGGAGTACTTCCTGGTCGACCGACACTTCTTCCTCGCCCGGCCCGACCTGCTCAATGCCGGCCGCACCCTGTTCGGCTCGAAGCCGCCCAAGGGCCAGGAGTTCGACGATCACTACTTCGGAGCCATTCCCGAGCGTGTGCTCGGCTTCATGATGGACACCGAGCGCGAGCTGTTCAAGCTCGGCATCCCGGCCAAGACCCGGCACAACGAGGTCGCACCAGGGCAGTTCGAGATCGCGCCGATGTTCGAGCGCGGCAACATCGCAGCCGATCACCAGCAACTGTTGATGACGACGTTCAAGACCATCGCCAAGAAGCACGGCATGGAATGCCTGTTCCACGAGAAGCCCTTCGAAGGCGTCAACGGCTCCGGCAAGCACGTCAACTTCTCGCTCGGTAACTCCGATCTGGGATCGCTGCTGGTTCCCGGCGACAACCCGCACGACAACGCGCAGTTCCTCGTCTTCTGTGCTGCCGTCATCCGCGCGGTGCACAAGTACGGCGGTCTGCTGCGCGCCTCGGTGGCGTCGGCGACCAACGATCATCGCCTCGGCGCGAACGAGGCTCCGCCCGCGATCATCTCGATCTTCCTCGGCGATCAGCTCGCCGACGTGTTCGACCAGATCGCCAAGGGCGCGGCTACGTCCTCGAAGGGCAAGGGCACCATGATGATCGGTGCCGACACCCTGCCCGTGCTGCCGACCGACCCCGGCGACCGCAACCGAACCAGCCCGTTCGCGTTCACCGGCAACAGGTTCGAGTTCCGTGCACCCGGTTCGATGCAGACCGTCAACGGGCCCATGGTCACGATCAACACGATCATGGCCGAGGCTCTCGACTACATGGCGACCAACCTCGAGCTGGCCGTCGCCGAGGGCACCGATTTCGACACCGCGGTGCAGAACTTGTTGACCGAGATCATCACCGAGCACGGTGCGGTGGTGTTCAACGGCGACGGCTACTCCGACAACTGGCAGATCGAGGCCGAGTCACGCGGCCTGCCGAACCTGCGTACGACGCTCGACGCGTTGCCCGAACTCATCTCGGACTCGGCTATGGAACTGTTCGAGAAGTACAAGGTGTTCAACCACCGAGAGATGCACTCGCGCTACGAGATCGGGCTCGAACAGTACGCATTGACGGTGTTCGTCGAGGCGCGTCTGACACTGGAGATGGGCCAGACGTCCATTCTGCCCGCAGCCGTGCGCTATCAGACCGAGCTGGCGCAGAACGTCAGTGCACTCAAGGGTGCAGGCGTCGAAGACGTCGACATGACTGCGCTGCAGGCGGTGTCGGCACCGCTCGCCGAGCTGCGCGCGGCGTTGGCGACGTTGAAGGCCGCGCTCGAAGCCGACCCCGGCGGCGAGGCCCTCGCCGAGGCGACGCACGCCAAGGACGAACTGTTGCCCGCGATGGCCGCCGTTCGATCTGCGGCGGACACTCTGGAAGCCATGGTGGCCGACGATCTGTGGCCGCTGCCGACGTATCAGGAGATGCTCTACATCCTGTAGTGCGCTGCGCGCAGAAGTGGAGCCTGCGGAACGACCAGATAGAACAGTGGTGTGGATAAGTGCCTCAGGCGGCACCTATCCGCACCACTGCTGCGTTCGGCGTGAGCAATGTCTCGAGGCGGAATAGCTCGGTGGATCTTTCGAGTTCGGAGTGGACAGTGGCAAAGATTGTGCACGCACTCGTGAGGAGAGAGATCCATGAAGTTGTTTACCCCGTTGGCGCTCGGTGACCTGAAGCTCGACAACCGGCTGGTGATGGCCCCGCTCACGCGGACGCGCTCCGGCCAGGACGGTGTACCGGGCCCGCTGGTGGTCGAGCACTACAGGCAGCGTGCATCCCTCGGTCTGATCGTCAGTGAAGGTACGTACCCCAGCCATGCGGGCCAGGGCTTTCCCGGTCAGCCCGGTCTGGTCACCGACGAGCAGATCGAGGGCTGGCGCAACGTCGCCGATGCAGTGCACGCCGACGGCGGACGGATCTTCGCGCAGGTGATGCACGCCGGTCGCGTGACCCACGAGGCGACGACGGGTGGCCGCGAGGTCGTCGGGCCCAGTGCCATTGCCATCGAGGGCGAGACCCACACCTACGAGGGCAAGAAGGCGTACCCCACCCCGCGTGCGCTGCGCGAGGACGAGCTGCCCTCGGTGATCGCCGAGTTCGTGCAGGCGTCGAAGAACGCGATCGCCGCCGGAATGGACGGCGTCGAGATCCACGGTGCCAACGGATATCTGTTGCACGAATTCCTCTCTCCGGCATCGAACCGGAGGGACGACAACTACGGCGGTTCGCCCGAGAACCGAGCGCGGTTCGTGGCCGAGGTCGTGGAAGCAGTGGTCGCCGCTCTCGGAGCGGGCAAGGTCGGAATTCGCATTTCACCCGAGCACAACATCCAGGACGCGCTCGAGACCGACGCCGACGACGTGCGCGCAACCTACCGCGCACTGGTCGATCGAATCGCACCCCTGGGACTGGCGTACCTCAGTGTGCTGCACAAGGATCCGTCGGGCGAGCTGGTCCAGGATCTGCGACAGGCCTTCGGCGGCCCGGTGCTCGTCAACAGTGGCTTCGGTGAGATCACCACCCGCGACGAGGCGCTCTCACTCCTCGACAACGGAATCGGCGACGCAGTTGTCGTCGGCCGTCCGGCGATCGCCAACCCCGACCTCGCCTACCGCTGGCGCGAGGATCTGCCGTTGAACGAGCCCGACCCGAGCACCTTCTACACCGATGGTGCCGAGGGCTACACGGATTACCCGGCCTTGCAGCACTGACGAGTGCCTAGCGGCAGGAGTGGAGCCTGCGGAACGACCCGATGCGCAGTGGTGTGCTCGAGTGCCCCCTGGGGCGCTTAAACACACCACTGCGCGGAGCGCACTCAGAAGTCCGCGGTCTTACGGGCGCGGATCTTGCTGACGATCGAGAACACCACAGCGATGACCATCAGTGCGTAGAGCACGATGGTGATGCCGCTGCTGATCAGAATCGACGGATCTCCTTCGCTGACGGCCAGTGCGCGTCGCAGTGATTCCTCGGCGAGCGGGCCGAGGATCACCGCGATCAGCACCGGTGCGAGCGGAATCTCGTAGCGCCGCATCATGAATCCGACGATGCCGAGTCCGAGCATGAAGATCAGGTCCACGATCGACGCACTCGACGCGTAGACGCCGAGGGCCGCGAACACCGAAATACCGGCGTAGAGGTAGTTCTTCGGGATCTTCAGCAGCTGCGCCCACAGCGGTGCGAACGGCAGGTTGAGGATCAGCAGCACGATCATGGCCACGAACAGGCTGGCCAGCAGGGCCCAGACGATGTCGCCGCTGCGCTCGAAGAGCAGGGGTCCGGGTTGCATGCCGTATTGCTGGAAGGCCGCCAGCATGATCGCGGCCGTCGCCGACGTGGGCAGACCCAGAGCCAGCAACGCGCCCATCGCTGTTCCGGCCGTGGAGTTTCCGGCGGCCTCGGGACCCGCGACGCCTCGAATGGCACCCTTGCCGAACATCGGCTTCTCGCGCTTGCGATCGAGCCTGCGCTCGGTGCCGTAGGCCAGGAAGCTCGGCACTTCGGCACCACCTGCGGGGATGACACCGAACGGTACGCCGAATGCCGTACCGCGCATCCAGGCCGGCAACGCATCGCGGAACTCTGCCTTGCTCAGCCACGGTCGTCCCTGCGACTTGATCAGCGAACGGTCCTCGGGTCTACCGATCTTCGACGCGATGTGGATGACCTCACCGAGGGCGAGCATCGCGACGGTGATGACGACGATGTGGATGCCGTCGAACAGGGCAGGAACCTCGAACGTGAATCGTGAAGCGCCCGAGGGGCCGTCGATACCGATGACGGCGAGGGTGAGGCCGATCAGCAGTGCGGTCAGGCCCTTGAGTGCGGAGTCCGAGACCACCGCCGAGGTGGCGATGAACGCGAACACCGCGAGGGCGAGGTATTCGGCGGGACCGAAGTTGGTCGCCAAGGCGGCGAGCGTCGGGGCGAAGAACACCACCAGGGTGGTCGCGACGATACCGCCGATGAATGCGCCGATCGCCGAGGTGGCCAAAGCCTGTGGGGCGCGGCCGTTCTTGGCCATTCGATGGCCCTCGAACGTGCCTGCGATCGCAGTGCTGTTGCCGGGGGTGTTCATCAGAATGCCCGAGATGGAATCGCCGAAGAGGCCGCCGAAATACACTCCGGCGAACATGATCAGCGCCGCGGTGGGGTCGAGGGTGAAGGTGACGGGCAGCAGCAGGGCCACGGCCATGGCGGAGCCGAGACCGGGCAGGACGCCCACGGCGGTTCCGAGCAGCGCGCCGACGAACACCCAGACGAGGTTCATCGGAGTCAGCGCGGTGCCGAATCCGTCGATGAGATTGCTCAATGAATCCATCAGAAGTTCAGCTCCGTCAGAAGATTTGGGCGAGGACGCCGCCGGGCAGGGTCAGCCCGAGGCCAGCGGAGAATGCGATCTGAATCGTGCTCGAGACGAGCAGTGCGACTGCCGCGTCGAACACGTAACGGCGACCGCCCAATCCGACCGACACGCCCCAGAACAGCAGCGCGCCGGCCAGGACCCAGCCGAGCGGGTCGAGCAGGGCGATGAACAATGCCACCGATCCGACGGTGATCGACAGGGTTCGCCAGTTGCTGACGGTGCCGGTGTGCGGCTTTCCGTCGGCGTCGACCCCGCGGTCGATCACGTCGGGCTTGACCATCAACTGAATGGTGACCAACAGGGCGACGACGAAGCAACCGCCGGCGACGATGGCCGGAAAGACCTGTGGGCCAGGCGAGGTGGCGGTGGACGGAACATCCATCGTGACGGTTCCGTAGACCAGGAACACTCCCAGTGCGACGAGCAGGGCCGGAACGATCAGGCCGCTGCGGCCGGTCCAGAACGACCGGGACGTACCCGTGTCGGTGTCTGTGGTCGTCGTTGTCATACCAGCCCCAATTCCTCGAGAATTCCGGTGATGCGTGTCTGCTCGACCTCGAGGAATTCGCCGAATTCGTCTCCGGTCAGGACGGACTCCTTCCAACGGTTGCGTTCGACGGCCGTCGCCCATTGCTCGGTCTCGACCATCTCCGTGACGATGTCGACGAGAGTCTGCCGGTCCTCGTCCGAGATTCCCGGCGGCGCAACGATTCCGCGCCAGTTCACCAGGTCGACGTTGTAGCCCTGCTCGATGAAGGTGTCCACGTCGAATCCTTCGAGCGGCTCGGGCGCGGCCACGGCGAGTGCGCGTACGTTGCCTGCCTCGATCTGGTCACGGAAGTCGTTGAAGCCACTGACCGCCACGCCGACGGTGTTCGACAGCAGCGATGTCAGGACCTCGCCGCCTCCGGAGTAGGCGATGTAATTGATTGCGGCCGGGTCGATGTCGGCTTCCTGCGCCAACTGACCCGCGACGATGTGGTCGATTCCGCCGAGGGAGCCGCCGCCGATCGGTAGTCCACCGGGATTGGCCCGCCATGCCTCGATCATGTCCTCGAGATTCTGGATGGGTGAATCCTTGGGCACCACGAAGACCTCGAAGTCCTCGGCGAGCTTGGCGATCGGGACGGTGTCGGCCAGTGTGGTCTCGGAGTTGTTGATCGCGATGCCGCCGAGCATGACGGTTCCGGTGATCATGACGGTGGTGGGCTGACCGCTGAGGTTGTCGAGTTGGCTCAGGCCGATAGTGCCGCCGGCACCGGGGACATTGACGACCTGAGCGTTGTTGACGATGCCGTCGCTACGTAGCGCCTGTTGCGATTCGCGGGCGACCAGATCCCAGCCTCCGCCCGCGGCGGCCGGTGCGATCAGTGTCAATTTGGCTCGGGCGTCGGAGCCGCTGGCACTGCGAGCGGCGTCGATTCCGGCAACGGTGACTGCTCCCACCACCACCAAGGCTCCGGCCGTTCGTAGCAGTGTGGGCGATATCGCCATCAGAGACCTTTCGTGTGGGGTGTCACAGCGTCAGGTTAGATACAGTTTGTCTGATTAGTCCAGTTCACAAATCCCCGAGGGTGATCCTCGGTGAAGACGAGCAACGAGCAACGGGAGAGAACGTGTCGGTAGCGAGCGCAGTGGCAGTAGCGATGAGCAACACACCGGAGGGGCAGGAAGCGTTGCGCCGCGGATCCGCCGAGGCCGAGCTGCGTCAGGCCGAGCTGATCGTGTTGTCCGTGGTGGACCGCGATTCCGTATCGGCAGAGGACCGCGCGGCAGCGCAGGCCGAGGTGGAGAAAACCCTTCCCGGAACTGCCACCACCGTGCGCGTCGAGCCCGACGGCGGCGACCCGGCCGGCGCGCTGGTCGACCTCGTCGCAGACGTCGGTGCGGGCCTGGTCGTCATCGGCTCCAAGCGTCGCTCCGCGGTGGGCAAGTTCCTGATGGGCAGCACCGTGCAGCGAGTGCTCTTGGACTGCCCGGTTCCCGTCCTGGTCGTGAAGGCTCCGTGACCCGACACTGACTTCGACCCGGTAGTATCGGACAAACTTCACCCTTACAACCTCGAGGAATCATGGACAGCGATAAACCCGGGCCGGACACGGCCCCCCGCACCACAGCTACTACGTGCGAGGCGGTGTCCGGCGAATGAGCGTTCTGCTCACTCTTCTGCTCGGCCTGCTCGTCGTTTTCCTCATCACCGTCGCGACCGGCTACTTCGTAGCCCAGGAATTCGCGTACATGACCGTCGACCGGTCCCGGCTCAAGGCACGTGCCGAGGCCGGTGACGCCGTCGCCGCTCGTACCCTGACCGTCACCAAGCGCACGTCCTTCATGCTGTCCGGCGCGCAGCTGGGCATCACGGTCACCGGCCTGCTGGTCGGCTACGTCGCCGAACCGCTGATCGGTCAGTCCTTCGGCGCGATACTGGGCGGCGTCGGAGTTCCGACGGCCGTCGGTGTCGGCCTCGGTGCCGTTCTGGCCATCACGTTCGCGACGTTCGTGCAGATGCTCTTCGGTGAACTGTTCCCGAAGAACTTCGCCATCGCCCGCCCCGAGCCGGTGGCTCGATGGCTCTCGCTGTCGACGACCATCTACCTCAAGCTCTTCGGGTGGTTGATCACCATCTTCGACCAGTCGTCGAACCTGTTGCTCAAGGCTCTCAAGATCGAGCCGGTCCACGACGTGGAGCACTCGGCGAGCCTGCGCGACCTCGAGCACATCGTCTCGGATTCCCGCGACACCGGCGATCTGCCCGACGAATTGTCGACGCTGCTCGATCGAATCCTCGATTTCCCCACTCGCACAGTCGAACACGCGATGATCCCGCGCTCACGATCGGCGACGGTCCGAGACACCGACACTCTCAGCGAGGTCGCTGCCCTGATGGGGCAGGAGCACTCGAGGTATCCGGTGCTCGACGAGGACGACGGTATCGTCGGCGTCGTCCATCTCGCGGACGTCCTGTCCGCGACGGTGCCGGGTTCCACACCGATCTCCGAGCTCACGCGTGACGCGCTGATCCTCCCGGAGATCCAGACCCTGCCCGACGCGATGCGCGAGTTGCGCTCGACCAAGAACCAATTGGCTTGTGTGATCGACGAATACGGCGGTCTGACCGGCGTCATCACGATCGAGGACCTGGCCGAGGAGCTGGTCGGCGAGATCACCGACGAGCACGACGACGACCTGTCCGATCCGAGCCCGGTCAGTGCCGACGACGGCAGCTGGACCATGGCCGGCGAGGTGCACGTCGACGAGGTCGAACGTGCCATCGGCATCGATCTGCCCGAGGGTGACTACGAGACCATTGCCGGTTTCGCCATCGCGCACAACGGATCTCTCCCCGATGTAGGGGAACGGATCGAAGTGGACCTACCACCGGACAACGCCGATCTGGCGAACGACGAGGAGAGTCCCGTTCGTTTCGTCATCCTCGAGATCGAGGAGATCGACAGCCACGTCCCGTCCCTGCTGACTCTGACGCTCGGCGAGCGTGACCCCGAACACGACGACGAGTCGGCCGAGTCGAAGGAAAGTGTGCACCGATGAGCAACATCTGGATTTTCCTGGCCGTCACGATCGGCCTCATCGCTGCCAGTGCCTTCTTCGTGGCCGTCGAGTTCGCGCTGTTGGCCGCCAAGCGGCATCGGCTCGAAGACGCGGCACCCAATTCACGCTCCGCTCGTGCGGCGCTGCGCAGCTCGTCCGAGCTGACGGTTCTGCTCGCCGGCTCCCAGCTCGGCATCACCGTCTGCACCCTCGGTCTCGGTGCGACGACGAAGCCGGCCGTGCACTACTGGCTCACGCCCCTGTTCGAGAGCGGCGGCCTGCCGTACTGGTTCGCCGACGTCCTCGGTTTCGTGCTCGCGCTGATCATCGTCACCTTCCTGCACCTGGTGGTCGGTGAGATGGCTCCGAAGTCCTGGGCCATCGCCCATCCGGAGAAGTCCGCGACGATGCTCGCAATCCCTATGCGCGCCTTCATGTTTCTCACCCGTCCGGTGCTGACGGCACTGAACAACATGGCGAACTGGTGCCTGCGACGGGTCGGCGTCGAGCCGGCCGACACCGTGGGTACGGGCCAGAACGCGGACGACCTCCGGCAGCTGGTGGAGCATTCGGTGAACGTCGGTGCCCTCGATGCCAGCTATCAGGCGCAGATTTCCAGTGCGCTCGAACTGCAGGAATTGACCGTCGGCGACCTGGTGCGTCAGTTCGGCAAGCCCACGTCGGTACCGTCGACGGCGACCATCGACGACGTGCGCGAGGCTTCACGTCGCTCGGGGCATCTGCGGATCCTGGTCAGCGACGCGGACGTGGTCAAGGGCGTGGTGCACGTGCGCGACACGTTGACCGCTCCGCAGACCCTCGCCGAGATCACGCGTCCGGCATACACGCTGGAGGCGACGACGCCGGTGTACGTTGCCCTGCAGTCGATGCGCGAGACCCGGCATCACCTGGCACTGGTGGTCGACGGTTCGGCGGCGGCGGACGATCCGGCTCGCAGCGTCGGCGTCGTGACCCTGTCGGATGTGTTGACCCGACTGTTGCCCCAGCCGGTCTGATTCGATTCCGGTTTCGAACGAGACATCCCCGCCCGGCCGAGAAGGCCGAGCGGGGATGTCTTCGTCGTGACGGGTCGAAAGAACTCAGATCGGGGCGACAACCAGCAGGTGTGCCCAGTACGACGCGACGTCGTGGCCGAGTTGGGGGAGCAGAACGTCGTAGAGCAGGTAGGACATCATTGCCGTCGAACTCCTTGTTCAGCGTGCCGTTTCCGACTCGCGTTCCGAGATTGTGGGTGACCGAGACTGCCGGTCACTGAGACTGTAGATCACACAGCCTTCGGTGACATCCATATCGCCCACTCGCACCCCCCGTGGCGCACGTCAGCCGATGCAGCCCTGCAGGGTGGTGAAGCTGCCCGCGATTCCGGCGCCGTTGCACACCGCGCCGTTCGGGGTGAGGGTGATGGTGGAGCCCGGTGCTGCCACCGCGATGGAGAGCCCGAGACCGGCTGCGGTGTTCTGTGCGACGGCACCGGGGCCGAAGGCGATCGCTGCAGGCGCGCCACCGAAACTGCCGTTGCTCACTGCAGTTCCACCGTTCAGTCCCAGTGCAAGGGCGGCTGCGTTGTTCATCGCCTCGGCCGAACCCCAGCCCTCGAGGCCGAGGCCGGCCGCCGCACTCGCGACGTCGGCGGAGCTGTCGCACTGCGATCCTCCGACGAGCGCAGCGACATCGGCCCCTCCGGGCGCGGTGGTGCAGGCGACCGGTGCTGCGGATGCAGTCCCGGGTACCAGTGCTGCGAACGCACACGCGAATCCGAATGCTGCCGCCCCGCCGACAATCCTCTTGGTGTGGAACATGGTGAATGCCTCCCCAGATCAATGCGTCGGCACCGGTGTGCCGAGCGTGTCGGTCGTCGGGCCGATGGTGCACAGGACCCGCACGCCCTGGAGTCGAGTCTCGACGGGTCCGAACGCGGCACGGGTTCGGCATCATCACGGAAACGTCTCGGTAGTATCACGCTGAAATAACGCGCTGGTGGGTGTTCGTGGCCTCTAGGATCGGACCGTGATCGGACGCATCAACGAGGTCGTTTTCGACTGCACGGACCCGGCATCGCTGGCGCAATTCTGGGCCGCGATACTCGGCGGAGAGCCGATGGTGCGTGATGCCGCATGGCACTTCGTCGATGTCCCCGGGTTCACTCGGGTGGCGTTTCAGCGAGTCCCGGAGGGCAAAGCGGGTAAGAACCGGCTCCACCTCGACGTCGCCGTATCGGATATCGACCGTGCCGTCGGGCCGGCCGTCGCCCTGGGTGCGAGGGTGCTCGGCGACCGACACTCCGACGCGGCGGGAACCTTTCAGGTGCTGCTCGACCCCGAGGGCAACGAGTGGTGCCTGGTGACGCCTCCCGCCTGAACCCGGCCGATCAGCGGACGTCGTGTTCGGCGCGTGACTCGAGGACGGCAGGCATGTTGCCTTCGATCAGTTCGATGAGATCGCTCAATCGGGTACCGACGTCGCGTCCCAGCGGGGTGAGGCTGTACTCCACCTTGGGTGGAATGGTCTCGAGGACGGTGCGAACCACGAGTCCGTCCCGCTCGAGGGTCTGGAGGGTCTGCGAGAGCATGCGTTCGCTGACACCGTCGACGCGTCGGCGCAACGCGTTGAATCGATAGTCGCCCTCGGTGAGGGCGGCGAGGGCGAGCACGCCCCACCTGCTGGTGGCGTTCTGCAATGTCTGCCTCGACGCACAGTCACGCGCGAAGACGGACGCTTCGAGAGATTCTGCGGGCTCGGACATATCGCCATGCTAGCGCATATCAAAGAGTCAGTAATAACTAGAAAGGTTGCACTGCACAAAAAGTAAGTGCATAGTGAGGGAGTATTCGACACCTCGACTTCAGGAGTTCGATCATGACCACAGCGGTAACAGGAGCAACGGGCAATCTCGGCGGACTCGTCGTCGACGCGCTGATCGAGCGTGGTGTCGCACCCGCCGACATCGTGGCGGTCGTCCGAAACGCGGACAAGGCCTCTCCGCTGGCCGAACGCGGCGTCGTGGTTCGGGTCGCCGACTACTCCGATTCCACCGCGATGACGGCGGCTCTCGCCGGCGTCGACAAGCTTCTGCTCGTCTCGGGCTCGGAGGTGGGTCAGCGAATTGCGCAGCACACCAACGTGATCGAGGCAGCGGAGGCCGCCGGCGTGGGCCTGATCGCCTACACGAGCCTGCTCGCCGCCGACACCTCCGGTATCAGCCTCGCGCCCGAGCACAAGGCGACCGAGGAACGCCTCGCCGCGTCCGGCATCCCCGCGGTATTCCTGCGTAACGGCTGGTACTGGGAGAACTACCTCGGTTCGCTCGCCCAGACCGTCGAGAGCGGAGTGCTCCTCGGCGCGGCAGGCAACGGCAAGCTCGCCGCCGCGTCTCGCGTCGACTTCGCCGCCGCGGCCGCTGCCGTGCTGACACTCGACGATCAGGGCGGAAAGATCTACGAGCTCGGCGGCGACGAACGCCTCACCTACGCCGAGCTTGCGGCCGTCATCGGCGAACTCTCCGGCAAGCCGATCGCCTACAAGGACGTCTCCGAGTCCGAGTACGCCGCGATTCTCCAGGGCGCAGGACTGCCCGACTTCGTGGCAACCATGCTGGCCAGCGCGGATGCCGGGATTGCCCGCGGCGAGCTCGACACCGATTCCGGAGACCTGCAGGCCCTGATCGGTCGAGCATCCACCCCGGTCGCAGAAGTACTCCGCGCCGCAGTGTGACGGACATCGGGGGCGGTACTTGTAGCGTGGGCGCGGTGAAAAACTCCTACACCCGCACCATGTTCCTGGCCGCCTCCGTCTCGCTCGTCCTGCTGACGGGCGCATGCAGCTCGGACGAGGACACCTCGTCCCCGGCACCCTCCACGTCCTCCGCGTCGTCGGACGCCGGTGCCCCGGCCACCTCGAGCACCTGCCCCACGGAAGCACCCGACGCGGCAGCCATTCCGGAATGGACGCTGGACGGGGACTCCGGCAGCATGGCCGTCGTCGGATCCACCGACACGGCCGCGCCCGCGGTCACCGTCGACACACCGTTCGCCGTCGGCGAGACACAGGTCGAAACGCTGATGGCGGGAGATGGAGCGGTCGTCGCAGCCGACGCAGAGGTGTCCGTCTGCTACATGGGCGTCAACGGACGCACCGGTGAAACGTTCGACAGCAGCTTCGAGCGGGGCGCGCCGGTCGAATTCCCGCTCGACGGAGTTGTCGCAGGCTTCCAGAAGGCCATCGCCGGACAGACCGTCGGCTCGACCGTCGCCGTTGCGGTCACCTCGGCCGACGGATACGCCAGCGGCAATCCGGCGGCCGGAATCGAGCCGGGCGACAGCTTGATCTTCGCGATCTCGATCCTCAGCGCGAGCTGAGTGCGCTCCGCGCAGTGGTGCGGTTGAGTCCCCCAGGGGGCGCTCAACCACGCCACTGCCGCAGGCATTACACCGTCGAGAGCTGCTGAATCGTCGTCGCGCCGCCCGGGGTGGGTGTCGTGGTGATGAAGTTCGAGTCGTAACCCAGCGATTCGACGACGCCGCGGATCTCGCGGAACTGCTCGACGCTGACGTCGGGCGTGCGCTTGAGCACGAATCCGGACGTGCGGGTGGGGCTTCCGACGAACGCCCACGAGTAGTCGTCGGCGATGTAGGCGACGATGTAGTTGGTCGGCCCCTCCTGGCTCTCCTGCGTGGGAACGCCCGGGAAGCTCACGTGCAGTTGGGCATTGGTGACGGTGTCGTTGACTCGTGCGTTGCCGACGATGCGGTTCTCCTGGCCCGTCCAGGTGGTGCAGGTGTTCTCGACGCGGATGTTGGCGTCGTCGATCATCTGGTAGTTCGCCTGGGTGTCGCGGGCGCAGATCAGGTTGAAGGGCTGCGGCACCGCGGCGACCTGGTTCCAGGTGCCCAGGTAGCGCTCGACATCGAGTGACGGGATCGGAGCCAGCGGCTCGAGTCCGACCGATCCCAGCGGTCCGACCGGCTGCGCCTGAGCGGGGGCCGCGGTCAGCAGTGCGCCTGCGGCCAGGGCACCGACGAGTGCGGTGCGGCCGAATGCGTTGCGGATCTTCATGTGTTCGCTCCTTGGGTTGCGGATGTGTTCTTGTTCGAGTCGATCCTGTTCGGCCACCAGATCCCCGGGCCGATGAGGGTGAACAGGGCGGGAATCACGACGGTGCGTACCACGAAGGTATCGAGCAGAATACCCAGTCCGACGATGATTCCGAGTTGGGTCAGGGTGATCAGCGGCAGGACGCCGAGCACGCAGAACACGGCTGCCAGAACGATTCCCGCGCTCGTGATGACACCTCCGGTGGCCGAAACCGCCCGCACGATGGCAGATCTGGTGCCGTGCCGGGGCGTCTCCTCCCGGGTACGAGTGACGAGGAAGATGGTGTAGTCCACGCCGAGCGCGACCAGGAACAGGAACGCGAACAGCGGAGTGTTGTCGTCGAGGGCGGGGAATCCGAAGACGTGCAGGCTCACCCAGCTGCCGATTCCGATGGCGGCCACTGCGCTCAATACCGTTGTTGCGACCAGGATCAGGGGCGCGACCAGGGCGCGCAACAGAACCAGGAGCACGGCGAGCACGACCGCGAGAATCGCGGGAATGACCACGAGGCGATCGCGGGCCGCTGCGTCGGTGGTGTCGAGTGCCTTGGCGTCGCTGCCGCCTACCACAGGAGTGGAGCCTGCGGAACGACCCTCGGGCGCTGCTCCGTCCACGCCGGTGAGTGCGGCGCGGAGGTCCTCGACGACGGCGAACGACTCGTCGGATGCGGGAGCCGCATCGGTGACGACCGAGAGGCGGGTGAGTCCGGTGTCGGAATCTGCGACGCGGTCGACCGAGACGACTCCGTCGATGCCCTCGGCGGTGCTGATGACTGCATCGATGTCGGCGGTGGGAGCGAGGACCGTCATCGGATCGGCCGATCCGGCCGGGAAGTGCTGGGAGAGAGTGTCGAAGCCTTCGACGGACTCGGCGGTGACACGGAACTGCTCGGTTTGCGAGAGTCCGATCTGAGTCCCGAACAGTGCGGCGCAGCAGGCCAACAGTGCGACGATCGTGATCGAGGCGGTGGCCACGGGGCGTCGGGCGACACCCGCGGCGATCGAGTGCCAGACGCCCTCCGTGGTGGTGTCACGGTCCGATTCCTTGGGAACGAAGGGCCAGAACAGCTTCGGGCCGCACAGTTTCAGTAGAGGCGGCAGTACGAACAGAACGAACACTGCTGCGACGACGAGACCGGCCGCGGCCAGCGCCCCGAGGCTGCGGGTGCTCGGCAGCATCGCGAGGAGCAAGGTCAGCAGGGCCAGTACGACGGTTGCGTTGCTGGCGAGGATGGCGGGCCCGGCCTGGCGAACGGCGCGGTGCAGGGCGAGGCGATGATCGGACTCGCGACGCAGTTCCTCGCGGTATCGAGAGATGAGCAGCAGTGCGTAGTTCGTGCCTGCGCCGAACACCAGCACGCTGGTGATTCCCGAGGTCGAACCGTCGAAGGAGAGCCCGGTGGCCTGGGCCAGCACGGTGCCGACGGTGGTGGCGAATCGGTCGGCGAAACCGATGACGGCCAACGGCACCAACCACAGGATGGGTGATCGGTAGGTGACGATGAGGAGGACGGCCACCACGAGGGCGGTGACGGCCAGAAGCGTGAAGTTGGCACCGGAGAACGAGTTCGCGATGTCGGCACCGAAAGCGGGTCCGCCGGTGACCTGGGCGATCAGATCGGGTGAGAGGCCGTCGCTCGCAGCGGATCGCAGTTCGGTGATCAGTTCGTTGAGCGTGAAGCCCGACAACTCGGAATCGACCTGGACCAGCGCGATCGCAGCTTTGCCGTCGGGAGCGACGATCGGGGGCGGGCCGGGCTCGTCCGGCACCGAGCGATCGACGGCGAGCAGCCTGCTCTGTGCGGCAGCTGCGCCCTCGATGTCGGCGGCTGTCAGGTCGCCGCCGTCGGCCCGGCTCAGAACCAGGATCACCGGTGCGGAGTCGGAATCCGGGAATTCGGAGAGAAGCTCGTCGACCTGGAAGGACTCGGCCGACGTCGGCAACGAGTTCGGCGATTGGTCGGCGGAATCGTTGCTGCCGACCAACCCCATCACGGCCACGGCGAGGATGAAGATCGCTGCCGCCAGCGCCCCGGATCTACGCCCGGTGGCCGCGACCGCGACGCGGTCCCAGACGGTCTTGTTCTCGGTACGAGTGCTGTCCACGAAGAAACAATCTCATTTACTTAGATATTAAGCAACTGAATCTCTTGCGGGCAGTAGTCTGACGGTGACCGCAGCGAAGGAGTCACCACCGACATGGCCGACCGAAACCACCTCGAATCCGCGATTTCCGCGGATCTACGAGCGCTGTCGTCGGTCTCCGAACAGATCGGCCAAGTGTTCGGCGCTCAACACAGCCTGCGGCCCAACGACTTTCGGGCTCTGTTGCACGTCATGGTCGCCGATGTCGAGGGTGCGCCGCTGACGGCGGGGGAACTGGGCACGATGCTGGGGCTGTCCTCGGCGGCGATGACCTACCTCGTCGAGCGCATGATCACCTCCGGGCACATTCGCCGCGAATCCGACGCATCCGATCGACGCAAGGTCATTCTGCGGTACGACGAGCACGGGATGGAGGTCGCTCGCGGATTCTTCGGCCCCCTCGGTAAGCGGACGAGCGCCGCATTGGCGGACCTCCCCGATGGCGATCTCGCCGCCGCCCATCGGGTGTTCGAAGCGCTGATCGGCGCTATGCGAGAACATCACGCGGACCTGGGAAACAGCCGTCGCGCGTAGGGGCCGCGCCCGGCGCGATGTTCGAACCGCTGGTGGGTGGCCTGTTCTGGCCAATGCTGGACTCCGAGCGTGCGAGTGCCGTAGGGTTGGCCACGGTTGAGCTAACAGCCGGTCACGGGGAAACGCAGCGAAGTCGGCGTCCGGGTCAGGCTAAAATTCTGCTCCCGCTGCGTCAATCGGTTTCCCCCTCAGTTCGACCGATCGATGGGATCTGCCATGAGTGTTGAATCTTCAGGCAACAAAGTTCGAACCACCCCGGTGACTGTCGCGGAGAAGTCCGTGTCCGTCGCAGCAACCGGAGCAATCTTCACCGCGCACGACGGCCCCGACGGCTCACTCGTCGTCGCCGTCCACGGCGACATCGACATGCGCAGCGCGCCGATGTTCTCCGATTTCGTCTGCAGCCGCGTGTCCAGCAAGAGGCATGTCACCCTCGATCTGTCCAATGTCGAATTCTTCGGCATCGCAGGTCTCACAGTTTTCGATGCAGTCCGTGACTACACGGCCGGCATCGGCGCATCATGGTCGATCGTCGCAGGACGCTCGGTCTCACGTCTGATCCAGGTCGCCGACCTCGAGTCCACGATTCCGACGGCTCGTCCTTCGAACGACCGGTAATACTCCGGCGATCATCGCCGCGACAAGAGGTGGGCAGCTCCAGTACGGGGCTGCCCACTGTTCGTCGTTCTCGAGTCGTCTGCCCCCGAGTTGCCTGTCCCCGAACGAACGAACGACCCTGCAGAACGGCGTAGCCGGTGTACAGGGTCGTTCGAAGTTGTTGCAGCCCAGGAGAACTAGTCCTCGGTTCCCTCCGAGGCGCTGAAGAAGGCCCACTCGCCGTCGTGCTCGACCTCGAGTCGCCATCCCAATTCCTCGTTGTCCGACTTGCTGTCCTTGAACCAGGCGTGTGCGTCCTCCGAACTGGAGATGTCCTTGGTCTCGACGACGGTTCCGTGCGGATCGATAACTCTGTAATTTGCCATGACGTCGGGATGCCCCGATGTCGCACGACCTAATCCACGCTGGAACGCCGAGGCGAGAGGGTGGCCGACTCCGGTGGTTTGCACACGCGCGCGCATTCGTCGAATGCTCGCGAAATCGCCTCGGAAACCACGCGATTCTGCGCGCAGCCGGCAAACGCGCGCGCTTGTGCGGTGAGCGAGCGAGCGAGTTGTCGAGTGCACCCGCTATGTACGCGAGAGCACCGATCGCGCGAAGAACATCAGGTTCGCCGGACGCTCGGCCAGTCTGCGCATGAAGTAGCCGTACCACTGCGACCCGTAGGGCACGTACACGCGAACGTGCCGCCCGGCATCGACGAGTCGGCGCTGCTCGGGATCGCGGATGCCGTAGAGCATCTGGAACTCGAACTCCTCCGACGACCTGCCCGCGGACGCCGCGAACTGCTCCGCAGCGTCGATCATCTCCGGATCGTGTGAGGCCACCATCGGGTAGCCGCGACCGTTCATCAGGACCTGCAGGCACCTCAGGTACGAGTCCGAGACCTCGCGTGCACTCTGAAACGCCACCGACGACGGTTCGTTGTACGCACCCTTGCACAGGCGGATCCGAGATCTCGGCCCGGACAGGTCCCGGCAGTCGGCCTCGGTGCGTCGCAGATATGCCTGCAGCACCGTACCCAGATCCGGAAAGTCCACGCGCAGTTCGCGCACGATCGACAGGGTCGAATCGGTGGTCGTGTGGTCCTCGGCATCCACCGTCACCCACACTCCGGCCGCAGTGGCAGCAGTGCAGATGGTCCGTGCGTTCTCCAGTGCCAGGGTTCGATCGATTCCCTGGCCGAGCGCGGACAGCTTGAGTGAGATCTCCAGCGCTGTCGCATCGGCCTGTCGCGTCGAAAAGCGTTGTATCAGTGAAAGGTACGCGTCCACGGTTGCTCTCGCCTGGCCGCGGTCGGTGGTGTCCTCACCGAGGTAGTCCACCGAGACGAACCGGCCCGACGCCAGCAGGGTATCGACTGCGCTGACGGCCGCAGGCTCGGATTCACCCGCGACAAAGCGGTCGACGAGGGATCGGGTGGCGCGCAGCCGCGTCACCGTCGCCTGCAGTTTCGGTGAACGCGCCGCCGCCAGCAGCGCCGGCCGCAGCGGATTGCTCAGCAGAGTGGTCATCGCGTGCCCTCTCCTTCCTGGTGCGGGTAGCCGTGGGTGGTCGGCGGAACGAACGTTTCCTTCACGGTGCGGGCCGAGGTCCAACGCAGCAGGTTCTGCGGTGAGCCGGCTTTGTCGTTGGTGCCCGATGCACGTGCACCGCCGAACGGTTGCTGTCCCACCACTGCGCCGGTCGGCTTGTCGTTGACGTAGAAGTTTCCGGCGGCGAATCTCAATGCCGCATGGGCCTGTTCGACGGCGGTGCGGTCGGTGGCGATGACCGCTCCGGTCAACGCATACTTCGAGCCACTGTCCACGGCGCGCAGGGTCTCGGCGTAGGCGTCGGGCCTGGCGTCGTCGTAGACGTGGACGGCGAGGATGGGGCCGAAGTACTCGGTGGTGAAGGCCTCGTCGGTGGGATCGTCGCCGAGAAGAACGGTGGGGGAGACGAAGTAGCCCTCCGAGTCGTCGCAGGTACCGCCTGCAGCAATGGTCAAGCCGGGGACGGACTTCGCTCGATCGAGAGCAGCTGCGTTGCGGTCGAACGCCTTTCGGTCGATGACGGCGCCGCCGTAGTTGGACAGATCGGTCACGTCACCGTACTTCAGCGCCGAGACCTGCTCGACGAACGAATCGCCCATCGACGCCCACAGCGATTTCGGTACGAAGGCCCGGGACGCCGCCGAGCACTTCTGTCCCTGGAAGTCGAACGCACCGCGAATCATGGCGGTGGTCAACACATCCGGATCGGCGGAGCTGTGCGCGACGATGAAGTCCTTGCCGCCGGTCTCGCCGACGAGCCGGGGGTACGAGTGGTAGTTCGAGATGTTGTTGCCCACCTGACGCCACAGCGTCTGGAATGTCGCGGTGGATCCGGTGAAGTGGATGCCGGCCAGCCGTGGATCGGCAAGGGCGACTTCGGACACCATCGGCCCGTCGCCGAGAACGAGGTTGATCACCCCTGGTGGCAACCCTGCGGCTTCGAGCAACTGCAGCGTCAGATATGCGGCCACGGCCTGGGTGGGCGAGGGCTTCCAGAGCACGGTGTTGCCCATCAGTGCGGGCGCGGTGGGGAGGTTACCTGCGATGGCGGTGAAGTTGAACGGAGTGATGGCGTAGACGAAGCCCTCGAGCGGACGGTATTCGACGCGATTCCACACTCCCGGTGCCGATATCGGCTGCTCGGCCAGAATCTGCCGGGCGAAGGTGACGTTGAACCGCCAGAAGTCGATGAGCTCGCAGGGTGCGTCGATTTCTGCCTGGTAGGCCGACTTGGACTGACCGAGCATCGTTGCAGCAGCGATTCTTTCGCGCCACGGACCGGACAGCAGATCGGCGGCCCGCAGGAACACCGCGGCGCGCTCGTCGAAGGGAAGATTGCGCCACATCGGCGCGGCTGCCGTCGCGGCGTCGATGGCGTCGCGCACATCCTGGTGGCCGGCACCGGCGAAACTGCCGATGACCGACGAGTGCTTGTGCGGTTCGACGACGTTCTCGCGTGGGCCGTCGGCCTGTCGATGAACTCCGCCGATGACCTGATGGATTTCGACGGGGGAGGAACGCAGTTCGGTCAGGCGGCTGCGCAAGCGGGTGCGTTCCGGACTACCCGGGGCGTAGGTGTTGACCGGCTCGTTGGTGGGGGTGGGGACGGATGTGACGGCGTCCATGGCTGCTCCTCGGCTTCGGTGTGTGCTGCTCATTGAAGTCCGATCCACACCGCGTTCAATCAGCTCATCGGCCAAAGAATTCATGATCTACTTGTCCTCATGGCCAATACGGTGTCGCTGCGTTCGATGCTGACCTCGCTGCACAGCGCCGTCGTCGAACTCGTCCTCGCGCCCGCCGGAACGGACATGGCCGTCGAGTCCGTCGCGCTGCTCGATGCCGACGACCTGCGGCTACCTCCGGGAACATCCTCCGATCTGACGCTGCTGGTGGGCGTGACCGAGGCCGATGTGATCCGGTGGTTCGACGATCTCGCGTTGCGTCCGGTCGCAGACCGACCACTCGCGGTGCTGACCAAAGTCGCCGCCTCGACCGCGCTGTCCCACGGTGCCAGGGAGACCGGCATCGCCTTGGTCGCGGTGCACCAGCAGACACGGTGGGAGCTGTTGCTGTCGATGATGCGCGGAGTTCTCGATCAGGCCCGAGCCCAGAGCCCCGACGACGGACTGTTCGGAGCCGACACCGACCTCTACGAACTCGCGCAGACGGTGGCGTCGCTGACGAAGGGCATGGTGAGCATCGAGGACGAGCGCTCACACGTGTTGGCCTACTCGGCATCCGACGACGCGGCCGACGAGCTGCGCACCCTGTCGATTCTCGGACGCGAAGGACCGGCCGACTATCTGCGCAGACTGCACGAGCGTGGCGTGTTCGATCGACTCCGCCGCACCGACGACGTGATCGACGTGCCGGCCGATACCGAACTGGAGATTCGTCGACGCCTCGCAGTCGGGATTCGTCGCATGACCGGCAGCCCGACGACTCTCGGGACGATCTGGGTGCAGCAGGGTTCCCTCCCGCTCGCCGCCGACGCCGACGCGGTACTGCGCGGTGCCTCCGCTGTCGCGGCCCGACTGATCACCCGCATCGCGAACGCCCCGACCAACGAGGCCCTGCAGATTCAGCGCCTGCTCGGGGCCAGGGGCGGCGGAGTCGACGTCCCGTCGCTGGCGTCTGCGCTGTCGATACCCACCTCGGGTTCCGCGGCTGTCGTCGGATTCGCGGCCTGCGGAGACTTCGAGATCAGCGCCCTGGCACCGTCTGTTCGACTGCATGCCAGCGCTTTTCGACGAGACTCGTTGGTCACCACCATCGGCGAGAGAATCTACGCACTGTTTCCCGGGGTGGCGTCGGGCACGGGGATTTCGGCGTGGACCGCCGACGCCGTCGGACGGATCGAGACGCGCACTTCGCTGGCGTTGCGCGCTGCGGTCGCGGCACCGATCGCCGACCTCGAGGGCGTGGCCGTGGCCAGATTCGAGGTCGACCGAGTACTCGACGGCACCACCGGTGAGGTGCGGGTCACGACGCTGGAGGAGTCGAGAACCTCGGTGTTGCTGGGCGAAATCCTGGAATTGATCACCAATCACGAACAGCTGCGAGACCCGCGCATCGCCGCCCTCGACGGATACGACGCCACCAACGACTCCAGAATGCGCGAGAGTCTCGAAACGTACCTGGCGTGCTTCGGCGACGTTCGGGCTGCCGCCGAGCGATTGCACATTCACCCGAACACCCTGCGCTACCGCATTCGCCGCGTCGAGCAGATCCTGGACCTCGATCTCACCGATTCCGACGCACGTCTACTCGTCGAGATCCAACTGCGTCTGTGAGCGGCTTCGCCGCACGTGAGCAGGAGTGGAGCCCGCGGAACGACCCAAGTGAGCAGGAGTGGAGCCCGCGGAACGACCCAAGTGAGCGAAAACTCGTAGCAGGCTACGAGGTTCTATGCACGTGGGGTGCCGGTGCTGGATCGGATCACCAGGGTCGGTTCGATGCTCGAACGCCTGGTGCTTCGGTTTCCGGTGTCGATCTGGTCGAGCAGAATTTCGACGCTTCGTACGCCGACGTCGGTGAATTCCTGGCGGATGGTGGTCAGGGGCGGTGAGAAGAATTCCGCGTCGGGAACATCGTCGAAGCCGACCACGCTGACGTCCTGCGGTACTCGCTTTCCGTGGACGTTCAGTGCGCGGAGCACCCCGAGTGCCATCGAGTCGTTGCCTGCGAACACTGCGGTGACGTCGGCGTCGACGGCCAGTTCGCTGCCGGCCCGGAACCCTGATTTCGCGGTCCAGTCGCCGCCGAGGGTGGGCGGCGGTTCGATGCCTGCTTCCTCGTGGGCCATCCGCCATCCGGTGACACGGTCGCCGGCCTCGTACCACCCCAGCGGTCCGGCAACGTGCCACACGGCGCTGTGTCCGAGCGAGAGCAGGTGACTGGTTGCGGCCCTGGCTCCGGCGATCTGGTCCACCGAGACGACGGCCAGATCACCGGCAGGCGAACCCTCCACGGCGACGAGTGGTAGTTCCCCGGCCAGATCGGCGATGTCGCCGCCGTCGGTGCGCAGAGGCGCGATGACGACGACGCCGTCGACACCCTGCTTCTGCAACCGGCGCACACAGGTGATGATGGCTGCCTCGTCGAACGAGGTGGGGACGCCGACCACCACGGAGTAGCCGGCGTGACGGGCTGCGTACTCGACGCTGTACAGCGTCGACACCGGACCGTAGAGAGCGTTTCCGGTCCCCACGATTCCGATGGTCTTGCTGCGGCCGGTCACCAGAGCGCGAGCAGCAGTGTTCGGTCGATAGCCGAGTTCCGAGATCGCCTGATGCACTTTGGTTCTCGTCGCTTCGGTCACGTTGGGATGACCGTTGATGACGCGGGAGACGGTCTGATGGGACACGCCGGCGAGACGGGCGACATCGGTCATGGCGGGTCCGCGAGTGGGTGTCATCTTCCGAGCCTCCCTTCGTGATCGAAGACAATCACAGCATGCCCGGGCCGGTGGTGCCCGCGACTGTGTGGTTTACGTGGGTGTTGTCACCGCGGAACCGGTCGTGGTGGGCGCAGGCTTGCCTGGCTCGGCACCGGAGAACATCTCGGCCGGCACAGGCACTCCTAGATAGCTGCTCGGAGGCGCAGCTTTGTCGCCCTTGTTGCCCTTACCGCTCGCTGCTCGGCGCTTGGTCCAGATGTCGAATGCCACTGCGGCGAGGAGTACCAGGCCCTTGACCAGCTGAACGCGTTCGCTGGGCGAACCGATGAGGGACATTCCGCTGTTGATCACGGCGATGATGAGTCCGCCGGTGAGCGCACCGACGATGCGGCCGACACCGCCCTGCACCGCTGCGCCACCGATGAAGGCCGCGGCGATAGCGTCGAGCTCGAAGCCGTTGCCTGCAGTGGGACCGGCCTGGTTGAGGCGGCCGGCGAAGATGATTCCGGCGAGGGCGGACAGGACTCCCATGTTGACGAAGATCCAGAAGGTCACCGGCTTGACCTTGATACCGGACAGCGATGCAGCGTGGATGTTTCCGCCGATGGCGTACACGTGCCGACCGAACACCGTCCTGCCTGCCAGCGTGGAATAACCCATCACCAGTACGGCGAGAAGGATCAGCACGTACGGCAGGTTCTTGAAGCGCGCCAGCTGGACGGCGACGGCGAGAACCAGACCGCCGGCCAGAACCATCTTGAGCAGGAACAGGGGCATCGCGTCGACGGCCTGGCCGTACTTCTGCCGACCAGTCCGAGAACGCCACTGCGTGAACACGATTCCGGCAACGGCGAGGATCGCGACGAGCAGGGTGAAGATGTCCGCACCCCCGAGCGGCCCGAGTCCCACGTTGCCCAGGAAGCCGGGGAGGAAGCCGTTGGAGAGAGTACGTACGGGTCCGGGGAACGGTCCGATGCCCTGGTTACCGAGAACGATGAGGGTGACCGCGCGAAAGATGAGCATGCCGGCCAGGGTCACGATGAATGCCGGAATGCCGAAGTACGCAACCCAATAGCCCTGCCAGGCTCCGATCAGACCGCCGATGATCAGCGTGATGAGCACCGCAAGAGGCCACGGCACGTTCTGCTGAACCATCAGCACACCCGAGATCGCTCCGGTCGCCGCGACAACCGATCCGACGGACAGGTCGATGTGGCCCGCGATGATGATCACGACCATGCCGATGGCCAGGATGAGGATGTACGAGTTCTGGACCACCATGTTGCTGATGTTCTGCGGGACCAGCAATTGGCCGCCGGTGAGAACGGTGAACAGCAGGATGATCAACGCGAACGCGATGAAGATCCCGCTCTGGCGGAGGTTTCGCGTGAGCAGCCCCCGTACGGTCGACAGCTGGTTCATCGAAGTACTCCTGTTCCACGGGTCATGAGGTGCATGAGGGATTCCTGTGTCGCGTCCTCGCGAGTCACCTCACCGGTGATCCGGCCTGCGGACAGCGCGTAGATCCGGTCGCACAGCCCGAGCAGTTCCGGTAGCTCGGAGGAGATCACCAGAATTGCCTTGCCAGCGTCGGCGAGATCGTTGATGATCGAATAGATTTCGAACTTCGCGCCGACGTCGATTCCTCGCGTCGGTTCGTCGAGGATGAGCACGTCGGGATCGCTGAAGATCCACTTGCTCAGCACGACTTTCTGCTGATTGCCGCCGGAGAGCTTGCCGACGACGGCAGAGACGTTCGGTGCCTTGATGTTCATGCTCTTCCGGAAGCCTTCGGCCACCTTGTATTCCTGGTTGTCGTCGACGAAGCCACCGGTCACCAGTTTGTCGAGTGCCGCAGTGGAGATGTTGCGTTTGATGTCGTCGATCAGGTTGAGGCCGTAGCGCTTTCGGTCCTCGGTGGCGTACGCGATTCCGTGATGGATGGCGTCGCTGACGGATTTGACGTGTATTTCCTTGCCGTACTTGTACAGTCGCCCCGAGATGTCGATGCCGTAACTGCGTCCGAAGACACTCATGGCCAATTCGGTGCGTCCGGCACCCATCAGCCCGGCCAGGCCGACGATCTCACCACGGCGCAGCGTCAGATTCGCTCCGTCGACGACGGTTCGGCCGTGCTGGGTCGGGCTGTGCACGGTCCAGTCCTCGATACGCAGAACTTCCTCTCCCACAGTGGATTCGTGTGGTGGGAAACGGTGCTCGAGATCGCGGCCGACCATCAGCGAGATGATGCGATCCTCGGTGACCTCGGGGCTGCGCATGTCCAACGTCTCGATGGTGCGGCCGTCGCGAATGATCGTGGTGCGGTCGGCGACGGCCGCGATCTCGTTGAGCTTGTGCGAGATGATCACGCACGTGATTCCCTCGTCTCGCAGACCGCGCAGCAGGTCAAGCAGATGAGCCGAGTCCGAATCGTTCAGTGCTGCAGTCGGTTCGTCGAGAATCAGCAGCGTGACGTCCTTGGACAACGCCTTGGCGATCTCGACGAGTTGCTGTTTGCCGACACCGAGATCGTTGACCACGGTGACCGGGTTCTCCCGCAGCCCTACCCGATTCAGTAGGGCTGCGGCCTCGGAATTGGTTCGGTTCCAGTCGATGAACCCGCGCCTGGACCGCTCGTTGCCGAGAAAGATGTTCTCGGCAATGGACAGGTACGGACTCAGCGCGAGTTCCTGATGGATGATGACGATGCCCTCGGCCTCGCTGCTCCGGATGTCGGAGAACTCGCAGGCGCGACCGTCGAACACGATCTCGCCGTCGAATGTGTCGTGTGGATACACACCCGACAGCACCTTCATGAGCGTCGACTTTCCGGCGCCGTTCTCACCGCAGATCGCGTGGATTTCGCCGCGATCGACCGAGAGAGTGACATCCTGCAGCGCCTTCACGCCGGGAAACGTCTTGGTGATGCCGCGCATCTCCAAGATCGGGCTCGTCATCTCCGAACTCACTTCAACTGATCCTCGGTGTAGTAGCCGCCTTCGACCAGCAGCTGCTCGTAGTTGCCCTTGTTGACGATCTCGGGCTGCAGCAGGTACGCGGGGACGACCTTCTCGCCGTTGTCGTAGTCCGTCGTGTTGTTCGTCTCCGGCGTCTGCCCGTCGAGCATGGACTGAGCCATCGCGATCGTGACCTCGGCCAGTTGCCGGGTGTCCTTGTAGATCGTGGAGTACTGCTCGTCGGCGATGATCGACTTCACCGACGGCACCTCGGCGTCCTGACCGGTGACGATGGGGTAGGGCTGCCCTGCTGTGCCGTAGCCGTTGCTCTTGAGCGCGGAGAGGATTCCGATCGACAGGCCGTCGTACGGCGAGAGCACGCCCTGAACCTTCTGGCCCGAGGAGTACGTCTTGGTGAGCAGGTCCTCCATGCGCTTCTGCGCGGTGGCGGGATCCCAGCGCAGCGTGGCGGCCGTCTCGAAGTCGGATTCGCCGCTGCCGATCTTCAGTCTTCCGTCGTCCAGGTACGGCTGCAGAGTCTCCATCGCGCCGTCGAAGAAGAACGTGGCGTTGTTGTCGTCGGGAGAACCGGCGAAGACCTCGATGTTCAATGGACCGGCTGGGGCGTCGGCCTTGTCGGTGCCGTCCTCGTTCTTCAATCCGAGGCCGACGAGCAGAGACGTGGCCTGGTCGACGCCGACCTTGTAGTTGTCGAACGTCGCGTAGTAGTCGACGTTGGGGGAGTTGCGGATGAGGCGGTCGTACGCGATGACGCCGATGCCGTTGTCCTTGGCTTCCTGCAACTGGGTGGTGATCGCGGTGCCGTCCACCGAAGCCACGATGAGAAGCTTTGCGCCCTGGGTGATCTGGTTCTCGATCTGATTCACCTGGGTGGGAATGTCGTTCTCCGCGTACTGCAGATCGACCTTGTAGCCCTGTCCTTCGAGCGCGCTCTTGAGATTGTCGCCGTCGGCGATCCATCGAGCCGAGGACTTGGTCGGCATCGTCACGCCGATCAGCGCGCCCGCCGTACTTCCGCCGTCGGCCGGCTGGACGTCCGCCGTCTTGGTGCTCGATCCGCATGCGGTGACCGTGATGGCCAGTGCCACCGCGGCCGCGGCCATGGGTAGATGTCGAAACTTCATCGTTTCTCCCTGCTCGGTGAAATCAGATCTCGAAGTTGGTGGAGAGTGGCCTCGTCTGTGCCGCACATCACATCAAGACGAAAGTGTGAGCGATAACATCGGCATTGTCAAAGTTTATTTTCCGCACCCCCGCTCACCAGTGTGAGCGCTAACAACAAGTCGACGCCGCAGCCCCGAGAGTCGAGAATTTCGCCGGAGGGGCCGGGGCGTCAGTGCAACTCGTGAACCGACTGTTTCCCGCTCTTGAGCCAGCGACTCGGGAGTCGGCCGACCAGCTCGCCCAGTGGGTGGACCGCAGCCGAGAGGATCTCCACGGAATCCTGCAGGATGTCGATCGAGATGCTCATCCGCTCGATGTTCGGGGCCACCGACGTCAGTGTCTCCGACAGCTTGACCAGCTGATCGAGCGGTCCGCCCTTGGCCGTCAATCGCTCGATGGCACCGTCCTCGGCGAGCAGCGTCTCGAGGATGCCCTCCTCGGCGATGGCGCGTTCGATCAGGCCGTCCTGACGCGTGAGCACCTCGAGCGGGCCGTCCTTGGCCGTCAGTCGTTCGAGCGGTCCGTTGGTGGCGGTGATGCGGTCGAGCAGACCGCCTTCGGCGAGCAGTCGTTCGAGCGGTCCGTCCTCGGCGAGCAGCCGGTCCAAGGGTCCGCCCGGAGCCAGAATTCGCTCGACCGGGCCACCCGGGGAGAGCAACCGCTCGAGGGTGCCGTCCTCGGAAGTGAGGCGGTCGACGACGCCGCCCTGGGCGAGAAGGCGGTCCAAGGGTCCGCCTTCCTTGAGTGCGTTGCCCAGGGCGCGGTCGTCGGAGGTGAGTTGGCCGAGCTGGGCGAGCAGTTGCATGGTGCCGCCGCGTGGATTGGCGAGCGAGGCGACACCTGCGGTGCCGGATGCACCGGTGGCCAAGGCCATCCTGGTGGTGGCCAACGCGACCTCCGCGACGCCGATCGCCTGCTCGGCGATGGCAATTCCGGCGCGCGCGGGCAGTGTGATCGCTGACACCCAATTCATCGTTTTACTGTAACTGCTCGTAGCTCGGAAAATCAGTGAAGAACCTTCAGTCCCACGACGCATCCGACGATGCCGACCAGAAGCGCCACCTTGAGCAGTGACGCAGCTTCTTCGCCGGTGATCATGGCGTACGCGACGGTGAGGGTGGCACCGATTCCCACCCAGACGGCGTAGGCGGTACCGGTGGGCAACGACCGCATCGCGACCGCGAGACCGATCATGCTGAGCACCACTGCGACTCCGAAGACGACGGACGGTCCGAGTTTGGTGAAGCCCTCGGACTTACCGAGCGCGGTCGCCCAGATCGCTTCGAGAACGCCGGAGACGACGAGAATGAGCCAAGCCACGAAAATCACTCCTTGCACCGTCTTGTCGCTGTTCGGGTACGGTGCGCTCGTCCGATTGTCGGAAGTGACTTGTACGATCGTACCAATTCGGGTCGGTAGTGGCCATGGGTTTCGGGTTGTCAGTACGCGTACGTGTTCGCGGGCGCGTCGATTCGCTCGACCGTCGAGACGGTCATCGTGGGTGTGAACGCGGTGTCCTCCGTCGCTGTGGCCGCGTCGACGGTCCCCGATATCTGCAGCCAGGTGCCGTCCGAAATGTCGTCGAGAGACGCGCTACCTGCGTCGAGATGGATGCGAACGGACCTGGCGTCGGCCGCGCAGCAGATGATGAGAATGCGAGCGAGATCGATGCCGTCCGTCGTGCCGTCGGCGCGCGGCGAGCCTCCGTTCGCGGTGGCGACGGCGAATCCGGTGACGCGAATCTCCCGTCCGTCGAGGCTGCCTTCGGTGTCTCTGACCGCGCGTTGTACGACATCGAGCAACGGAACCTCGGGCGCAAGCTCGTTCGGGAGAGGTGGAAACGCTGTCCGCTGACGATCGGCCGCCGAGGTGACGGATCGATCGCCGACCGCGGAGACACCAAGCGCGGGCGGTGCGACGAACAGGATGACCGCGAGCGGGACCAACAGCAGCCAGTACGGACGCGAATCATGATCGTGCCCGTCGTCGGCCGGCCCGCCGCGGCGGATGTCGGCCACGATCGACGCGGCCGCCAGGAGCACGATCAACACGCCGGCAGTCAGCAGATACGGATGCAGCGACGGTTTGACGTATCGCACAAAGCTGCCGTCCCACGAGATCTTGACCATGGCTCCGCCGAGGAGAAACAGCAGAAGGTTCTGCACCTCGCGCTTCATCGCGCTCCCAGAACGAGGTAGCCGCACACCGAGGCGCACACGACCGCGACGACGAACGTCAGCGGGGCGAAACGTGCGACGAACCCGCGTCCGAAACTGCCCGCCTGCATCGCCATCAGCTTCACGTCGACGGCAGGTCCGACCACCAGGAAGACCAACCGCGGCAGCAGCGGCAGCATCGACATGCTGGCGGCGACGAACGCATCGGCCTCCGAACACAGAGCCAGAATCACCGCGAGTACGGCCATCACCAGGATCGACAGCAGCAACTGCCCGGCGAGATGGGCGAACACCCAGTCCGGAATCACCAGATGCAGCAGGGCGGCGGCCGCCGCACCGAACACGAGAAATGCCCCGGCCTGAAGCAGGTCCGCACGCGCCGACTCGCGGAACGTCTCCCACTTCGAGCGGTCGTGATCGTGTCCGCGATCGGCCAGCCGCGCGGTGATCCACTCCGCCTTGCCGATCCGGGTCCACAGCCAACCCATCACCAATGCGGTGGCGAGCGAGCCGAGGAACCGCGCGAGAACCATGCCGGGTTCGCCGGGAAAAGCCACCGCGGTCGAGACCAGGACGACCGGGTTGATCGCCGGTGCCGACAGCAGGAACGCGAGGGCGGCCGATGCCGGAACACCCTGATCCATCAGCCGACGCGAGACGGGAACGGCACCGCACTCACAACCGGGCAGCGCCATTCCGGCCAGTCCCGTCACTCCGACGGCAGCCGTTTCGTTCTTCGGGACCACTCGTCGCAGCACCGACGGAGAGACGAACGCGGCGATACTTCCGCTGACGAGTACTCCGAGCACCAGGAACGGCGTCGCCTGCACGAAGATCCCGGTGAACACCGTCGCACCGGTCTTCAGCGCGGGGGACGAGTCCACCCACCGCGCGATATCGGCACCGAAGACGATGCCCAATACGAGCAGAGTTGCGAATACGTGCATGGATGACACGGGAGGCCGAGTCCTGATTCGGCCGTCGGTCTTCGCGTCGAGCATCGCTGCCATCATGCCCCTTGTGGCTGGGCTGTGTTGTCGGTGGCTCACAGGAACCTCACAGCGAGAGTCCAGCGAACGAGCAGCATCTCGCGCGAAGATGGACACCGTGAGCGAGACACCCGAGGCCAGAGTCCTGATCGTCGACGACGAACCGACCATCGTCGAACTGCTGTCGGTCAGCCTGAGGTATCAGGGATTCGAGGTGGCGACGGCGTCGTCCGGTCCCGAGGCTCTCGACAAGGCGCGCAACTTCAGGCCCGAGGCTCTCATTCTCGACGTGATGATGCCCGGCATGGACGGGTTCGGTCTGCTGCGTCGCCTGCGGGCCGACGGAATCGATGCGCCTGCCCTGTTCCTGACCGCGCGTGACTCGGTGGAAGACAAGGTGACCGGGCTGACCCTCGGTGCGGACGACTACGTCACCAAGCCGTTCTCGCTCGAGGAAGTGGTGGCCCGACTCCGAGTGATCCTGCGCCGGTCGGGCAAGAGCGAGGACGCGCAGCCGTCGCGAGTTGCGTTCGCGGACATCGAACTCGACGACGACACCCACGAGGTGTGGAAGGCAGGCGAGCCGATCTCGCTCTCGCCCACCGAGTTCACGCTGCTGCGGTACTTCATGGTGAACGCGGGAACCGTGCTGAGCAAGCCGAGAATCCTCGATCACGTGTGGCATTACGACTTCGGCGGTGAAGTGGGAGTGGTGGAGTCGTATGTGTCGTATCTACGTCGCAAGGTCGATACCGGAGACACTCGCTTGATTCACACGCTGCGAGGCGTTGGCTACGTCATGCGCCAGCCACGGTGACGGCCGTTCGAGGTCGGATTCGGAGCCTGCCGCTGCGTTTCACCTTGGTCGCGGCGTTGCTGCTCCTGGTCGGGTTGGGTCTGCTGGCGTCCGGTGTGGCGGTGACGTCGTCGCTCGAGTCCTCCCTGATGCGTCGCCTGGACAGTCAACTGGTCGAAGCGTCCCAGGGATGGGCGAAACCGGGTGGCGAACGCCCGCCCTTTCCGATCGACGAACCCAACCCGAACCGCCCGCCGACGAACTTCTTCGTTCGGTCCGTGGCCAACGACGGTACCGTCCGGGGCCCGATCAACGATGTGGCCGAGAGTGTTCCGGACCTCTCCGGTGCGCCGTCGGCAACTCCGAAGACCGTCGGTTCCGAGGGCGACCCATCGAAGGAGTGGCGGGTCATCACAGTGACCAACAGCGAGGGGTCCACCACCGTTGGCATGTCGCTCAGCGCCAACCAACAGACCGTCAGCCGGCTCGTGGTGCTGCAGTTCTACATCGGTGCCGCCGTGTTGCTGGCACTGGCCGTGATCGCCTACTTCGTGGTGCGCCGCAGTCTGCGACCGTTGCGTGAAGTGGAGACGACGGCCGCGGCCATCGCTGCCGGAGATCTGCATCGCCGGGTTCCCGAGTGGAGTGAGAAGACCGAGGTGGGCCGATTGTCGTTGGCCCTCAACGGAATGCTCTCGCAGATTCAGCGGGCATTCGCGGCAACTGCGGCCTCGGAGGAGGCGGCTCGTGCGTCCGAGGATCGGATGCGCCGCTTCGTCGCCGACGCCAGCCACGAACTGCGTACCCCGCTGACGACGATCCGCGGGTTCGCCGAGCTCTATCGGCAGGGCGCGATGAGCGACATCTCGTTGCTGATGACGCGTATCGAGGGCGAATCGGCGCGGATGGGCCTGCTCGTCGAAGACCTGCTGATGCTCGCGCGACTCGACGCGCAACGCCCGCTCGACATGCGTCGCGTCGACCTGCTGACCATCGCCGCCGATGCCGTGCACGACGCCAAGGCGGTCTCACCCGCGCGGGACATCTCGCTGAAAGTGTTGGCAGGGCCGGGAATACCCGAGGTCAGCGGCGACGACGCTCGCCTGCGGCAGGTACTGGCGAACCTCGTCGGAAACGCGGTGCGGCACACACCGGAATCGGCGTCGATCACCGTCTGCGTCGGGACCACCCAGTCCTCGGTGCTGCTCGAAGTCCAGGACACCGGCCCCGGTCTGGGCGAGGAAGAGGCGGCGCACGTGTTCGAGCGCTTCTATCGAGCCGACTCCTCCCGGACGCGCGAGAGCGGCGGCAGCGGGCTCGGGCTCTCGATCGTCGCGGCCTTGGTCGCGGCGCACAACGGCACCGTTCGGGTGCAGAGTACCCCCGGTCAGGGTGCGACCTTCCGGGTCGAATTACCCCGCGCCGACGGTTGATTCGCTTGCCGTCCTGGCTTTCTTGCGCTCGGCCAGTTTCGTGTACGCGGCTGCGGCGAGTGGCGCGGCCACGAGCATCGACACCAGTCGGATCACCTGCACACATGCGACGAAGGTGACATCCGACCCCGTGGTCGCCGACACGGCGAGCACAGCCGCCAGGCCGCCGGGTGTGGTCGCGAGGTACCCGGTGAGCATGCTGACCCCGGTGATCGCAGACAGCGCCCAGCCGAACAGCGCGCACACCAACCCGATCGAGAGCACCAGCAGTGCGGCCCACGGGAAGATGCGACCGATGGCCCGCAGGCTCGACACGGTGAAGGCGAGCCCCGCTTGCCATCCGATGACGATGAACGCCACCGGCAGCAGCACCGTGGGTACCGAGATGTCCACGGGCCATCCGAGCAGTTCGCAGGCGCCGGCGACGATCAGCGGTCCGAGCGTCGCCGGCGCGGGCAGTCGGATGAGCCGCGCCACAACGATTCCGGCGATGACGGCGGCGATCAGAAAGGCCGTGCCGATGTACCAGGGCGTTGTCGCCGTATCGTCCGCGCCTGCTCCGCCGCCGGTGTCGGTGTGGAACGCGAACGTGACGATCAGCGGCATCGTGACCACCACGAGCGCGACGCGCAGGTACTGCACCACGGCCACGATCCGCTCGTCCCCGCCGAGTTCTCGGGCGATGGACACCAGACCCGTTGCGCCACCGGCGATCAGGGACAGTGCTCCGGTGACGGGGTCGACATCGCGGTGCAGGGCGAGCAGTGCGCCGCAACCGGCGCTGACGATCAGCGTGCCCGCACCCACGAGAACGGCGGGAATCCAGTTCTCGCCCAACGCGCCGAGAGTGTCGGTGTCGAGCATCAGGCCGATGGTGACGGCCAGCGTGCCCTGTGCTGCCATCGACGCCGGGCGCGGTACCGCAGCCGGGCCGAGGCCGGTCAGAGCGAACACCACGGCGACGACGAGGGCCGCGAACAACGACGGTGCCGTCAGGCCCAGGGCCGCGAAAAGGGCCCAGCCCCCGACGGATACGGCCGCGAGGCCGATCCATCGGAGGCTGTTCCCCAGTATTCGTCTCATCCGTTTCGGAGCACTCACGCTCCGGACTTGACCAGAAGAACCGGGACCGGAATCTCGAGGAGCAGACGCTGAATGGTCTGTCCCATCAAGAACTTTCCGACCGCCGAGCGGTGTCGGGAGCCGACCACCAGGATCTCGGACTTCTGCTCTTCGACCAAGGTCAGCAGGGTGTTGACGGCATCGGGATCGGGCCGGCCCACCGCCACGGTCCAGGAGACGGCGTCGGCGTGATCGATATCGGCCAGTGCGGTCTCCACCGACGTGGACACTGCCTGCGTCTCGGCTGCCTCGGCGGAGGGCTCGGCCGATCCGGAGAGTGCGTGCAGGACGACGAGGTCCGTCTCTCGAATGCGGGCTTCTCGCACTGCGGCCGCCAACGCTGCGCGGCCCTCGGGTGAATTGTTGTGCAGTACGCCAACGGTCATGACAGTTTCTCCTACGACGAGTGGGGTGGGGGATCAGCCGAACGGGATCTGGCCGAGGAGGATGCCGACGGCCAGCATCGCGAGGGAGACGACCACCGCTCGCCACAGCACCTTCTTGTGGTGATCGGCCAGCGACACTCCGGCGAGGGTGACCAGCAGCAGGATGGCCGGAACCAGCGGACTCTGCAGGTGGACGGGCTGACCGGTGATCGACGCACGGGCCATCTCGACGGGGTCGATGCCGTACTTGCTCGCGGTCTCGGTCAACACCGGGAGGATGCCGAAGTAGAAGGCGTCGTTGGTCATGAAGAACGTCAGTGGGATGCTCAGGACGCCGGTGATGACGGCCAGGTACGGGCCCATGCCCGCCGGGATGACGTTGAGCAGCCACTCGGCCATGGCCTCGACCATGCCGGTGCCCTGGAAGACGCCGGTGAGAATTGCTGCGGCGAGCACCATGGCGACCACGGAGACGATGGAGGACGAGTGCCGTGCGATCGCGTCGCCCTGTTCCTTGACCTTGGGGAAGTTGACCGTCAGAGCGATCGAGGCAGCGATCATGAACAGCACAGGGATGGGCAGGATGTCCATGACGAGGATGACGAGCAGGATGACCGTCAGAGCAGCGTTGAACCACAGCAACTTCGGGCGCAGCGTGTCGCGATTGGGGTCCAGGCCGTCGAAGAACTGACCCGATTCGCCGGAGTCGTCCGATCCGCCGGTGCCTGATCCGCCGGTTCCCTTGCCGCCCTTGCGGATACTGCCGCCGCCACCGGAGGCCACCAGTTCGGGTTCGTAGATCAGCTTGCCGATGCGACGACGCTCCATGATGCCCAGGTGCACGGCGAACAGCAGCACGATGATCAGGCCGACGATCATCGAGGGAACCATCGGAACGAAGACGTCGGACGGGGAGATACCGAGAGCGGATGCGGCGCGCACCGTCGGGCCGCCCCACGGGATGATGTTCATCGTGCCATTGGCGAGACCGGCGACGACGGTCAGAATGACCGGGCTGACACCGAGTTTGAGGTACAACGGCAGCAGCGCGGACGTGACGATGATGAACGTGGTGGAGCCGTCACCGTCGAGCGAGACGACCATGGCCAGAATGGCTGTTCCGACAACGAGTTTCATCGGGTCGTTTCGCACGAGGCGCAGGATGCCGCGCACCAGCGGGTCGAACAGTCCGACGTCGATCATGATTCCGAAGAAGATGATGGCGAAGAACAGCAGGGCTGCAGTGGGGGCCAGAGACTTGATGCCGTCGGTGATCATGTCACCGATGCCGAGCCCGGCGCCGGCCAGCAGACCGAAGATGACGGGTACGAGGGTGAGTGCGACGACGGGCGTGGCTCTCTTGGTCAGGATCAAGAACATGAAGGCGGCTACCATGAGGAAGCCGAGTATCACCAACATCGTGCACTCCTTCTCGAAATGTGTGAGGTGGGTCCGGTTGGACTACGTGTTGTGACTGAAGTTACGTAACCGGCATCACATGTTCGCTGTTGTGCGCACTACCCGCGCAAGCAACGAAAAGAGCCTTTTGCGCATTGTGCTCGAGCCCGCTCGGCGCATAGCCTGGGTGGGTGCGATTGAGGACTCAGGTGCTGTTGTTGCAGGCAGCGCTGGTGGCAGTGGCTCTGGCGGTGGCGTTCGGGGTCTTCGCCATCAGTAGTGGCAGCCAGGCGAGCGAGGAATACGGCGAACGTGCACTGGCCGTTGCGCGGACGGTGGCGTCGGACCCGGAGGTGCGTTCGCTCGTCGAGCAGTTCTCTGCCGTGGACACCGCAGGCACCGACGCCGCGCCTGCGGGAGTGTTGGCAGGCGGAGCACTGCAGCGTGCAGCCGAGGGTGCCCGAATGCGCACCGACGCACTGTTCGTCGTCATCACCGACGATCGGGGTCTGCGGTTGGCGCATCCCGATCCGACAGTTCTGGGTCAGCGGGTGAGTACGGATCCGTCGGGGGCGCTGGCGGGCAACGAGGTGGTCGAGCAGGAGCGCGGCACCCTCGGCGACTCCGTGCGCGCGAAAGTGCCTGTACTGGCTCTCGGTTCGACCGACGTGGTGATCGGTGAAGTGAGCGTGGGGATCTCCACGACGGCCGTGCGCACCGAGTTGGTGAAAGATCTGATCAACGGCGCGTTGGTGACCGGTGCCGTACTGCTGCTCGGGCTGATCGGCTCGACTCTGTTGGCGCGCAGATGGAAACGGCTGACTCTGGGGCTCGAGCCGGAGGAGCTCGCCGAACTGGTCCGGGAACAAGAGGCGGTGTTGCACGGGATCGGTGAGGGTGTCGTCGCCATCGACCCCGATGGAGTCGTCACGGTCGTCAACGACGAGGCGCGCACCCTGCTCTCGATCGACGGTAAGCCGGGGATGCGCATCGAGGACATCGGTCTGACCCCGAGGCTGCTCGAGGTCATCGAATCGCCGACGTCCGAGCCGGTTCTCGCGGCCGTGAACGAGGTCGTGGTCATTGCGGCCGCCCGAAAAGTACTGCGCGACAATCGTGATCTGGGTACGGTGCTGACCGTGCGCGACCGAACCGATGTGGAGACGCTGACACGTCAGCTCGATGCGGTGCAGTCGATGTCCGCTGTGCTGCGCGCGCAGCGTCACGAGTTCGCGAATCGGATGCATCTGGTCAGTGGACTGCTGCACGAGGGTCACCCGGATCGGGCGTCGCAGTACATCGACGAGATTCTCGGTGTCGGACCGAGATCGGAATCCATCGAGGGCATCGACGCCGTGTCCGACGCCTATCTGCGGTCGTTTCTGACGGCGAAGGCCGCGCATGCGAGGGAGAGCGGAGTGCGGTTGGTGTTGGGGGAGAACACCTGGGTCGGCGGCGAAGTGGCCGTCCCCGTCGACGTGACCACGGTGCTGGGCAATCTCGTCGACAATGCGATCGATGCTGCCAGGCTGGGAGTGAGGCGGCCGGCCGAGGTGGAAGTGGAACTGGTGCAGGACGGTTCGACGTTGCACATCGTGGTTCTCGATTCCGGCGACGGGGTGGACCTGGCACCCGAGCAGGTGTTCGTCGAGGGAGTCTCGACCAAGTCGACGGAAGAATCGCCGGGCGGTCGGGGAGTGGGCCTGGCGCTGAGTCGGCAGATCGCGCGGACCCGCGGCGGCGACGTGACGCTGGCCGATGCCGGTGGGCAGATCACCGAGGAGAACGAACGAGGAGGCGCGGTGTTCATCGCGTCGATACCGGATGCGCTACAGGCAGATGAGGTCTCGCAATGAGAGTGCTGGTCGTGGACGACGATTTCCGGGTTGCGGATCTACATGCGGCACTGGTGAATTCACTCGACAACTACGAGGTCGCCGCAGTCGCGACGAGTGTCGCTCAGGCTCGGGAGTTGGCGTCGTCGCAGTCGTTCGATCTGGCGCTGGTCGACGTCTATCTGCCCGACGGATCGGGAATCGACCTGGTGCGCGAACTCGCCTGCGACGCAGTGGTGCTCTCGGCGGCGGCCGATCAACAGACGGTGCGCGCGGCAATGACCGCGGGTGCCTGGACGTATCTGATCAAGCCGTTTCCGCGATCGGCGTTGATCGACCGCCTCACCGGGTATCTGACGTACCGGACTGCTCTGGACCGTTCGGAGGAGCTGACCCAGGCCGACATCGACGGCGGACTCGACGCGCTGCGCCCGCGCGCGGCCGCGCCGCTGCCGTCCTCGCAGTCCGTGACCCGTGACCTGGTGCTCGACGCGGTGCGCACGACGGCCGACCCGATGTCCGCGGGCGAAGTTGCTGCAGCCATCGGCATTTCACGCGCGACAGCGCAGCGTTATCTGGCGACCCTGGTGTCCAAGGGCCGGTTGCGCATGCAGCTGCGTTACGGATCGACCGGGAGGCCGGAGCAGGAATACTCGCTAGCGCCCGGTGCGTGAGAACGACACCACCACGGCCCCGAGAACCGATATCGCAGCGGTGACCAAAGCTGCGGTGTTCCAGCCCTGCACCAGTCCGCCGGCTTCGTTCTGGCTGATCGCTTGGGTCATTCCGCCGGCTCCACTCCCGGCCGGAACGGCAACCACCGCAACGACGGTGACCCCGATAGCGGACCCGACGTAACGCGCAGTGTTGTTGGCACCGCTGCCCATGCCGCCTCGTCCGGCGGGAACGCTGGCCACCGCCTCGCGGCCGAGCGCAGCGTTGAGCACCCCGCTGGCGACTCCGGCCACGAGCAGGCCGGGAAGCAATCGTGGCCAGGAGGCGTTCTCGGACAACCCCGTCAGCATCAGCATGCCGATCGCGACGCCCACCAGCCCGACGGCGAGTTGCGTTCGACCGCTCAGCGACGCGGGCAGCCTGCGGGCCAGCAAGGCGGTGACCACGGACGTGGCCGACCAACCGAACAGCAGCAGGGCGGCACCGAGCGCGTCGATCCCCAGCACGGTTCCGAGGAATCCGGGCATGTACGACATCAGGGCGATGATGCCGCCGCCGGTGGCCAGCGCGGCGACGGTGGCGGCCAGAAACGGTGGGTGTCGGAAGAGGGTGAGATCGAGCATCGCAGCGGCACTGCGCAATTCGAGGACCACGAACGCGCCCAGTAACAGGGCGGCCAGCACGAACAAGATGATCGGGGCCATGGCTGTCCAGCCCTGCCTGCCCTCGACCAAGGCCGCCAGCAACGCGGCGATGCCCGTCGCCAACAGCAGCGCGCCGACCGGATCGAGGCCGCGGGGGGCGTCGGACCTGGATTCTTCGACGAGCACATGCGCGGCGGCGGCCAACGCGAGCGTGGCGATCGCGAGCACCACATAGGCCGTACGCCAACTCGCCGAGCGATCCAGTACGGCGGCGAGCAGAGGGCCGAGAGCGATGCCTGCACCCACGCTCGCACCCCAGACCCCGCTGGCCTTCGCGCGCACCGGACCGGCCGGGTGGGTGTGGGCGATGATGCCCAGGCTCGACGCGACGACGGCCGCGCCGCCGAGGCCCTGCAGGATGCGGGCGAGGACGAAGATCAGCGTGTTGGGGGCGAGTGCGCAGACGATTGCGCCGACGGCCAGGACCACCGCGCCGAGAGCGAACGTGCGGCGACGTCCGAAGTCGTCGGCGACGGTACCTGTGGTGAGCAACGCCGCGGCGAGGCCGATGCTCATGGAGCTGAGAATCCAGGTGCGTCCTGCGGCGTCGGACATCAGATCGACTGCGGTGCTGTTGATGGTCGCGAGCGGTGCGGTGAACGCCATCAGGGTCAGCAGGGTGCCGAGCGCTGCGATGGCGAGCGCGCGGGCGCTGTTCGCGGTGCCGGTGGGCGAGGGTGCAGTATCGGTCATCGTCGTCCTTGTGGTCTGGTGATCGAACTGTAAACGCCCAACTTGGTTCGGTCAACAGACTGTACTATCGCCCCATGGCACTCGGAATCGACTACGCCCGCCAGGACTGCTCCCTGGCCCGTGCCCTCGAACTCGTCGGTGAGCGATGGACCTTGCTCATCGTGCGCGACTGCTTCTTCGGCGTCCGACGCTTCGGTGATTTCCAGGTCCACCTCGACATCTCCAAAGCAGTCCTCGCACAACGACTCGGCGCGCTGGTCGACGCCGGGCTGCTCGAACGACGAGCACGCTCATCGGAGGGCGGGCGCGAGAACTACGTTCCGACCACCGCCCTCGAAGGACTGTGGCCCGCGGTGTTCGCCCTGAGCTACTGGGGTGAGGAACAGACCGCGAAACCCGCAGGGAAGCGTCGACGATTCCTGCACGCGGACTGCGGAACCGACCTCGGGCCACTGGGGTTGTGCCCCGAATGCGGCGTCGCGCCGGGGCCGCACGACATCGACACCGACATCGGCCCCGGCTACGACCCCGACACCCGATCCGACGAGGTCTCGATGCAGCTTCGGACGCGTCGGCGGCTGTTGACGCCGCTGCGTTGAGCGAGATGCGTCAGTTCGGGACGTGAGCCTCGTGGCCGAGCCGGCGTAGCGCTGCTCGGAGCTTGGCTGCGGCCTCGTCCTGCGACTCCGCCGACGGATTCGGATCGGCACCGGAGATGTCGAAGTTGCCCATGTCGTACGCCGGAAACACGTGCAGGTGCAGGTGCGGGACCTCGAGCCCGGCGATCAGCAGACCGGCGCGGGGAGCATCGAACGCGGTCTTGACGGCCTGACCGATTATCTGCGCGACGGCAGTGATCTTGGCGAACGCGGCACCGTCGACGTCCTGCCACTGGTCGATCTCCTCACGCGGAACCACCAACGTGTGGCCCGGAGTGAGCGGCGCGATCGTCAGAAACGCAACCACGTCGTCGTCCTGCCACACGAAACGCCCCGGAATCTCACCGGCGATGATCTTGCTGAAAATGGAAGCCATGGGAACAGGATGCCCTACCCGACTCGACCGGGGCCGTACCAGTGGGCGTGGCTCCCAGGTAATTGCCAGGTCGGTCGCAGGGCGATTCAAGGTCCGGGCCCGATCGTTGTCGTCATGACAACGAATTCCCTCGCACGAGCAGCAGGCCAGCGGCCCGGCTCGAACGCCACGGCCACTCTCGAGGTGGTCATTCCGGTATACAACGAAGAGGCCGATCTCGAACAGTGCATTCGTCGTCTCCACGAGCATCTGGAGGACCGAATCCCGTTCCGGTCCTCGATCACGATCGCCGACAATGCCAGTACCGACGGAACACTCGCTGTCGCACGTCGACTCGCCGACGAGATCGATGGAGTCCAGGTTCATCATCTGGACGAGAAAGGGCGGGGCCGGGCACTCAAAGCAGTGTGGCTGGCGTCGGACGCCGATGTGGTGGCGTACATGGACGTCGATCTGTCCACCGATCTCAATGCGCTGATGCCGCTGATCGCACCGTTGATGTCCGGTCATTCGGACCTCGCCATCGGCTCGCGGCTCAACCGATCGTCCCGAGTGGTTCGCGGTGCGAAACGTGAATTCATCTCGCGCAGTTACAATCTCATTCTGCGTACTTCGCTGCGCGCCCGCTTCTCCGATGCGCAGTGTGGTTTCAAGGCCATGCGCACCGACGTCGCCCGACAGCTGTTGCCGCTCGTCGAAGACACCGGGTGGTTCTTCGACACCGAATTGCTCGTCATCGCAGAGAAAGTCGGCCTGCGCATCCACGAGGTGCCCGTGGACTGGGTCGACGACCCGAACAGCAGCGTCAACATCGTCGACACCGCCGTCAAGGACCTGCAGGGCTGCTGGCGCGTCGGGCGTGCCCTCGCCACCGGTGTACTGCCGGTCGCCGAACTTCGCCGAAGCCTGGGACGGGAGCCGCTCGTGCCCGGAGTACCGCACGGAATGATCAGCCAGATGGTGCGATTCGGCATCATCGGCATCGCCAGCACCCTCGCCTACGCACTGCTGTACCTGATGCTCCATTCCCTGATCGGCGCGCAGGCCGCGAACTTCTTCGGGCTGCTGATCACCGCTGTGCTCAACACCGCGGCGAACCGTGCCTTCACCTTCGGCGTCCGGGGGCCCGACGGTGCGGGCAAACACCAACTGCAGGGGCTGGCGATCTTCGGCTTCGCACTTCTCGTCACCAGTGGATCGCTCGCCGTGCTGCACGCCTGGGTTCCCGATGTGTCCCGGCACGTCGAACTCGCCGTGCTCATCGTCGCCAATCTCGTTGCCACCGTGTGTCGATTCGTCGCCCTGCGGTGGGTCTTCCGTAGTTCACTGGACGCAGGCTCGGAGTCCGCGAGTTCGGAGAAGAGCCTGTGACGACGACGATGGAGCGGCCCTCCGCGGCTGCCGATTCTGCACCGGTGACCTCCCCGCGCTGGGAATTGATCGGGCTGGTGGCCCTGCTCTTCGGAACCGGCATTGCCTACATCTGGGGACTCGGCGCGTCGGGCTGGGCCAACTCCTTCTATTCCGCTGCGATACAGGCGGGTTCGGTGTCGTGGAAGGCCTTCTTCTTCGGATCCTCCGACGCCGCCAACTCGATCACCGTGGACAAGCCCCCGATGTCGCTGTGGCTGATGTCGTTGTCGGTACGCATCTTCGGGCTCAACACCTGGGCGATGCTCGTACCCCAGGCTCTTCTCGGCGTCGCCTCCGTGGCACTGCTGCGCGCTACCGTCAAGCGTCGATTCGGCGGCTCGGCCGGTCTGCTCGCAGGCCTGGTACTTGCCGTGACTCCTGTTGCCGCACTGATGTTCCGGTTCAACAATCCCGACGCGTTGTTGGTGCTGCTGATGATCGCCTCGGTGTGGGCGTTGCTGCGAGGCGTCGAGACCGGAAAGACCAAGTGGCTGTTGATCACCGGCACGTTCGTCGGATTCGGCTTCCTCACCAAGCAACTCCAGGTCATGCTCGTCGTACCGCCGCTGGCTCTGACCTATCTGATCGCCGGGCCGCCGAAGTTCCTCACCCGGCTGTGGCAGCTGTTCGGCGCGCTGGGCGCGATGATCGTCTCGGCCGGATGGTGGATTCTGATCGTGGAATTCTGGCCGGCGTCCTCACGGCCGTGGGTCGGTGGCTCGCAGAACAACTCGATCCTCGAACTCACGCTCGGATACAACGGATTCGGTCGCCTCAGTGGCGACGAGACCGGAAGTGTCACCCCCGGCCGCGGCGGTATGGGCGGCGACACGGCCGGGGGCATGGCGGGTGGGATGCCCGGTGGCATCTGGGGCGAGACCGGCATCCTCCGCATGTTCGACGCCTCCCAGGGCGGCCAGATTGCCTGGTTGATCCCGGCTGCGTTGATCCTGCTCGTCGTCGGACTCGTGTTGCGCGGCAGAGCCCCTCGGACAGACGTGCAACGCGCGTCGCTGATCGTCTGGGGATCGTGGTTGCTGGTCACCGGTCTGACGTTCAGCTTCATGGCCGGAATCTTCCACGCGTACTACACCGTTGCGCTCTCGCCCGCCGTCGCTGCTCTCGTCGGCATCGGCAGTGTGGTGCTGTGGCGTCGACGCGACACCTACTGGGTGCGCATCGCGATGGCCGTCGCAGTGGCGTCGACCGTCGCGATGGCGTGGGTGTTGCTCGGTCGCAGTGAGAGTTTCGTGCCGTGGCTGAAGTGGGCGATTCTCGTCGTCGGAATCGGGGCGGCCGTCGCGCTGCTGATCCCGGCACTGACTCGCGGCAGGCTGGCTGCGGCGTCGATCCTGGCGGTGATGTTCGCCGGACTCGCCGGACCGACTGCCTACGCGGTCGACACGATCGGCACACCGCATACCGGAGCCATCGTCTCGGCCGGTCCGAACACCGGCATGCGCGGATTCGGCGGTATGGGCGAAGGCCGGGGCGGACAGCGCGGGATGCAGTTGCCGGCCGGGGTTCAGATACCTGCTGGAATGCAACCGCCTGCGGGTTTCCCGGGTCAGGCCGGGGCTGCCGGCGGGGCCGACATGGGCGGGACGGGTCGGGGTATGGGCGGCGGTATGGGTGGTCTGCTCGAAGGCAGTGCACCGACTGCGGCCATCACCGAGATGCTCGAACAGGACGCCGACTCGTACACCTGGGTGGCAGCGGCCATCGGAGCCAACACCGCTGCGGGTTACCAACTGGCCACCGAGGACCCCGTCATGCCGGTCGGTGGATTCAACGGCACCGACCCCTCGCCGACCCTCGCCGAATTCCAGCAGTACGTCGCCGACGGCGAGATCCACTACTTCATCGGGAGCGGCGGCATGCCGGGCATGGAATCGGGGACCTCGGCAGAAATCTCCGCCTGGGTCACCGAGAACTTCACCGCGACCACGGTCGACAACGTGACGTTCTACGACCTCACGCAGTAACACCGAACCACCACGAAAGAGCCCCGCGCCGTGACAGGTGCGGGGCGCTTTCGCGTCGAGCAGATAGTCTGATGCACTGTGCGCGTACTAGTCATAGGTTCCGGTGCTCGTGAGCACGCCCTCCTCCTTGCGTTGAAGGCCGATCCGTCGGTCGAGAAGCTCTTCGTGGCTCCCGGCAACGCAGGCACCGCGAAGCTCGCCGAGCAGCACGCGGTCGATGTCGCCTCCGGTGAGGCGGTGACCGCGTTGGCGAAGAAGATCGAAGCCGATCTCGTCGTCATCGGACCGGAGGTTCCGCTGGTCCTCGGCGTTGCCGACGCCCTCCGTCAGGCCGGCATCGCCGCGTTCGGCCCCTCCGCCGACGCCGCCCGCATCGAAGGGTCCAAGGCCTTCGCCAAGGACGTCATGGCAGCGGCCGGTGTGCGGACCGCGCACAGCGAAATCGTCGACTCACCCGCCCTGCTCGACGCAGCCCTCGACCGTTTCGGACCCCACTGGGTGGTCAAGGACGACGGCTTGGCCGCAGGCAAGGGTGTCGTCGTCACCACCGATCGCCTCATCGCTCGCGATCACGCGGCCGAGCTCCTCGAGAACGGTCACCCGGTTCTGCTCGAATCCTTCCTCGACGGACCCGAGGTCTCCCTCTTCTGTCTCGTCGACGGCGAGTCCGTGGTGCCGCTGCTGCCCGCTCAGGACCACAAACGCGTCGGCGACGGAGACACAGGACCCAACACCGGCGGCATGGGTGCGTACACCCCGTTGCCGTGGTTGCCCGAGGGCGCGGTCGAGGAGATCGTCCGTGATGTGGTGAAACCCGTTGCCGCCGAGATGGTCGAGCGCGGTGTGCCGTTCTCCGGTCTGCTGTACGCGGGTCTTGCCATGGGTGCCGACGGTCCGGCGGTCGTCGAATTCAACTGCCGCTTCGGCGATCCCGAGACTCAGGCGGTGCTCGCGCTGCTCCACTCACCTCTCGGTGAAGTGTTGAACGCGACGGCAACCGGCACACTTGCGTCGCTTCCTCCGCTGCGCTGGAAGGACGGCGCGGCCGTCACCGTCGTCATCGCCGCCGAGAACTACCCCGGTCGACCACGCACCGGTGACGAAATCCTTGGCTCCGAGGGCGAAGGCGTGCTGCATGCCGGCACCGCGGTGAAGGACGGCGCGGTCGTCTCCGCGGGCGGACGCGTGCTCAGCGTGGTCGGAACCGGATTCGACCTCACCGCCGCCCGAGACGACGCCTACTCACGCATTGCGGGAATCCGATTGCCGGGCAGCCACTTCCGTACGGACATCGGGCTGGCTGCGGTGGAGGGTCGCATCTCGCTGTAGGTGCGGTGAGTGGGCGGGCGTCGGCCGGCGTGTTCCAGCAAACGCGCGCGCGTTCGTGAGACGCGCGCGGAATTGCCGGACGTTGCCAGTCGATCTTGCGCGCACTTGGCGAACGCGCGCGCGTTTGCAAAGGTCAGAGGTACCGAGCGAACCGGGATCAGTAGTGTCGATCGAATGCACAGTGAATCGCAGCGATCGAAGGTCGAGCCGTTCCATGTGATGGATGTGTTCGCCGCCGCGGCCGAGCGGGCCCGTACTCATGGCGACGTGCTCTCACTTGCTGCAGGTCAGCCCTCCACCCGAGCGCCTGAGCCGGTACTGCGCGCTACTCGCGAGGCACTGGACTCGCATCTGCTGGGGTACACCGAGACGCTGGGGATTCTGCCGCTGCGTCGCGCTATCGCCGAGCACCACAGCGCGCGGTACGGCATCACCGTCGACGCCGCGGACGTGGTGATCACCACCGGCTCGTCGGGCGCGTTCACGTTGCTGTTCCTCGCAGCGTTCGACGCGGGAGATACCGTCGTCATGGCGAGGCCGGGCTATCCGGCGTACCGAAACACGTTGGCCGCGTTGGGCTGCCGCGTCGTCGAGCTCGACTGCGTGGAAGAGACACGGTTCCAACCGACCGTCGCGATGCTCGAGGAACTGCCCGAGCCGCCCGCGGGTCTGATCATCGCGAGCCCCGCCAACCCCACCGGCACGATCATCGACCCCGACGAGCTGGCTGCGATCGCGCGCTGGTGTGACGAGCACGGAACTCTGTTGATCTCGGACGAGATCTACCACGGCATCGCCTACGGGGACGCGCGCACGTCGAGCGCCTGGGAAACCTCCACGGAATCCGTCGCCATCGGATCGGTGTCGAAGTACTTCTCGATGACCGGATGGCGGCTGGGGTGGATGCTGCTGCCGACCCGATTGCGCAGGGCCGTCGAACGATTGGCGTCGAACATGACGGTGTGCCCACCGGCGATCTCCCAGGTTGCCGCCATCGCGGCGTTCACCGAGGAGTCCCGCATCGAGCTTGATTCACATGTCGAGCGCTACGCCGTCAACCGCCGAATTCTGCTCGACGGTCTGCCGGCCATGGGCATCACCGATCTCGCACCGGCCGACGGTGCCTTCTACGTCTACGCCGACATTGCGCATCTGACCGAGAATTCGCGGAGTTGGTGCGAGCGAGTGCTGTCCGAGACCGGCGTCGCACTGGCACCGGGCGTCGACTTCGACACCGTGCGTGGCAATCACACGGTGCGATTCTCGTTCGCCGGGACGACCGCCGATGTCGAAGAGGCGTTGGAGCGACTTCGTCGCATGTGAGCGAAACTTCGACCCCCACTACGAAGTTCTGCTCACACGCGGCGCAGCCGCTCCAGTACCTCGGAGATATCGGCGGCGTCGACGTCGCGGTGGGTCACGAAGCGCACCTTGCCCGCGACGGTCACCGCGGCGATCCCCAACTCGGCCAGCTCGGTGACCGTCGTCGCCGGGTCGGGAACAGTCGCGAGGACGATGTTCGTCTCCGGCTCCGCCACCTCCCAGCCTCGCTCGCGCAGCCCGGAAGCGAGGGTCGACGCGTTGGCGTGATCGTCGGCGAGATCACCGATGCGGCCCAATGCGACGAGACCGGCAGCGGCGAGCACGCCACCCTGACGGACGCCGCCGCCCAACATCTTTCGGACGCGTCGCGCCTCGTGGATACGTGCGGAATCCGAGACGAGCATCGAGCCGACCGGAGCGCCGAGGCCTTTGCTCAGGCACACCTGCACCGTGTCGGCACCGGCAGCGAGCGACGCGATCGGAACATCCAGGGCGACAGCGGCATTCCACAGTCTCGCGCCGTCCAGGTGGACCTTCAGCCCGCAATCACGGCCGGCGGCAACGAGTTCCGCCCATTCGTCTGGGCCGATCACGGTCCCGCCAGCGAAGTTGTGGGTGTTCTCGAGCGACAGCAGCGTCGTCCGTAGCGAGAAGTACGGTCCTGCACCGCCCGCTTTCGCACGCACCGTCGACGCGAGAGGGCGGCCGGGGCCACCGTCGTGGGGGAGGGCGTCGGGCATCCCGCCTGCCAGCCATGCGGCAGTACCGAGCTCGGACCCCAGCACGTGCGCATGCTCGGGGGCCAGAAAGCGATCGCCGCGTTGTAGATGCAGCATCAGCGCGATGATGTTGCCCATCGAACCCGACGGCACCCACAGTGCCGACTCGAACCCGAGCAGACCTGCCACCGCTTCTTCCAGCGCTGCCATCGTCGGATCGTGATCGAGGACGTCGTCGCCCACTTCGGCGTCGGCCATGGCTTTTCGCATGACCGAATCGGGTCGGGTGATGGTGTCGGAGCGAAGGTCGATCGTTCGATGTGCCACGAGCAACGACAATTCCATAGCGCGAAAGCAGTCCGACGAACGGCCTCGAGCTGGCACGATAACTTGAATGTCCGCAGGTCCGACCGAGTCGCAGCACAAGGTGTCGGGTGCGACTCCGAAGGGAGTGCGCCGCCGGCAGGCACTGGCGTCTGCGGCCGCGGACCTTCTCGTCGAGGGCGGCTTCGACGCGGTGCGACACCGATCGGTGGCCGCGCGAGCCGGGCTTCCTCTTGCGTCGACCACCTACTATTTCGAGTCTCTCGGGGACCTGGTGGCCGCGGCGGTCGACGTCGTCGGAACCCGTGAGATCGACGTCATGCGCGGCCGCATCGAGGACGAGGGCAAGTGCTCGAACGAGATGGAGTCGACGGTCGACCTCATCGTCGACCTGCTGATCGGGCCGCAGGACGGCCACGAGCAGCTGATCGCGCGATACGAACGCTTCATCGCCTCGGCCCGGCATCCCGAACTACGAGAAGTGCAGCTGCGGCTGCGCGCCCAGATCGACGACCTGCTCACCGACGTGCTGCGCAGATCCGGCCGAACCGTGCAGGAAGAGCAGCTACGACGACTCGTGGCAGTGGTAGACGGGGCCGTCGTGGGTGCGCTCAGCGAAGTGGACCCCGACCCGCGCCACATGGCCCGAAGCATGCTCTTGGCCGTCATCGACATAGTGGCACCGGCGGAACAGGTGCCGGCCGACTGACTGCTAGTAGTTCTCGCCGGACTCTGCGTCTCGGATCGGCGGCGCCTCGCACACACCGTCCTCGCAGACGGGGCCGTGGTCGTCGCCGACCATCTCCAATGGACCGCTCATGAGCCGGCAGCAGCCTTCTGCAGCACGTCGGCGAACACCGACGGTTCCTGCGCGCCGGACACACCGAGCCGTCCGTCGATCACGAAGAACGGCACACCGCTGATCCCGTAGGCGATGGCCTGTTCCTTGTCCGCGCGCACTGCCGGCAGGAACTCCTCGGACTTCAGTGCCTCGACCACCTCGTCACGGTCGAGGCCGACCTCCGCGGCCAGTTCGGCGAGGTCCTCGGTGCGGCCGACGTGGCGGCCCTCCTCGAAATAGGCCGCCAGGAGTCGTTCCTTCATCTCCACCTGCTTGCCCTTCGACTTGGCGAAGTGCAGGAGCTCGTGCGCCTTGACGGTGTTGGTGTGCTGCACGGCGTCGAAGTCGTACGTGAGCCCCTCGCCTGCGGCCAACTCGGTCATCTGCGCCAACATCTGCGTGACCTGGGCGGCCGGCATACCTTTGTGAGAGACGAGAAAGTCGACCTCGCTGCCGTCGAAGTCGACCGGTGTGTCGGGTGCCAGCTCGAACGAGTGGAACTCCACCTCGAGCGTTCCGCCCCCGGCGGTGAACTCCGCAGCGCCTGCCTCGAAACGGCGCTTGCCGACGAAGCACCACGGGCACGCGATGTCGGACCAGATGTCGACCTTCACTGTTCGGCTCACGACGGCTCCAACATCGGAGCGCGCGTCGGTTATTCCACGCGGCGCGCAGCCGCTGGCACCAGGAAAAGGGCGGCGTACGCGATCCCGGGATGCCGGTACTGCAGTCCTTTTCCGAAACAGTGCAGTCGTCTTCCGAGACCGACAACTGCGCCACGTAAGCTGGACGCTCGTGAGCATCCCGAATGTCCTGGCCACCCGTTACGCGAGTCCCGAACTGGTGGAGCTGTGGTCGCCGGAGCACAAGATCGCCCTCGAACGCCAACTGTGGATCGCTGTGTTGCGCGCGCAGTCCTCCCTCGGAGTCGACGTCCCCAACGCTGCCATCGCGGACTACGAAGCCGTCGTCGACCAGGTGGATCTCGCGTCGATCGCCGAGCGCGAGCGCGTCACCCGGCACGACGTCAAGGCCCGCATCGAGGAGTTCAACGCCCTCGCCGGCCACGAGCACATCCACAAGGGGCTCACCAGTCGCGACCTCACCGAGAACGTCGAGCAGCTGCAGATTCTGCGCTCACTCGAGCACGTCCACGCGCACGGCGTCGCCGTCGCGAAGAGGCTGGCCGAGCGTGCTGCCGAGTACTCCTCGCTGGTCATGGCCGGTCGCAGTCACAATGTCGCAGCTCAGGCGACCACTCTGGGCAAGCGTTTCGCGTCGGCCGCCGACGAGCTGCTGTTGGCCCTGTCCCGGGTGCAGGAGCTGATCGCGCGCTACCCGCTACGCGGCATCAAGGGTCCGATGGGTACCTCGCAGGACATGCTCGACCTGTTCGGCGGCGACTCCGCCAAGCTCGTCGCGCTCGAGCGCATCGTCGCCGATCACCTCGGTTTCCGGCACACGATGACGAGCGTCGGCCAGGTCTATCCCCGTTCGCTCGACCACGAGGTCGTCTCCGCGCTGGTCCAGATCGGTGCCGGACCGTCCTCGTTCGCCCACACCGTGCGCCTGATGGCAGGCCACGAACTCGTCACCGAAGGCTTCCAGGCAGGCCAGGTGGGCTCGTCGGCAATGCCGCACAAGATGAACACTCGCTCGTGCGAGCGCGTCAACGGCCTGCAGGTGGTGCTGCGCGGCTACGGCTCGATGGCCGCCGAGCTCGCCGGTGCACAGTGGAACGAGGGCGACGTCTTCTGTTCCGTGGTGCGCCGCGTCGCGCTGCCCGACGCCTTCTTCGCCATCGACGGTCTCATCGAGACCTTCCTGACGGTGCTCGACGAATTCGGTGCGTACCCGGCCGTCATCGCCAAGGAACTCGACCGCTACCTGCCGTTCCTCGCGACGACCAAGGTGCTCATGGCCGCCGTGCGCGCAGGCGTCGGACGCGAGACGGCGCACGAGGCGATCAAGGAGCACGCCGTCGCGGTTGCGCTGGCGATGCGTGAGCAGGGACTGGAACCGGACCTGCTCGACCGGTTGGCCGCCGACGATCGGCTGCCACTCGACCGCGTTGCCCTCGATGCGGCACTGGCCGACAAGACGGCATTCGTCGGTGCCGCCGACGCGCAGGTCAGTGCGGTCGTCTCGGCAGTGGAGCGTCTGATCGCGAAGTTCCCCGCCGGGGCGTCGTACAGCCCGTCGCCGATTCTGTAGTCAGGAGAGGACACCGGGGAGGTCGGCCACGGAGTCGATCACGTGGTCGGGTTCCATCGCGAATTCGTCGGTGATGCGTCGGTCGAGCACGTCCTGACGGAACTTTCCGGTGCGAACGAGCACGCCGGTCATCCCGACGACCTGGGCGGCGAGGACGTCGTTGTCGAGGTCGTCGCCGACCATGACGACGTCTTCGGGGTCGACCCCCATCCGCTCGGACGCCGTCCGGAATCCCAGCGGAGCGGGCTTGCCGATGGCCTTCGCGGTGTGTCCCGACGCCTGTTCCATACCGCCGAGGTACATGCCGGTGTCGATGCGCAGTCCGGCTCCGGTGCTCCACATCAACGAACGGTGCATCGCGACGACGGGAATGCCCCGGCACAGCCAGTCGTAGACGCGGCTGAGCCGCTCGTGGGTGAACTCCGGGCCTGCCCCGCCGACGACGACGACATCGGGATCCTCGGACGTCTCGTCGACGAATTCGATTCCCGGCATGTCGCCTGCGATCTCACCGTTGTTGATCAGCACCACCCGCGCGTCCGGATAGTTCTCACGCAGATGATCCGCGGTGAGCGACGCGGCCGTGACGATCTCGTCCGAATGCACGTCGAGTCCCACCTCGCGCAGCGCCGTAGCGATCTGTCCACGGGTTTTGGACGTCGTATTCGTCAGGAAGGCGCGAGCAATGTCCTTGCTGTCCAGGTACTTCAGAGTCTCTGCTGCCCCTGGCACCGCCTGCCACGACGTGACGAGAACGCCGTCGATGTCGAAGAGAACCCCGCCGATGCTCATCGGCAAACAGTAGTCTCCGGGCCGGGGCCGCGCAGCTTCAGAGCCCCGAGCGCCTACGCTCGGAAGGTGTGAACCCCTACACGATTTTCGCCGAGATCATTGCCGGGACGGCCGAGGCTTCTCGCGTCCACGAGGACGAGACAGCGATTGCGTTCATGGACATCAGGCCGCTCACCAGCGGACATGTGTTGGTGGTGCCCAAGGAGCAGTATCGGACGCTGGCGGAGTTGCCGCCGGAGATCGGCGCGCACCTGTTCGTGGTGGGGCAGAAGGTGGCCGCCGCTGTGCGTGCCAGCAATTCGCGTGTCGCCGGCGTCAACTTCTTTCTCGCCGACGGCACGGTCGCCGGTCAGGAAATCTTCCACGTGCATCTGCACGTCATCCCACGCATGATCGGGGACGGCTTCGGCCTGCGGGCTCGGCCGTCGTCGCCGCAACGATCGGAACTGGACCGGCAGGCCGGAGAGATCGCAGCCGCGCTGTGATGGCCGCCTCGACGAAGTTCGGGGCCACCGGCAGATGCCTTCCGGTGACCCCGTGGCTCATGGTCCGCCGAATTACTCGGGCGTGACCTTCTTCGCCTTGGACAGCGCGTCGGCATAGATGTCGATTGTGTTCGTGTAGCGGCTGTAGCTCTTGTTGGCACCGTAGTCCCACAACACCATCTGCTGCTTGTCGACGGCAGCGATGGTGTCGAAGGCCGGGTAGCGGCTCGGAATATCGGCGAGCTTCACGTCGGCGGCGTTGGCGACGTCGTGATACACGAACGCGACGTCGGCGTCGATGGTCGACACGTTCTCCCACGACACCTTCTTCCAGTACCCGTCATCGGTGCCGTCGGGGGTGTACATCTTCAGGCCCCACCGTTGGTAGTCGCTGAAGTCCGGGTCTGCCGACGGATCGAGGACGTAAGCGACGTCGAGTGGCCAGACGCCGACGCTGGTGAGGTCCTGACTCTCGGAGGCAACTTTCTCGAAGTTCGCGACAGCGGCGTCGAATTCGGCCTTGATGTCGGCCAGTTGTGGCGTGTCTAGGTCGACGCCGAGCGAGGATGCGAGTCCGGCGTAGTTCTCGATGGTCTGTGCCGTCGAGGTCGTATCCAAGGTGACACCCAAAGTGGGGGCGAGCTGATCGATCGTGTCGGCCTTGGACGAGTCGGCTGTGGTGGTCAGTTTGCCGAACTGGCCGAATCGAGGGTTGTACTCGCCGATGACGAGATCCGGTTCGAGGCTGGCGGCTTTCTCGACATCGAATGTCCCCCAGCTCTCGCCGACCGATTCGATGCCCGTGAGATCGGAGCAGCTCAGAATCGGGCTGGTGGACATCGGAGTGGTCGACCAGATGGCGATGGGTCTGATGCCGTAAGACATCAGCGCTGCTGCCGATTCCTCGTCGGCGATGATTCTCGTCGGCTGAGCATCGAGCGAAATCGTGCGTCCGCGACCGTCGGTGTACGTGAACGGTCCCGATGCTCGGTCGACTGCATCGACGAGGTCGTTCTCGCCGCACGCGGCGGGGTTCGCGTTCAGGTCGACGACCTCGGTGTCGGTGGTGCCGCTGCTGCACGCTGCAGCGGCGAGAAGCACGAGCACCGCGATACCTCCGGTGAGGGCGCGAGGGCCGGTTCCGTATCGCCCCATGGTGCGGATTCTTGTCGAAGACATGCGCTCACTTTCGCGTTCGATGATGGACGGTGAACCGACGAGATCGAAGGGCCACACACGTGTCCGGGCGCACTCGGCGCACGACGGAGCCGTTGTAGCCCAGTAGATGTTAGGTTAGCCTACGGTAGGCAAGTAGCGCTGCTCATGACATCGAGCCAGGACGCTGGGCACTGCCGAGACGGCCATCGACGGACCCTCGCCGGCGTCACCCCGAATCTCGTCCGCAAGTAGAAGGAGACGCCCTATGCACCGCACCGAGCTCGGTGGAGCGATCCACCGTGTAGGCCTCGTTCATGCCGATCTGCACCTCGCCGGCCCCGCCGATCGAACCGCGGGGGCGAGCCGTCGATGACCTCGCACAACGATCTTTCCGACGGCACCTACGACATCGTCGGGGTCGGCTTCGGGCCCTCGAATCTGGGCCTGGCCATCGCGATCGAAGAGCACAATCGAATGTGCTCGCCGACAGAGCGATTGACGGCCTGCTTCGTCGAATCCAAGGACGAGTTCGCCTGGCACCCCGGCATGCTGTTGCCAGGGACGTCCATGCAGATCTCGTTCCTCAAAGACCTGGCGACCCAACGCAATGCCAGCAGTGAGTACAGCTTCCTGGCGTATCTGTCGGAACAGGGTCGGCTCAATCACTTCATCAATCTGCAGACGTTCTTCCCGAGCCGGCTCGAGTTTCACGACTACCTGGCTTGGGCCGCAGGCAAAGTCGACGCGACCGTGCACTACGGCACCCGGGCGCTGGACGTCGTCGACACCGGCGACGGCTACGGCGTCCGCACCGAGGGGCGGCGCACCGGGACCGTGCGAGGACGCAACATCGTGCTCGCCGGAGGACTGACCGCCACCCTGCCCGACGGGGTCACGGCGTCGGCGCGACAGTTCCACAACCACGATCTTCTCGGCGAGCTCGATCGGTTGCCGTCGCGGACGCAGCGCACCTTCGTCGTGGTCGGTGCCGGGCAGAGTGCCGCCGAGGTGGTGGACTACCTGCACTCGACGTACAGCGACGCGTCGGTGCACGCAGTGTTGCGCAAGTACGGATACAGCCCGGCCGACGACAGCCCCTACGCCAATCGCATCTTCGATCCGACGGCCGTCGACGACTTCTATTCGTCGTCGCACACACTGCGCGAGCAACTGCTGCACTATCACCGCGGCACCAACTACTCCGCTGTCGACCTGCCGTTGATCGAGGAGTTGTACGCACGCGAGTACTCCGAGCGAGTCAGCGGGAAGCGTCGGTTGTTCGTGCACGGAGCGTCCCGGTTGATCGGAGCCACCGAGGAGCCGTCGGGCGTTCGTGTCTCGGTCGAGCACGGCCCGACGGGGCTGGCCGAGGACATACTGTGCGACGCTGTCGTCTATGCCACCGGCTTCACGTCCCTCGACCTACCCGAGATCCTCGGTCCGCTGTTCGACGACGTCGAATACGACTCCCGCGGGCCTCGCGTGACGCGTGACTACCGACTCGTGACGCGTGAACCGAGTGCGGGTTCGATCTACCTGCAGGGCGGCACCGAGCACACGCATGGTCTGACCTCGTCGTTGCTGTCCAACATCGCTGTCCGCAGCGGTGAGATCGTGAAGTCCGCTGTGGGCGCGAGGGTGCGATCGGTGGTGTGAATCGGGTGAGGACGAGCGTGGGCGACGAGCCGGAACAGCGAGGCGTTCCGGCCGAAGTCGGTGGTCTCGCTCGCACCGATGCCCGTCGGGCCGCGGGGTTGTTTTTCGTCACCGGTGTGCTGGCGGCGCTGTGCCTGGTGAGCATCTCGGTGGGAACCGAGTACATCCCGATCGGCGAGGTGTGGCACGGTCTGTTCTTCGCCGACGGATCCACCGAATCGGTGATCGTTCGTGAACTGCGGCTTCCGCGTACCGTTCTGGGGTTGCTCGTGGGAATCGCCCTCGGGGTGGCCGGTGCGCTGATTCAGGCGATGACGCGAAATCCGCTGGCCGACCCGGGAATTCTCGGCGTCAACGCCGGGGCGGCCTTCTTCGTTGCGATCGCCGTCGGCGTGCTCGGTGTCACCGGCATCGGGTCCTACATCTGGTTCGCGTTCGCCGGCGCGGTGGTCGCCACGATTGCGGTGTACGCGCTGGGGGCGATGGGGCGAGCGGGAGCCACTCCGATTCGGTTGACGCTGTCCGGAATTGCGCTCGGAGCTGTACTGGGCGGCATCACCTCGGGCATGCTGCTGCTCGATCCGGATGCGTTCGACAGGATGAGGTTCTGGGGAGCCGGGTCGTTGGCCGGTCGAGGTATGGACATCGCGTCCGAAATCGCCCCGTTCATCGCGCTCGGAGTTTTCCTGTCTGCCCTGATCGCTCGTCCTCTCAATGCGATCGCGCTCGGCGACGATCTGGCCCAGTCGTTGGGGGCGAACGTGATTCGTACGCGAATCATCGGCGTCGTCGCAGTGACCCTGCTCGCCGGCGCTGCGACGGCCGCGGCCGGGCCCATCGGATTCGTCGGACTGATGATTCCGCACATGGTGCGGTGGTTCGTCGGACCGGACCAACGATGGATTCTGGTTTACACGGTGGTCGCGGCACCGGGTTTGCTGTTGCTCTCGGATGTGGTCGGACGCGTCGTGCTCAGGCCGGGGGAATTGCAGGTCGGCATCGTGACCGCGTTCGTCGGCGCACCGGTGCTGATCCTGCTGGTTCGCCGGAAGAAGGCGAGCGGGCTGTGACCCGTGAACAACGCGGCGGCGACATCGATTTCGGCCGAACGCTGTGGGTCGTGCGAGTGCGGGATCGAGTGGACGGCCGCATCGACATGCGAACGGTCGGCGTCTGCGCGGCCTTGCTGCTCGTGACGGTAGTGGTCTCCGTCGTCGCGGTCGGTACCGGCGACTTCTACATTCCGCCGAACGAGGTGCTCGCCGCGGTGTTCGGCGACGCGCCACGCCTCACCGAGATCGTGGTGATGGAGTGGCGGTTTCCCCGAGTGGCGCTGGCTTTCCTGTTCGGAGCCGCCCTCGGCGTATCGGGTGCGGTCTTTCAATCCTTGACGCGAAATCCGTTGGGCAGCCCGGACATCATCGGATTCGCCACCGGTTCCTACACCGGCGCGCTCGTCGTCATCCTCGCTCTCGGTGGTGGCTACTACCGGACCGGAGCGGGCGCGCTCGTCGGCGGACTCGCGACGGCGGCGGTGGTCTACCTGCTCGCGTACCGGCGCGGGGTGCAGGGCTTTCGGCTGATCATCGTCGGGATCGCCGTCAGTGCCGTCCTGGCCTCGGTCAACACCTGGCTCGTGATCAGGGCCGACCTCGACGACGCGATCGCGGCCGCAGTCTGGGGTGCGGGCACCCTCAACGGGCTGGGGTGGTCTCAGGTGGGACCCGTACTGGCGGTGTCGATCGTCATCGCGTCGTGCTTGGCGGTGCTCTCGCGTCGGCTGCCGATGTTGGAGATGGGGGACGATGCGGCGAGGGCGCTCGGTGTGCGCGCCGAGCCGACCCGTCTGATGCTGGTGTTCCTCGGAGTCGCGCTGATCGCGATGGTCACCGCGGCCGCGGGGCCCATCTCGTTCATCGCGCTCGCTGCTCCGCAGTTGGCTCGCCGCCTCACCGGCACCTCGTCAGTGGCGATGGTGCCTGCCGCGTGCATGGGAGCGCTGCTGCTGGTCGTCAGCGACGTTGTCGCACAGCGCGTCTTCGCTCCCACGCAGCTCCCGGTGGGTGTGGTGACCGTATCGGTCGGCGGCGCATACTTCGTGTGGTTGCTGGCGCGGGAAGGCAGGAAGCAGTGACGAAGCCTCGGTTGCACGCCGACGACATCACGGTCGGATACGACAAGAGCGTGGTCAGCGAGAACCTGACCGTCGAGATTCCCGACGGCAAGTTCACCGTCATCGTCGGACCGAACGCCTGCGGTAAATCGACTCTGCTGCGGGCACTCTCGCGGCTGCTGAAGCCCTCTCGTGGAACCGTTCTGCTGGACGGGAAGGCGATTTCGTCGTATCCGGCGAAAGAAGTTGCCCGACGCCTCGGCCTGCTTCCGCAGACCTCCATCGCACCCGACGGTATTTCGGTGGCCGATCTGGTTGCGCGGGGCCGCTATCCGCATCAGAAGCTGATCCGGCAGTGGTCGACGACCGACGAGGCCGCGGTGATCGAGGCCATGAACTCGACCGGAGTGACGTCACTGTCCGCTCGTCCGGTGGACGAACTGTCCGGCGGTCAGCAGCAACGCGTCTGGGTGGCAATGGTTCTCGCGCAGCAGACGCCGCTGCTGCTGTTGGACGAGCCGACGACCTTCCTCGACATCGCCCACCAGATCGAGCTTCTCGACCTGTTGGCCACTCTGAACCGCGAGAACGGTCGCACTCTGGTCGCAGTGCTGCACGACCTCAATCACGCCTGCCGGTACGCCGACCACATCATCGCGATGAAGGACGGCGCAGTGGTCACCGAGGGTGCGCCCGCCGACGTCGTCACCGCCGAGCTGGTGGAGGCGGTCTTCGGGCTGCCGTGCCGCATCATCGACGACCCGGAATCGCACACACCGTTGGTGATTCCCAAGGCGGGCGGTCGCAGGCTAGGCAAGGCTTAGTTTAGAATCGAGTAGGAATGGCTGCCGAGTCGGCCTGCGGGTTCTCTCGAGAGCCACGTCGAGATATGTATCGAGGGCGAAGATGAACGAACAACCGCGTGGTTACTACTACGCCGACGTCGTTGCAGTGGAACGTCTCACGGTGCACATGGTGCGCGTGACGTTCGGCGGCGAGCACGTTGCCGGCTACCGCACGCTCGGTGTGCCCGACGAATGCGTCGGAGTCTATTTCCCCAGGGCAGGCGAGGCGATCCCGCCGCCGATGACCGAGGTCGACGGGTTCTGGTGGTTCCACGGTCTCGACGACGCTCCCGAAGGGCGCAACTACACCATCCGCCGTCTCGACGAGGCGCGCGGTGAGCTGACCATCGACTTCTTCGCCCACGAGGGCGGTGTCGCATCCACCTGGGCTCAGCAGGCCGTCCCGGGGCAGACGGTGCTGTTCACCCGGCCGCGATCCTGGTATTCACCGCCTGCCGACGTCGAATGGCTGCTGCTGGTCGCGGACATGACCGGGCTGCCCGCACTCGGCCGACTCGTCGAGCAGTTGCCCGCCGGAATGCGTGCGCACGCGATCGTCGAGGTTCTCGAACGCGGCGACATCCAATCCGTCGAAACCCAGGCCGACGTCACGTTCGACTGGCGCATCGGATCCGGAAACGGCGACAGCGCAAGCGTTCTCGACGACGCAGCATTGGCGTACCCCCTGCTCGACGGACGCGGCTACGTGTGGTTCGCCGGCGAGGCGTCGTCCTCGCGTCGGGTGCGCAAGTACTTCCGCAAGGACTTGGGCTACGACATCGCGTACTTCGACATCATCGGGTACTGGCGCGCCGACTCCGAGAAGTGGCTCGAGAAATACAAGCAGTACCAGGAGGAGGCGCTCGCGGTGTACAACGGCGTCATCGAGTCCGGCCGCTCCGAGCAGGAAGCCAGCGAGGCATTCGATGCGCTGCTCGAGCGGGTGGGGCTCTAACTCTGGAATACGTAGTCCGGCAACTCCAGTGTCGCCGCGTCGGGACCGAGGAACTTGCTGCTCACGGCCTGTACCGGCTTCGATCCGGCCAGCCGCAGTGCGGTGCGGAATGCGGCGACTCCCACCGACGTCTTCGGATGAGCGACGCGAGGCACGCCGGGCGGTAGCTTCTGCGCCTGATCGACGAACGGACGCATACGCGTCTCGAAGGCCTCGAACCCGGCGCGATGATCACTCGCCCGCGCGAGCTCGCCGGCGAGAACGTACGCGCCGGTGACCGACAACGTGGTGCCCATGCCGCTCAACGGCGTTGCGCACCAAGCGGCATCGCCGAGCATGCCGATTCTGCCGTCGGACCAGCGCGGGGCCTTCACCTGCGCCAGATAGTCGACGTACAGCTCCGAGTCCGGTCCCAGCGAGTCCAGGATTCGGGGCACTTCCCAACCGGCGTCGGCGAACGTCGAACGCAGAGCGGTGATCACGCGTTCGGTGGACGCGCCCTCGTAGCCGCTGTCTTCGGACACCCAGGACAGGCTGAATCGTGTCGTGCCGAGGTTGTCCGGTCGTAGATTGGCCACTCGGGATCCGGGAGCGTTGTACCAGCGCCACCAGCCGTCGTCGCTCGGTCCCTTCGGCAGTACGCCGTATGCGGTGTACAAGCCGACCGGGGTGGTCTCGGCCTCGCCGGCGAACACCAGTTCTCTGCTGCTGGAACGTATTCCATCGGCGAAGAGAACGAGGTCGAACCTCTCCGCTGTGCCCGTTGCGAAGGTGACATCGACGCCGGCGGCATCCTGAGTCACCCCGACGACGCGATCGCCGTAGCGATACTCGGTCCGTGGGCCGGCGGATTCGACCAGAATCCGCGCGAACTCCCCGCGCAGAATTTCCAACTCCGCCGTCGGGCCGTCGTGGGATCCGTCGCCGGCCGGGAATGCCGCGATGGTGGCGTCGGCGTCGTCGACGAATCGGGTGCCCTTCTCGGTGGTGCCGTTCGCGAGGAGGGTCGCGTCCAGACCCATGCGCCGCAGCACCTCGCGGCCGGAGCCGCGGACGTCGATGTTCTGGCCGCCCAGTCGCAGGTGCGGTGAGCGTTCGAGGACGGTGACCTCGAAGCCGGCTCGGTCCAGCCAGAACGCCACGGTGGGACCGGCGATGCTGGCACCGGTGACGAGTACACGAGAGGTCATGGAGTGGGAGTGCCCGGGCCTGTGGCCGTTCAATCCCGGAGGGAAAGTAGCTGAGCCTCACCTTTGTGGTGTACTTTCATCGAATTGTCCGAATGACCCGTTTTCGTCAGGAGAACCGTGTTCACCGTTCGCCGTCTGGCGCTGCTCTCGTTCAGCGCAACCCTCGCCCTCGGTCTCGTCGCATGCAGCTCGGAAGGCTCCTCCGACGAAGGCACGTCCACCTCCGAGTCCGCCACCGCAGAGTCCTCACTCGTGGTGTACTCCGGCCGCGGCGAAGAGCTCGTCGACCCACTGATCGAGCGCATCGGTGGCGGTATCGAGGTCGACTACTCGGGCAACACCAACGCCCAGGCCGCCAAGATCCTCGAGGAAGGCGACGCCACCCCGGCCGACGTCTTCTACGGTCAGGACGCAGGCGCACTCGGTGCCCTCGACGAGGCCGGTGCTCTCGCGCCGCTGCCCGAGGACATCCTCTCCCTCGTTCCCGAGCAGTACCGCGGTGCCGACGGCACCTGGGTCGCCACCTCGGCGCGAGCCCGCGTGCTGGCCTACAACTCCGATTCGGTGCAGGCCGCAGACCTGCCCACCGGTATCGACGGACTGCTCGACCCGCGCTGGCGCGGACAGATCGGCTACGCACCGACCAACGCGTCGTTCCAGGCCTTCGTCACCGCCCTGCGCGTGCAGCGCGGCGAGGACGGTGCTCGCACCTGGCTCGAAGGATTCGTCGCCAACGAGCCCGTCGCCTTCGAGGGCAACGGCCCGCTGCTGACCGCCGTCAACGACGGACAGGTGGCCACCGGCCTGCTCAACCATTACTACTGGTACCCCTTCAAGGAAGAGAACGGCGACGACGCCCCGGTCGAACTGCACTACTTCGAGCCCGGTGACCCCGGTGCGCTGATCAACGTCGCCGGTGCCGGTGTGCTGGCTGCCTCGGACAACCAGGAAGCGGCATTCGATTTCGTGCGCGAGTTGCTGTCGACCGAATCGCAGACGTACTTCGCGAACGAGACCGCCGAATACCCCGTCATCGACGGAGTCACCTCCGACTACGACCTGCCGCCGCTGTCCGAGCTGGGCTCCACCGATCTCGACCTCGGTCAGCTCTCGTCCCTCGAGGCCACGCAGACCCTCCTCACCGACGTCGGAATCATCTAGTCGGGTGCTCGCGTCTGCACTTCAGCCGCTTCGGCGGCGCCACTTCGGCGGTCGTCCCGTTCTCGGGACGACCGCGTTGTGCGTGGGAGCGCTGACGCTGACACCCCTGCTGTACCTGTTCGTTCGAGCGTTCGACGGCGGAACCGAGAAGGTGCTGCGACTGCTCCTGCGGCAGCGCACACTCGACCTCGCCATCCGGACGGCAACACTGACGATCACCGTGCTCCTCGCGTCGGTCGTGGTCGGGACGCTGCTGGCATGGCTGACCGTCCGTACCGATCTACCGGGGCGACGCTTCTTCGCGATGGTCCTCGCAGCTCCACTCGCCATCCCGTCCTACGTCTCGGGGTACCTGTGGATCGCCGAATTCCCCTCGTTGGCAGGCTTTTCCGGTGCAGCTCTCGTGCTCACGTTGTCCTGCTTCCCGCTGGTGATGCTGCCGGTGTCCGCGGCGTTCGCCACCGCGGACCCCTCGTTGGCCGAGGTCTCGCGAACCCTCGGTCGAGGCGCAGTGCGCACGGCGCTGACCGTCGAGTGCCGTCGCGTCGTTCCGGCCGCGGCAGCGGGCGCACTGCTGGTCGCGCTCTACACCATCAGTGACTTCGGGGCGGTGGCTCTGATGCGATACGACGCCTTCACACTCGGTATCTACAGTGCGTACCGCGGGGGACTCGATCGCACCGCAGCCGCGGTGCTCGGATTGGTGCTCGTGGTGGGCGCGTTGGTGCTCACCCTCCTCGAACGGCGTGCCCGACGCGGTGCCACGGCGAGGGTGGGATCGGGAACCGACCGGATGACCGAGCCTGTCGTTCTGGGCCGGTGGCGCGTGCCCGCTCTGGCCGTAGTCGTTGCTGCCCTCGGTGTTTCGGTGCTGGTACCGATTCTTGCCTTGGCACGGTGGCTGAGTCGATCGCTGCGCTTCACCGTCGACTGGGTGGACGTGTTGGCCGTGACAGCCAAGACCGTCCAGTACTCCGCGACCGCCGCCGTGGTGGTGGCCGTGCTCGCGTTGCCGGTCGCACTGTTCGCGGCCCGATCCACCTCGAGGGCCGCCCGCGGTGCCGAGTTGTCCACCTACATCGCGCACGGACTACCGGGAATCACCGTCGGACTCGCCACGGTCTTTCTCGGAATCCGGTTCCTGCCGTCGTTCTACCAGACGGCCGTTCTGCTGGTACTGGCGTACGTGGTGCTGTTCCTGCCGTTGGCCGTCGGCAGTACAAGAGCAGTCGTCGACGCCACTCCCGTTGTCCTCGAGGATGTTTCACGAACCCTGGGCGCGGGCCGGCTGCGTACCGATCTTCGCGTGACGATTCCTATCGCCGCGCCCGGCATCGCCGCCGGGGCCGCTCTGGTCTTTCTGACCGTCGCCAAGGAACTGCCTGCGACGTTGATGCTGCGCCCGCGGGGAGTCGACACGCTCGCGACCACGCTGTGGTCCACCACCGAGGCGTTCCGATACGGCGAGGCGGCTCCCTACGCCCTGGCTCTGATCCTGATCTCGGTGGTCCCGACGGTCGTTCTGACACGAGCGTTGGGACGCACGACGCGGAAGCGAGTAGCACTGCCATGAGCATGGTGATTTCCGGTCTCGTCGCCTCGTACGGCAGCACGGAGGTGCTGCACGGTATCGATCTCGACCTCGGCGACGGCGAAATGCTTGCCGTCCTCGGCCCTTCCGGCTGCGGCAAGACGACCCTGTTGCGATCGATCGCGGGACTGCACCGCATCGACGCGGGCCGGATCACCTCCGACGGACGGGACATCTCGGTGGCGGGGCAGATTCAGGTGCCACCGGAGAAGCGGGGCATAGGCCTGATGCCACAGGAAGGTGGACTGTTTCCACACCTGACGGTACGAAGGAACATCGAATTCGGTTTGCGTGCAGGCTTTCTGCGACCCTACCTGTCCGGTCGCGACGAGCGCGCCCGACGCGTCGACGAGATGCTCGAGCTCGTCGGACTGCCAGATTCAGGTGGGGTGAAGCCCAGCGAACTCTCGGGCGGTCAGCAGCAGCGCATCGCATTGGCGCGTGCGCTGGCACCGGCTCCGTCGGTGGTGTTGATGGACGAGCCGTTCGCCGCGCTCGACGCTGGGCTGCGTACCTCCATTCGACAGGACGTACGAGAGTTGTTGCAGTCCAGCAAGACCGCGTCGATTCTGGTCACCCACGACCGGGCCGAGGCACTCGGAACAGCCGATCGGGTGGCCGTGCTGCTGGGTGGTCGCTGCGCCCAGATCGACACACCGCGGGAGGTGTACGAGCGGCCCGCCACACCCGCCGTCGCGCGGTTCGTCGGCGACGCCTACTTCGTCGACGCCGAAGCGCGGGGTGGCCACGTCGACACCGTCCTCGGCCGTCTCGAGTCCACCACCCGAGCAACGGGAAACGGGCAGGCGTTGCTCAGGCCCGAGCAATTGGTGGTCTCGGAACGCAAGGACGGCGCATTCGTCGTCGAACACGAGTTCTTCACCGGCCCCGAATCCTCGGTCACTCTGCGGCACTACGACACCGGGCTGCGGCTTCGCGCCATCGCCCGAACCGCCGACCGATTCGCCCCCGGTACCGCCGTCGAGGTTTCCGTGACGTCTCCGGTGCACTGGTTTCCGCGTCAGGTGAGTTGAGAGCTATCGCGTCGGTTCCTTCGCACGTTTGGGCATGAACAGTGCCGCGACGGCCATCACCGCTGCCGCCGCCAGGACACCCAGAAAGACCGGATGGATGGCGTCGGACAATTGTTCGGGGCTCGGGTCGTCGGAGATGCGTGAGTTGACGATGGCACCGAAGATTGCGACCCCGACTGCGCTGCCGATGGAGCGGGCGAACATGTTGGTCGAGGTGGCGACGCCGCGCTCGGACCATTCGACGCTCGACTGGGCTGCGATGAGGGTGGGGCTGGCGATCAGGCCCATACCGAGGCCGATCACGAAGCACACCGCACCCACCTGCCACACCTGTGAACCGGCACCGAGGCCGGTGGCGAATGCCGCTCCGACGACCGCGATGGAGGCACCGATCAGCGCTGTGGTGCGGAAACCGAACCGGAGGTACACCCGCCCGGAGAGGGATGCCGCGATGGGCCAGCCGAGAGTGAGGGTCGACAGTGCGAAGCCGGCGACGATCGCGCCGGTGCCGAGCACGCCCTGCACGAACGTCGGAACGTAGGACGTCAGGCCGAGGATCAACGCACCGACGAGCAGCGAGATGAAACTGCTGACCACCAGGACACGACGGGTGAACACCCACAGCGGCAGGATCGGCTCCTCGACTCTGGTCTGAACCACTGCGAAAGCGGCGAGCAAGGAGACTCCGGCGGCGAAGATGGCGATGCTGACGGGGGAGTTCCACGCCCAGGACTGGCCGCCCTCGAGCAGTCCCAGTAGCACCAGGGCTGCGCCCACCGTCAGCAGCACGGCACCGAGGTAGTCGATCTTGGGCTTGGTGCGTTCCACGGCTCCCTCGTCGAACTTGCGCCACAGCATTCCCGCGGCCAGCGCGCACAACGGAATGTTGACGAAGAAGATCCAGCGCCACGACAGATATTCGGAGAAAATTCCGCCGAGCGCGGGCCCGAGCACCGAGGACATGGCCCATACGCTGGCCAGGTAGCCCTGCACCTTGGCGCGCTCGGCCAGGGTGTAGATATCGCCGGCGATGGTGATGCCCATGGGCTGCACGGCGCCCGCGCCGAGACCCTGAACTGCTCGGAAGGCGATCAGGGCGGGCATGCTCCAGGCCAGGCCGCAGAGTATCGAGCCGAGCAGAAACACCGCGATGCCGAACAGCATGATCTTCTTGCGGCCGAACAGGTCGGCCAGTTTTCCGTACAGCGGCACCGATACTGCCTGTGCCAGAAGATAGATGGAGAACAGCCACGGAAACTGCGTGAAGCCGCCCAGGTCGTCGACGATGGACAGCACCGCCGTGGCGATGATGGTCGCGTCCAGGGCTACCAGCGACGTGCTGAGCATCAACGCAATCAGTATCGGCCCGCGTTCGGAGCGGAATCCGACTTCCGACGTCGTGTTGTTCGTTGCCACGGCTACCAGTCTGATGCCTGCCGACACCCCCGCCGCCACCGGCCCAGATAGTGTTGAACACCGTGCGACCATCACTGAGTAGCTACGAGCATCTGGCCGGCGGCAAGGTCCGCGATCTGTACACGATCGACGACGCGCATCTGTTGCTCGTCGCGAGCGACCGAATCTCGGCCTACGACCACATCCTCGACACCCCGATCCCGGACAAGGGACGCGTGTTGACGGCGATGAGCGTGTTCTTCTTCGAGGAGCTCGGCGGCGTCAACCATCTGGCAGGCGATCCGCTCGACGAACGCATCCCCGCTGAACTGGTCGGCCGCGCCCTGGTGGTGAAGAAGCTGAACATGGTTCCGATCGAATGCGTCGCGCGCGGGTACCTCACCGGTTCCGGGCTGGCGGACTACAACGCGACCGGAGCAGTGTGCGGCGTGCAACTTCCGCCGGGGCTCGTGGAATCCAGCAAGCTCAACGAGGCGATCTTCACCCCCGCGTCCAAAGCGGAACTGGGCGACCACGACGAGAACATCACCTTCGACCAGGCCGTCGAGCAGGTCGGTGCCGAACTTGCGTTCAAGTTGCGTGAAGACACCATCGAGATCTACACGCGGGCAGCCAACTTCGCTCTGGAACGCGGAATCATTCTCGCGGACACGAAGTTCGAGTTCGGTACCGACGCCGACGGCAACCTCGTCCTCGCCGACGAGGTGCTCACGCCCGATTCCTCGCGCTACTGGCCGGCCGATTCGTACGAGGAAGGTCGCGTTCAGCCCAGTTTCGACAAGCAGTTCGTTCGAGACTGGTTGACCGGCAAGTCCGGTTGGGATCGCAACTCCGACACTCCACCGCCACCGTTGCCGGACGACATCGTCGCCGCAACCCGCAGCCGCTACATCGAGGCCTACGAGCGCATCTCGGGCCTGAACTTCGACGATTGGGTCACGCCATGACGATCACCCCACCCGTTGCCAAGAAGGTGCCACTCGAGCGCACCCATCACGGCGACACCTTCATCGACAACTACGAATGGTTGCGCGCCAAGGAAGATCCCGAGGTGATCGCCTACCTCGAAGCCGAGAACGCCTACACCGAGCAGCAGACCGCCGGCCTGGAATCGTTGCGGGGCAAGATCTTCGACGAGATCAAGTCGCGGACCCAGGAAACCGACCTGTCCGTGCCGACGCGTATGGGGCAGTGGTGGTACTACTCACGCACTGTCGAGGGGAAGTCGTACGGTCTCCAATGCCGTTGCCCCGTCGACTCTCCCGACGACTGGACCCCGCCCACGCTGTCGTCCGACGTGGACGTTCCCGGTGAGCAGGTTCTGCTCGACGCGAATGTCGAAGCGGAGGGTCATGACTTCTTCTCCCTCGGCGCGTTCTCGATCAGCCTCGACGGCACGCTGCTGGCGTACTCGACCGATACCGAGGGCGACGAGCGCTACACGCTGCGCTTCAAGAACCTGGAGACCGGCGAGCTGCTCGCCGACACCATCGAGAACGTCGCGCCCGGGGCCACCTGGACTGCCGACGCCACGCACGTGTTCTACCTGACGGTCGACGAATCCTGGCGTCCCGACACCGTCTGGCGACACACCCTCGGCAAGTCCGGGGACGTCAAGGTCTTCCACGAACCCGACGAAAGCTACTGGGTGGGCTTCGGTTCCACCCGCAGCGAGAAGTACCTGATGATCTGGGTCGGCTCGAAGATCACCTCCGAATGCCTCGTGCTGGAGTCCACCGATCCCGAGGGCGAGTTCCGCGTCGTACTGCCCCGCACGGACGGCGTCGAGTACAGCATCGAACATGCCGTCGTGGCCGGTGAGGATCGATTCCTCATCACCCACAACGGCTCGGTCAACGGTTGGGGCACCGAGGGGGAGAAGGCCGAGAACTTCCTGCTCGCCGAAGCTCCGGTGAGCGATCCTTTGGATCAGCGCACCCTGGTGCCGCATCGCGACGACGTCCGAGTCGAGGACATCGACGCCTTCGCCGGACATCTGATCTTCACCTACCGGCGAGAAGCATTGACCCGCATGGCGATCTGGCCGCTGACCGACGAGGGATACGGCGAATACCGCGAGCTCGAGTTCGACGAGGAGCTCTACTCCGTCGGAGCCGGCTCCAACCCGGAATGGGATCAGCCGCTGCTGCGAATGGTCTACACCTCGTTCATCACCCCAGGCCAGGTCTACGACCTCGACATCGCCAGTGGCGAACTGCTGCTCCGCAAATCACAGCCGGTTCTGGGCAAGTTCGACGCCGGTGACTACGTTCAGCATCGCGAGTGGGCGACCGCGCCGGACGGCACGCAGATTCCGCTGTCGGTCATCGCACGCAAGGACGTGCCCGACGGCCCCGCACCGACGCTGCTCTACGGCTACGGATCGTACGAGGCCTCGATGGACCCGTCGTTCTCGGTGGCGCGGCTCTCGCTGCTCGACCGCGGCATCGTCTTCGTCGTCGCCCACGTACGCGGCGGCGGCGAGATGGGTCGGCACTGGTACGACAACGGCAAGACGCTGAAGAAGAAGAACACCTTCACCGACTTCATCGCTGCCGCACAGCATCTCATCGACACCGGACGCACCTCGCCGAAGCATCTCGTCGCCGACGGCGGCAGCGCGGGCGGATTGCTGATGGGGGCGGTGGCCAACCTCGCGCCGGAGCTGTTCAACGGCATTCTCGCCAACGTGCCGTTCGTCGATCCGCTCACCTCCATCCTGGATCCGTCGTTGCCGCTGACGGTCATCGAATGGGACGAATGGGGAAACCCGTTGGCCAGCAAGGAGGTGTACGACTACATGAAGTCGTACAGCCCCTACGAGAACGTCGAGGCCAAGGACTACCCGTCGATCCTGGCGATCACGTCCATCAACGACACCCGCGTTCTGTACGTCGAGCCCGCGAAATGGGTTGCCGCCCTGCGAGCAACGAAGACGGGTGACTCGGATCTGCTCCTCAAGACCGAAATGAGCGCCGGACACGGCGGAGTGAGCGGACGCTACGAGAAGTGGAAAGAAGCGGCCTTCGAGTACGCGTGGATCGTGAGCGCCTCCGGCGCACGTGCATAGAAACTCGTAGCCTGCTACGAGTTTCCGCTCACATGCGGCGCCAGCCGCTCTAACGCCACACGTAGCGGACCTGCGGTCGCCCGGCTCTGCCGTATTCGGTGTGCCGGGTGACCAGGCCGTCGTCGGCGAGGCGCTCGAGGTACCGCCAAGCGGTCACGCGGGAGACTCCGACGACCTTGGCGGCCTCGGATGCGTTGAGTCCGTCAGCGGCTTCTCTGACGCTGGCGGTGATGCCGTCCATGGTTTGTGGGGCAATGCCTTTGGGTGTCGAGACGCGTTCGTCGGCTGTTCGTAGATGTGCCATGGCGCGGTCGATGTCGCGTTGACTCGACGCGTTCTCCCCGGCCGGCAACGCAGCATGGAATTCGCGGTAGCGCTCGAGCTTGTCGCGGAACGCGGCAAACGTGAACGGTTTGAGCAGATACAGCACGATGCCGTGTGCCACCGCCGAACGCACCACCGACAGATCCCGCTCGGAGGTGATGGCGATGACGTCGGGACTCGGCCGCAGACCACCGAGTGCGGCCGCTACGTCGATACCGCTCGCATCGGGCAGCCCGATGTCGAGCAACACCAGATCGACGGCCTCGGTACTGGCGAATCGCATGGCCGAAGCGCCGGTGTGCACCACCCCGGCCACCTCGAAGCCCGGGGTGCGCTCGACGTACGTCTTGTGGGCCTCGGCGATCAAGGGTTCGTCGTCGACGATCAGCACCCGGATCACGACGTCGAGCCCGGGATGGTGGCAACCACGACAGATCCGTACGTCACTTCCGACGTCAGAGTGCCCCGATGGCGGTTGATCACCTGGGCCACCAGCGCCAGCCCCAGACCGCGTGAACCGGACTTGGTCGAGTAGCCGCGCCGCAGAGCAGCTTTCAGCGTCTCGGGCGGCATTCCGGGACCACTGTCGGCAACGCGTACGACGAGTTCGGCGTCGGCGTCACGGACGGTCACTTCGACCCACGGCTGATCGGATTCTTTCGAGGCATCGATGGCATTGTCTATCAGATTGCCTACCAGCGTGACCAATTCGCGGGCCGTCAGCACTCCTTCGTCCTCCATCGCCGTGTCGTCGGTGATGGTGAGCTCCACACCCTGCTCGGCAGCTTGACTGACCTTGCCCAGCAGCAGCGCCGCGAGTGCAGGCTCGCCGACGGAGTTCATCAGGCGGTCGATCAGCGTCTGCGAGAGTTCGAGATCGGCGGTGGCGAACTCGACGGCCTCCTGCGGCCGGCCGAGCTCGACCATGGTGATGACGGTGTGCAGCCTGTTCGCCGACTCGTGCGCCTGCGAACGCAGCGACTCCGCAAAACTGCGCACCGAGTCCAATTCACCCATCAAAGAACGCAATTCGGTTTGATCGCGAATCGTCAGCACATTGCCCAGGCGTCGGCCCTCCCACATCACCGGATCCTGATTGACGACGAGCACCCGATCCTTCGTCAGATGCAACTCACCGCGCACGATGCCGGTGTCCATCTGCTGCATCGACTCCGGCAACGACGCGAGCGAGACCGGGCCCTCCGGCAGATCGAGCAGGCGTCGGGCCTCGTCGTTGACCAACTCCGCCTCGTCGCTGCGGCCGAACACCAACAAGCCTTCACCGATCGAGTGCAGGACGGCATCGTGATGCTCGTACATCGTGCGCAGTTCCGCCGGTGCCATTCCCAGTGTCTGACGCCGAAGCCGGCGGCTGAGCAGCGTCGATCCCGCTGCGGCGACGACGAACGCAGCGAGCACGACTCCGATGATCAGCGGGAGGCCCTGGAAGAACTGATCACTGATCTTCTGACGGGTGACGCCGGCGGAAACGAGGCCGACGATCTCACCTTCTGTATCTGTGACCGGGGTGACCGAACGGATCGACGGCCCGAGAGAACCGACGTAGGTCTCGGTGAACGTCTCACCTTGTAGCGCGCGATCGATGTTGCCGCTGAACGGTTTACCGATCAGGTCGACGGTGGTGTGCGTGAACCGCGTGCGATCCGGGGCCATCACGACGATGAAGTCGACCCCGGTGACCTGACGGATCTTCTCCGTTTCCGGCTGCAGACGTGACGTCGGGTCGTCGGATTCGATCGCAATGGGCGTCGACGGTTCGTTGGCGATGCTGACCGCGATCGCCGTGACTTCGCGTCGGGTCGCGTCGTCGCTGTTGGACCGTTCGTTGAGCACCGTCAGGATGCCGCCGGCGAAGACGACGACCCCGATGACGACGAGCTGCAACACCAACACCTGGCCGGCGACGCTCAGCGGACGTTTGGAGGACAACGGATTCCTTTCGCGCAAGAACAGTCGGTGTGAACGAAATGAACGTATAGGTGACTCCTGTCACCTCGTGCAGCAACATCATCTCTCAGCAGGGGTGATGCACCTCACTCCACTCCCCGTAGTCACGAAGTCCGCAGTTCGACTCGCGCTTCATTTGAACCAGAAGGAAAACTCATGACAACCATCGATGCCGAGCGGTTCGACAATCCGCCAGCCGAGCCCAAGAAGAAGCGCGACAAGACTCACTGGCTCTACATTGCCGTGATCATTGCCGTGATCGCAGGTGTGATCGTCGGATTGACCGCTCCGGGTGTCGGCACGGAACTCGCGGTGCTCGGCACGCTGTTCATCAGTCTGATCAAGATGATGATCAGCCCGGTCATCTTCTGCACCATCGTCCTCGGTATCGGTGCCGTGCGCGCCGCAGCCAGTGTCGGTCGGGTCGGCGGCATGGCCCTCGGCTACTTCATCGCCATGTCGACGATCGCGCTCGGCATCGGCATGGTCGTCGGCAACCTCATCCAGCCGGGAACGGGCCTGAACATCCCCAGCTCCGGCGCGGTCGACAAGTACGTCGATCAAGCTGAGGGTGCCGGCGGCACCATGGACTTCATCGCCGGCATCATCCCGGAGACGCTGGTTTCCGCGCTGACTGCTGGAAGTGTGTTGCAGACGCTGTTCGTCGCTGTTCTCGTAGGCTTCGCACTTCAGGCCATGGGCAAGAGCGGCGAAGGCATCCTCAAGGGCATCGGCGCGGTACAGAAGCTTGTCTTCCGCGTCCTGACCATGATTTTGTGGGTCGCCCCGATCGGTGCGTTCGGTGCCATCGCCGGTGTCGTCGGAGCGACGGGATGGAACGCAGTGGTCCAACTCGGCACTCTGATGCTCGCGTTCTACATCACCTGCTTCATCTTCGTCTTCTTCTTCCTCGGCCTGATTCTCAAGTTCGTCACCGGCTTCTCGATCTTCAAGCTGGTCAAGTACCTGGCCCGTGAGTACCTGCTCATCGTCGCCACCAGCTCGTCCGAGTCGGCCCTGCCGCGTCTGATCGCCAAGATGGAGCACGTCGGAGTGCAGCGCACCACCGTCGGAATCGTCGTCCCCACCGGCTACTCGTTCAACCTCGACGGCACCGCGATCTACCTGACGATGGCTTCGATCTTCATTGCCGACGCCATGAACATGCCGCTCTCTCTCGGAGAGCAGTTCTCGCTGCTGCTGTTCATGATTATCGCCTCCAAGGGTGCGGCCGGAGTCTCCGGAGCCGGCCTGGCAACCCTCGCCGGTGGCCTGCAGAGCCACCGCCCCGAGCTGCTCGACGGAGTCGGCCTCATCATCGGCATCGACCGGTTCATGTCCGAGGCCCGCGCGGTGACGAACTTCTCCGGTAATGCCGTCGCCACCCTGCTGGTCGGCACCTGGACCAAGACGATCGACAAGGATCGGGTCAACACCGTTCTCGACGGCGGCCTGCCGTTCGACGAGGAGACCATGGTCGACGACCACCTCCCCGAGGACGACCGACCTGCCGACAAGCAGGTCATCATCGAAAAGCACGCCGCCAAGGCGTGATACCTGCCGGGCGCCGCGCATCCCCCCGTCGCCCGGTTCGGAAGAACCAAGAACGACCCCGCCACCAGCGGGGTCGTTCTTGTTTTTCGTACGTCGGTTCCATTCTGTCGGTACTCACAGGTAAGTTCGGATGATGACTGAAGTTCAGAACATCGGCATCAACACGCTGGGTGGTGCGCCCACCTCGCTCGACGAGTACGCCGGAAGAGCCGTCCTCGTGGTCAATGTCGCCTCCAAGTGCGGACTGACCCCGCAGTACGAAAAGCTCGAGAAGCTCGCCAACGAATACTCGGCGCGAGGCCTGTCTGTCGTCGGAGTGCCCTGCAATCAGTTCGGTGGCCAGGAACCCGGCACCGCAGAAGAGATCGAGACCTTTTGCTCCACCACGTACGGCATCACGTTCGCGATGACCGAGAAGGTCGACGTCAACGGTGACAACCAGCACCCGTTGTACGCCGAACTGACCAAGACCGAAGACGCCGACGGCAAGGCCGGAGACGTCCAGTGGAACTTCGAGAAGTTCCTGATCTCGCCCGACGGCGTCGTGACCGATCGTTTCCGTCCGCGCACCGAGCCGGACGCACCCGAGGTGCTCGCAGCGATCGACAAGATCCTGCCGAAGGACACGATGGTCGTTTAGCTTCTGTCTGCATCGACGTCGAGCCTCGTTCACGCTGGTGTGCGAGGCTCGAGTCATGTCTGGACGCCTGATCGTGTCGGTGAGCGGAATCAAGAACGACACCTACGAGCACGCCGCCGAGTTCGCGCGGATCCTCGACGGTCGCGGCGTTCCGCTGTCGCTGCTCGTCGCACCTCGGTTGAAGGACAAATACCGCCTCGCAGCCGACGTGCCCACCCAGGACTGGCTGAGGGCGCGACGCGACGGTGGCGACGCGATCGTTCTGCACGGCTACGACCAGGCCGCGACGAAGCGTCGACGATCCGAGTTCTCCTCGCTGCCGCGTCACGAAGCACGACTGCGTCTGATGGCCGCCGACCGCGTCATGGAACAGACGGGCCTGCGCACCCGAATCTTCGCCGCTCCGCGCTGGATCGCCTCACCCGGAGCCGTCGAAGCCCTCCCCGACGCGGGCTTCCGAATGTTGGCTGCGCTGAATAGTATTCACAACCTCGACCGGGACGGCGTGGTACGCGCCAGAGTGTGGGGAATCGGCGAAGGCTTCAAAGCCGAACCCTGGTGGTTCAAGGCACTGGTACTCGGCGCAGGCCGCACCGCCCGACGTGACGGAGTGGTGCGCCTGGCCATCAGTGCCAAGCAACTCGGACGCCCAGGACCGCGACAGGCAATCCTCGACGCCATCGACCTCTCCCTGCACCACGGAGCCGACGCCGGCGTGTACGAATGGCTGCCGTGCAGCAACACTCGCGTGGCCTAGCAAGCCGTTCGCTGCCCCCACCCCGCCCGACCGGCTCCACCCCGCCCCGCGTCAATGGACCCTTGCACGCCTCAGACGTATGCAATGTGCCCATTCACGCACATCCTGTAGGTGCGTGAATGTGACACTGCACCGCTCAGACGTCTGCAGTGGTCCATTGACGCGAACGGGGTGGGGGGGTGGGGCCCCGGGGGAGCGTCGGTCAGCTGCTGGTCGTCGAGTACGACGCCACATTCTCGAGTTCCGGCGCAACGGTGTGGCGCGTGCAGGAAGTCAAGCGTTTGACGTACTCCTGATTTTCTCGAAGATCCCGCGCGACATGGTCGGAGGACCACCCAGCATGCTGCTCCAGAATCCGTCCCACCGCCTCGGCGGCACCGTCCTGCGCGCCGGGTTCGATGCCGATCATGATGCGCCGATGCAGGATGTCGGCCAGGGTGACCGCGTATTCCTCTCGGATTGCCAGCATCACTTCGGCGGCCAGGAACGCACCGCGACCGTGTCCGACCACCTCTGCCAGTTCCGGCTCGGTGCGCGTCAACTCGAGCAGTTCGTCCACGCGGCTGCCGTACACGGCCACCAATCGGTCCACAAGATGTTCGGATAGACCCAGATCGTCTGCAGCCGCACGTAATCCGCGAGCAGGATCAGGACCTGCGCCGGGCAGTGGCGTGGTGCGTGCACAGAACGTCGGCTTCGGGCGCTTCATCTTTCGGTAGACCATCGTCAGCGTCTCCTCGGCCAGCGACAGGTGCGGCGTCAGTTTGCCGCCCACCACGGAGATCAGACCTTCCAGCTCGTCGTGGTCGACGATGTCGTGGCTGCGGGAGATGGCCCGAGTGTCCCCATCGGCTTGGAAGGGGAGTGGCCGAACACCCGCGTACGTCATCACCACCGACTCGCGCGTCAATCCCGCACCGGGGATCAACTCGTTGGTTTCGGCCAGGATGTAGTCGATCTCGTCCTGTGTTGCCGCGACGGTGTCCAGGTCGCCGTCGAAGCGGTCGTCGGTGGTTCCGATGAGAAAGTGCCCACGCCACGGAATGACGAGCACGGCGCGGTTGTCCGATCGAGCCTCGTAGTACACCGCGCACGTCGGAGCGCCGGGGAACGGCCCGACGACGGCGTGAGTTCCTTTGGTACCGCCGATCAATCGCGGCATCGAGGGTGCGGAACCGACCAGGACGTCATCGACCCACGGCCCGGCCGCGTTGACGACGACCGTGGCCCGAACCACGGCGGATCGTCCGGTCGTGACGTCGAGGAGTTCGACTCCGGTGACCGTGGATCCCCTCGTGGTCAACGCAATTGCCTGGGTGTGGTTGCGCACTGTCGCACCGTGACGCGCCGCGTCGAGCACATTCTCGACGACCAATCGCTCGGCGAACTCGACCTGGCCGTCGTAGTAGTGCAGACCACCCGCGAGTGACGAGGTGTCCAGACCGCCGAGTTCGACGGCCATCGCCTTCTTGTTCAATCTGCGGTGTCGAGGCACCGACTTGTTCCAGGACAAGGCGTCGTACATAGCCATGCCCACCCGCATCATCCAACCCGGTTTGTGGTTGTGGCCGTAGAGCGGAACGACGAACGGCAACGGCTTGACCAGATGAGAAGCAATGTCGAACAGTGCTTCCCGGTCGCGCAGAGACTCGTGCACCAGTGCGAACTCCATGAATTCGAGGTAGCGAAGTCCGCCGTGCATCAACCTGCTCGACCAACTGGACGTGCCGCCCCCGAAATCTCCCTTGTCGATCAGGAGAGTTCGGGTGCCCTGCAGTGCGGCCTCGCGGGCGATCGCCGCCCCGTTGATGCCCGCACCGATCACGACGAGGTCGTACTCGTGCGCGGCCACCTCGTCGAGATCCAGTCGTGTGGTGTTACTCATGTCTGTCCTTCTCGTCGTTCCGCTCGGTCTGTGGACCTGTTGCTGTGCAGTTACTTTCGGCCCGCAGACTGCTGCCATGGGCGAGCCTGGTAGACGGTTCCCGGGCGTGGATAGAATTTGCCCGACGCCAATCGGCGGGTGTAGCTGTCGATCGGCGTCGCGTCGGGATCAATTCTGATCTCGACGACGGTGGGTCCTTCGGTGCTGAAGGCCTTGTCGAATGCGTTGGCCAGCTCGTCGGCCGAGGTGACCAGAATTCCCTGCATTCCCAGACCTGCCGCCGCCGCGGCATACGAGGTGCTGGCCTTCTCGCTCTCCAGGTCCACGGAGTAGCGCAGGCCTTCGTAGTGGAGGTGCTCCCACATGCGGAGCCATCCCCAGGTTCCGTTGTTGAGGACGACGTGCACGATGTTCATGCCGTGGGCGGCCTGGGTGGCCAATTCGCCTACCGAGTAACTGAATCCGCCGTCGCCCGAGACGGTGACGATGCGCGCTTCGGGGCGGGCTTTCGCGGCACCCATCGACGCCGGGGTCGAGTAGCCGAGCCCGCCCTGTCCGCGTGCGAACAGGAAGTTGCGTCCCGGCACCGGGTTCTTCAGGTAGTTCGATATCCAGCCCGCGCTGAAGCTGGCGTCGGAGACGACGATGTCGTGGGGCCGCAGATGCTTGGCCAGTTCGGTCATGGCCCTCGGCGGCATGACCGGGCTCGCCTCACTCAGTCTCAGTGGTTCGGTCGATGCCCATGCGGCGATCTTCGACTCCGCAATTCGCTTCTGCCACTCCGGAACCGACTTGGGTTCCACGAGCGGGACGAGCGCTTCGAGGGTGGCCTTGACATCGCCCAGCAGTCCGGACGAAGGCCCGAAGGTTCGGCCGAGCTGACTGCCGTCGACGTCGACCTGGATGGTCATCTGCTCCGGACGGGGCAGGGCCCAGTTCAGCGACGTGTTCTGTCCCACTTTGGATCCCAACCAGATGATGAGATCGGCCTCGCCGGCCAGCTCACGCGCGGCCTGTGATCCGAGTGGGTTCAGTACGCCCACCGAGTAGCTTTCGGTCTCGGTGACCGAGCCCTTGCCGGTGAAGCTGGTGCCCACTGCGGCGCCGACGCGAGTGGCGAACTCGGCGAGCTCCGCGGTTGCTCCCGAACCCAGAACGCCGCCGCCGGCGATGATGTACGGACGCTCGGCCTTCGCGATCAGCGCTGCGGCGGTGCGCAGTTCGTCGTCGGAGGGCCTGCTTCGGTAGGCAGGTGCGGAGTTGAATCTTTCCTCTACCTGGAGATCTGTTTCTTCCCACTCCTCGTCCAGCACATCGTGGGGAATCACCACGGCCGTCGGGCCGGGCTTGCCGGTGGTGGCAGTGCGAAACGCCGCTCGCACCAGATCGGGGACCGTCTCCAGGTCCGGTGCCAGCCAGGACTGCTTGGTCATGGTCTGCAGGAACGGCATCTGATCGAATCCCTGGGAACCGACTCCACCGTCGCGCAGCGGAACCCAGGACCGTGGGAGTTCGCCGACGATGGCAACGATGGGCACCGAGGCGTTCATGCTCTCGATGAGTCCGTCGGGAAGCTTCGTCGTGCCGGGGCCGACGGTCACGTCGACGATTCCCGGCTTACCGCTCACTCGTGCGTAGGCGTCGGCGGCGTAGGCCGCGGAACGCTCGTCACGGCAGCCGAGATGGGACATGTCTTTCCTGTTGGACAGACCCTGGTAGAACGCAGCCGTCTGGCCGCCGGGCTGTCCGAACACCTGTGTCACTCCGTGCTTGCGCAGAATTTCTGCGACGAGATCGCCACCGTGTGGCATGAGACACGCTCCTTGTTGTCGGGTCGAGAGTTGTTGGTGCGTCGAGGGAATGGTCTTCGGGTTCAGAGTCCGCCACCGGACTCGGCGGCCCGGTGGAGTACGCGGTCGATGAATTCGTCTGTCCAGCGGCCGGATACGAGCAGCGCGTCGCACAGCGTGAATCGATCTCGCATGAGCGGAAGTGTGCGCATGATCCACCGAACAGTCTCGCGGTCGACAGGAGGTGTCAGCTGCGAAAACCTGGTCGGTGCGCCGATGGCTGCCAGATCGGCAGCGATGTCGGCTGCGGGTCGGAGAAGGGCAACCAACGCGCGGCGGTGATCGGGCCAGTTCGCCACGAAATCGTCGAGTTCACTGCTCGCGCTCGACCATCTGTCCATCTTGGTCGCCACATTGCGGGCACAGGCGGCTCCGACCCTGCCCGAGGGGTCGATCGATTCCCATGCCCCGATGACCGAGGACTCAAGGTCCGGAATCGGTGTGACCGCGTCGTCGACGTCGATGGCGAGAGCATCGAAGGATTCGATTGCACTCTCCCACAACGCCGCTGATATCACCGCGGCGACACCCACCTGAGCGCCGTGCAGGTCGTGGTCGGTACCTCGGGCCACTGCCGCCATGTCGATCAGGTGGCTGATCAGGTGCTCGCAGCCCGACACCACGGCCGTCGTTCCGGTGACACCGATGCCGAGACCCCCGTAGGTGAGGGTATCGAGTAGTGCTTCGAGATCCAGCTCCGTCAGCGACGGTGCATCTCGAAGTCGCTCCGCCGCTGCACCGATCACGGCCAGAACGTCGGAGTCGAACTCGGTGTCCATGCCCAGAGTGCACGCCAGATACCAGTCGGCAGGTGCGCACCAGATCGCGGCCGCATCTCCGAATCCTGCTCTGGTCAGCGCGGCCGGTGCGTGGGCGACCACGTCGTGATCGATGAGCAAGGCGACGGGCCAGGCGGTGGGAACTGTGCTCTTGGTGCCGCTGCGGACCAGCACCGACAGTGGATCGGAGAAGCCGTTGACCGATGCACATGTCTGGATCACCACGAGGGGAACGCCATGCCGATGGGAGAGCACCTTGCCGAGGTCCACGATGGTGCCACCGCCGACGGCCACGATGGCCGCACACCCCGCGCTGGCGGCGGTGGAACCGTCCACCGTTGTTTCGTCGAGAACCACCGTCCCGTGCCGGTGGTTCGGGACCGACACCTTGGCCGTGAAGTGGCGGGCAACAGTGCTCTCGATCTCGGCGAGGACGTCGCGTGAACCCACCGAGATCGGTGTGCCGTCGTGCAGGATCACCGCCGTACCCGACGCGTCGAGTTCTGCCAGAACGGAGTTCAACTCCGCCAACGCCCCCGGAGCACTGACGAGCGTGCGGAGTGTCGACGCGGCGTGGTCGATGCCGATCTGCGCGAGATAATGCGCTGTGTCCGTCGTCGCGCCGACGGTCTGCGGCCGGCTCATCCTGCGCTCCGAGTCGATCGAACAGGCAGCAGATCATCGACCGATTCGACGATGTACGTGGGCCGACCCTCTGGCTCTGCCCGGTCGACATCGTCGAGAGTCGATTCGCCGGTAAGCACGAGAGCCGTCGAGGTGCCGGCGTTCACCCCCATGGCGATGTCGGTGGTGAGTCGGTCGCCGATGACGAGTGTGGTGGCCGGATCGATCCCGGTGAGCGCGCTGATGGTCTCGAACATGAACGTGCTGGGTTTGCCCATCTGCGCAACGGCGACGACTCCTGCGCTCGCCTCGATGGCCGCCGTCACGGCCGCCGCGTCCGGGTCGCCGAATCCTCCTGGGAGAGGGCAGAACCGGTCGGGGTTGGTGGAGACGAGAATTGCGCGACGGTAGACGGAGAGTGCCTCGAAGGCGATCTTGAGTTTGCGGTAGTCGAATCCGCGGTCGTAGCTCGCGACCACGACGTCGATCTCCCGTGGATCCTCGCTCAGTTCGAGGCCGGCAGCCGAGATCGAGTCCTTCAGCGGCTGTTCACCGATGACGAAGATCTTGCTTTCCGAGGCATGCTCGGCCAACCACCGCACCGTCGTCATCGACGTGGTTATCACGTCGGACACCTGCGCCGGTATGCCGAGCGAGGTGAGCTTGTCGGCGTACTGCTGCGGCGCACGGGTGGGGTTGTTGCTGCAGAACACAACTCGACGACCAAGGTCGCGGAGCGCTGCGATCAGGTGCGCTGCACCGGGCAGCAGTTCGTCGCCGAGATAGAGCGTGCCGTCGAGGTCGAAGACGTAGGACTCGAACAGGTGTGTCGGCCTGTGCAGAATCGACTGTGTGAGTGTCGACGTCGGCGTCATCGGGTCGTCACCTTGCGGGCCCAACCCTTGGAGAGTTCGACGGCCTCGATCCAGCCCGCGTACATTTCCTCGGCCTTGGTGCGGTCCATCTTGGGCTCGAAGGTGCGGTCCACCGACCACAGTGCCTCGATCTCGTCGAGGGATTCCCATACCCCGGTGCTCAATCCGGCCATCAGCGTCGCCCCCAGCGCAGTGGCTTCGGTGATGGCGGGCCGGATCACGGGGATGCCGAGGATATCGGCCTGGAGTTGGCAGAGCATGTTGTTGTTCACCGCGCCGCCGTCGACCCGCAGCTCGGGCAACGTGACCTGACCGTTCGCGGTGATCGCGTCCACGACATCGCGGGTTTGGAAGACCATGGATTCGACGGCTGCGCGGATGATGTGCAATCTGTTGGTGGAGCTGCTCATTCCGACGATGCAGGCACGGGCGTAGGGATCCCAGGTCGGTGCGGCGAGTCCGGTGAAGGCGGGAACCAGGTAGACACCGTCGGTGCTGGCCACCTGGCCTCCGTACCATTCGCAATCCGCAGCTCCGTGAATGAGTTTCATGTCGTCGCGCAGCCACTGCATGGTCTTGCCCATGCTGAACAGCACGCCCTCGTTCTCGTAGCGGACATCGTCGCCGACACCCCAGGCCACGGATGTCGTTGCGCCCTCGACCATCTGCGGGGTGTCGCCGCAGTTGATCGTCAGAACTCCTGCTGTTCCGTACGTCATCTTGGCCTGACCGGCTCGGAAGCAGACCTGCCCGAAGAGTCCGGCTTGCTGATCGCCCATGTTGGACGCGATGGGAATCGGGGCCCCGAACGTGGCACCGGCGTCGCCGACGATCGTGTCCGAGGAGACGACCTTCGCGAGCATGCAGCGCGGAATGCCGTAGGCGTCGAGCAGATCCTGATCCCATTCACGGGTGTGGATGTTGAACATCATGGTTCGCGAGGCGTTGGAGTAGTCGGTGACATGGGCGCACCGTCCGGTGAGGTTCCAGATCAGCCAGGTGTCGATGGTGCCCGCCAACAGTTCCCCCTTCTCGGCCCGCTCGTGCGCTCCCGGCACGGTCTCGAGAATCCAGGCGATCTTGGACGCGGAGTAGTAGGCGTCCGAGTTCAGGCCGGTGCGCTCGCGAATGACGGAGTCGAGTCCGCGTTCCCGCCACCGCTCGATCACGCCGTTGCTCTGGCGCGACGCCCAGACCACCGCGTTGTGGATCGGTCGCCCGGTCTCCTTGTCCCACACCACGGCCGTTTCCCGTTGGTTCGTCAGTGCGATCGCGGTGATGTCGGTCGGTTCGAGATCGGCGCTCCGCAGTGCCTCGCGCATCGTTTCCAGCTGTGCGGTGAGGATTTCGAGGGGATCGTGTTCGATCCATCCCGAGTTCGGATAGATCTGAGTGATTTCGCGTTGCGCTACCGCGCGGACCTCGCACTTCTCGTCGAAGATGAGAGTTCTTGCGCTGGTGGTGCCTTCGTCGATTCCGAGAATGTACTGAGTCATGGCTGACGCTCTTTCCGTCGTGTCGTGGCGAGATGGGGTTGGTGTTTCGGGTGAGATCGAGTTACCGCTGTGGGGCCGACGGGCCGGTTCAGATTTGTCCGAATATCAGTTGGGTGCCGACGATCAGCGATGTCGTGACGGCGATGGCGCACGCCGGAGGGTCGAAGTGGCTGTCTCCGAGCGTGTGGAAGATGCGGGAGCTGAGCTCTGCGAGAAAAGCGCTGAACAATCCCACTCCGACGGCCGCCACCAGTGCGATCGTGCTGGGCGCACCTGCGGAGAGAACGGCGACGGCGGCCAAGCCGGCGGGCAACGTGATGTGATGCGATACCGGACCGGACAGGCCGATCTGCAGCAGCAGGAGTGTCGTGGCACTGAATCCGAAGAGCAGGATGGGGCCCAGTGCTCGGGCCGACTCCGGAAGGCTGACGATCAGCCAGCCCGCGGCCAGTCCGAAGCCGACAGCGACGGTGGCAACCTGCAGCCGGTGCGATTGGAACGGTAGCCAGGCCTGCGTCGCGGTCGGGTGCCACCGGGTGGCGATCTGTGCGCCCGGGCCACCTCGGTTCGATGCCACCAGTCCGGTGCGTCCGAACGAAAGGCGCGTTGCCGCAGCAAGAATCACGACCGTGAGGGCGACAGTATCGGTGAGCACCACCGCCGAGGTAATCGTCGAGTCGATGCTCACGGCGGATTTGAGCGCCTTTTCGACTGCGAATCCGAGAACTCCGAATGCGCCGCCGACGAGCAGCACGCTGCTGCTACCCAGGCCGACCAGCGGCGAGAGAATGTTCTTGCCGTCGTCCAGCTTGCCGGTGCGTTTGGCGTATGCCGCCGCCGCAACCGCCCCGACGAACGCCACCTGGGGGCCGAGAAAGGGCCCGAATGCCAACTGCCCCAGGAAGTCGTAGTCGGAACCGGCCAGCGCAGCCACCACGCCGACGATGCAGAAGATGCCGCAGAGACTGAAGACGAACAGTCCGCCGAGGGCAGCGCCGACCAACCCACCGCCGAATGCGGCGATGTACGCGACCAGTTGAAGATCCACGGCAAGAGTCCTTTGTTCGAGACGGTGAGGTGCCCGTTCACGGGTCCTCGTGGTGGAGCCCGTCCACTCCTGGCCCGAGGTGACGGGTGGGAATGCGGGGCGAAACCTCTTCGAAAGCCATCGGCCGCACCAGGCGGGGACGGTGACCGAGGGAGCTCGTGTTCGAGCGGCGCCGGGTTGAGAGGAAACGACTTCGTGTTTATGCCGGTTTGTGCGGCTTAGTGACGAAGTTAACTCACGGTGGAGTGGCAGTCAACATCTACCGAGCGGTAATATTTACGACTTCAAACCCCATTTCACTAGGCAGCTTGGTGAAACTATGTGATCCTTGTCATCTAGTCCTGAGGCGGTAGCCCTCCGCACGGGATCGCAAGAGCTGCATTAATCCGCAGCCGGGATGGTGGTCATGGAGCAATACATCGTCGGCATCGACGCCGGCGGAACCTTCGTCAAAGCGGGGCTGTTCGACGCGAACGGGCACGAATTGGCCGCATCGAAGGAGCGAAGCCCGCACTCGACGTCCAGCGGCGGCAGGCGTGAACAAGATCCCGATGCACTGTTCGGTGCCGTGTGCTCCGCGGCGCAGGCCCTGCTTCGCTCGTCGGGCATCGGTCCGCGCGACATAGCCGCGATATCGGTCACCGGCTACGGCAGCGGGTTGTGGCTGGTCGACGAGCACGGCGCGGCGCTCGGGAACGGCATCCTCTCGACAGATGTCAGGACCGAACTCGAACCAGCATCAGCACTGGACGAGGTCACGGCGGCACGGGTTGCGCACATGGTGTCGCAACGAGGGTGGAGCGGACAGACCGCGGCGTTGTTGAGATGGTTCGACGAGCACGAGCCGTCGATGCTGCCCAGGGTGCATCGCGTCCTTGCCTGCAAGGACTACATCAGGTCTCGATTGTGCGGGGACATGTCCACCGATCACACCGATGCCGGGCTGACCGGCTTGTGCGACATCGAGCGAAGTTCATGGTCGGAGGACGCACTCGACTTGCTTGGACTCTCGCAGTGGCGCGCCGTGTTGCCGAGTATCGGGCCGGGCGCAGAGAAGGTCGGCGTAGTCACCGCCGTGGCCGCCGAACTGACCGGATTCGCGGTGGGCACCCCAGTGGTTCGGGGAGTGGTCGACGTTGCCGCGTGCGCGGTCGCCTCACGAGTGCTCGACAGAAGTCACATGTCCGTTGTCGCAGGAACATTCGGAATCGATCAAACGCTGCATCGACGCCCCAGAACCAGCAGGCCCCCGTTGCTCCAGTGCCGGTACGTCACGGGGGAGATGTATCTCGCGAGCGAAGGCGGGATCACGTCGGCGAGCAACCTCGAATGGTGTTGTCGCTCGCTGTTCGGCGGACCGGCCGACGACGCCAGGAACCGAGGGGGAGACCTCTATCGGATGTGCGACGAGGCCGTGACTCGCGCGTATGCCCGAGATCGATTGGGCGACATGATGTTCTTTCCGTATCTGTTCGGTGGACCCGGGGGTGCGCCGGCCGGCCTGCTCGGGGCTGTCGCCGAGGACGGGTTCGACGAGGCGGCGCTGGCTGTGTACGAGGGAATCGCCTACGCGCACAGAGCGGATATCGAGTCGCTCCTGGGCGGCGAGGACGCAGCTCGGCCGGGCGTCGTCCGGATGTCGGGGGGTGCCTCGCTCAGCCCGATCTGGCCGCAGATATTCGCCGACGTTCTCGGACTGCGCGTGGACGTCGCCGACCGAGGGGAAATCGGGGTCCGTGGTGCTGCGATCACAGCTGCGATGGGAATCGGGATGTTTCCGGAATTCGCCTCCGCTGCATCGGCATTCACGCCTACGCTGCGATCCTACGAACCCGATCCGCAGCAGGTGGCGGTGATGGCTGTTCGATACGCGCGCCATCGCGCAACGACCACGGCACTGGCTGCGGTCTGGAGCAGAGCAGATTCGGTCGACGATCGCTACTGCGCCCGGTCCGTCGTAGCAGCGGATGCCTGACCGCCCTGTTCGATGTCGTCGACGGAGATGCACTCGACGCCGCTGTCGCGATACTGCCGCAGAAGTGCGGGATCGAGGCCGGGCTCGACCGCAAGCGTGGTGATCGCCGAGAGCGGAGCGACCTGGAATGCGCCGGAATAGCCCAGCTTGTCGCTGGTGCACAGGACGATCGAGCGGTGGGCCCCCTCGATCATCGCCCGTTTGATCTGCGCTTCCTCGTACTCGAAATGAGTGATACCGGAGTCGACGTTGATGCCCAGAATGCCGAGGATCGCGACATCGGCATTGATCGACTCGTACGTCTTGAGAGTCTGCGCGCCCACCGTCACCATGGCGTTCTTCAGGAGGCGACCCCCGACCACGACGACCTCGCAGTGGGGATGCTCCGCGAGGTTCACCGCGGTCGACGGGCTGTGCGTGACGAACGTCGCGCGAAGTTGGGGGTCGAGCTGTTTCGTCACCTCGATTGCCGTCGTACCGCCGTCGATGAGAATCACCTGGCTGTCCTGCAGCAGGCTTGCGGCAGCACGGGCGACGAGCGACTTGGCCGACGCCTCCTGGCCCCGCCGATCCCGGTAGTCCTGGTGCAACGTGGACACCACCAGCGCTCCGCCGTGCACTCGCTTCAATTTTCCTTCCGCTCCGAGCTCGTCCAGATCCCGGCGAATGGTGTCCTCGGAGACGTCGAACGTGACGGCGAGTTCGGAAGACAGAATCTTGCCCGTCGTGCGCAGTAGCTCGAGGATTCGGAAGTGCCGCTCGGGCTTGAGGAGTGTGGCCACCAGGGCATCGTATCCGTCGACCGCGGTCGTAGACTCGGATCGATGAGTGCTTCTAGCGTGACCCTGGACGACGTCGCCCACGCACATCGACTTCTACGCGAACGTAATCCGCTGGTCCAGTGTCTGACCAACACCGTGTCGGTGCAATTCGTCGCCAACGCGCTGTTGGCTGCGGGTGCCGCTCCGGCGATGGTGGACAACCCCGAGGAAGCGGCCGGTTTCGCCGAGATCGCCGACGCGGTCCTGATCAACCTCGGAACTCCGACGGCTGCCCAGGTGGAGAGTGCTCACCTGGCGTCGGCCGCAGCGAGGGCAGCGGGGAAGCCGTGGGTACTCGATCCGGTGGGAGCCGGCGGTCTGCCGTGGCGAACCCAGGTGGCCGTCGAGCTACTTGTCAACCGGCCCAGCGTCATTCGCGCCAATGCGTCGGAGATCATGGGGCTGGCAGGTGCGGACGGCGGATCGCGCGGAGTGGATTCGTCTGCGCAGGTGGCGGATTCGGTCGATGCGGCGAGTTCATTGTTGGATCGAGCCGACGTGGTGGCGGCATCGGGGGAGACCGATCACATTCTCGGCCCGGATGTCATGGTGAAGGTCGGCGGCGGAAGTGCACTGCTGCAGCGGGTTACCGCGACCGGATGTGCCCTCGGTGCGCTGACGGCTGCCTACTGCGCGGTGTCACCGAGTGCTTTGATCGGTGCCGTCGCGGCGCACGCGCATGTCGCGGTGGCGTCGGAGATCGCTGCCCGTTCGAATACGCGGCCGGGGTCCTTCGCCGCCGCGTTCCTCGACGGACTCGACACGGTCGACGAGTCGGCACTACGTGAATTGGTTCGGCTCGACATCGGCTGGCCTGAATGACGCGCGCTCCAGTGTGCAGCTGGTGCTCCACTGTGCTGCCATATTCGCGGGAATGTCGCGAATTGTGCGCGTAGTGGCGCGAAAATTGCAGACCGCCTGGATGTAACGGCACCTTGATCGAAACGTGATGTAACGGAACATGTTTGCGAGCGGACATACCTGGCATCGGGCAAATCGAACCAGGTGGTCTTCATGAAACGACTTCTACTCCTCGTAGTCAGTGCAACAGCCCTCGTCGCCTGCGGCGGAGCGGAGCAAGGAACCCCCGCGGCAGCACCGTCCCCGGCCGTTCCGGCAACCACCCAGGCAAGTCCGGCACCGGTGACACCCGACCCGGCCACCGTGACCGAGGGAGCACAGCCGCAGCGGACGCCACCCGAGGAGGCCAGCGACCTGGTTCCGATGGGTACGTCGGAAGCCGAGCCACTGTGCCTGGATCTGACGTGGGGGCAGGTACCGCAGGCCGTGGACTCGCTGCCGCTCGTGTTCGCAGATTCACCGTGGGTCGCTACCGACATGGGCGATCCCTGTGCGTCGTTCACCTGGGTCGAAGCCATGCCGTACGGCGCGACGGTGAGCACGCCGACGCATCTGCTCTTCTTCCACGACGCCGAATATCTGGGTACGGCCACGCTCGAGCCTTACGGATTCACCTCTGTTGCTGCGCAATCCGCCGACACCGTCACAGTGAACTACCGCTGGCCGCTCGCGAACGATGCCAATGCCAATCCCACCGGCGGACCGGTGACGATCGACTATCAGTGGGACGGGACGCAGGTGACCATGATCGGCACCCTCCCGCCCGAGGTCACCGGCTAGATCGAGACGGACGATTCCTCGGGAAGCTCGCGGATTTCGGCGTCGGACATCTCCTTGAAGCGGCCGTAGTAGACGCCCCTGGCCTGCTCCGCGACGATGGCCTGGTGGATGGGGAATGCCATCCTGGGGTTCACTGCTCGCAGGAATTCGACGGTCTCGGAGAGCTTCGACCACGGTGCGGCAGCGGGGAGCGCGAGAACCTCGACCTGTTGCTCGGGGACGAACAGCGAGTCACCCGGGTGGAACAGCTGGCCCGGATTCTCCGGAGTGCCGAGCAGGTAACCGGTGTTGTCGATCTCCGGCAGTTCGGGATGGATGACGGCATGGGTGCCGCCGACGCCGGTGACCGTGATCCCGCCGACCGTGAAGGCCTGACCCGCGGGAGCCGGAGTCCACTGGCCGCCGAGTTGGCCCGCGGTCATCGGATCGGCGTGCAGTGCCGCACGCGGATTCGCCTCCACCAGAGCGGGAAGTCGCTGCAGATCGACGTGATCCGGGTGCTGATGGGTGACGAGGATCGCGTCGAGTCCGGTGATGCCCTCGAAACCGTGAGAGAACGTGCCGGGATCGAACAGCACGGTGGTGCCGTTGAGTTCGACGAGAACGCAGGAATGTCCGAAGTGTGTCAGCCGCATGGTCCCCACAGTAAGCGCGGTTTCGCGCCTCCCGCCAGGGCTGCGTAGACTCCCACCTGCCGGTAACCAGCCGTACGTATTTCAAGGAGCGCTTTCGTGGCCCGAGTCGTTGTCGATGTCATGCCCAAGGCCGAGATTCTCGATCCGCAGGGTCAGGCGATCGCCGGTGCACTGGGCCGTCTTGGCATCTCCGGTGTGTCCGACGTCCGCCAGGGCAAGCGTTTCGAACTCGAGGTCGACGACACGGTCGACGACGCCGAGCTCGAGAAGATCGCGGAATCGCTGCTGGCCAACACCGTCATCGAGGACTGGACGGTCACCCGCGTATCGGTAGAGCCCGCCGCATGAGCGCCCGCGTAGGAGTCATCACTTTCCCCGGGACTCTCGACGACGTCGACGCCTCTCGCGCGGTCACCCTCGCCGGCGGCGAAGCCGTCAGCCTCTGGCATGCCGACGCCGATCTGAAGAACGTCGACGCCATCGTGGTCCCCGGCGGATTCTCGTACGGCGACTACCTCCGCGCCGGAGCGATCGCTCGCTTCGCCCCCGTGATGGAGTCCGTCGTCAAGGCCGCCGAGGGCGGTATGCCGATCCTCGGTATCTGCAACGGCTTTCAGGTGCTCTGCGAAGTAGGCCTGCTTCCCGGCGCTCTGACCCGCAACGAAGGGCTGCACTTCGTCTGCCGCGATCAGTGGCTGGCAGTGGAGAACACCGACACCGCGTGGTCTTCGCGATACGAGCCCGGTGCCGAAATTCTGATCCCGGTCAAGAATGCCGAGGGTCGATTCCAGGCACCGCAGAACGTGCTCGACGAGCTCGAGGGCGAGGGCCGGGTGGTCTTCCGTTACAGCGGCAGCAACCCGAACGGATCGCAGCGTGGGATCGCCGGGATCTCCTCGGCCAACGGTCGAGTCGTCGGTTTGATGCCGCACCCCGAACACGCCACCGAGCCGCTCACCGGACCGAGCGACGACGGCCTCGGCATCTTCTATTCGGCACTGGACACGATCGTCAACGCCTGACTCGAACGTGTCGGTGGTCGCGGTTACTGTGCCGCCATGACACTGAACTTGGCGATGATCACGTTCGACACGACCGACCCGGGACCGCTCGCCCGCTGGTGGGCCGCGCAGGCGGACGGAACGATCGTGGAAGAGAACGACGGGTGGTTCTACGTCGTCGAACTCGCGTCGGCACCGTATCGAATGGCCTTCCAGAAGATCGACGACCCGACGCCCGGCAAGAATCGCGTCCACCTCGACATGACCACCGGTGACCTCGACGCTGAGGTCACGCGGCTCGTCGAGGCGGGTGCACGCGAAATTGCGCAGCACACGATGGGCGACTTTCGCTGGGTGACACTGATCGATCCCGACGGCAACTCGTTCTGCGTGTCCGGTTCGCACTGAGTAGCGGATGCCCGTCCAAGCGTGGGTGACGCTCGTGGTCGGCTGGGACGTCTTTGCGTCGCTGCTGCGGGACGGCCCACCACCCCGCCGCCAGAACAGCGGGTCTACCGGCACGTGACCGCGGTCAGGCCGCGGCCGCCGGCAGCTCAGCCAAGGTAGAGGCGAAAACTCCCGTGGGCCCGCCCGATACGTCGCAGTACTCGCCGTCTCGCCAGAAGAACACCGAGCGTGACAGTGGGCTCGGCGTGTCACGAGTGAACATATCTGCCAGCTCGGCGAGCTCGGCTGCTGCCGCGAGCGCCACGTCGGCGTTGCGCGGCCGGTGGAAAATGAACTCGTAGGCATTGGGAACGACGAACAATACGCCGTACAGACATTCGCCGAGGTGTGCGAAGATCAGCGTGGTCATATCGGCGACCTTCGACGCGAGGTAGATCGAATCACCGCTGAGGACCTCGATGTCGACGCTGTTCCTGCTGAGAATTCGGCCGTCCTCGAATTTCAGCGCTGCGGTGTTCCTTCGGCCGGCGGCCCAGGCGGCGCTGAGGTCTCGGCCGACGAGATGCCGATCTGCCAGTGTCACAGCGCGATTCGGAGAAGACAGGTTCAGCACCCGTCGCGGTGCGCCCGGCACGTCGAGTAGCGGGACGGAATACTCGTACTCGCACTCACCCATAGCCGCCAGGGCGGACGGAGCGATGACGCGCTCGCGCAGCCTCGAGTAGAACTCGTCGTCCGACAATCCGGTGAAGAACGTGGGATCCGCCTCGCGCATCGTCTCGATCATGAGGTCGACATAGCCGGCGATGATGCCGTCCCACGCCGATCGACTCACCCCGGAGCACCGGGCGAACACATTGTTCAGTGACATGCGAACGCCCGAGCCCACCGCCAACGTCGTCGCATCCTCGCGGTGAACCACCACCCCACGCTTGCGAAATGCTTCGATCGTCTTCATCCGCACGATGGCGAATGTGGTCGCATGAACTGCGCCGTAATCAGGCAGAGAATGAAATTTCATGAAGTTGTCCCCCCGGTCGGTGTGTGCTCTCGAGGTGTTCGACGCGGCGGCTGCCACAATGGTTCCCATGTCGACTCACGCCTCCGCAACCGGTCTCTGCAACTTCGTCGACGTCTCTCCGTCACCGTTCCACGTGTGCCGGACAGTCTCCGTCCAACTCGACGACGCAGGATTCGTGCGGCTCGACGAGACCGATACCTGGCCTACGGAAGCAGGCCGCTACTACCTGATCCGCGGCGGATCGCTGGTTGCTTGGAGTACCGAGAGTGATGGTCCGTTCCGTATCGTCGGCGGACACACCGACAGTCCCAACCTTCGCGTGAAGCAACATCCCGATCTGCAATCCGCGGGCTGGCAGATGGTGGGCCTCGAACCGTACGGCGGTGCGTGGCTCAACTCGTGGCTCGATCGCGATCTTGGCATTTCCGGCCGGCTGAGTGTGCGCGACGGAAACACGGTGCGCGAGGTTCTGGTGAAGGTCGACGAGCCCATCCTGCGAGTCCCGCAGCTCGCGATTCACCTCTCCGAGGATCGCAAGGGCGTCACCCTCGATCCGCAGCGACACGTCAATGCCATTTGGGGCGTGGGCAATTCGCCACAATCATTCATTGCATACGTCGCCGAGCGAGAAGGCGTCGACCCGCATTCGGTACTGGGTTGGGAGTTGATGACGCACGATCTGGCGCCCAGTGCCGTCGTGGGTGTCGAGTCCGAACTCGTCAGCGCGCCGCGTCTGGACAATCAGGGCACCTGCTATGCCGGGACCCAGGCTTTGCTTGCCGCAGTGGACAATCCGACCGCCGTCACGCCGGTGCTGGCCCTGTTCGACCACGAGGAAGTCGGCAGTATGTCCGACCGCGGTGCGTTCTCGGATCTGCTGAACACCGTGCTCGAGCGCATCGTGCTCGGACGCGGCGGTGGCCGTGAGGAATTCCTCCGCACGATGGCCGGATCCATCTGTGCCTCGGGCGATATGGCGCACGCGACGCATCCCAACTACCCGGACCGGCACGAGCCCGCGCATCGCATCGAACTCGGTGGGGGACCGGTGCTCAAGGTCAACCAGAACCTGCGCTACGCAACGGATTCCGCGGGTGCCGGTGCCTTCGCGCTCGCCTGCGATCAGGCTGGAGTTCCCTTGCAGCGCTACGTACATCGAGCCGATCTGCCCTGCGGCTCGACCATCGGACCCATCACTGCGTCACGCACCGGCCTGTCCACGGTGGACGTCGGAGCAGCGCAGCTGGCCATGCACTCGTCGCGAGAGTTGATGGGAGCCAGTGATGTGAAGTCCTACGCCGACGCGTTGGCGGCATTCCTGGCCCCGGCCTGAGCCCGAACGGGGGTCGCAAATGCGCGCGCATTCGTCAGGTGCTCGCGGATTCGTGACCTGTGCGGGGGCGATTTCGCGTGCGTGTGGCAAACGCGCGCGCATTTGCGGGGGGACCGGGGGCGGAGGGTGTGGGCGGAGTCTGAATGCCGCGGCGCAACACCGTTTCCCGTTCCCCGTTCCCCGTTCGGCGGTCGCAAACGCGCGCGCATTCGTCAGGTGCTCGCGGATTCGTGACCTGTGCGGGGGCGATTTCGCGCGCGTATGGCAAACGCGCGCGCATTTGCGGGGGACCGGGGACCGGGGGTGCGGGGCGGAGGGGGCGGGGCGGAGGCGAGTCAGAGACCCGGTGAACCCGAACCAGCAACCCAGTGAACCCGCGTCTCGGCTAGATCGGGCTCAGTTGCAGGCAAGCATCGGCCGCCAGCCAGAACAATTGTTCGCGCACTGTCGTGGCCTTGGTCCAGCCGCGGTGGTCCCAGTCGGCGGCGAGGGAGTCACCCGCGTACAGCAGTTGCGCGAATCGCACTCCGCGGAATCGGGCGACGGCGCAGAAGGCCGAGGCTTCCATGTCGACGGTTCGGCAGCCTTCGTCGACGCGGCGGGAAACGCGGGCTCGAGTCTCGCGATACAGCGCGTCCGTCGTCCAGGAGCGGCCGGTCACGAAATCGACTCCGGCGTCGGTCAGCACGGATTGCAGCACAGCCACGCCTGCCGGATCGGCGTCGACCACTCGTCCCGGCGGCAGGTAGTGGAACGAGGTGCCCTCGTCGCGGACGGCGCTGTCGACCACCATCACGTGTCCCATGCCCAGGTCGTCGGACAGTGCGCCCGCGCCGCCGACGGCCACGAACTGGGTGCAGCCCATCGCGATGGCCTCTTCGAGGAACAGTGCGGCCAGCGGAGCGCCGACGCCGGGGTGGAAGACGGCAAGTTTCTCCCCGTTCCGTTCGATCTCGTAGACGGGGTGTTCGCCGTGCTCGGAGCGCATGATCGAGACGACTCTGGCGTCGCCTTTCGCGCAGATGCTCTCGATCACCTCGGAGAAGAAACAGACGACGGCCTTGGGTGGTACGTCGACTCCCTTGGCCACCATCGACGGGTCGATGACGCCCGTTTCGTCCAGATCGTTCTCGGTCAGCGCGATGTCCATCAGGTGATGTTCGCACGACCGATTACAGACCCTGCACGACCGATGCCGTACATGTCGCACGGTCCCGATAGACTCTCCCTGGCATTTCGCTCCATCGAAGGGACCTATTCCTCGTGTCCGCTAGCTCTGTACCCACAGACACTGTCTCCAACGCCGTCGCAACCCCCGACGTAGCGCAGCCGTACAAGGAACTCGGACTCAAGGACGACGAATACGTCCGCATCAAGGAAATCCTCGGCCGTCGGCCCACCGACGCCGAGTTGGCGATGTATTCCGTCATGTGGAGCGAGCACTGCTCGTACAAGTCCTCGAAGGTGCACCTGAAGTACTTCGGTGAGACCACCACCGACGAGATGCGCAAGCCCATGCTCGCCGGTATCGGTGAGAACGCGGGCGTCGTCGACGTCGGCGACGGCTGGGCCGTCACGTTCAAGGTCGAGAGCCACAATCACCCGTCCTACGTCGAGCCCTACCAGGGTGCGGCGACGGGCGTCGGCGGCATCGTCCGCGACATCATGGCCATGGGCGCGCGCCCGATCGCCGTCATGGACCAGCTGCGATTCGGTGCCGCCGATGCACCCGATACGCGCCGCGTCCTGAGCGGCATCGTCGCAGGCGTCGGTGGCTACGGAAACTCCCTCGGCCTGCCGAACATCGGCGGCGAGACGGTGTTCGACGCCTCCTACGCCGGTAACCCTCTGCTGAACGCTCTGTGTGCCGGTGTCATGCGCGTCGAGGACATGCATCTCGCGTTCGCGTCGGGCCTGGGAAACAAGATCATTCTGTTCGGCGCACGCACCGGTCTCGACGGCATCGGCGGCGTGTCCGTGCTCGCGTCGGAGACCTTCGACGGCGACGAAACCGGCGGGGGCCGCAAGAAGCTTCCGGCAGTCCAGGTCGGCGATCCGTTCACCGAGAAGGTGCTCATCGAGGCCTGCCTCGAGCTGTACTCCAACAAGCTCGTCGTCGGTATCCAGGACCTCGGTGGTGCCGGGTTGTCTTGTGCCACTTCGGAACTCGCGTCAGCGGGCAGCGGTGGTATGCACATCGAGCTGGAGAAGGTGCCGATGCGCGCCACCGGCATGACGCCCGCCGAGGTGCTGTCGAGCGAATCCCAGGAACGCATGTGCGCGGTGGTGACTCCCGACAACGTCGACGCATTCATGGCCGTCTGCAAGAAGTGGGACGTTCTGGCCACGGTGATCGGTGAGGTCACCGACGGTGAACATCTCCAGATCACCTGGCACGGCGAGACGGTCGTCGACGTTCCGCCGAAGACCGTCGCGCACGAGGGACCGGTGTACAACCGTCCCGTGCAGCGTCCCGCTACCCAGGACGATCTGGTCGCGAACACCACGGCGTCGCTGCAGCGTCCGGAAACCGGGGACGAACTGAAGGCGACGTTGCTGAAGATGATCGGCTCGCCGCAGCTGTGCAGCCGACGCTTCATCACCGAGCAGTACGACCGCTACGTGCGCGGCAACACCGTCCTCGCCGAGCACGCCGACGCAGGCGTCATCCGCATCGACGAGAAGACCGGTCGCGGAATCGCTTTGGCCACCGACGCGTCGGGTCGCTACACCGCACTCGATCCGTATCGGGGTGCGCAGCTGGCGTTGGCCGAGGCGTTCCGCAACGTCGCCGTCACCGGTGCGACCCCGAAGGCCGTCACCAACTGCCTGAACTTCGGCTCACCCGAGGACCCGGGCGTCATGTGGCAGTTCCAGCAGGCCGTGCGCGGATTGGCGGACGGCTGCGTCACCCTCGGCATTCCCGTGACCGGCGGCAACGTCAGCTTCTACAACCAGACCGGTGCCGAGCCGATCCTGCCGACGCCCGTCGTCGGTGTACTCGGCGTCATCGACGACGTGCATCGCCGCATCCCCACCGGCCTCGGTCTCGAGCCCGGCGAGACGCTGATCCTGCTCGGCGAGACCTACGACGAGTTCGACGGGTCCATCTGGGCTCAGGTCGAGCACGATCACCTCGGCGGCGTGCCGCCCAAGGTCGATCTCGCCCGCGAGCAACTGCTGGCAGACATTCTGCTCTCGTCCTCGCGCGACGGATTGGTCTCGGCGGCACACGATCTGTCCGAGGGCGGCCTCGCGCAGGCCGTCGTCGAAGCCGCTCTGGCCGGTGAAACCGGTTGCCGCATCATCCTTCCCGAGGGTGCCGATCCGTTCGTGACACTGTTCTCCGAGTCCTCGGGTCGCGTACTCGTCGCGGTGCCGCGCACGGAAGAGACTCGCTTCACCGGCATGTGCACCGCCCGCGGTCTGCCGTGGGCGCGCATCGGCGTCGTCGACGAGGGCTCGGATTCGATCGAGGTGCAAGGGCAGTTCTCCGTCCCGATGACGGAGCTGCGCGAGACGTTCGAGAGCACTCTTCCCAGACTCTTCGGCTGACCGAGGTGGGGGGACGCACATCGGAGCAGCGCCACGACGAGGTCGACGCGACACTCGAGCAGGACCAGCATCATCGGTACCACCTGCCCTCGGTCGAGTTCGCCGTCCCCTCACCCGCCAAGCATCCGTTCGTCATGTGGGCCTGGGGCCTGCTGCGCCTGGACTTCACCGGAATTGCGTTCAGCGCGTTGTTCTTCTGCTGGTCGTTGACTCCGTCTCTGCTCCCTCGCGGATGGCTGTTCCAGGGCATCATCGGCGGTATCAACGCGGCCATCGGCTACGCATTCGGCGTCGCGGTGGGTTGGGCCGTCACCCGTTGGTGGCTCTCGTCGCGATCGTGGTGGCCGTTGCCGCGCAAGGCCGAGCTGGCCGTCAAGGTCGCCGTTCCCGTCCTCGCGATTGCGGCTTCGATGATCATGCTGGCGATCTCGGCGGAATGGCAGCGTGAGCTGGCCGCTCTGATGGACGCGGAAGGAACCACCACAACGGGGTATTTCCGCACCGGCGCGCTCAGTATCGCCATGGCAGCGCTGTTGATCTCGGTGTGGCGGGTGTTGCGTGACTTCGTTCGTCTGCTCGCCCGTCAGATCAACCGCATCGTGAAGATGCCGCGCGAAGTGGCCAATGCGCTCGGGGTCGTCGTCCTCGTCGTGCTGTCCGTCGCCCTGGTTCAGGGTGTCCTGCTGCGCGCGGTATCCGAGGTCACCAATTCCGTGTTCAGTCTGCAGAACGACGAAACCCGTGACGGCGCAGAACAACCCGTCGCCGACGAACGCTCCGGCAGCCCGAACTCGTTGGCGCCGTGGGACACCCTCGGCTTCGAGGGTCGCAACTTCGTCTCCAGCGGACTTCGCGCCGACGAGATGGAGCGAGCCACGGGCCGCCCCAGCCTCGAACCGATCCGGGCATATGCAGGGCTGGAAACCGCAGAGACCCAGGACGAGCGACTGAACATCGTGGTCGCCGAACTCGAACGCACCGGGGCATTCCAGCGCGCGGCTCTCGTCGTCGTCCCGACCACCGGAACCGGATGGGTCAATCCCACCGCCATCGAAGCCGAAGAGCTCATGTTCGACGGCGATGTCGCCACCGTCGCATCCCAGTACTCGTACCTGCCGAGTTGGATCTCCTTCGTCGCGGAGGGAGACAAGGCCGCGCAGGCAGGCAGAGCTCTGATCGACAAGGTGCACGACCGCTGGCTGCAGGAACCGGAGGCCACGCGCCCCAAGTTCTACGTCTACGGCGAGAGCCTCGGTACCCAGGCGGGTGAAGGCGCGTTCGACGGTCTGGCCGACATCCGGGCCACCACCGACGGCGTCCTGTGGGTGGGACCGCCGAACAACAACCGCATCTGGAGTCAGTTCGTCAGCCGACGCGACCCGGGAAGCCCGGAGGTGCGGCCGGTCTACTCCGAGGGCCTGACGGTCCGGTTCGCCGACAACTCGTCGGGCATCCCGCCGGAGGATCAGCCCTGGTACGAGCCGCGGATCCTCTACGTTCAGCACGCGTCGGATCCGGTGGTCTGGTGGTCACCCGACCTGTTGTTCGAGCGTCCCGACTGGCTGTCCGAGCCACCGGGGCCGGACCGGCTGCCGAGCATGCGATGGTTCCCGGTCGTGACCTTCTGGCAGGTGGCCGCCGATCTGACGAACGCCGCAGGCGTTCCCGACGGACACGGCCACAATTACGGAACCCTCGTGCTCGACGGCTGGGTGGCCGTTGCCGCGCCCGAGGGGTGGACCGACCGCGACACCGAACGAGTCCGCGGGGTCATGGAGCAGTTCGCCGGCCGGGACGGTCCGGAGAAGTGAGAACCGCAGTGACGGCCGGAGTGGAGCCTGCGGAACGACCCATTCTGGCCGGAGTGGAGCCTGCGGAACGACCCATTCTGACCGGACTCGCGACGACGGCGTGGAGTACCTATCTCCTTCCCGCTCTCGGTTTCGATGCCCGTGGACGGGCAGTGGCCAACGCGTCGTTCGCCGTCGGTGTGGCTGTACTGTCTCGAACGAGCGCAGCAGAGCTCGGCCTGCGCAATTTCGCTGCCGGGCTGAAGTGGGGCGCTGCGGCGTCGGCGGTGCCCGTTCTCGGATCTGCCGTCGTCGCTGCGATTCCTGCGTTGCGTCGGCGCGTCCGGCCGTCCGAGGACGAACTGGTCGAGTGGGTCCTGTTTCGCATCCCGGTGGGAACGGTACTGACCGAGGAACTGCTCTTCCGCGGTGTGCTCGACGCCGCGTCGCCTGCTCTGTCGCCGATCTTCTTCGGGCTCTGGCACATTCACCCGGCCCGCGCGGCGGGTGACACCGTGGTCGGAACGGTGGTGGCAACGGCAGCGGCCGGTGTGGTGTTCTCGTGGCTTCGAGCCCGCAGCGGCAGTGTGCTCGCCCCGGCGCTGCTGCACTACTTTCTCAACGCCAGTGGCGCTGTGCTGGCGCATCTCGCAGCGGACGACAGGAGTTAGGCGCAGTGCCACCGCACAAGGAAGTCGGCCCCGCCGAGGTACGCGAGGCCGTTCTGGCCGTCGAGCAATGGATCAAGGGTGAGGCGGACAAGCCTGCGCGGGCGCAGATAGCCGCAGCGGTACGCACCACTGCCAGAACTCTCGGCCAGAATGCGCCGGGATCCTCGGTGGAGGTGCGGGTACCGCCGTTCGTCGCGGTGCAGTGCATCGTGGGGCCGCGTCACACCCGGGGGACACCGCCGAACGTCGTCGAAACCGACGCGCTGACGTGGCTGCAGGTGGTCACCGGAATCCGCGATTTCGCCGAGGCTCTCGCCGACGGTTCGATCGATGCGTCGGGCAGTAGAGCGGCGGAAGTGGGTCGCTGGCTGCCGCTGTTGTCCATCAGGTGATCGGTGTGAATCGGACACACGTTCACCTACTGGGAATCTCCCGTCCACACGATGCGTTGACTCCGGCCGTGTGCCCGTAGACTCAGGCACGGCCCCCCGCCCCGTCCCCCAAGGGAGCAATGCCCGTGACCAACGCCGATTTGTCGGTCGACAGTCCGAATCTTCTGGTAAGCAAACCCCTCGACGAACCGGAGAACGAGCCGCGCGAGGAGTGCGGAGTGTTCGGAGTATGGGCACCGGGCGAGGATGTGGCCAAGCTCTCGTATTACGGCCTCTATGCGCTGCAGCACCGTGGCCAGGAGGCTGCCGGCATCGCAGTGTCCGACGGCTCTCAGGTGTTGGTGTTCAAGGATCTCGGTCTCGTCAGCCAGGTGTTCGACGAGCAGACGCTCGGCGCTATGCCCGGGCACGTCGCCATCGGTCACTGCCGCTACTCCACCAGTGGTTCGGTCACGTGGGAGAACGCGCAGCCCATCTTCCGTACCACCACCGCCGGGACGGGGATTGCGCTCGGCCACAACGGGAATCTGGTGAACTTCGCCGAGCTCGCCACGAAGGCGCGCGACGCAGGCCTGATCAACGACCGGCTGCAGGGCAACGGCACGTCGGATTCCGACGTGGTGACCGCGCTGCTGGCGCACAAGGCGGCCGACTGCACCATCGAGCAGGCGGCGATGGAACTGCTGCCATTGCTCGAGGGTGCCTTCTGTCTGACGTTCATGGACGAGCACACCCTCTACGCCGCGCGTGACCCGCACGGCGTTCGACCGTTGTGCCTCGGCCGCCTCGATCGCGGCTGGGTGGTTGCCAGCGAGACGGCGGCACTCGACATCGTCGGTGCCGCGTTCGTCCGCGACATCGAGCCCGGTGAACTGCTCGCGATCGACGCCGACGGTGTTCGGTCCTCGCGCTTCGCAGCTCCCGAGCCCAAGGGTTGCGTGTTCGAGTACGTGTACCTCGCTCGTCCCGACAGCGTCATCGGTGGTCGTTCGGTGCACTCGACGCGAGTCGAGATCGGACGTCGTCTCGCGAAGGAACATCCGGCCGAGGGGGACCTGGTCATCCCGGTGCCCGAGAGCGGAACTCCTGCTGCGGTCGGTTTCGCGCAGGGCTCCGGCATCCCCTACGGCCAGGGGTTGATGAAGAACGCCTACGTGGGCCGCACGTTCATTCAGCCGTCGCAGACCATTCGTCAACTCGGCATCCGGCTCAAGCTGAATCCTCTCAAAGAGGTCATACGGGGCAAAAGGCTGGTGGTGGTGGACGATTCGATCGTTCGCGGCAATACCCAGCGCGCGCTGATCAGGATGCTGCGCGAGGCCGGTGCGCTGGAGATTCACGTGCGTATCGCGTCGCCGCCGGTGCGGTGGCCCTGCTTCTACGGCATCGACTTCGCTTCTCCCGCAGAGCTGATCGCCAACGGTGTCGATTCCGAGGACGGAATTCTCGAGGGTGTCCGGCAGGCGATCGGTGCCGATTCGTTGGGGTACATCTCCATCGACGGCATGATCGCGGCCTCCGAGCAGCCCGAATCCCGGTTGTGTGCAGCATGTTTCACCGGCAAGTATCCGATCGATCTGCCGGCCGACAACGCACTCGGCAAGCACGTTCTCGAGGGTCTGCTGGCCTCGGCCGCCGGGCAGCCGGTGGACAACGACGCGAACGTGAGTGCTCTGAGTCGTCCCTGAGCAGGGCGTTCCCACGAGGGAACAGCAGGGTTTTCTCAATGCCACATATTGGAAACAGTCCGTCGGTACTGTCCTTTCAGTTACATAGGACACACCGATTGGATAGAGGCTTTCAGATGACCCTGTCGCCCGACGACGGACGCATGCAGCGCTACAGCGCGGCATCGAAGACCGCTGCACCCAGCACAGCGGGACGCAAGCACGGCAAGAAAGTTGCTGCAGTGGCAGCACTGTCGGTACTCGCATTGACTGCGGCAGCCTGCGGCTCGGGCCGCACCGACGACGCCGGTGGCTCCGGTGAGGGCGGTGGTGACACCATCACCGTCGGTACCACCGACCAGGTGACGTCACTCGACCCGGCGGGCTCGTACGACAACGGCTCGTTCATGGTCATGAACCAGACGTATCCCTTCCTGATGAATTTCGCGCCCGGTAGCTCCGAGCTCGAGCCCGATGTCGCCGAGAGCTGCGATTTCACCGAGCCGACCGTGTACACGTGCACGCTGAAGGACGACCTGACGTTCGCGAACGGCAACCCGCTGACGAGCGAGAGCGTGAAGTTCTCCTTCGATCGCATCGTCGCCATCAACGATCCCAACGGACCCGCGTCGCTGCTGACGAACCTCGACAGCATCGCGACTCCGGACGAGAAGACCGTCGAGTTCACGCTGAAGGCCGCGAACGATCAGACGTTCCCGCAGATTCTGGCGACACCGGCGGGCCCGATCGTCGACCAGACCGTGTTCCCGGCAGATTCGATTCTCGACGACGACGCCATCGTGGCGGGCACCCCGTTCGCAGGCCCGTACTCCATCTCGAGCTACGCCAAGAACTCCCTCGTCAGCTTCACCGCGAACGGCGACTACAAGGGCATCCTCGGAACCCCGAAGACCTCGTCGATCAACGCGAAGTACTACACCAGCTCCGACAACCTCAAGCTCGACGTGCAGAACAAGGCCATCGACGTCGCGTGGCGATCGCTGACCCCGACGGACGTCGAATCGCTCGGCAGCGTCGACGGTCTGACGGTGCACGAGGGACCCGGCGGCGAATCGCGCTACATGGTCTTCAACATGAACACGATGCCCGGTGACACCCCTGATCAGAAGCTGGCCGTGCGCAAGGCAATTGCGGCCTCGGTGGATCGCCAGGCGCTGTCCGACGGCGTCTACAAGGGCACCTACACCCCGCTGTACTCCGTCGTACCCACCGGCCTGGCCGGTGCGAACACCGCGTACGGCGACGTCTACGGCACCACCCCGAACCGCGACGAAGCAGCCGGATTCCTCTCTGCCGCAGGCGTTGCCACCCCGGTGCAGCTCAACCTGCAGTACAACCCGGACCACTACGGTTCGAGCTCGAGCGAGGAATACGCCGCGATCAAGAGCCAGCTCGACGCGACGGGCCTGTTCAACGTGAACCTGCAGTCCACCGAGTGGAGCACGTACACCAAGGAACGCGTCGCCGACGCCTACCCGGTGTACCAGCTGGGCTGGTTCCCGGACTACCCCGATGCGGACAACTACCTGACGCCGTTCTTCGGCCCGGACAACTTCCTGCAGTCGCACTTCGAGAGCCCGGCCATCACGTCACTGCTCGATCTCGAGCGCACGACCGCCGACGAGAATGCTCGGATGCAGATCATCGGTCAGATTCAGACCGAGCTCGCGACGAACTACCTGCCGACGCTTCCGTTGTTGGAGGGCAAGCAGATCGCCGTCGCCACCGACGAGATCAGCGGCGTGGACGAGACTCTCGACGCCTCGTTCAAGTTCCGATTCGTCACTCTCGCCAGGGGCTGACCGGCGTGCCCACTACCGACAGCACGACGGTAGAGGGCGAGAAGCAAGCACAGCAGGTGAGCGCGCCGTCACGGTACGGCGCGCTCGCCCGTTATCTCGGGGTCAGATTTCTGCTGATCATTCCGACTGCCTGGATTCTCGTCACCGTCGTGTTCTTTCTGATGCGGGTGATCGGTGATCCGATCACCGCGGCCCTCGGTGGTCGCCTACCTGCCGAACAGATCGCCCAGCGCAAGGCCGAGGCCGGCTACGACCGACCCATTCTGACGCAGTACTGGGAGTACCTGACCGGACTGTTGCGCGGCGATTTCGGCCGCTCCGCCACCGACAACCGCGCGATCAGCGACGTCCTGCTCGTCAACGGCGCTGCCACACTGGAATTGGCGTTCTGGGCACTGCTGGTCGCCTTCGCGGTCGGCATCCCGCTGGGGTTCTTCGCCGCCACCCATCGGGACCGATTCGGTGACGCCTCGCTGCGGATCTTCGCGATCCTGGCGTACGCGGCTCCGGTGTTCTTCGTCGGTATGCTGCTCAAACTGCTGTTCGCAGTCAAGCTCGGTTGGCTCCCGGTGGCCGGTCGTGCCAGCACCAATGTGGAACTGGCACTGCAGAACGTCTCGCCCAAGACCAACATTCTGATCGTCGATTCGTTCCTGTACGGCGAGCCGAGCTACATCGTGGACGTGCTCGAGCATGCCGTGCTACCTGCACTCGCCCTGGGTCTGCTGACGGCCGGAGTGTTCCTGAGGCTGGTGCGCGTCAACCTGATTCAGACGTTGCAGGCACCGTTCGTCGACGCCGCGCGCGCTCGCGGTTTGAGCGAGGGCACGGTGACGCGACGACATGCGTTCCGCAACGCCATGATTCCCATCGTCACCGTCATCGGCCTGCAGATCGCCGTGCTGCTCGGCGGTGCGGTACTGACCGAGACGACCTTCGAGTGGCAGGGCCTGGGTTACGAACTCGCCCGATACCTCCAGCAACGCGATTTCGTTGCGGTACAGGGCATCGTGACGTTCCTGGCCGTCGTGGTCGCCGTCGTCAGCTTCGTCACCGACGCGATCGTCGCACTCATCGACCCGAGAGTGAGGTTCTGATGAGCACCGAAGTCGTGCTGTCCGACGTCCCTCCCACCCGTCCGCACCGTCGAGGATTTCCCGGCGTCGCATTCGTCAAGTCCACGTCGGGGTTGCAACGTGTCACCTTGATCGTCGGGTTGGCCCTGATGGTGGCGTTCGTGATCGCCGCAGTGTTCGCCCCGCTTCTCGCGCCGTACGGGTTCTCGCAGACCAGCGACGCCGGGCAGGATTTCGCCCGACAAGCAGCCCCGTCCGCGCAGCACTGGTTCGGCACCTCGGTTCGCGGTGAGGACGTGTTCTCGCGCGTGATCTACGGTGCCCGAACGGCATTGATGGTGATCGCGTCGTCGTTGATTCTCTCGCTCATCATCGGTGTTCCGCTCGGCCTCGCCTCGGGCTACATCGGCCGTTGGTTCGACCGCGTGCTCGTGCTGTTCATGGACGCGATGTACGCATTCCCCTCTCTGCTTCTCGCGGTGGTCATCTCGATCGTCGTCGCAGGCGGCCAGTCGTCGAGCTTCGGTGGCATCGCATCCGCAGCCATCGCCATCACGGCCATCTTCGTCCCGCAGTACTTCCGCGTCGTGCGCAACGCCACGGTGGCGGTCAAGACCGAACCGTACGTCGACGCCGCCCGGGTCACCGGTGCCGGTACTCCGCGAATCCTGTTCCGCCACATCCTCGCCAACGTGGTGCAGACGCTGCCGGTCATCATCACCCTCAACGGTGCCGAGGCCATCCTGACCCTCGCCGGACTCGGATTCCTCGGATTCGGCATCGAGCCCACCTCCGCCTCGGAGTGGGGATACGACATCAACAAGGCGCTGCCCGATATCTCCAACGGCATCTGGTGGACGTCGGTGTTCCCCGGCCTGGGCATCGTGTTGGTGGTGCTCGGCCTGACCATGGTGGGCGAAAGCGCAAGTGAGACACTCAATCCGCTGCTGCGCACCCGCAAGAAGTTCAAGAAGGCGGTGAAGGTATGACATCGAGTGTTGCAACTCCACGCGAGTCCGCATTGTCGGTGAAGTCGTTGTCCGTCACGTTCCTCACCGATGCCGGCGAAGTCGATGCCGTCACCGAGGTCTCGTTCGAGGTGTTCCCCGGCGAAGTACTGGCGGTGGTGGGGGAGTCCGGATCGGGCAAGTCCGTCAGCGTCCGATCCGCCATCGGCCTGCTCCCCGACACCGCCCGCGTCGAAGGACACGTGGTACTCGGTGGCCAGGACGTGACGAGGCTGAGCAACAAGGCGTGGGCGCAGTTGCGCGGCAACAAGATTTCGATGGTGTTCCAGGAACCGGGCAGCGCCCTCGATCCGCTGTTCACCATCGGCTATCAAATCGTCGAGGCGTTGCGGGCGCACACGCGCGACGACGGTAAGCGAATGTCGGCGAAGGATGCCAAGATTCGGGCCGTCGAGCTGTTGACGATGGTGGGTCTGCCCAACCCCGAGCAGCGCTTCTCGTACTACCCGCACGAGCTGTCGGGTGGCCAGAAACAACGCGTCATGATCGCGATCGCCATCTCGTGCGAGGCGAAGGTCATCATCGCCGACGAGCCGACCACCGCCCTCGACGTCACGGTGCAGGCCGAAATCCTGGACCTGCTCCGTGATCTCAAGGATCGGCTCGGCTGCGCCATCGTGCTCATCACCCACAGCATGGGCGTCGTGTCCGACCTGGCCGACCGCGTCGTCGTCATGCAGAACGGCCGCGTCGTCGAGGAAGCTCCGGTGGCGCAACTCTTCGACGCACCCGCCGACGACTACACCAAGAAGCTGCTGGCCGCGGTGCCGACCCTCGCCGCCGTGGAGTCCGACAAGACGGTCGACACCTCGGGAGAACCGGTACTCGACGTCTCGCGTTTGGTGGTGCAGTTCTCCGGCGGCGTCGGCTCACCTGCGTTCCGGGCGGTCGACGACGTCTCGCTCACCATCCACCGCGGCGAAACCCTCGGGCTGGTGGGCGAATCCGGCTCGGGCAAGTCCACGATCGGCAGATGTGTTGCAGCACTGCAGAAGCCGACCAGCGGCAGCGTGACGGTGATGGGGCAGAACATCGCAGGCGTGAGCGAACGCAAGCTCAAGCCGCTACGCAAGCGATTCGGCTTCGTCTTCCAGGACCCGTCCGCATCACTGAACCCCCGACTGACCGTCGGGCAATGCATCGCCGAACCGATGATCGTGCACAAGTACGGCTCCAAGGACGCGATCTCGGCGAGGACGACCGAGCTGCTCGAGGCCGTGCAACTGCCGTCGGGCACCGACAAGCGCTACCCCCACGAGCTCTCCGGTGGGCAGCGGCAACGCGTCAGCCTGGCGCGGGCTCTGGTGCTGGGACCTGATCTGGTGGTCGCGGACGAGCCGACCAGCGCTCTGGACGTGTCGGTGCAGGCAGCCGTGCTCGATCTGTTCGAGGCACTGCAGCAGGAATTCGGCTTCGCCTGCCTGTTCATCAGTCACGACCTCGCGGTGGTCGACCGCGTTGCGCACCGCGTGGTGGTACTGCGCAACGGGGCAATCGTGGAAGAGGGGACACCGTGGAAGATCCTGCGATCGCCGGAGGCGGAGTACACCAAGAAGCTGTTGGCGGCGATCCCGGGTAAGCGCCTGCACACGTGAATTCTTCTCGCCACCGGGCACTCCGGTACCGTTAGGGCGCTATCTGTGCCGTCACGGGCGCTGACATGATCGAGTACACAGGCTGGAGCCGAATGACCGAGGAATCCCAACCCACGAGCGCAACTCACTCGGGCGGTGCCTCCTACGCGGCGGCCGGGGTCGACATCGCCGCAGGAGATCGAGCAGTGCAACTGTTCGCGCCGCTCGCCAAGAAGGCCAGCAGGCCCGAGGTCATGGGCGGTCTCGGCGGTTTCGCCGGCCTCTTCGCGCTCAAGGGCGACTACCGCGAGCCCGTCCTGGCCGCCTCGACCGACGGCGTCGGCACCAAGGTGGCCGTGGCGCAGGCGCTCGGCAAGCACGACACCCTGGGCCTCGACCTGGTCGCAATGGTCGTCGACGACCTCGTCGTCTGCGGTGCCGAGCCACTGTTCCTGCAGGACTACATCGCCGTGGGCCGAGTGGTTCCCGAGCAGGTCGCCGAACTGGTCAAGGGCATCGCAGAAGGCTGCATCATCGCCGGCTGCGCACTGCTCGGCGGCGAGACGGCCGAGCATCCGGGACTGATGGCCGACGGCGATTACGACCTCTCGGCCACCGGCATCGGCGTCGTCGAGGCGGATTCGATCCTCGGACCCGAGCGGGTGCGTCCCGGTGACGTCGTCATCGGCATGGGATCGTCGGGTCTGCACTCCAACGGCTACTCCCTCGCGCGCAAGGTGCTGCTGGAGATCAACCACATGGATCTCGGCGGACACGTCGAGGAGTTCGGCCGCACCCTCGGTGAGGAGCTGCTCGAACCGACCAAGATCTACGCCAAGGACTGCCTCGCGCTCGCGGCCGAAACCGACGTGCGCACGTTCTGCCACGTCACCGGCGGCGGATTGGCGAACAACCTCTCACGGGTGATGCCCGAGGGCCTGGTCGCCGAACTCGACCGCACCACGTGGAGCCCTGCCCCGATCTTCTCGCTGATCGCTCAGCGCGGACGCGTCGAGCGGGCCGAGATGGAGCAGACGTTCAACATGGGTGTCGGCATGGTCGCCATCGTGGCACCCGAGGACGTCGATCGAGCACTCGCCGTGCTGACCGCACGCCACATCGACTGCTGGACGTTGGGCACGGTGAAGAAGGCGACCGGTAAGGACGTCGCCGACGAGCGTGCGCTTCTGCTGGGTAACCACCCGAGGTTCTGATCGCCCGAGGACGGGCAAACAAGTGAGGGGGAGCCGCACCGCGGCTCCCCCTCAGTCGTTCAGTGCTCAGTACTAGCGTCGCCAGTCCTCGTACTCGTCTTCTTCGACTCGGGAAGGCGCGTCCGAGTCGACGCCGCCACGATGCGAGTTCGACGAACCACCGGAGAGCTCTTGCTGCAGTCTCTCCAAGTCCGTAATAGGCGAGCTGTACTTGAGCTCACGAGCGACCTTTGTCTGCTTTGCCTTAGCCCTGCCTCGGCCCATGGCGGTGCCCCCTCGCGGACTTTCGGGGCGGCCTGGGGAAATTTGGCGGCCCCGTTAGAGTTGGTATTTCTTCCTGGGACACACTCTAGCGCGCGAATCGCCGCGATGCGCAGACGGCACCACGTGTCGATGCCGGGCGAACGGGCGCGACACGCCCGGGAAAAGGGTCGACGCAGCCTGTACCTGCAGAAATCCGTGCACAGGCAAACTATCTTCATGTTGCGACACGAGAACTACGTGCTGCGCGTCATGGGGAGCGACGCACTCAGGGGTCAGTTCCGCAACGATTTCAATGCCGCGGCCGCATCGCGGTAGACCTTCGGTGCCAAATCGGGCTGATCGAGCAAAGTGGACATCGCGGTCGCGTCGGTTCCTCGGAACAGGTCGCGAACCGTCACCCCGTGTTGCGGTACCGACTCCACGGTCACCGTGTCACCGCCGCCGAAGACCCCGGGTTCGAGAACTCGAAAGTACGCACCCACATCGCCTCGGTCCGCGAAGCGACGGATCCATCTCGGCTGGTCCATCCACCGTGCGAACGTCGCGCAGGGCTTGCGGGCGATCGTCACCTCCAACGTCACCGTGCCGATGCGCCACCGCGACCCGATCACCGCGTCGGTCACCGGTACACCCTCGGTGCGGAGGTTCTCCCCGAATCGACCCGGTGGAACCGGCACCCCCAGCTCGTCGGCCCAGTGCTGCGCCTCGACCTCGTCGTAGGCGTACACGGCCTGATCGAGTCCGCCGTGGAATTTCGTGTCCCGACAGTGATCACCGCCGATGCCGAGCTCGTGCACGTCCACCTGCCCGTCGACGGGCCGCTTGTCGATACCACTGTCGACTACCGCTCGGCGTCCGAACGGAACATCGGCGTGCACGACGCAGACCGCGAGGACCCTCCCGGTCACCGGCCGCGCAGGCGGTCGACCGCAGCGCGGCCGGCCTGGACGTCGTCGTACGACGGGATCGAATCCGGATCGATCGACGCGGCACACGGCCCCGCCTCGAGGGCAGTGTCGACCGGAATCGTCCGTTTGAGAAGAGCCAACGCGATCGGCCCCAGCTCGAAGTGATCGATGACGGTGCCCAGACGGCCCACCGAGCGTCCGCCTGCGGTCACCGGATCGCCCGTGCCGGGCCGACCGTCCGCGGAACCGTCGAGATGCAGCAGCACCAGGTGCCGGGGCGGTCGACCGAGATTGTGCACGCGCGAGACCGTCTCCTGCCCGCGGTAGCAGCCCTTCTCCAGATGCACCGCACCGAACTCGGCGGCGCTGCCGATCCAGCGAACCTCGTGCGGAATGGTCTTCTCGTCGGTGTCCACTCCCACGCGCGGACGCAACGATTCCACCCGCAACGCGTCGAACGCCCAGGTTCCGGCCGGGGCGGCCCCGGCGTCGCGCAGTCGGAGGAACCACTCGCTCAGGCTCGCGCGGGGGATCACCACGTCGTAGGAATTCTCGCCCGGCCAGGGCATCCGCCGCACGAAACCGCCGCCGTCGATCGGCGACGCACCGTAGACCGCGCTCGGAGCCGGCAGGCCGGCCTTCTCGAGCACCGACGCCGCGTCGGATCCGAGGACGGTGAGAACGGCGAGTTCGTCGGCCTCACGGGGTTCGGCCTTGGCCCAGAACACCATCTTCTTCAGGAACGACAGCAGATCCGGTCCGGCCGAGCGCTCGGTGTCGATGTACGTGACGCCGGCCAGGTCGGTCTGGACGAAGTGATGCTCGATGCGGCCGTTGACATCCAGGCTCAGATTCTCGGCCGAGCTGCCGTCGGGCAGGTTGGAGACGAGTTGGCTCGAGATCGTGTTCAACCAACTCAGGCGTTCGTCTCCGCTGATGGCCAGCACGAAACGGTGGGATCGGTCGATGACGGCAGCGCCGCTGACCGCGTCGCGTTGCTCGCCGAACGGATTGCCGTAGTGCCAGGCCACCCCGGCATCGACGCTGTCGTCGGGGGAGGGCACTGCGCCGGGGAGTGTCAGAAGTGGACTCGGGCTGATCGTGACTGTGTCGGACACATCTCCATAGTAGGAGCCCGTCGGCGCAGCAACTCGGTGACCGGTCCCTTTACACCCTCGAAACGGCGACGACACGGCACCGCGACGACACGGACCTAGCGTGTCGATCCATGAAGAAACTGGCGCATCCGGCCGCGCAGATCGGCCTCGCCGCGATCGGCGGCATCGTGTTCGGGTTGGTGGTCGGAGAGTGGGCCGCGAACCTGAAGTTCATCGGTGATCTGTTCATCCGACTGATCCAGATGTCGATCGTCCCGCTGGTGATGGCTTCGGTCATCGTGGCCACCGGGTCGATGGCGGGGGCGGGAACCGGCAAGATCGCGTTTCGCACCTTCAAGTGGATGATCGGGTTCTCGGTCGTCGCTGCTGTGCTGGCCTGGGTGCTGAGCACCATCATTCGGCCGGGCGCGGGCATGGTGTTCACCCAGCAGCTCGATCCGGCGCTCGAGGAGTCGGCGAGCGAGGCGCTCGGCTGGCAGGACACACTGCTGAACTTCGTCAGCACCAACGTGTTCGACGCCATGTCGACGGCGACGATGGTGCCCATCATCGTCTTCTCGCTGCTCTTCGGTATCGCGCTGCGCAGTCACATCACCAAGACCGGCAACACCCAGGTGCTCTCGTTCATGGACCAGATCCAGCAGATCGTCCTGACGATGATCCGGCTCGTCATGGTCATCGCCCCGGTCGGTGTGTTCTGCCTGCTCGCCGCGCTCGCCGGAGACGTCGGATTCTCCGTGGTGTCCACCGCGCTGAGCTACCTCGGTACGACGCTGCTCGGGGTGTTGATTCTGTTCGCACTCTTCGTCGTGGTCGTGACGATGCGGACCCGATTGAACCCGTGGAAGCTGCCCAGCAAGCTCACCGAACAGACGGCCGTTGCAGTGACGACGACGAGCTCGGCCGTCACGTTCCCGACGGTGCTGCGCAACACCGTCGAGAAGGTCGGCGTCAGTCAGAAGGTCGCCAACTTCACGCTGTCGATCGGGTTGACGATGGGCTCCTACGGTGCCGTGCTCAACTACATGATCGTGGTGATGTTCCTCGCGCAGGCAGGCAACATCGACCTGAGCCTCGGGCAGATCGTGCTGGGCATGGGCCTGGCGGTTCTGCTGAACATGGGCACCATCACCGTGCCCGGCGGATTCCCCGTCGTCGCGATGTTCCTCGCGACCTCGCTCGACCTTCCCTTCGAGGCCGTCGGACTGCTGATCGCCGTTGACTGGTTCGCCGGGATCTTCCGTACCTTCCTCAACGTGAACGGAGACACGTTCGTCGCGATGCTCGTCGCCAACGCCGACGACGAGATCGACCGCGAGGTCTACAACGGCACCAAGGTCGTCGTCGCCGAGGATCTCGACCTCGACGAGTACGCCGACGCGCTGGCAACGGCCGACCGAGCGGATTGATCGAACGCGTCCGCTCCCCTCTAGGGTGGCGGGCATGTCGGAGTCGGTAGTGGTGACGTTGGACGGCCGAGTGCACGACGCGAATCGGCCGTTGCTGTTCGCCGACGACCTGGCCGCGGTACGCGGCGACGGGGTCTTCGAGACGCTGCTCGTGCGCGGCGGCGCGGCCTGTGCGGTCGAGTTGCATCTGGCCCGGCTGGTGGCGTCGGCGAAGGCGCTGGACCTACCCGTCCCCGATCTCGAACAGTGGCGCGCCGTCGTCGAACAGTCCGTGGGTCTGTGGGCGCAGGAGTCGGAGGACGAGGCGGTTCTTCGCGTGGTCCTCAGCCGCGGACGCGAGGGCGGTGGTGACCCCACCGCGTACGTGACGGTGGGGCCGCTGCCCGAGCGAGTGCGGGCAGCGCGCACCGACGGGGTGTCGGTGATCACGCTCGATCGCGGCTACTCGGTGGACTTCTCGTCGGGAGCGCCGTGGCAGCTCGCGGGGGCCAAGACGTTGTCGTATGCGACCAACATGGCCGCGCTGCGGCATGCCGCAGCGCAGGGTGTCGACGACGTGATCTACCTCAGCAGCGAGGGCCGGGTGCTCGAAGGCCCGCGCTCGACGGTGGTGCTCGCGCGCGGTAAGACTCTCGTCACACCGTCCGTCGAACAGGGCATCCTGGCCGGAACCACGGTCGCCGGGTTGTTCGCCGTGGCCGAGTCCGCTGGTTGGACATGCGAACACGGGCACCTGTATCCCGCGGATCTCATTGCCGCAGATGGCGTTTGGCTTGTCTCGAGCGTCACCCTCGCGGCTCGGGTCACGGCGATGAACGGCGTTCCTCTGGGCACTCGGAGGCGTGCCGGTGACGTTTCGACGATGGTCGATACGGCCGTGGAGGCGGTCGAAACTCGATAGGAGTCCAACGACCCTGCCGAAAGACTCTTCCCTACTACTAATCGTAGTAGTACATTCGAGTTTGTCGCGGGCCAACGCCCTGACCTGCGGTGTTGCCCGTCACAGCTCGGGTGTGAGAGTTCGGAGTATCGATGGACGCGTTGGATGTCTCGCGGTGGCAGTTCGGTATCACCACCGTTTACCACTTCATTCTCGTACCTCTCACGATCGGCCTCGCGCCGATGGTGGCCGCCATGCAGACCATGTGGGTGATCACCGGGAAGGACTCCTGGTATCGGCTGACCAAGTTCTTCGGCAAACTGTTCCTCATCAACTTCGCCCTCGGCGTCGCGACCGGAATCGTCCAGGAATTCCAATTCGGCATGAACTGGAGCGAATACTCACGGTTCGTCGGTGACGTGTTCGGTGCACCCCTCGCGCTCGAGGGATTGGTCGCGTTCTTCCTCGAGTCCACGTTCCTCGGCCTGTGGATATTCGGCTGGAGCCGACTCCCGAAACTCGTTCACCTGGCGACCATTTGGCTCGTCGCCATCGGCGTCAACGCCTCCGCCTTCTTCATCATCGCAGCCAACTCATGGATGCAGCATCCCGTCGGCGCGATCTACAACGAAGAGACCGGCCGCGCCGAACTCACGGACATCTGGGCACTGCTCACCAACAACACTGCGCTGGCGGCCTTTCCGCACGCCGTCGCAGGAGCGTTCCTCACCGCCGCGACCTTCGTCGCCGGCATCTCCGGCTGGTGGATGGTGCGTGAGGCTCGCAGGAAGCAGGCTGCGCTCACTCCGCTGTCCGAAAACGGACTCGCTCCGCAGGCTCCGCTCCCGGCCACTGGGGTCGCTACGCAGGCTCCGCTCCCGGCCACGGACTCGCGTTCGATGTTCAGATCCGCAGCACGAATGTCCTTCATCGTCATGATCGTTGCGGGCGGTGCGCTCGCCATCACCGGAGACATTCAGGGCAAGCTCATGTTCGAGCAGCAGCCCATGAAGATGGCCTCCGCAGAATCGTTGTGCGACACGGAGACCGGGGCCAGCTTCTCGCTCCTGACCGTGGGCACCCACAACAACTGCGAATCCGTGATTCACCTCATCGCGATTCCCGGACTCACCTCGTTCCTGGCGGAGAACGACTTCGGTGCCACCGTGCAGGGCGTCAACCAACTGCAGGAGCAGTACGAGCAGCAGTTCGGCCCCGGAAACTACAAGCCGAACCTGTTCGTCACCTACTGGGCGTTCCGAATGATGATCGGACTGGCCGCCGGCTCGGCCCTGCTCGCCATCGCGGGTCTGTGGGTCACCCGGGGTGGCCGGATTCCCGACCAGAAGTGGTTCTCGTGGTTGTCGCTGCTGGCGATTCCGACGCCGTTCCTCGCCAACAGTGCGGGCTGGATCTTCACCGAAATGGGCCGTCAGCCATGGGTTGTCGCGCCGAACCTCTCGGGAGTCGATCAGATACGGCTGACCGTGGACCAGGGCGTGTCCGACCATCCCGTCGGCCTCGTTCTCGCCTCGCTGGTCACGTTCACACTGCTGTACGCCGCCCTCGGTGGTGTCTGGTTCTTCCTTCTTCGTCGCTATGTCATCGAAGGGCCTCTCGACCACGACGCGCATCCGCACGTCGATCCACCGGAATCGGAAGACGAAGAGCCCAAACAGCTCTCGTTCGCGTACTAGGGGAAAACCATGTCACTGCCCGAATTCTGGTTCTTCGTCATCGCCTTCTTCTTCGTCGGCTACTTCGTGCTGGAAGGTTTCGACTTCGGCGTCGGCATGCTCATGCCGATCCTGGGCAGGCATCCCGACGCCGCCACGGGGGAGAAGCGCAGGCGTGCGGTTCTGAACACGATCGGCCCGGTCTGGGACGGCAACGAGGTGTGGCTCATCACCGCAGGTGGCGCACTGTTCGCGGCCTTCCCGGAGTGGTACGCCACGTTGTTCTCGGGCTTCTACCTGCCGCTGCTGCTCATCCTGGTGGCGCTGATCCTGCGTATCTGCGCCATCGAATGGCGAGGCAAGATCGACGACCCGGTGTGGCGTCGACGCTGCGACATCGGCATCGGCATCGGCTCGTGGGTTCCAGCGGTGCTGTGGGGCGTCGCGTTCGCCAACATCGTGCGCGGCGTCGCGATCGACGAGAACAAGAAGGTCACCGCAGGCTTCTTCGATTTGCTCAACCCCTACGCTCTGCTCGGCGGTGCCACCATGGCGTTGGTGTTCGCCCTGCACGGCGCGGTGTTCATCGCGCTCAAGACTTCCGGGGACGTGCACGAGGATTCCGTGAAAATTGCGGCGCGCCTGTCGGTTCCGGCAGTTATCGTCGGCGGCGCCTTCGCCCTGTGGACCCAACTCGCGCACGGCAAGACGTGGACGTGGCTACTCGTCGCGGTGGCCGCCGTCGCACTGCTTCTCGTCGTCGCGCTGACGGCGAAAGTGCGCGAAGGCTGGGCATTCGTCTTCACCAGCGTTGCCATCGTTGCCGTCGTGGTGCTGTTGTTCGCCTCGCTGTTCCCCAATGTCATGCCGTCAAGTACGGATGCCGCGTTCGATCTCACCATCGCGAACGCGTCGTCGAGCCCGTACACGTTGAAGGTCATGACGTGGGCTGCGGCCTTCGCCGCTCCTGTCGTCCTCGGATATCAGGCCTGGACGTACTGGGTCTTCCGCCAGCGCATTTCGAGTGCCCAGATCCCGGACTCGATCGGACTGACGGTGAAATCGTGACCGCGCCCGCTGTGCCGCGGGGACGGGCGAAGGGGCCCGTCGACCCGCGACTGTGGAAGTACTCCCGATCGGCGCGGGGCTACCTGATCGTCACTGTCGCTCTGTCGACCGTCGTCACCGTCTGCATCATCGTCGGCGCGCTTGCGATCGGCCGCGTACTGGCCGGCGTCATCACCGACCCGACGGCACGGTCGTTGTCCGCCTGGACGACGGAACTCGCCGTGCTGGCGGGCGCAATGGCCGTCCGTGTGCTCGCCACCGGAGCCCAGTCCCGCTACGCGCACCGGTCGGCGTCGCGTGTGGTGGCCGAGCTCGAAGTCGAGGTACTCACGGCTTCAACATATTTCGAGCCCCGAGAGCTCGACCGCGAACGGGAAGAGCTGACCGTCGTCGTCACCCGAGCCATCGGGGGTCTGCGCGCGTACCTGACCGGATACCTGCCGGCGCTGGTGTCCGCGGTCATCGTCACTCCGCTCGTTCTGGTCGTCATCGTCACTCAGGACGTGACCTCGGCTGTGGTCATCGCGGTGACCCTGCCGCTCATCCCGATCTTCATGATTCTGATCGGGTTGCTGACCAAGGGCCGAGCCGCGGCGACGCTCACGACGATGACCCGGTTGTCTGCGCAGTTGCTCGATCTACTGGCCGGTCTGCCGACCTTGCGCGCGCTGCGCCGCGAACACGGCCCGGCCGCTCGCATCCGTGCACTGGGCGATGCCCATCGACGAACCACGATGCGCGCGTTGAAGGTTGCCTTCCTCTCGTCGATGGTGCTGGAGTTGCTGGCGACCCTGTGTGTCGCGCTGGTGGCCGTCGGTATCGGATTGCGCTTGGTCTTCGGGGAGATGACGCTCGAAGCAGGCATCATCGCGTTGATCCTCGCCCCCGAGGTGTACTTCCCGCTGCGCGCCGTGGGGACCCAGTTCCACGCAGCAGAGGACGGCGTCGAGGCCGCGGAGCGAGCCTTCCGGGTCCTGGACCGGCGTACGACACAGCCGACCGGTGGCCGGACCGTGAACGCGACGACCGCGGACATCGAACTCGTCGGACTCACCGTCGCGAGCCGGGACGGCGACGCTCCGGCCGGACTGAGTGCGCTGTGCCGAGCGGGCACCATCACGGTACTGACCGGCCCCAACGGCTCGGGTAAATCGACCGCGCTGCAGGCCGTTCTGGGGCTCACGTCGCCCACCAGCGGTGCGGTACTCGTCGGTGGCGTGCCCGTGGTCGATCTCGACCTCGACCGGTGGTGGGCTCAGGTCGCCTGGCTCCCGCAGCGGCCGGTGCTGCTTCCCGGCACTCTGTACGAGAACGTCACCCTCCACGGTGTGCCCGACGCCGATGCGCTGGACGCAGCCTGCCGCGCTTCGGGATTCGACGCCGTACTGCGAGAGCACCCGAACGGCTGGAACACTCGCGTCGGGCAGGGCGGAGTGGGTCTGTCCCTCGGCGAACTGCAACGCCTGGCCCTGACCCGAACCTTCGTCTCCGACGCGACGGTGATGGTACTGGACGAGCCGACGGCGCACCTGGACGCGGCGAGTGAACAGACTGTGCTGCACGCCATTCGAGATGCAGCCGACCGAGGCGTCACCGTGGTGATGGTCGGTCACCGGCGCGCGGTGCTGCACGCCGCCGATCGCGTCGTCGAGGTGCGAAGCAGTTCGCCGGTGGTACCGGAGTTCGATCATGTCTGACCTACGACGCGCACTGGCCCTGTTCGAGCTCTCCCCGCGCAGGGTGGCACTGGCGGTGGCGGCCGGCGTGGCAACACTCGGCAGCGCACTGGCTCTCGCCGCACTGTCGGCATGGTTGATCACCCGAGCCTGGCAGATGCCTCCGGTGATGGATCTGACCGTCGCAGTGGTAGCCGTTCGGGCGCTGGGCATCTCGCGCGGTGTGTTCCGCTACCTCGAACGATTGACCACGCACGACGCGGCCCTGCGCGGTACGACGGCAGCGCGCACGAGGATCTACGAGCAGCTGGCGAACGGACACGGCGCGCTCGCTCTGCGGCGCGGTGACGTACTGGCTCGTACCGGGGCGGACGTCGATGTGCTCGGCGATGTTGTCATACGCGCGATCGTCCCCATCTGTGTCAGCGTCGTGATGATGCTCGCAGCCGTGGGACTGCTCGCCGGTATCGCGCCTGCTGCCGCGTCGATCCTGGCGGTGTCGTTGCTGATCGCCGGGGTGGGTGCACCGATTCTGGCGGCGCGGTCGGCACGGATCGCCGAGGAGGCCGGAGCCGACGCCGACGCGCGGTTCGCCGAGACCGCCGTCCGAGCACTCGACCACGCCGCAGAACTGCGGGTCGCCGGGCGCCTCGACGCAACGCTCGCCGAAGCCCGCGGCGCAGCGCAGGATTCGGTCACTGCCCGCGACCGGGCGGCGCGACCGTCGGCGCTGGCCGATGCCGCCGTTCCGTTGTCGATCGGTGCATCGGTGATCGGGTCCTTTCTCGTCGGTATCGGGTTGTACGGACCGACCGGAGGCACCGCAGGCGGCATGACTCCGATGGCTCTGGCGATCATCGTGCTGGTTCCGCTCGCTGCCTTCGAGGCGACCGCGGCACTCCCCGGGGCGGCAATCGCCCTGATGCGTGGACGAATCGCGGCCACTCGAGTCATGGCGATGCTGGATGCGGCTCCGCCGCAGTGGCGTGGTTATGTGCCCTCTGGGGTACTCAACCGCACCACTGCGCGGAGCGCACTGATCGGGCCCAGCGGATCGGGCAAGTCCACGATGCTGCGGGAGTTCGCCGAGGAATGCGGTTCGGACGCAGCGCTGTTCGCCGAGGACGCGCATCTGTTCGACACCTCGATTCTGGAGAACCTGCGTGTGGTGCGCGGCGATGTCGACGAAGCACAGGCATCGGATGCGCTGCGACGTGTTGGCCTGGGCCCATGGCTCGACGCGCAGCCCCTCGGGGTCCACACCACCCTGGTCGGCGGTGCGCAGGCCGTGTCGGGCGGAGAACGGCGCAGACTGCTGTTGGCTCGCGCTGTGCTCAGTACAGCCCCGATCGTGCTGCTGGACGAGCCGACCGAGCATCTCGACCGAATCTCCGGCGAACAGCTACTGCGAGAGTTGCTCACCACCGACGACGGTCTGTTCGGAGCCGATCGAACCGTGGTGGTCGTCACTCATCAACTGCCGGAGAACACCGACGCCGACCAGGTGATCGACCTCGGCTCGAATCGTGGGAAAAAACTCTTTGCCGACTCGGAAACTCGGGCGTACGTTGTGAAGTACACGAGAGAGGAGGTGGTCTGAAGTTGATGAACTCTAGGACGCGTGAGGTGGCTGTCAGCTAGCCGCAATCGCTGACGGATTCACTGCGAAGACCGCGCGAGCGGCTAGCGAATCCCAGGCAGCTACCCGGCCCCCGAGCCCCCGACCTGTCCGGTCGGGACCTGAAATCAGGTATGGCTCGGGGGCCGTTCGCTGTGGATACCGAAGTGGTTGTGTCTCAGCCGATGTAGCGAGACAGGCGCGCGGACAACCGCGGTGCCAGTGGGCCGTCGGCGACGACGCGTTCCTCGACGTATGCGAGGTCCCCGCCTTCGACGATGCCGTAGAGCCGCTTGGCCCCGCCGACCAACGCACCCGAGGTGCTACGGATGACGACATCGGTGGCCAGTTCCCAGGACGACTTGGTCAGGGCGTGGCCGTAATACAGTTCGACGACTCCGGTGCTGTGGGTCAGCAGCAGTTCGACGAGCTCTTCGTCGTCGGAACCCTTGAGCCCGTGGCCTCCGCTCATCCGCCAGAATCCGGTTTCGCGGAGGTCGGGATGTGCGAAGTTGCCGTCGGAGTCGAGTCGCCACGAACGTGATTCCCAGCTCAGGTAGCTACCCCCGTCGTGCGTGACGACGATCTGCTGACCGAAGGGATAGTCGGTACCCGACTCGGGGTCGTGGCCCTCGCCCTCGCCACGCCACACGCCGACGAGCGGCAGCAGAGCGAGCATCGACGGGTGCAGATCGGGGCCGAGGCGAAGATTGGCCGTGTCGTCGGGGTGCGGGATGTCCGGCAGGACCGGAACGTTCCGCGTCGACGCGTCGGCGAACTTCTGTTCGGCAGCCGCTATTGCTTCGTCGCCACTGGTGACGGGGGTATCGAGCCCCTCGTCTGCTCTGCCGGGTTGCCCCTCAACCGGTTCTGTCACGACTCGTCGTTGACCAGTCGGTAGACGACGTAGAGCGAGAACGCGATGATGGCTACTGCCGCAAGAACGAGAAGTAGCTCGAAGAAGATGACCACGAGTGCGAGTTTAACCCGCAGCGATCGTCGTCGAGGACAGCGGCCCGAATACCGCCTGTGTCCTTGGTGACATCTAACCGAATTCGGGGCCTCGAGTGCGCTGGATCACTCATAGCTGTGGAGAAATCCTGTCGAGCAGGTACCTTCTTCGGGGGGCGTCGGGCGCTCGTGGGTGAGTTTCCGATGTTGTTCACTGTGTTCTGTCACGAAGGCTGGGGAGGTCTCCGCAACAATGCTGCGTCGTAAACGGGCTCTGACATCGTCGTTCGGTCCGTTGTTGATGAGGTCGGCGGTGGTGACCCTGGCGTTGGCGCTTGCTGCTCCCGCAGCCGCATTCGCCGCTCCGGACTCGGGATCGGCAGAGTCGGGCTCGGCAGAGTCGGGATCATCCGACTCCGGTTCCTCCGACTTCGGATCGTCGCAGGGGCCGAACATCGACCCCGACAACTACGCCCAGGACTGCCCAGATGTGCTGGTGCTGGCGGTGTCCGGTGCCACCGACTCGGCGTCGGACCGCAATCCTCTGGCCGAGCAGGCGTCCACGGTCGCGTCGAACTGGGTCGGGAACGTGACGGTCCCGGTCGGTGAGGCGAATGCCGACAGCCCGGGTACCGTCGGCTGGCTCTACGTCCCGTACTCCTCGACGTACGGCTTCGACGTTCTGGACGACGTGCCGACCTACCACGAGTCGATCGTGGAAGGTGTCGCAACGACCAATCGTCTGATGGACGAGTACAAGGTCAAGTGTGGAGATCGAACCAAGTTCGTACTCCTCGGATACAGCGTCGGCGGCGAAGTACTCGATCGTTTGTCCACCGAGATCGGCGCGCGTGACTCGAGTGCCCTGGTCAACGGCGACGACATCGCAGGCGTGATCATGGTCGGTTCGCCCTACCGCCCGGCCGGTGTGCCGAATTTCGGCGACGAGCCGGGTGAATCGCTCGGTGGCTTCATGGACCAGTCGCCGCGGGATTACGGAACGCTGACCGACAAGGTCACCTGGTCGTGCCGACCGTGGGATCTGGCGTGCGACGCTCCGGACGACATCGAACTTCTGCAGCTCGCGCTCGAGGTCATCTCGCAGATGCGGCTGACCGTCCTCAACCCGGTACAGACCGTGTCCGACTTCGCGCGCGCAGTGACGACCATTGCTTCGCGCGCGATCGTCGATATCGCCACCGACAAATCATGGTTCACCTCCGACGAGACTCTGCTGCAGGTCTTGGTGAGGGTGGCGGATGTGGATTACACCGTCGCCGATCAGCAGGCGGTGGACGCACTGACACCGGAGCAGCTCCTCGCCGATCTCAACTGGGCGATGGGGCCCGGTGCCGAGACCGTGGAAGCCAAGCTCCGCGCCGAGGCCACCGGGTTCGAGGAGAACAACAAGGGCATCGCCGATGTCGTGCTCGGGCCCTACCTGGCGCTCGGCTTCCTGCAGCACCTGTCGTACTGGTACAACGATCCCAACGACGGGTACGAGTGGGAGAGCGAGAAGATGGTCGCTTGGATCACCGACCTTGCGCGCACCGAACGCGAGAAGAAGAACGCACCGCAGACGGCGACACCGGAAGCCCCCGCCCCGGAGACCGCACCCGAACCCCGCCTGCTGCCGGAGCCCGGCACGGTCACGCAGGTGAGCGATCTCGGAGCGTTCCTCGAATCGCAGGGCATTCCGGTACCGGAAGGGATGTTCCCGCCGCAGTATTCGACGGTCCCCGATCCCGCCACCTCGGTGCCCGTCCCGAACTAGAAGCCTCCACCGAGCCGGAAGAACCCCGCACCTGCGAGCAGGTGCGGGGTTCTTTTTCGTTCGAAGCGAGCCGGTCGGATCAGACTCCGACGGTGACGTTCGCCGAGTGCACGCCTGCGCCCTCGGGAGCGATCACGGTGTCGCCGTTGCCCGATGCCGACAGCGCGCGAAGCGTCCACTGTCCGGGAGCGGCGAAGAACCGGAAGTCTCCGGTGCCCGACGCGACGACCTCTGCGGTGAATTCGCCGCTGCCGTCGAGCAGCCGCACGAATGCGCCTGCTACGGGCTCACCGTCGCCGGCGAGGACGCGGCCGGTGATGACCGTTTCCTTCTCGACGTCGACACCTGCGGGGATGGTCTGGCCCTGTACGGGTGCTCCACACATATCAGTGAACCTCCAGCTCGATGGGTGCTCCGACGAGAGAGCCGTACTCGACCCAGCTGCCGTCGTAGTTCTTGACGTCTTCCTTGCCGAGGAGCTCCTTGAGGACGAACCAGGTGTGGCTCGAACGCTCACCGATGCGGCAGTAGGCGATGGTGGCCTTGCTGTCGTCGTAGCCCTTGGTCTTGTACAGCTCTTCGAGCGCTTCGTCGGACTTGAACGTGCCGTCCTCGTTGGCGGTGGTGCTCCACGGGATGTTGATCGCGGACGGGACGTGGCCACGCTGCTGTGCCTGCTCCTGCGGAAGGTGAGCCGGGGCGAGGATCTTGCCCGAGAACTCGTCGGGCGAACGCACGTCGATCAGGTTCTTGTTGCCGATGGCGTCGATGACCTCGTCGCGGAACGCACGGATCGACAGGTCGGGTGCCTCGGCGCGGTACTGCGTGGTCTCACGGCTGACGACGTCCTTGGACAGCGCGCGGCCGTCGAGTTCCCACTTCTTGCGTCCACCGTCGATGAGCTTGACGTCCTTGTGGCCGTACAGCTTGAAGTACCAGTAGGCGTAGGCGGCGAACCAGTTGTTGTTTCCGCCGTACAGCACGATGGTGTCGTCGTTGCTGATGCCCTTGGCCGACAGCAGGTCCGAGAACTGTTCCTGATTGAGGAAGTCGCGGCGAACCGGGTCCTGCAGGTCCTTGCGCCAGTCGAGCTTGACCGCACCTTCGATGTGTCCGCCGTCGTAGGCGCTTGCGTCTTCGTCGACCTCGACGAAGATGGTCTTCGGTGCGTTCAGGTTCTGCTCGGCCCAGTCGGCAGAGACCAGGACGTCGGAGCGAGCCATGGTGTTCCTTTCGGTCTTTCTCTATGGATCGGTGAAGGTCGAGACAGGACTGCAGCCTGCTCAAGCGACCCTGTTCAGGATGCGGTGTGCGAGGTGGTGCGCAGCCGCGAGGCGAGGGGGTAGATCATGCAGCCGAGGCAGACCGCGAACGCGGCGTTGAGGAAGGCCGCGAACAACGCGAAGCCTGCCGCCACGGTTCCGACGACGGGAGCGCCGACCGCGAAGCCGAGGACTCCCACGGCGGCGAACACGAAGCCCACCAGTTGAGCGAACTTCAACGGTGCCACCGGCTCTCGTTCGCTGGTGGGGGAGAGCCGCGGTGCGACGAATGTCGCGTAGATCGTGCCGTACGGACTGCGCTTGGGTCCGCGGACGGCTCCGATTCCGAACACGATCGCCTGTAGCCCGAGCAGGATTGCCGCCGCGGGGACCGAGAACGTGGTCAGGAGGAGAACGACGACCAGAACAGCGGTGGTGATCCACGCCGCGAAGCGTGGACCACGAACGTCCACCTGGTCGATCGTGGCAGTGGGGGTGGTGGTCCGGGTGTCGGGTGTCGACATCGAGAGGTACTCCTGTGCGAGGTCGGGGCACGCCGCATCGGCAGTGCTCGGACATGGATTTCGATCATCGGGCCGTCATCACGCATGGGCGTGGCGGCAGAAGGAAATCAGCAGCAGCGACAGCAACAACCGCCCAGTCGGCACAGATCGACTGTGCGACGACTGGTGAGCATCAGCTCGCGGCAGGAGAACACGAAGAGCATCGTACCCGCTACCAGCGGCGCGTCCTACCGCCGGTCCGAAGAATCGAGGTCAGAGAGCGTCGAGTGCCGACCGCAGCGCCGCAGCGGACGGCACACCCGCGATTCTGGAGCGCCGTTGCAATCGGGTGTCGAGTACGAAAGTGGTGGGCAGTGACAGCACGCCCAGTTCGCGAGCGAGGATCGGATGGGCGTCGATGTCGAGTTCGAGTTCGCGGGCATCGCTCCGGTCGTCGAGTACCTGTTGGACGACACGTCGTACGGCTGCGCACGGTCCGCACCAGTCGGCCGAGAAGTGCAGGACGGTCGCAGAGTCGGTCGTGGCACCCGCGTCGAGCAGGAGCGGGTACAGGTCGTCGGTCTCGGTGTCGGGCTCACGCACCGCCCGCACAGCACCCGATCGGCTGCGCAGGACCAATCCGGTAGCGACGGCAAGGATCGCCACGACGACGAGAACTGTGATCCCTGTCACGGCTTTTCGATTTCGTTGAGGTCGATGGTCACGTTCTCGCCCGATCCCTCGACGACGATCTGCGAGCCCTCCGCATAGACGTCGGTCGGGACGAGCCCGAAGGGCAGGTTCTGACGCTCGATGGTCTTGGTGAACAGTCCGAGAACCGTGGGCTTGGCGAAATCGGGGATTGAGAAGTCCGCCTGACCCTCCGGGCCGAAATAGAAGTCCGACGCCACGATGGCGACGCCGTCACCTTCGAGCAACAGGTCGGCCTGCACGCTCACCGTCGTCTCGAGCGGGCCGACCGGAACCGTTCCGGTCAGCACGACGCCCCCGGTAGTGGTCATGCCCGATCCGCCGGAGCCGCCGGTGCCGTCCGACTTGTCGGCCGGCGGCGCGGAAACCTGCAGGTCGACGATGCCGAGGAACCGGCCGAGGTCCGTGGCCTCGATCCGTACGCGGCCGTCGAGCTCGTCCACGGGAATCGCCCGCACGTTGTTGTCGATCAAGTCGGACAACTCGATGTGCACGCCGCGGAGATTGGCCTCGATCGTCGTCGAGCCGACGTACTCGGTCGGCACGTCCTGCGCGCGGATCTCGATGTTCTGGTAGCGCCCGTCCGCGGCCTGGGTGAGGAACGGGAAACCGTGCACGATCACCTGAGGGTCCGAGGTGAGCTCACCGCCGGCGCGGATCGCGCGGGAGACTCGATACTCCGAGTAGGCCGCAGCGCCGAAATCCACCACGAGGGTGAGGGCCAGCAGGCTGGCGAGTCCGATGAGAAGTGTGCGCACGGGTCCATTGTGACCGACGAATCGCGCACTGCCCTCTTCGGCCGGTTGTACGGACAAGCTAGTCTGTGTCCTTGACGATCACTCAAGTCCAGCCTGGACTGGACCGGCCAGCAGTAAGAATGGAGACGCAGTGGAGCTCCTACTACTGACCTCCGATCCCAATCCGGAGGGCGTTCTGCCGTCCCTCGCTCTCCTGGCGCATCACGTACGCCCGGTACCCACCGAGGTGTCCTCGCTTCTCGAAGCCGGCTCGGCGGACATCGCGCTGGTCGACGCTCGTACGGACCTGGCCGCCGCTCGTGGTCTGTGTCGCCTGTTGGGAAGTACCGGATCGGCCATCCCCGTCGTCGCGGTGCTCACCGAGGGTGGGCTCGTCGCGGTGAATTCCGACTGGGGTCTCGACGACATCCTGCTCCCCGGTACCGGCCCCGCAGAGCTCGACGCCCGGCTGCGGTTGCTGGTCGGGCGTAGTGGAGGAGTTGCCAGCCCGGAGACCTCCGGCAAGATCACGCTCGGCGAACTGGTCATCGACGAAGGTACCTACACCGCTCGGCTGCGAGGTCGTCCGCTCGACCTCACGTACAAGGAATTCGAGCTGCTGAAGTACCTGGCTCAGCACGCGGGGCGGGTCTTCACTCGCGCCCAGCTCCTGCAGGAGGTGTGGGGCTACGACTTCTTCGGTGGCACGCGCACCGTCGACGTCCATGTTCGACGCCTGCGCGCCAAGCTGGGCACCGAGTACGAGTCGCTCATCGGAACGGTACGCAACGTGGGATACAAGGCCGTTCGACCCGCACGCAATGCCAAGGGCGGACCGGTGGTCTCGGACGCTGCCGGCGGAGATTCCGACGATGCGGATTTCGAGTTCGAGCAAGAGAGTACTCTCTCGTAGATGAATTCGGATCCTGCGTTCGACGTCCACCCCATCGACGGCGACGCACCGTCTTCGCGCGTTTCCTACGAGATTCATCAGATCCTCTCCCGTGCAACGGAAGTCGATGGCACTGCGCCCTTGTCGGAGCAGGCCGTGAAGGCTGTCGACCGAGGTGACGACGTCGTTCGTCTGGTCTCCACCGAGGGTGATCGTGTCGTCGGCTACGTCGGAATCGCCGACGGGATGGCCGAGGCCGTCGTCGATCCGCCGTTCCGCGGTCACGGAGTGGGACGCGAATTGGTTTCTCGCGCACTCGAAATCGGCTCCGGTACCCGTATCTGGGCGCACGGCAACCTGCCGGCGGCGCAGTCGGTCGCGGCGCGGCTCGGGTTGCAGGTGGTTCGCGAGCTGCTGCAGATGCGTCGCGCGTCCGCGCATCCCGATCTTCCGGATGTGGTTGTGCCGGAAGGTATTTCGCTTCGAACGTATCGTGGGCATCAGGACGATGCCGAGCTGCTGCGGGTCAACAATGCGGCCTTCTCCTGGCACCCCGAACAGGGTGGCTGGACCGATCGCGACATCGCCTCACGACGAGACGAATCGTGGTTCGACCCGGCAGGACTGTTCCTGGCTTTCGAGGAGGGCAGCGACCGCCTCCTCGGCTTCCACTGGACGAAGGTTCATCCGGCCGAAGGCTCGGAACCCGCCATCGGTGAGGTGTACGTCGTCGGAATCGACCCCCAGTCGCAGGGGCGCGGCCTCGGCCGAGTGCTCACGCTGGCCGGCCTGCACTATCTACGTAGCAGAGAACTCGGCCAGATCATGCTGTACGTCGAGGCCGACAACACCGCTGCCGTGCACACCTACAGCAAGCTGGGCTTCGAGAACTACCACGTGGATGCCGCATACGCTCGCAGCGTCTGAACGGACATTTCAGACTGCGGTGTTCATCTTCCGTTCACCCACGCGGGGGTAAACGTCTACCACCTGCCCCTACCTTTCTCCATGGGCGGCAACCTACGCCGCCTGGTGCGAGGTTTCTTTCGAGCCGGCACCCACACAGTCACAGCGCGGCCGATCAGGTCCGAGCCGTGGACACGGCCCAAGATTCCTCGGAGGAAACAGGTGAACCTCAAGCGCAACGGTGCTCTCATGAGTGCAGTGGCCATCAGCGCCATGTTGCTGACCGCATGCGGTAGCGACGCGAACGTCGAAACCGTCGGCGCGGACGATTCTTCCGCCTCGTGCGAGGGCAAGTCTCCGCTCACGGGCGAAGGATCGTCTGCTCAGCAGAACGCGATGTCCAACTTCACCTCGGTCTACTCGAGCGTCTGCTCCGGCAAGTCCGTCGAGTACACCACCAGCGGCTCGGGCAACGGTCGTACGCAGTTCGTCGCCGGTCTGGTCGACTTCGCCGGCTCCGACTCCGCGATCAAGGACGAGCAGGCAGCCGAGGCGGCCACCCGCTGCGACAGCAACCCGGCATGGAACCTGCCGCTGGTCTTCGGGCCCGTCGCAGTGGCCTACAACCTCGACGGCGTCGACAGCCTGGTGCTCACGCCCGATGTCACCGCACGGATGTTCACCGGCCAGATCACCACCTGGAACGATCCCGCGATCGCCGCCCTCAACGAAGGCGTCGACCTGCCGTCCACCCCGGTCACCCCGGTCTACCGCTCCGATTCCTCGGGCACCAGCGACAACTTCCAGCGCTTCCTGTCCGACGCTGCTCCGGAGGCCTGGACCCTCGATCACAGCTCCGACTGGGCCGGCGGCGTCGGCGAAGGTGCCAACGGCTCCTCGGGCGTCGCCCAGGCCGTGTCCGGGACTCCCGGCTCGATCACGTACGTCGAGTTCGGCTTCGTCGAGCAGGAAGGCCTCAGCGCCGCGAACATCGACTTCGGCAGTGGCCCGGTCGAGCTGAGCACCGAGAGTGCTGCCGCTGCCATCGACGCCGTGACCTTCTCCGGTGAGGGCAACGACCTGGTGCTCGACCTCGACACGCTGTACGCCAGCAACGAGGCCGACACCTACCCGTTGGTGCTCGCCACCTACGAGATCGTCTGCTCGGCGGGCTACGACGCCGACACCTCGGCAGCAGTCAAGTCGTTCCTGCTCAGCGCCGCGAACGAGGGCCAGCAGGGCCTCGAGGAAGCCGGCTACGTGCCGCTGCCGGACCGCTTCAAGGAGCGTCTGATCACCGCTATCGAAGCAATCGCCTGATTAAATGAGACGTAGTCCTGCTTCGGCTCGCGGCATCGCGAGCCGAAGCAGGACCGTCCTCGACCTCCACACGAGACAGTGAGCGGTATGAGCGACACCCACTCGATGACCGGCGTCCCCTCCGCGGCTTCTGTGCCCTCCGCGGGTGCCGCGCACAAACCGGAAGAACCACAATTGTCAGACAAGAAAAAATCGGGGACCGTCACACGTCCCGGTGACAGGATCTTTTCCGGCCTCGCCACGGGCTCGGGCATCTTCATCATCGCGCTGATCGCCGCCGTGGGTATCTTCCTGGTCTGGCGTGCGATCCCCTCACTGTCGAACAACACGGTCAACTTTCTGACCTACAACGGTGCCTGGGACACGTCCAACACCTCGGCCATGGTGTTCGGTGTTCTCGATCTGTTCCTGGTCACCGTCACGGTGTCCCTGTTCGCGCTGGTCCTCGCGATGCCTGTCGCCCTCGGCATCGCCATCTATCTGACGAACTACGCGCCCAAGCGAGTGGCGGGACCGCTCGGTTACGTCATCGATCTGCTGGCCGCAGTCCCGTCGATCGTCTTCGGACTGTGGGGCCTGTACGTCCTCGCGCCGGTGATCAGCCCGTTCGCCGAGTGGCTCAACACCAACCTGGGTTGGTTCCCACTCTTCGGTACCGGGTCGGTCTCCATCGCCGGCGGCGGCACCATCTTCACCGGCGGCATCGTGCTCGCCGTCATGATCCTGCCGATCATCGCTGCCGTGACCCGCGAGGTGTTCATGCAGACGCCGAAGGGTCAGATCGAAGCCGCTCTCGCACTCGGGGCCACCCGCTGGGAGGTCGTGCGAACCACGGTCATTCCGTTCGGAAAGTCCGGTTACGTCAGCGGCTCCATGCTCGGCCTCGGCCGCGCACTCGGTGAGACCATCGCGCTCTACATCATCATTCGCAGCACCCAGTCGACGTTCGGCGGAACCTTGTTCGACGGCGGTTCAACATTCGCGACCAAGATCGCGCTGGCCGCGGGCGAGTTCAACAACCCGCTCCAAGCCGGTGCCTACATCGCCGCAGGTCTGGTGCTCTTCATCCTGACGTTCGTCGTCAACGCCGGTGCTCGCGCCGCCATCGCCGGAAAGAAGGACTGACCCATGACCGCAACCATGGACAAGCCCGTCAAGGAACCCACGTTCCAGGGCGTCAGCGCTCGCCGGAAGGCGTCCAACCTCTCGGCGACGATCCTCGTCAGCCTCTCGGTGCTGGTGGCACTCGTCCCACTGATCTGGGTGCTCTACACGGTGATCTCTCGTGGACTGTCCGCGGTGGTCTCACCCACGTGGTGGCAGAACTCGCAGGCCGGCGTCACCCAGTTCATCGCAGGCGGCGGTGCGTACCACGCCATCGTCGGAACGCTCCTGCAAGGACTGTTCTGCGCCGCCATCTCCATCCCGATCGGCATCTTCGTCGCCATCTACCTCGTCGAATACGGCGTGGGCACGCGACTGGCCCGAGTCACCACCTTCATGGTCGACATCCTCACCGGTGTGCCGTCCATCGTCGCGGCCCTGTTCATCTACGCGCTGTGGATCGCCACCTTCGGGTTCCAGCGTTCGGGCCTGGCCGTTGCCTTCGCCCTCGTGCTGCTGATGATCCCTGTGATCGTGCGCTCGGCCGAGGAAATGCTGCGCATCGTCCCTCAGGATCTGCGCGAGGCGTCCTACGCGCTCGGCGTGCCGAAGTGGAAGACCATCGCCAAGATCGTCATCCCCACGGCGCTGTCCGGCATCGTCACCGGCATCATGCTCGCCCTGGCCCGCGTGATGGGTGAGACGGCACCCGTGCTGATCCTGGTGGGATCTGCCACCGCCATCAACTTCAACATTTTCGAGGGGCCGCAGACGTCTCTGCCGCTCATGATGGTCGACCTGCAGAAAGCAGGAACCGGCGTGCTCACCGCTGAGCGCATGTGGGGAGCAGCCCTGACGCTGATCCTGATCGTCGCAATACTCAACATCGGCGCGAAGTTGGTCTCGAAGTTCTTCTCGCCCAAGAACTTCTGACCCACCCGACTCCAGCGAATCCTAAGGAACGAAGAACATGGCAAAGCGTCTCGATCTCAAGGACGTCAACATCTACTACGGCAAGTTCCATGCCGTCTCCGACGTCACTCTGGCCGTACCGCCGCGCAGCGTCACCGCGTTCATCGGACCGTCCGGCTGCGGTAAGTCGACCGTCCTGCGTTCGCTCAACCGCATGCACGAGGTGACTCCCGGTGCCCGCGTCGAAGGTTCGGTGCTGCTCGACGGCGAGGACATCTACGGCAGTGGCGTCGACCCGGTGGGTGTGCGCCGCACCATCGGCATGGTCTTCCAGCGCCCCAACCCCTTCCCGACGATGTCGATCCGCGACAACGTCGTCGCCGGCCTGAAGTTGCAGGGCGGCCGCGGCAAGAAGGAACTCGACGAGATCGCCGAGCGCTCGCTCAAGGGTGCCAACCTCTGGAACGAGGTCAAGGATCGCCTCGACAAGCCCGGTGGCGGCCTCTCCGGCGGACAGCAGCAGCGTCTGTGCATCGCTCGTGCTATCGCCGTCTCGCCCGACGTTCTGCTGATGGACGAGCCGTGCTCGGCTCTCGACCCCATCTCCACTCTCGCCATCGAGGACCTGATCCAGGAACTCAAGCAGGACTTCACGATCGTGATCGTCACGCACAACATGCAGCAGGCTGCACGGGTGAGCGATCAGACCGGCTTCTTCAACCTCGAGGCGACCGGCAAGCCCGGCAAGCTCATCGAGATCGACGACACCGAGAAGATCTTCTCCAATCCGACACAGAAGGCCACCGAGGACTACATCTCCGGCCGCTTCGGATAACCACACACGAACGCGAGAACCCCCGTCGAGCGAAAGCTCGGCGGGGGTTCTTTCGTCCGTGTCTGCGCTCGGTGATTCGATGCGGCTGGCGACTCCTCAACGAAAGCCGAGTAGCGCTGCAGCGCAGCGCCACTCGGTCTTGGCGAGGGTGGGTACTACGAAGTGGGGATGTTGTTGTGGCTCAGGTCGACGGGTAGCTCACCGGTCACCAGGAAGATCACTCGACGGCCGACCTCGACAGCGTGATCGGCGAAGCGCTCGTAGAAGCGGCCGAGCAGAGTCACGTCCACCGCAGCAGCGACGCCGTGGCTCCACTCGCGGTCCATCAGCACCGTGAAGAGGTGACGGTGCAGATCGTCCATCGCCTCGTCCTCCTCCTGCAGCTTCGCAGCGCGCTCGGGATCGCGGGTCTCGAGGACCTCACGGGCCGAAGCGCCGATCTGAACCGCGAGGCGACCCATCTCGGCGAAGTACCCGTTGACGACCTCGGGGAGAGCATGGTTCGGGTGCCTGCGACGAGTGATCTTGGCGACGTGCAATGCGAGTGCGCCCATGCGATCGATGTCGGCGACGATCTGAATGCCGGCCACCACCGAACGGAGATCGCCTGCGACCGGAGCCTGCAGGGCGAGAAGGGTGAAGGCCTTCTCCTCGCACACCGCACTGAGCTCGGTGATCCTGTCGTGTTCGGAAATGACCTGCTCGGCGAGCACCAGGTCTGCTTGAAGGAGGGACTGCGTGGCCTTTTCCATGGCCGCACCAGCCAGGCTCGCCATCTCTCCGAGGAGATCGGCAAGCTCGTTCATCTGTTCGTTGTAGGCGACGCGCATGAGCGAAGTTTAGTGGGTCACACCGACCAGTTCCCTGTCCCGAGGGTTAACGGAGCATGAATGAACTCAGGCGCACGTGTCGTCGGCGGCGTTGGTGTACGAGAGATCCTCCGGAAGGGGCGCACTCTGGGTGGTGCCCTCGACCTGAGTGGGATCGATTTGGGTGCCGAATGCCGTCGGAAACTGGGTGTATCCGGGATAGTTCGAGCCGAGTACCACCTCGACGACGTTGTTCAGGCTCGGTGCCAGCTCGATGGCCGCGCCGGGTATCGCCGACGCGACGGTCGCCGCAGCCGCCTCCTGATCCTGGGAGTAGCGCACCACGGTCTGGGCCGCGGTGCCCGAGAAGTTGCCGACCGTCAGGATCTGGAAGCCGTAGACCGCGAGTTCGTCGGATGCCGTCTGAGCCATCCCGGCGATGTCGGATGCGTTGGACACCTGCAGGGAGACAGTTGCTGGATCGACGGCCAACAGCGGCGCGTCGGGTACGGCGGCAGGTGCGGGCTCTTCGGGTGTCACCGGCTCCGCGCGTTCCTCACCGGGCAACGGAGCGTCGTCGATGATGGCCTGGAAGATCGCACCGATCGCGTCGTCGTTGGGGATCTCGTTGCCGTAGTCGTTGGTGCCGGTGGTGGGAATGGTCAGGAAGGTCACCGCACCGGCGTCCACGTTCTGCAGCGAGCGCCCCAGCGTCACCAGGTCCTGAGTCTTGACGTTCTCCACGAAGGTGTCCGAGGTGAACGCGTTGACGAATCCGTTGAGCTTGCCGGGATCGAGCAGCACGTTGTTCGAGAGCGCGGACCTCAGAAGCGACGACAGGAAACGCTGCTGTCGCTTGATGCGGCCGTAGTCGCCGTTGCCCTCGGACTCGACGTTGCGCGCTCGAACGTAGTTCAGTGCGGTGCGGCCGTCGATGCGCTGTGTTCCGACGTTGGGGAGGACGTCACCCAATTCGTAGTCGATCAGCGGCTGTGCGGTGCAGACCTCGACGCCACCGACCTCGTCGACCATGGACTCGAATCCGGCGAAGTCCATCCCGACGAAGTGTCCGATACGCAGGCCGGAGATCTTCTGGATGGTCTTGACCAGACATTTGGGGCCGCCGAGAGCATAGGTGGCGTTGAGCTTGTCGCCGTATGCCTCGGGGAACATCTCTCCGGTGTAGGTATTGGTGTCGTTGTCGAACTGCTCGCACTCGGGGCGCGTCACATCGAGATCACGGGGAAACGAGACGGCGACGACGCGGCTGCGGTCGGCCGGGATGTTGACGAGCATGACCGTGTCCGAACGGGCTCCCTCGGCGTCGGCGACGGTGCCGGCACCCACCTCGCCGCTGGCCCCGGTGCGGGTGTCGGTGCCCACGATCAGATACGTCTCGTCGCCGTATTGGCCTTCGGCGTCGACGACGTCGGTCGAATCGGGATCGAGGGCGGCGACCTGGAGAAATCCCTGATCGGTGTTGCGGAGGTATCCCCACACCACTCCGGTCAAGGCCACCGCCAGAATCGCGACGAGGGAGACCAGGCTTCGGCCGATCATCCGCACTCGACGGCGTCGGCGCACCCGGCTCATGGCCAACCGTGTCAGGGCCGGGCGATCCGTTGCGGGCGCACCCACCGGTTCCGGTGCCGCGTGCGGAGGCGGAGTCGGCGGCACTGCTCGGGCAGGCGGGGGAGTGGAATCGGTGATGGGGGTGATGACCTCGGTCGGCTCTTCGACCTCGGGACGGTCGTCCGGTGCCCGCCGAGTCGATCCCGAGCGCGACATCTTGTCCACCAACTCGGCGACCGAGACGGTGTCGGCGTTACGCGGCGATCGTTTGCCGAGCCTGCCGCTGTCCTCGGGCTGAGGCGGTTGCTCCTCGTCCGGTGTTGCGGGGCCTTCGGAGTGAGGTGGGCGCTGCCCCGACCGTCCGCTTGCGCCGGTTTGTCTGATTGAGGACAGCGGGCGCTCCCATGGGGCGCGACCCTCGGGCACCGACGGGCCCGACTCTCGATCGTCTCCCACGAATTCGAACCTGGCCTTCCATCACACGCACGCGCCGCCTGCTCGGCAATCCCAGCCATAGTACTGACTCGAGCGGCATGGTCCACTCGAGCGAGGTGGGCGGCTGGTCAGGTGCGAATCAGCCGCCGGAATGCATCAGGTCGGCACCGGCGGGGACGCAGACGTCCTCGGGATCGTCGAGCCAACCGTCGGGCAGCGACACCGCGCCCGGTGAGCCCTGTCGACCACGGGGGCCTTCGGCGTCCTTGGGAAACGGAACGGTCGGATCGAGTTGCGCCAGTAGGTCGTCCAGCTCGGTCAGGGTCGAGACCAATGCCATCGAGACCCGGAGGTCGGATCCGGCCGGGAATCCGCGCAGGTACCAGGAGACGTGCTTGCGTAGTTCTCGCAGGCCCTTCTTCTCGCCGTGATGCTCGGCGAGCAACTCGGCATGCCGAGCGATGATGGTGGCCACCTCGCCGAGGGTGGGTGGAGTGGGTTCGGGCCGACCGTTGAGGCGGGCGCTGAGTTCGGCGAACAGCCAGGGCCGACCGAGGCAACCCCGCCCGACGACGACGCCGTCGCACCCGGTCTCCGCCATCATGCGGACCGCGTCGGACGCGGAGAAGATGTCTCCGTTGCCCAGGACCGGGATGCCGGAGACATGTTCCTTGAGTCGAGCGATCTCGTTCCAGTCGGCGGTTCCGGAGTAACGCTGCGAGGCGGTTCGGGCGTGCAGAGCCACCGCCGCTGCGCCCTCGCCTGCGGCGATTCGTCCTGCATCGAGATGAGTGTGGTGGTTCTCGTCGATGCCGACGCGGAACTTGACGGTGACGGGAATGTCGGTGCCCTCGGTCGCCTTGACGGCAGCAGCGACTATGCGGCCGAACAGGTTTCGCTTGTAGGGCAGTGCGGCACCGCCGCCTTTTCGGGTGACCTTCGGAACCGGGCAGCCGAAGTTCATGTCTATGTGGTCGGCCAGATCGTCGTCGACGATCATCTTCGCGGCGGCGTACGTGGTGTCCGGATCGACGGTGTAGAGCTGCAGCGACCGTGGAGTTTCGGTGGGGCCGAACGTCGTCATGTGCATCGTGGCCGGCTGCCGTTCGACGAGCGCTCGCGCTGTGACCATCTCGCAGACGTACAGACCCGAGGTACTACCGGCCCGCTCCAACTCCTGCTCCCGGCACAGGGTGCGGAACGCCACGTTGGTGACGCCGGCCATCGGTGCGAGGACGACGGGGCTGCGCAACTCGAGCGAGCCGATCTGCAGTGTCATGAGGGAAGCCTTTGGAACGGAGGGAACGTGATCATGGTGACATCGGTGGGCCGGGGACAGCGGTCGGACGACAGAAGCCGGAAAACAGTGGTGCCCGGCACCGAAGTCGGTACCGGGCACACCAGTCGATCTGAGCTTACGACGCGCGTGCTTCGGCCTTCGCGCGTTCGCGGGCGAGGGACCGATCGCGCATCTCCTCGAACTTGGTGGCCTGCCGCTCGAGGTCTTCGAGGAACGCGGCGAGTTCTTCGCGCTTGTTCTCCCCGCGTGCGGTGAAGTCGTTGCGCTCGAAGACGCTCCACTTGCGCAGCACCGGCCAGACGACGTCCTCGAGGTGCTGACGCAGGTCGTAGATGCCGTGCTTGGCCATGAGCACACCGTTACGGCGGAAGTTCGGCATCCCGGCACCGGGCATGACGAAGTTCGTCACGATGTCGGAGACCGCGTCGAGGGTCTGGTCGGGAGCGATGTCCATCGCTGCGCCGGTGATGTTGCGGTAGAAGATCATGTGCAGGTTCTCGTCGGCGGCGATGCGCTGGAGCATCCGGTCGGCGATCGGATCGTCGCAGACCTTGCCGGTGTTGCGGTGCGAGACGCGGGTGGCGAGTTCCTGGAAGGTCACGTAGGCGACCGAGTGCAGCAGACCCGTCTGCGATCCTGCCGGTGAGGCGAAGCCGTTGGTCATGTGGATCATGCGGGCTTCTTCGAGGGCGACGGGATCGACGCCGCGGGTGACGACGAGGTAGTCGCGCATGACGATGCCGTGGCGGTTCTCCTCGGCGGTCCAGCGACCGACCCAGGTTCCCCAGGCACCGTCCTGGGAGAAGTTCTCGGCGATCTCACGGTGGTAGGACGGCAGGTTGTCCTCGGTGAGCAGGTTGGTGATCATCGCGGCCTGTGCGACGTCGGAGAGTTTGGACTGCTCCGGGTCGTAGTCCTGGCCGCCGAGTGCGGCGAAGTTGCGACCTTCGTCCCACGGGACGTAGTCGTGAGGGTGCCACTCCCGCGCCATCGAGATGTGACGGTTCACATTGTCCTCGGCAGTGGGCACCAGCTCTTGCAGAAGCTCGAGCTGTGTCAGATCCCTCGCCATTAGATCGCCTCCATAGATTGCGTACGACCGGTCCAGCTTACGGCACCGTAGGTTCGGTGTGAACCGTGTCGAGCCTGTTCACTTGCTGTTCCGGCGGTCGTGATGTTCGGTGTCGATCGACTCGATGTGCCCCCGGAGCGTCGATCCTCCGACCGGCTTCCGCGAGTTCACGACCGCTGCAGTTCCCCCTGCACGTCGCTCGGCCTCGGCCGATCGTTACGTCCGAGTGTACGTTCCGGACAGGTGTGATCACTGTTACCCGGACGGTGTGTGGTGCCCCCAGTAGGACTCGAACCTACGACCTGCGGATTAAAAGTCAGAACGAGTCCGTGACACCTGATGGCGGCGAAACCCAGTGAGTGACAGTTGGTCCTGGTCGGCGCAGCTCTTCATGTCAGTTGGTGACGGCTGGTTACGTGGTCACACGGTTCCTCTGTGACCACTCTGAAGCCACACCGGAGTGGGTCGAAATTCGGACTTACATTCGTCGCGGCGGCTAGTGTGAGCTGCGTGGCCGAACTTGATTACGCGTTCATTGCGGAGTTTGCGAAGGTAGAGTCAGGGAAGCTCACCGTCGTCGGCGCAAGCTACACGGAGATCTCAGCCAGAAGCTTTCCAACGCAGCACTTTTTCTCATGTGCGGGACGCGTTCGTATGGCCCTGGGTGAACCACCGGCTGACCTCTGAGTCACGATCGTTGCACCCAACGATGGCTACCGGCTGAGCGCTCAGGGCGTCGTCGGGAGCGAAGACGCAACGGTTTACGACGGCAAGATCGCAGGCGTGTTCGCTTTTTCGAACTCGATTCCTCTGCCAGGGCCAGGTCTGTACCAGGTTTTTGTTGAACTGAACGGGGATCAGGTCCGACGCCTAGCGTTCGACGTCGGAACCACCCCGGAATGAAGATAATCATGACCGGCCATGCGGAGGCCCGGATGAGGTCCCGTTCGATCACTCGCGAGGACATCGAGTCCGCTCTCGGCAACGTGTCAGGTACTCGCCCCGGGCGCAACGGCTCGGTCGTGCACCTAGGCACAACCGGAAGCGGGAAGATGCTGGAGGTGGCATCTGTTATAACAACGGATGCAAATGGTAACCATGCCCACGTCATCAAGACTGCATTTTGGAAGTAGGGTAGATAGATGAGGATCGAAAGCGCGCAGCTCACCGTCGATACACAGGCGCAGGCCGCTTACGTGACGTTCTCCGATGCCCCGGCCACCGTTTGCAGAACTCGGGAAATCTCGGACGTTGTTCTTGTGGATCTGGATGAGTACGACGTCGTGACCGGTATCGAAATCCTGGACCTCGATGCCGCACTGTCCATCTCGGATCTCCTGACGCAGTGCCACTTCGCGCCTGGGTCTGAGGAGGCCCTTCGGATCCTGTTGCCTTATGTGTCAACCTGGCGTCAGCAGATCGACTCAACGAGCAGCAAGTCAGTGGTGCGAGCAGGAGACAACACCTTCTGCTGACGTCTCGTTTTGTAGTAGCGGGTCCTTGTTGACGCTCTTCTGCGTTCCAGTTGCGTGGCAGCAACCGGCATTGGCCCCTACGGTCGCGTCATGACAGAGGAAGAATCGACTGCATCCGAGGCTGGGCCCACGCCCCCTGCCGCTCTGACGTTCGATGTGGAGGTTGGTGCGCAGCGGCTCGGTGTCTCCACCGACTGGTACCTCCGACAACTCCGTGCCCGGAAACTCCCCGGCCACAAACTCGGCAACCGGTGGCGACTCACCGACGACGACCTCGCAAAAGCGTTGGAACTCACTGCTGTCGCCGCCAACCCCACAGCCGCAGACCCAGCCGGCCTCACACCCGGCTCCCGCCGCCGACTCAACCGAGGAACACGATGACCGGAACACGTGCTGTGGCCTTTTTGATGCGCTGAGGACGGTGGGACGCATAGTGTGCTGTTCTACGTTCATAGGGCAGGAGGGGATTGCAGTGGGCGACGAGATCGAGCACACGGAGATAGTGAACAGTCCGGGCGTCAACGAGGGCCTGGTTAGCCGTAGGACGATGACTGCGCGCGAGCTATCTACAGATCACATCGGTCGGTTCGTCGGTTGCAATCGTGACGGGGTCAACTACCAAGCAAAGATACTTGACCTGGTGATTTACGAGGGCGGTAAAGCTCCGGGCGTTTCGATGGTCTTGCAACACCCTGTACTTCCTTCGCAGGACGCTTGGCAGCAACGCACCCACATCCCGTTCGAAACCCAGATCGAACTGATCGAGTTGGTCTCCTTCTGAGCAGGCTGTTTCCCGCGTCTCAAACAGCCCCCACGTGTATTGTCGGTGTCCACTGATAGACAGTCCGTAACAGCACTGAAGGGGTGGTGAACCGATGTCAGCTTTGACTGAGGCCATCGAGGGTGCCGTCGAACTGTCCAATGAGGAGTACGACGGACTGTTCGATCGGATTGCTCGCAAGAACATGGGGATTAGCGGCCCGGAATTCCTTGACCGCTGGGACTCAGGTGACTACGAGGGCCGGGATTGGGACTCCGTGAGTGGTCTTCGCGCCGTGGCGATGTCCCTGCCGCTGGTGCGGTAGCCGAACATCTATGCCCGGGAGAACGCCTTACGCCGCGGTCGAGAACTACCTAGACCCTCTGCGGAAAGCCCTCGGGGTGTTGGCGACCCATCCGACACTCATACTTGGTAAAAAGCAGGAATACGCTCTCAACGCTACGGGCTATTGGCGACTTGGCGCTGAGGATGGCTTACAGCTGAGGTTTGATGGGGGTTCGGCGGCATACTTCCAAGCGGAGCAGCAATTCCGGATCGTGGAAGTCGACCCTGACGGGGACAACAATCGGGATGATAAGTACCGAGTAACGACATTGATGTATGCGTATGAATTGCGCGTAGATGGCCTCGTTCAGTGGCAGATGCATTGGCATCCACAGGGCAACAGTCCGGAGACAAGGCCACACTTCCACCTGGCGAGTAAGCCTGGAGCACATCTCCCTTCCGGAAGACACACCTTGGAGGACGCAGTCGAATGGTGTGTTGAGGAAGGTGCGACGCCAACACGGACTGATTGGCGACAGCGTCTCTTCGAGACCAAGGAGAAACACGAGGAACATCGCACGTGGAGCGATTCTCCGGCGCTTCCCAAGGCTACTCAGTAGACGCAGTCGGGGACGCTGGGGAACGCTGGGTACGGAGGTAGGTCGCCGAAGGTTTCTGCGCCAGGGATGAGCTTGCGGGCTGCGGCCATAAGCGTGGACTCGTCCGTGATGGTGACGACGGGCCCGGTGGGGGTAAGCGGGAACGCATAGCCGGGTTGGGTGAGGTAGGCCGTGGTTTCGGGATCTGCTTCCCACGTATCCCCGGTGTGGGTCAGCCATCGATCGGAGTCTGTCGGTGACGTGATCTTCCAGTTCATAACAGCGCCAACACTCCTAGCACGAATGCCTGTAGTTGCCCGGTCTCATCGAACTCACCGCGTGCGTCACTCCGTCCGAGCGCATCTTGCAAACCGACCTGGAACACCTCGGCAGGTTCTCGCGCTGGGTCAGCCTGAGAGTCATTAGCGTAGGTCTTGCCTGCGTACTTGTTTCGCCATTGGTCCTCGTAGCCGATCTCGTGTGCGAGACCATCGACGCCCTGGTAGATCGTGGTCGGTTCTTCGAGTACTCCGTTGGTGATGGATCGTGATCGAACGAGAGCGTATTCGAGCTGAGTGAGTCCGGGGACGGCTTGTTCCATGCGGTGGCCCAGTTCGTGAACCATGACCTCTTCGGGATAGTTGCTGAATGCGCCGCGGTAGTCAGGGAGTTCATCGAAAGACGCGGCCGCGAGAGTGTCGCCGTCTGTTCCACGTCGGAAGAATGCGCGTTCAGCAACTCCGACGCGGAGTGTTCCACGGCCCGCGGCAGCGACGAGCCAGTCGGTCGGGAAGTACTGTTCCGCGGCTCGCAGTTGAGCCAGCGCGGCCGCCGTACCGCCCCCCTTGGTTGCAGTGATGAGAGCCGCGCTTTGCGGTGCACTGCCGAAGTCTCGAACCTCGGCGAGTGCGGACTGAATGATCGCCTGTTCACGTCGAGCGATGTCACGCTGAATCCCGTTGCGGCGCGGTGAAAGCCATTGCGCGGCATCAGTCAGTTGCTTGTCTTCGGCGTGAAGCTTGCGGATGGTCGTGTCTCCGTCTATGAGCGCGCGGGTGTCTCGTTGAATGGCGGTGCCGACGTCGAGGGTGGTGTCGAGATGGCGCTGTAGCTTCTCTGGGACGAGCTTCGCGCCGTTGCCGTCCTTCGGGTACCGGAGGGTGGTGTCGAGCCAGCCAGCGCGGTCCTTCGGGATGGATGATCGGGCGTCAGCTACGAGGTCACGCGTCGACTGCGAGAGGGACGCTGCGGTCTTCTGGACGGCAGGCGGATCCTGGACAGTGGGTTTCGGAACGTTCGTCTTCGATGCGTTCGCGCGGGTTGCGTTGCCTGGACCGTAGACGCCCGTGATCTGTTCGCGGTCACGGCGACGTCCGACGCCAGATTGCTCGGTGTGGTCGCGGATCTGCTTCTGCCACTCCTTCACCTTCGCGTTGGCGCGCTTCTTCGCTTCTGGTGTGAGGGCGGTCGCGGATCGGCGCTTCCAGTCACGGGTCTGACGTTCGAGGTAGCGGAGTTTCTGTGTGTCCTCGTAGCCCTCATCGTTTGGTTTCGTGGGCGTCGTATCAGTGACACCGGGTAGCCAGATATTGCTCGTGTGCCTACAGTTTGGGTGGAAAAGTCCACGGCTCGTGGCGGTTTCGAGTGACGCCTTCACTCTGATACGGGTCATCTTCCCGGTGAGAGCGTTCTCGACTTCCACGACTCCCGTGTTCCCACCGGACAACGACAGAACTTGCCGTTCGTACGGTTGGCACTGCGGTGCCGGCCGGGGATGCGAAGAGACGACCACGAGGTCGTAGCCACGCTCTAACAGCCGATCCTGGTGGGATTGGGTCAGTGCGCGGGTAGCTGCTGTCCGCATTGCCATCTCGGCGTAAGCGGTCATCGACCATGTCCGGCCGCCCTTGTCGGTGAAGCCCTTGATGCCGTGTTTCGCGAACTCGTCGAGTGCACGCTGCGTGGATTTCACCCGCGTCTCAACGCCGGAGATGACTGTTGGGACGGTTCGGTAGACGACTTGGCGGTACAGGTCTTCGGTGGCGCGAAGGATGCCGGTGTTGAGCGTGTTCAGCGCGAAGGCGGCCTCGTGGTGAAGGAGCGCGATGGCGCGGGAATCAGTCGCGAGCGCAACGCCGGCGGTGTTGAACCGCATGTTTCCCTGTCCTCGCCCACCCGCGGCCGCAATGTCCGAATCCGCCACTGCCACACCCTTACGCGCGGCTTCACTGATGGCGTTGTCGAGGGTCCGGGGGTGGCCCTTCAACATCGACGCGACGTGTGCGGCCGCGGCCTTCTTTAGTGCCCAGATCTCGCTGAGCCGTTGGTTGACCCAGTCGGGGGCGCTCTCATTCTTACGGAGCCGTGTCGCGACCTCCTCCAGCAAGATCAGTTCGAGGCGTTCGTACTCGGCGACGAGCAGGCGGGTGTGCTCGTTGTCCGCCTGCTGCGCCTGTAGCGGCATCTGAGATCAGACCTCCACGCGTGGGTTGCGCCCATTGTTGCTGCGCGCTCCTGCGCGGTCTGGGCGGCCTTCTCGCGTGCTTCGGGAGTGCCTTGGTCGGCGTAATGCCTGACAAGTGCTGCGTCGAGGCCACCGCCAGACCGGTCGTGTGTCACGACGTAGTGGTTGAACGAATCGAGATCCGCGTCTGCTCGTGCCGCCATCGTCAGGGAGTCGGCGTTGGCGGGGTCCATCTCGGCGAAACGCTCCAGAATGTGTCGCGTGATCGATGACCCGTCGTCAGCGCGCACGTTCTCCAGTGTCATACGGCGATCGTCACCGAATTTTGCCTGCATTCCAGCTACACCAGAATCCGTGTTGTAGTTCTTCGCGCCGAAGTAGCCGGGGGCGAATCGTTCTGCGCCGAGGACTGCGTCGACGTCCGCGTTTCGGAGTGCTTCGCGGAGTGGCACCCCTTTGTCGAGCAGCGGGAGCACCGTGTTTCGCCATGCCTGTTCGGTTCGCATCAGTGCTGCCGGCGAGTCACCGTCGAGCTTGGGGCGATTGCGGTCGCCCTCCGCCTTGATGCGGGCGGCGACGTCGCGTCCTTCTTCTCGGAGTTCCTGCAACTGGGGCTCGTACTTGTCTGTGTAGAACTTCCTCCAGCGCTCCTCGTGCTCTCGTTGAAGAACCCGATTCGCGTTCATGTCGAGGTACTGGTTCGGGGTGTACTGACTGTGCTCCTTGATCAGTGCATCGCGCTCCTTCTTCAGGTCGGCGTACTCGGTCATCAAGTGCTGCAACGTTTTCATGGGATCTCCTACCGGTTTTCGATGGGGGTGAGTGGGTTGTAGGGGGAGCCTGAGTCGGTGTACGGCGAGGTTCCCTGGTGGCGTTCGGGGTGGGTACGCCGGCTTTCTTCGATCGCCGCGGTTCGTTCGGGTGAACCGACCTCGTACGCCCGCACCGCCTGGCTGTGCGGGTCCGCACCGAGCCCGCCACTCATCGGGAGAATCGGATCGAAGTCGACGGGATCGACGACCGGAGCTCCGCCGATCTCGCCGAAGGTGGCGAGGTCGTAGGCGTCCTGGCGTTCGGTGTCGACACAGTGCAGTCGTTGCAGCGCCGAGTCGACGGGGTCGGCGGCGTCCGGTGTCGGGATCGTCGATGGCGACCCGTCTTCGCGGACAACCAGTGTCATGGCTCCGAGTTGATGGCTGCCGTCCGGTGATGTCATACCTCCGGTGGCGGGCAGGATGCTGCCGTTCGGGAAGTGGTAGACGCCGTCTTTGTCGACGTAGCCGAGGCCGGTGTAGCTGCGGTCGTCGGGGTTGTGGCTGCCGTTGATTCGGCGGACGTTCGGTGGATTCATGTGATACTCTTAATGTGTTGTGCTGCTTGGGTTTAAGCGAGTCCGGTGGACATCAATTGCAGACCGATGTTCCCGTTGCTGGTGTCGACGTTGACGTCGGCGGTGAGTAGTCCGCCCTTGGAGAGAAGTTCGACCAATTGGTCGAGTCGGCCGATGACGGCTTCGGACAGGCCGGGGATGTCGTTACTGCCGGTGTCGAACTGCGGCATCAACTGCGACAGATCCACTTGCCCGGACTGGGCCATCGACAGGAACCCGCCGATACCCGACGCCGCGGTGAAGCCGAGACCGGACGCCAAGGCGGCGGCCTCCATCAGGTTGGTGGGGCGCATGTAGTCGCGGGCCTTCGGTTCGTTATAGCCACCGAAACCACCATCAGCGAACTCCGTGATATTCAACCGCTTACCGGTCTCACGCCAAATATCCACTGCGCGTGCACGTTTCGCCGGATCACCGGGAATGTAGGCTTCCCACGGTCCTGCTTGCGGTTCCGCCCACACGCGCACGTTGCCGCCTGTGTTTGCGATCTCGGGGTTCTGGGATTCGATGCCGCCATTCGCGAACACCTTGAGATTCCCGACCGCCTTCGGAGTGCGGCCATCCGGGGCCGCGCCACCGAGATCGGAGAAGTTCACGACCCGCACATCCACCGGACCGGAGCTGGTGGGCAGGGTGCCGACTTTCCTCCCGAGCGACGTACCACCGACGTTGGCACCGTTCATGTTCGGTACAGTTCCGACGCTTCCGGGTTCTCCCAGATCGCCGGCGGTCGCGAAGTAGGCGTGGTTGGTGAACGACGGATCATCCGCGCCGGTCCTACCGCCGACGACGACACCTTCGGAACCGTTGGACTCGAAGTTCGTGCCGTCGGGGTAGGTCAGTGCAGTGTGTCCGTTCGCGCCACCGCCCTGATCCCACCAGCCGATACGTAAGGTGCCAGGGCCGCCACGCCCGAGGGTCGCGCCCTTGGCCTGCAACCACGGACCCTCGGTGACTGTCGACATGCGGGAGTCGAAAGCAGGCACGCCGACTGCTTCATTCACCGCACCCGAGACGGCACCCGAGCAGTCGATGGCGTCGGTCGAGAAGCCACCCATCAGGTACTTGGCGGGGTCCATCGACTGCGCCCACGCCATCGACGACGCAAGATCTCTCGCGTTGACGATGCCGCCGTCGGCCATCTGGACGAGTCCGTACCCGAAGCGGTCAGCGACATCGCGGAGGATGCCGACGGCGCGGGGACGCTTCGACTCAGCGCCAGGAATGAATGCTTCCCACGGGCCAGCGCCTTCCTCCGCCCACTGCACCAGACCCTTGCCGCCGGCGGACTTGATGAGTGCTTCGTCGGGGAGCTTGCCGTCAGCGTTCGAGGTAATCGGCACCGGGCCTTGCATCAACGGGGCGTCGGCTTCCGACACACCCTGCGACTCCCAGTATCCGATCTGCCGTTGACGCAGATCAACGAACATGTCGATGTTCTTATCGTTGTTCGCGCGGACGAACGCATCGATCGCCTTCTGGCCCTCATCGGTGTTCGAGGTGACGCGGAACTTCCCGTCCGGCATTTGAGTTACCTTCAACCCCAACGCCTCCAGCGCTGCCGTCTGCTCCGGGGTGTTCGATTCGATGACGATGTCCTTGCCATCCGGCACCGCGTTCAATTCGTCGGTAAGTGCCCGCGCCATCTCAGCGTTGAGCTGCGCGGCTTCGCCTGCGTTCGCGAAATCCTCACGCATTCCTTGGATGCCGGGGCGTGCATTGTCGATCATGTCCGCCAGACCGTTCAGCTTCTCCGAGGAGGACTGAACTTGGTCGGCGTACCACTGCGTCTTCTCGCCCGCACCCTCGATCGCCTCACCCACATCCTGCATACCGGGGAGGTGCTTGACGATGCCGCCCGCGAACTCAGCGAACCCGCCAATAGCCTGCAACGCAGTACCCATTGTCGCGCCCACCACTTCACCCCAGTTGGCGAGACCGCGGAGGCTGCCCGATGTGAACGCGAGGATTGCATCGAGGGTGACGAAACCTGCGTCGGCCAGTCGAGTGAAAAAGCCGATGATCTCCGGTTGGTGGGTGTTCACCCAATCGACGGCCTTGTCGAGGCTCGGCATGAACCCATCCGCGATCGCCATTTTCACGCCCGACATCGACAGCTCAACGGCCCGCTGTGCCTGCTCGAACTTCGCTTTCGTGTTGCCGGCCATCGTGTCAGCGGCCCGCTCGGCCGCACCCGCTACTTCACCGAGTTGCCCAGCAGCGCTCGACACATCGAACTTGTCGAACGCCCCTGCGAGGTCTTCCCACTGAGTGCCGAACAGAGCAGCAGCGACCTGGTTTCGTTCGACTCCCGGCTCCATCTCCCGGAGCGAATCCAGGATGCTGTCGAGCGCCCCGGTGCCGGCCTCGCCGCCTTCCGTCAGCTTCGCCATCGTGTCTTCGACGTTTAGACCCAGCTTTCCGTACGCCTCGGCTGTCGACTCGGTACCGTCGACGGCCCGGATCGCGAACTCCTTCACCGCATCAGCAGCGACGTCGGTATCGCGGGCACCACCCTGCATCGCCTGCGATATCAGACCGAGCGCGGTCGGCCCGTCGAGACCGACCTTCGCGAACTGAACGCTGTACTCGCCCATCGTGTCCAACAGGTCACCGGTGATCGCGAGGTTGTTCTGCTCGGCGGCCGCCAACAGATCCAGGGCGTCGACTGCGGTGTCGACGAACCCGGAGCGGACCATCTTTCCTGCGGCCACGGCGACCTCGGGGATATCGGATTCGAGCAAGCTTGCAACGGTGTCGAGTTGCTCGATGACGGGTTGCATGTCGTTCGCGGAATCGGATGGATCGAGCAATCCGTTCTGGATGGCCCGCCGCGCGGTGTCCATGTTCTCGGCCACCGACTCACCGAAGACGTTGCCGTAGGCGGCACCGGACGCCTTCGCGATAGTCCGCATCGTCTCCTCGTCGACACCGAGCTTCGCCTGCAATTGATCCGACATCGCGTCGAACTCCATGCCCTGCGTGATCGCATCGGCCAGCGCGGCACCAACGGCGACGCCAAGGACTGCGACACCCGCGAGGGCGACACCGATAGGCCCGGACTTCGATCCGAGCCCAGCGACCCGCGGTGCGAACCCCGCGATGAACGAACCACCTGTCGACGACCCGGCATTGCCTGCGGCACCCGACAGACCCTCCAACCCACCTGAAAAGCGACCTGCGAAGCCAGAACCCGCGTCCTCACCGGCAGACTCGGCCGCCTGCGCCGTCTGGCGGAGTTCGCGTTGGGTCCGTTCGAGGGCATCGACAGCATCCCGGCCACCCTGCTCGGCGGCGCGCGCGGCACGACGATGCGCAGCCTCCATCCGGTCGGTGGCGGTGACGGCGTCACGCATGGAGCGTTCAGCGAGATCCGTTGCCGACGCGACGTCGCGTTGCGCGGCCTCCAACTGAGACGCGCTGGTACGGGAGTCGCGCTGTGCTGCATCCAATCGTTCCTGCGCTTGGCGGGCCTGGTCGGTGGCGGTCTCGGCGCGGGAGTTCGCGCGCTCCGATGCGGTCGCGTAGGTCTGTGCTTCGCGTTGCAACTGCTGGTAGCCCTGTGCCATCCGCTGCGTAGCCGACGTGATACCCGTGGCGGCCTGTGATGTGACCTGCTCCGTGCGGCGAGCCGACTGCTGCGCACCATTGAGGGCGTTCGTCAGTTGGTCCTCAGCCGTGAGACGGACGGACAGTTCACCGAGATCAAGAGCCATCAGGGGCCTTCTTTCCGAATACGTCCTGCATTCGCACCCGAGCGGTATCGAACTGGTCCGCGGCCGCCGAGATATCCGGCCGCAGAACGCCGAGTTCACGCATCTGAGTCACGAGGGGTATGAGTAGGTTTCCGGCCGCGACGAAATGTTCCATCGCAGCCTCCTGCGCTGCGTTGAGCGCGTCGAGCAGAGCCAGGGTGACCAACAGCCGGCTCTCCTCATCCATCGACGCGAGGAGGAATACTGCGGTGGTGTAGTCGCCGTCGAACAGAAGCTCTCGGAGTTTGCGGATCTCTGCCGACACATCGGCGTCGGGGACGGTGCTACTCATGGTCGATCACCTGTGACCTGTGGATTGGGAGTCCGCTGTCGGGCGTATCGCCGCTGGTCAAAGCTGGCGTGGTCACAGGTTGGTCACCGGCAGGTTCGTCCTCGAAGTCGGCTGCGAACCGCGCAAGGGCCACCTGCATCTGAACGAGCATCGACTTGGCATGGTCGACGCCAGCGGATGCCCCGAGGCGACTGAGGTTGTCGTGGGCCTTCACCAAACGCTCGATGGCACTGGCGATGTCGGCCACCGCCTTGGCGTCGGGGATGTCCAGGTAGACGCGCTGGGGACCAGTGGGAGTACCAACCACCATTGTGTACTCGGACCAGAACCGCTCCCGGAGAGAAAGCACGTCGGCAATCAACTGCTCAGCAAGTAGGAGGCGATTGGCCGCAATGCGCTCCCTGGCAGCCTGATTGGCCTCGGCTGTACGTCCTGTATTCCAGACCAACCCCATGCGCTTCGACCAGCGGGAAATGTTGGGTTGGGGGACACCGACACGCTTCGCAATCTGCAACTGGCTCAGGCCCTCTGCGTGTGCGGTGCGGATGGCCGACTGCATGACGTCGGTCAGCTCTGTCGGCGTTGTGTCAGTGTCCCCGCTCGTCATGCAAGTTCCGTATCGGGCAGGGGGGAGCCGAGCGCCGGCACGGTGACCGGGTGTCCGGAGGGTGTGAAGGCGTGTTCGATGATTGCCTGCATGTCGAGGAGCCAACGACCGGCGATCTTCTTTCCGCCGAGCTTCGACGCGAGGCGACGGATCTGCCGATCTGAGAGTCCGAGCATCGTCGCTGCCTCCTCGATCGGGATAGTGGGTCGTTCCTCCAATGATGTTGCCGGATCGGCGTTATCGCGGACGTCCGAATGTCCGCGCACGGACATGCATGCCTGGACTAGTGCATTCAGATCCCCGGAAACCGGGAGACCGTTGGTTCGCCGAGCACGTTGAGTGTTGATCGCGGCGCGGAGTGCGACTTCCACTCCTGAGCCGGTCAGGATGACGGCGGTTCCGATGACCGTGATGGGTGGCTGCGGATTCGTCATGCACTGACTCCTATCGCGTGCTCGACCACCGGCTTGCCGCTGTACACGCCAATCTCGACCCTGTGAATGAGTCCGGCGCGTGCAGCGCGAGAAAGCGCCATTGCCGCTGTCCCACGGGTGATGTCGAGAGCTTGAGCCACGTCGGTGACTACGGTCCGTGAGCGTCCCTGCACGAAGTCGACGACGGCGTTCGCTGCCTGATGGGTGTCGAGTCTGCCGATCGTGTTCTCAGGCTCGTACAGTTCGCCCGCGACTACACCGGATAGTTTGCCGAGCTGCTGGTGTGCCCAGTCTCGGCATTCGACGAGGGCGGGGCATCCGCCGCATAGTGCCTGTGCGACGGAGATTCGTTCAGTGCGTTTTTCTGAGGTCTCCAAGGCATCGTGTGTGGCATCGAAGAGTGGAGCCCGAGAGCGGCACACTGCGCCGGACAGCGCCGGCACACTGGCCAGTGCTGAGACGAGTTCGTTCCAGTCCATCAACTGAGTCCTCCTGGTGTACCTGCGGATTAGATATCCGATGACAAGTGAATTGCTGCTGGTGAACAGTGCTGTGGTCACGCGATGGTCACCGGGCTCGCACGCAGACGCGGATACACGCGTTGAGAGATCAGCGACGCGCGCGTGGGAGCGTTGCCGAACGTTCGCCTCCCGCGCGCGCGGTGAGGCTGCCAAACGTTTGATCTGTCAGAGGAGGCCGGGTCACGCGTGCGCACACGCGGATTGATACAAGGGCCGCGGCGGTCATGGTTGTGTGTCGTGGATTCGGTTGGCGAATTCGGTTGCGATGGGGTGTTCGTTGGCGACGAGGGTGGTGCAGGTTGGACAGAGGTGTTGGTGGGTGAGTGGTTCTGCTGTGAGTCCGCAGATGGGGCAGGGGGTGTTGCGGGGGATGAGGATTGCGTTGAGGCCGTGTGGGAGTGGGATGGTTTCGGTCATGTGAGTTCCTTGGGGGTGGTGATGGTCTGGCCGGTGAGTTTCTGGCCGACTGCGAGCCATCCGAGTGCTTTCTCGGATGCCGCCCCGACACTGTTGGTGGGCGTTCGGTGTTGCGGTGTTGCGGTTTTGATGACTTCGGAGACGAGGCTTGGGAGTGTTGCCGGTCCTAGGTTGGGTTTCGTGAGCCAGAGGCGTAGGGCGGCTTCTACGGTTTCGGCTGGGGTGCCTGTGTCGAGAAGTGCGCCGGCTCGCATCGCGAGGTCTGTGCGGACGGCTTGGGGGTGTGCGTCTGGGATCACGGAGCGGACGAGCTTCCATCCCTTGGGCGGCACTGGTTTCGATCGGGGTCCTGACCGATCTGGATTCGAGAAAGTTCGTTCGCCGCTTTTATCTGGTGTAGTGATCTGGTGTAAGGAACTGGTGGGTGGACATTCAGGTGTCCGGTGGTCGGGGGTGAAATGTCCACTGGTCGTGCTGAAATGTCCACTGGTCGAGAGGGATCGGTGGACATCTGAATGTCCGGTGGTTGAGCCTTCACCAGTGGACATCTGAATGTCCGGTGGTAGGGACTCGAATGAGAGCCTGTAGACGTCCGCGACGTTTCGTCCTCGACCCGTGTGTCCCTTCTCGACGCATTCGATCAGGCCACGTTCAACTCCGACGGCAAGCGCTCGGCGCACCGTCTTTTCGTTCACGTAGCCGTCCCCAGACGCGAGATTCTCCGCGATACGCCTGACACCGGGGCGTGCGTTGGTGCCGTCAGGGTTCGCATAGGACTCGAGTTCGAGGAGGACGCGGCGCGTGGCGTCGGTCAGGTAGCCATCGCGGACCACCTGCCGACGCCACGCGTACCGCATCGATTCACTCACTGAGCGTCCCCACCGCCTAGGGCTCGCCGCTTCGAGCAGACAGGGCCGCGGTGCTTCCGAACAGAGTCGGGGTCTACCAACCACGCGCCGCAGATGTCGCACTGAACTGCGAGGCGAAATGAGCGTCCTCGCAGGGCTGCTCTGAGGAGACGATCGGCCGCGTCGATCAAGCTCTCGTCGTAGGAATCTGTCGGATTGGCCTTCACCGCTCGACCGCCGTCTGCCGCTTTTCCCAGGCGTCGAATTCTGCTCTGCGGGCTGCCTTGGCTGCGGGACTGAGGGCCCGGTATGCGTCGACGGACATCGCAGGTCCGGGCCCGTCGTCGTCCTCCTCAGGAGGCAACGCGGCAATAGCCGCTCTGCGAGCAGCTTTGGCCTCTGGACTGAGGGCCCGGTATGCGTCGACGGAGATTGCGTCTGGTCGTTCGGATGCACCGCAGCTAGTGGCTGCGGAGGTACTGATGTGCGAAGATGTCATCAGGTTCAATCCTTCTGGTGATGGTGGTTGTTCGGACCTAGCCCTCGGTGCTCACGCGGTTGCCGCCGTGTGAACTGCGCCGGGGGCAGTTTTCTGTTCGGCGTTCACGCCGCCGATTGGGTCGAGATGCCGAGAATTGCGAGCAGCCCCGCGACGGGTACGACGTACTTCCTTCCGAGTTTCAAGACTGGGACGGGGAACTCGCCGCGGCGAGCCAGCTCATACGCCGCACAACTGCCCATGCCCAGAACGCTGCCGGCGGTCGGCACGTCGGTTCGGACCCCCAGGGCTCGTACGTCTTCGGCGCTCCAGACCGGCATGCTCACGCTGCATCGCCGCCTCTGCGAGTAGCTGCCTCTTGCTGTGCGAACCAGTGGTCCACTTCGCTCTGCCGGTAGAACACACGTCGCCCGATGTTGAATGAGGGTGGTCCTGCGTTGATCTGCCGCCACCAACGGAGCGTCTCTTTCGAGGTCCGGTAACGGTCGGAGACCTCAGTAGTTGTCAGGTAGTCGATCTGTGGTTCGCGGGTCTCTCGCATGGAAGACATCTGCTATTGCTCCAATCTGGAATTTATTCGACGGCTGTTGATGTCCAGATCAGAGTATCAGCGGTTTAAGCCAATGCGGAGCATTTTCGGGCCATGTTTGACGGTGTTTTGGATTAGTGTGTGTCCTGTGATGGTGAGAGATGGCGAACAGGGACGATCCGATGTCGAGCGGACAGCGGAGGAGTGGTTTGCGCAGAACGTCAAGAACGCTCGCGCTTCGCAGGGAATTACCCAGGGCGCGCTCGCGGCCAAGATGGCAGAGAAGGGCTTCGCTTGGCATCAGGCCACGGTCTACAAGATCGAGAACGGAACCCGGCAGGTCCAGTTAGGCGAGGCCAAGGCGGTCGCGGAGATTCTTGCGGTACCGCTGGAACAACTGACAGCTAAAGGCACTGAGATCGACCGAGTGTTCGGGGAGGTAGAGGCCGAATACCAGTGGCTCGAAGAAGACCGCCAACGGCTCACCGTTCGAGTCAGCAACACTCGCGAAGAGCTGTTCAAACTCCAGCCGCTCCGGGACTACACCAACGGCAAGAAGGTCATCCTGCACACCGTCTGGGGCTCGCTGCATGCACTCGCTCAGCGGTTGCGCGACGGATCACCCCGCCGCATCGACTTCTCAAAGATTCTGTTGGACATGGGATTTGATCAAGATTCTTTGAGGGAGGCGGAAAGCTCAGCAGGCTCGGGCAGCGACGAGACCGATTTTCACATAGACCCCGTCAAGATCGTGGAATACCTCCAGAAGCACTACAAGCTCGACACCCTGCGCAGCCAAAACCACCCCCAGGACCAGCAATGACCACACAACTGAAATTCGACAGTAGAGCGAGTAGGAAAATTCGGGCATTCAGCATCGAGGATGTCCACAAGTGGACTCCTGCCGAGATGAGGTTGTCGTGAAGGGGTCGGTGTCGAAGCGTTGTAAGTGCCCGGTCGAGTACGACGCCCGCGGGCGTCGTAAGTCCTGCCGCAAGCCGCACGGCTCATGGACGTTCCTCGTCGACATGGGTGCGGACCCGCAGACGGGGAAGCGCAGGCAGGTAAGGAAGTCAGGATTCAGGACCAGCGACGAAGCGGAAGCCGAACTCGCGAAGTTCCTCGTCGACGTCGGCAATGGCCAGGTCGCTCACGATCGGCAGCAGACCGTCGAGCAGTACCTGCGCGCCTGGCTCAAATCGAAACGCAACGGCGACACCCGCCCAACGACACTGCGCAGTTACGAACAACACGTCAACGCCTACCTCGTGCCACACCTTGGCCGTATTCGGCTCGGTGACCTCCGGGCCCAGCACATCGAGAACATGCTGGCGACGATCGCGCAGCCGAAGATTGCGCCGGCAGATGGGGAGCGGATCGGGAAGGGTAAGCGGCGACACCCACGCACGCTGTCGAGCGCGACCGTGCGTCGTGTCCACGCGACCATCCGGAGCGCATTGACGTCGGCACGCAGGAAGCGCCTTGTCGCGTTCAACGCTGCCGAGAATCTCGAACTGCCGCGGGCATCACGCCCAAAGGTCCGGCCGTGGGAAGCGGAGGAACTCGGGACGTTCCTGGACGCCGTCGGTACAGAGCGACTGGGTGCGCTGTTCGAGGTGTCTGCGATGACAGGGCTGCGCCGAGGAGAGGTGTGTGGGCTGCGGTGGGATGACGTCGACATGACGAATCGCTCGATCACCGTCCGGCAACAGATTGTCGAGATCAGCGGCGACGGCATCGAGTGTGATTATTGCCACAGCGAGCACCGGCAGTTTCAGTTCGGAAAGCCGAAGACAGCGTCGGGGGAGGACCGCGAGGTCGACCTAGATCAGCAAACGGTCGGTGTCCTGTTGGCGCAGCGGTTCGCCCAGGACGCCGAGCGCGCGCAGTGGGGCGATGCCTATCAGGACCACGGTTTGGTGTTCGCCCGCGAGGACGGATTACCGATACCGCCTCAGAGCGTCACAGAGCGATTCAAGAAGGTCTGTGCAGAGTTGGGGCTACGTCCGATCCGGTTGCACGACCTGCGGCACGGACAGGCCAGTCTTCTACTGGCAGCGGATGTGCCGCTGGCGATCGTGTCGAAGCGTCTCGGTCATTCGTCGATCACGATCACCGCGGACACGTACTCGCACCTGCTCAAGGGAGTCGGGTCGAAAGCGGCGGAAGCGGCCGCCGGCTTGGTGCCTCGCGCGGGCCGTGACCAGGGGTTGCGCCGGGGCGTTCGTGACCATTCGGTGACCACTTCGACTGGTTCGGATGCCGCCGAAACCGCGTCTGACCAGGAATTACCTGGTCAAGATGGTGCCCCCAGTAGGACTCGAACCTACGACCTGCGGATTAAAAGTCCGTAGCTCTACCAACTGAGCTATAGGGGCGCGGCTCGAAAGTGTAATGGGCCGCGCGGTGCCGACGGGCAGTACCCCCGGCAGTGGTGTCGACCGGGGTCAGCGTCCGAAGCTGCTGCATCCGCTCGGCACCGGAATGCCGGCCAGTCGGTCGTCGATCCAGGCGTACGCGCCCGGGATGCCGCTGAAAGCGACGATCAGGTGCTCGCCGAGATACTCCTCGAGTCTGACGCTCGCACCCTGCGCGCACCATTCGTCGTGGAGGGTCTCGGCTCCCTGTCGTGGAATCCAGAACTCCTGTTGTCCCTGGTAGATCATCGTGGGGATGGTGGGGGCGAGGTCGCCGCCGAGGCGGGTCGCGGCGATGACGCTCTCGGCGATCTCGGTGCGGTCGACGTCGGGGATGTCCGAGAGCGCCTGCGCGGGGATCGGGGCCACCAGTCCACCGGGGGCGAGCAAGCTGACGCACATATCCTTGGCGACGGTGGCCAGGCGCAGTCCGTTGGCGTTCATCAGCGAGAACAGTTCGGGGTACTCGCGGGCCACTCCGAGTGCTGCGGACAGGAAGAGCGTCGACGCCGCAGTTCCGTTCATCGACGTCAGCAGAATCCGGTAATCGGTCGGCGGACCACCGAACGCCGCGCCGACCAGATTGACGTCGGGCGCGTACGAGGGGGCCAATTGCGCCGCCCATCCTGTGGCGATCGCCCCACCCGAATACCCCGTGACAGCGATGGGAGACGACGCGGGCAAACCGAGCTCGGGTAGCCGGACCATCGCTCGGAGGGCATCGAGTACCGCGTGCGCGGCCATGCGTCCGGCGGCGTACGCCTGCCGTGGCCCCTCGTGATCGGTGACGACGACGGCGTAGTTCTTGGCCAGGAAGGCCTGCACTGCCGGGATCTCCCGGGCCAACCCGCGCGGGAGCAGCCAGGACGGTGCGCACGTGTTGCCGAGTGAGTTGATGGCCATGTTGTACGCCACGACGGGCCGGCTTCCGGGTCCGGTCCACGGTGCGGTCGGCACGATCACGGTGGTGGCCGCAGCAACGGGCCGGTCCTTGGAGTCATTGGTACGAAACAGGATCTGCGTCGACGTGACCGGCGTGAACAGCGGCCCGACGGTCACCTGTCGGGTTGCCAGCACCGACCCGGGAGGTCGTTGTTCGTAGCCTGCGGGCGGATCGAACCAGGGCTCGCCCAGTGGGGTGGGTAGGTAGAGCGCTGGATCGGCGACGGGTGCCACGAAGTTGCCCAGAGGGTCGGCGGGCGCCGTTCCGGTCGTCGAGAGCGTGAGCATGGCCACCGCGATCACCGTCGTGATGGAACGAAATGCGCAGATCGATACCTTCATGGCATTCACTCGTCTCGAATCGGCCGATCTCCCCCTGTGGTGTATTTCACAGTAAGTCAGCGCGGGCGCCAGCTCGGTCGAAGACGGTGAACGTGTCGGAAACGTTACCGAGCGGTCTTTCTCATATCGATTACCGTGCAATCGATTTGACCGAATGCGCTCGGCACCGACGACGTATTCGCTTGGTGGGCAGTAGATTTGAAATGCTAACGAGCAAGGCGAAGCAGTTGGCGCTCGAGATCCGTTACCGTGAAATGTAATTCGGTTTTCAACCGAAAGTTGTCCGCTCTCCCGGAGCGGCGTGGGCGACGCGTCGACCGTTCGGTTCGTGGGGAACGGACGGTGTCTCGGGCACCGCCGAAAGCGACTGGGTCGGTGTGTGGTTCGGCGTGTGGTTCGGCGCGGGGAGGGGCGCAGAAGTGCGGCTCGAGTGCGCACCCCCTGCAGCGCACTCGAGCCGCGCAGATCATACCATTCGGCTTGTTTCGGTTGCCTAACCGATTTTTCTGTCGGGTGTATGTGTCGAAGCGAACCGTAGGTGAGTCGACTCGCATGTCGTTCGGGTGAAGTACTCTCTATCTATACTACCTGCGGATACGCAGGGCGCTTGGGGCTCGGAGGCACGGAATACATGGCACAACAAGAGCGCGCACGGCGTACCCGGGCGGCCATCGTGGAGGCGGCGGCGGCGGAATTCGCCAAACGCGGATACGCAGCTGCATCCGTCAACACCATCTTGGAGGGCTCCAATGCCACCAAGGGCGCGATGTATTTCCATTTCCAGTCCAAGGAAGATCTGGCCCGGGCTGTGCTCGCTGCGGGACTGGATCGGTACGTCGCCATCACGGAGAAGTGGGCCGACACCACTGCGCATCCGTTCTACGTCATCCGCGGGATCGTGGACGACATCGCACAGAACTTCCAGAACGACGTGATCGTGCGCGCGGAGTTCCGGCTGATAGTCGAGCCGGAGTTCTACGCGGAGGTCCATTCGGGCGGCGGTCGAGTCTGGGGCGCTCAGGGGCTCGCGCAGGCCGAGCGTGCTCTGGCGATGGGTGACCTGAAGCCGGAGTTCGACGCGACCAAGTTCGTGCGAGTGCTCGCAGCGTCGATGGCGGGTCAGCGCTACATGTCGGATCTGGTGGCCGACAACGCAGATCTGCGCGAGCGGTTCGAAGAATCCGTCGAGGTCGTGCTGCTAGCGATGGCGTCGGAGCGTTGGCTCGCCGAGTTCAAACTGCACGGGTGGGATCACTACAGTGAAAACTGCGCAAAAACCGCCTCTGACCTGCCGGTTTGAGATTTACAGCGAAAGTGTCCTAAGCTATCCCAGCTCCCAACGGAACGCCGTTGAGGGTAACGTCGAAGCAGTTCGGCGGGCCCCCTTCGTCTAGCGGCCTAGGACGCCGCCCTTTCAAGGCGGTAGCGCGGGTTCGAATCCCGTAGGGGGTACGTAGGAAGAGATCGGTTTGACAACCCGGTCGGCAGTACAGCATTCTTCGTCTCGCTCTCCGCGAGGTGCGGATTTGCAGTTCGGAGAGTTTCTACGCTAGAAATAGCGCGGCAACAACAGCAAGGCCCTGTGGCGCAGTTGGTTAGCGCGCCGCCCTGTCACGGCGGAGGTCGCGGGTTCGAGTCCCGTCAGGGTCGCAACATCGATACGAGAGTATCGGCATTGCGATGGCATTGTAGTACCGGTGCCGCCCGGCCAGGTAGCTCAGTTGGTACGAGCGTCCGCCTGAAAAGCGGAAGGTCGCCGGTTCGATCCCGGCCCTGGCCACCACGGTGTGGATCGACGAGCACATGTATCGACAAGTACGATGAAAGCCCCTTCCGGTACTCCGGCAGGGGCTTTTTCGCGTCCACGAGTTATTGTCGACGCGTGGACGTGATCGATCGAGCGCAGGAGGATCTGGCGCGCGGAGACAGCATCGCTGCCAGGGATCGACTGGTCGGCGCATTGGTCCGAAACCCGACATCGCCCGGCATTCTCGAATTGCTCGCGTACACGTATCTGGTACTCGGCGATCGTGCGGCGGCCGGAGCGGCATGGTTTCTCACCGACAAGTCCGACGACGATCCGACGGCGTCCGCTGCGTTCGCCGCACTGGAGAAGCAGTACAGATCGCCTCTGATGATGGCGCGGGCCCTGCCCATCCACGCGCCGTCCGATTGGTACCCCACCCGTGCGCGGATTCGGCTCGAACGGCTCGGGGCCGCGATCGAAGCCAACGGACAACAGTGGGTGCCGCCGCGAGACGTCGTCTATTTCGACGAGGACGGGCTGAACTCGGACGACTTCTACGACTCCGATCTCGATGCCGACGATGACGACTTCGCCGGTGCTCGTGCGGGGGCGTGCTACCGCACGGTGCGACAGCGAGCCATAGCGGCGACCATCGTGATCGCTATCGCCGCCACCTCGGCGTCCGTGGTCCTGGCGCTCGTCTTCGGCTGACCCGGTTCACGAACGAAGCGTTCGACGCCGAGCGTAGAGTCGCGAAAGAATTTCCGGCCGACGATCGAGGGTGACGAGTTCCATGGGCACAGCGAACGGCGCGGCGTCACCGGCTCCGCGAGACGACAACTATGCCGTCAACCTCGAGCAGGCGAAGGTGTTCGCGAGAGGACTGGCCGAACACATCGAGACGTGTTCGGCCTCCATCGAACTGGCGCAGTCCAAGGCATTTCGAGCTCGCGCGGATCGCGCCGAATCCAAGGCCCGAGCATTCGAGTCCGAGGCGTCGGCGCTCCGCACCGAGCTGTACGAAATGTACCGACACATCGATGCGATGACGGCGCGCTTTCCTGAGCTACGCAGCGATCCATCCGTTCGCGGCTGACTCCCGGGTTCGATCAGACAGCTGCGGAATCGGTGACCATACCGAAGGTCGTCTCCGCGCCTCGACGGCCGAGTGCCGAGCCCCACACCTCGTACACCGCATCGGTTGCGGAGGATCGCTCGATGTCGCGGCCCTCCGCGACGGTGATGAGTGTGCGAGAGAGCTCGAACAGACTGACCCGGTGATTTCTCGCGGTCGTGAACAGCTCGTCGATGGCGTCGGCGACGGAGCCGCCGTGGATCCCGATGAGCACGCCGGTTGCGATGTCCACGTGAGTACGAGATGCAGGCGATTCGGGCAGTCTGTCGGTCATCTTTTTCCTCGAGATGGTGTGGTCGGTGCGGATGACCGAAGCGGTTCCTGGGGTCGAGCGGGCTTCACTGTCTCACACGGACATGACATTTCATACCGTCGGTTTCGCCCGCACGTGCATCCGCTCTCCCTGGGGTCCGAACAAGCTCAGAAGCTCGACCGGCCTGTCTCCGACGGCACCGAACCAGTGCGGCACACGAGTGTCGAATTCGGCTGCCTCACCGGCCTTCATCGTCAGATCGTGCTCGCCGAGAATCAGCCGCAGGGTGCCGTCGAGGACGTAGAACCACTCGTACCCCTCGTGGGTTCGGGGACGCGGCTCCGAGCTCTCCGGGCGAATCAGAAGCTTGTACGCCTGCAGGCCGCCGGGACGCAGCGTCAGAGGAAGGATCGTCACATGTTCGCGAACGGTGGCCGTGGTGCGCACCCGAGGGTCCGCCACGGGAGGTGCAGTCACCAGATCGTCGAGTTTCATCTGATGGGCCCGAGCGATGGGCCACAGCAACTCGAGGCTGGGCTTGCGGTCACCGGACTCGAGCCGTGACAGTGTGCTGATCGAAATTCCCGTGGTGTCCGACAGCGACGCCAGGGTGGTGTTCTTCTCCATCCTGATGCGCTTGAGGCGGGGGCCGAGGCCTGCGATGACCTCGTCCAGTCCCTTGTTCGTGTCGTCCATGACTCCATTGCAGTTTCGGCAACCCAATTTGTCAACCTGGGAAACAGAGGCGACCGAAAACCGCCCGTGGGCGCGGCGGGCGGCACATAATCGATCGATGACGGGTCGTTCGGGGACCACATACCGCAGTGGCATGATTCGCGATGCCTACGGCAGCCCCGCATCCGAGGCATTCATGGTCGTGGCCATCGCGACCATTCTGATCACCAGGGCATATCTGGAGTTGACCCACTATCCCCAGGTAGGCGGAAAGTCGCTGCACATCGCTCATGCCCTGTACGGCGGAGCGGCGATGATGCTCGCGCTGCTGATCGGGTGGATGTTCATCGGGTTCGGCGTTCGGGTGTTCACCGTGCTGCTCGGTGGGATCGGATTCGGGTTGTTCCTCGACGAAGTCGGCAAATTCGTCACCAAGGACAACGACTATTTCTACGGACCCTCGTCGGAGATCATGTACGTCCTGGTGGTTCTGCTGTTGGTGTTCAGCAGGATCGTCCGGGAGTTCCGCCGGCCCTCGGTCGACGAATCGCTGGCCAATGCGGCTGCGATCGCCGCCGATGGCGTCGCGCACGGACTGCCCGAGCATCGGCGCGACTGGGCGCTACGAATGCTCGCGCGCGCCGAGGCCGAGGGGGCCGACGCGGACACCGTGGCCGGGATCGGACTGTTGCTCGGTCGCTGTCGTTCGTCGACGTCGCGGACCCACTCGCTGTGGAACTTCGTTCCCCGGCTGATCCCCGCCTTCTTCACCAGCCCCCGGTGGATTCCCGTCGTCGGCTGGGGACTGGTTCTGCTCTCCGGGGCCGGAGTGGTGTTCGGAATCGTCGAACTCGTGATCGGGGACCTGGACATCGATCGGCGCGACCTGACGATCGACATCGACGGCATGGGAATTGCCAGCGGGATCCTGTTCGTCAGTGCCTGTCTCACCTTCGCCACGGCGCTGCCGGCGATGCTGCGGTTACGCCCGGAAGGCCCGCTCTGGCCTCTGCGCATCCTCCGCGTGTCCGCGTTGATATTCACTCTGCTCAACGCCCTTGTGGACTTCGCTCAGGAAGGATTTGCCGCGCTGTTCAACGTTGCGATCGGATTGTTCGCGCTCGCAGTCATCTCGCATCGCATCACGGTCCGTACCGCCGAGATCGCCGACGTCACGGCCGAATCTGCTGCATCGCAGGTGGTTCGAGACTCCGATCGCTCTCGAACCGTCGAACCAGGCCGCTGAGCGGATCGACGAACTCGATCGAACGCGCCAACAAGCGGAGAGGGTCGGAGTAATCGTCGTCGGCGACATCGCGGAACGTGGGGTAGAAATTGTCGCCGACGATCGGAATTCCCAACGAGCACATGTGAACTCGAAGTTGGTGGGTCTTTCCGGTTCGCGGATGCAATCGGTACAGGCCGTGGGTTCCGAGCGTGTCGACGAGTTCCACGAAAGTGTCCGCGTTGGGCTCGCCGGGTACCTCGCGGGCCTGGAGAACGCCGCGCTCCTTGATGATTCGGCTGCGTACGGTCAGCGGAAAGTTCAGGTCCTGGGCGAGTGGGGCGATGGCGTCGTACTGCTTGGTGATCGCGCGTTGAGCGAACAACTCCTGGTACGGCCGCCGAGCCTGCTGCCTGACGGTGAACACCAGAACGCCGGCGGTGAGTCGGTCCAGGCGATGCGCCGGACTCAGTTCGGGCAGGTCGAACCGGCGTCGGAGCAGGACGAGGGCAGATCGCGCGACGTAGGCGCCGCGTGGGGTGGTGGCCAGGAAGTGCGGCTTGTCGACGACGAGCAGGTTCTCGTCCTGATGGACAACGTCGAGGGAGAACGGCACCGTGGGCTCCACCGGCGGATCGCGGTAGAGATAGATGTCCGATCGCGGTTTCGCGACCGTCGTCGAATCGATGGGTACGCCTGCCGCGTCGACGATCTCGCCGCCGGCGACCTTCTCGGTCAGCCTGGCTGCGTCCTGGGGGAACCGGGCGCGCAGATGCTCGAGCACGGTCACCCCGGTTGCATTGTCCGGCATCCGCACCCGGGTGGGGTCGAGACCGTCGCGCAACGGCAGGGGAGCGGCGGGCATGCATCGACTCTAACCGCTCGAGCATGGAAACACCCCGGTCGGAAATTCCGACCGGGGTGTGGACTGCGGTAGAACCTTTCGGGTCCGACTCAGATGGTGACGACCATCTTGCCGGTGTTCTCACCCTTCATCAGTCCGATGAACGCAGAGGGAGCGTTCTCCAGACCGTCGACGACTGTCTCGTCGAATTCGATTGCGCCACTGTCCAACCACTGGGTCATCTTCGTGCGGAATTCCTCGGTGAGGTGCGCGTAAGAACCGACGATGAATCCCTTGAGCGTCAGCTCCTTGCCGATGGCCAGAGCGAGATTGCGTGGTGCGGGAGTGGGCTCGGTGGAGTTGTACTGAGCGATGGCTCCGCACATGGCAATTCGGCCGTACTTGTTCATCGAACCGATGGCACCTTCGAGATGCTCGCCGCCGACGTTGTCGAAGTACACATCGATGCCGTCGGGTGCCGCCTTGCGGAGCTGCTCGGCGACCGGGCCGTCGTGGTAATCGAATGCCGCGTCGAAACCGAGCTCGAGCAAGCGAGCCACCTTGGCGGGGGAGCCCGCACTGCCGATGACCCGAGATGCGCCGAGCGCCTTGGCGATCTGGCCGACGAGCGATCCGACGGCACCGGCTGCGCCGGACACGAACACGACATCGCCTTCCTTGAACGACGCGACGTCGGTCAGGCCTGCGTACGCCGTCGTGCCGGTCATTCCGAGTGCGCTGAGGTATGCCGAGGCCTTCGCGGCGTCGAGGTCGACCTTGCTTGCGCCCTTCGCCGGGACGACGGCGAGATCGCGCCACCCCTTGCCGTGCAGAACGGCGTCGCCGACAGCGAAGCCCTCGGCCTTGGACTCGACGACCTCGCCGACTGCACCGCCGTCGAGCGGAGCGTCGAGCTGGAACGGCGGGACGTACGACTTGACGTCGTTCATCCGGCCGCGCATGTACGGATCGACCGACATCACGATGTTGCGGACGAGGATCTGCCCGTCGGCGAGCTCGGGGAGATCGACGACCTCCGCGCGAAAGTTGTCCTCCGTCGGCCAGCCTTGTGGGCGGGACGCGAGGTGAATTTCGTGTGCCTTCATGGTGATGAGTCCTTACTCGTCTTCGGTGACGGTGACGGTGACGTCGATGTTGCCGCGGGTGGCGTTGGAGTACGGGCACACCTGGTGGGCCTTGTCGGCCAATGCCTGTGCGTTCTCGCGGCTCAGGTTCGGCAGCGTCACCTCGAGGGTGACGGCGAGCTGGAAGCCGCCAGCGTCGTTGGGGCCGATGTCGACACGAGCGCCGACGGCCGAATCGGTGACGTCGGCCTTGTCCTGACGTGCCACCATCTGCAGTGCGGAGTGGAAGCATGCGGCGTAGCCGGCGGCGAAGAGCTGCTCGGGGTTGGTGCCGTTGCCGCTGCCGCCCATGGCCTCGGGGATGGCGAGATCGAGATCGAGGCGTCCGTCGGAAGTGCGGGCGTGGCCGTTTCGGCCTTCACCGGTGGCCAGTGCCTCGGCGGTGTAGATCGTCTTCATGATGCTCCTTCTGTCTTGCCGGAATCGGTGTGATGCAGAGCGCTCGTCAATGCGTCGAGCGACTCCTTGAGCTTGACGAGATCGTCGACGTTCATGCCGGTCTTCTCGGCGAGCTTGCGTGGAATGTCGAGTGCCTTGGTGCGCATGGCACTTCCGGCCTCGGTCAGGTGGATCTCGACGCGACGTTCGTCGGTGCTCAGGCGTCGGCGCTCGATGAATCCGAGGCCTTCGAGCCGCTTGAGCATGGGCGACAGAGTGCCGGTGTCGAGATCGAGTTCGGCGCAGATGTCCTTGACGCCGCGCCCGTCCTGTTCCCACAGCACCAGCAGCACGAGGTACTGCGGGTACGTGACGCCGAGCTCGTCGAGCATCGGGCGATACACCGCGGTGGTAGCCCGCGAAGCGGAATACAACGCGAAGCACACCTGACGGTCGAGTGCGAGTTCGTTGGCCACTTCACGAACAGTAGTGCACGGTTTAGTTGTGCGCAACCTATCTGTCCGACGTGAGCGGAACTTCGTAGCCTGCTACGAGGTTCCGCTCACATGGGGGGTCAGCCCTGCAGGGCGTCCTCGAGGCCGTCGAGCACGATGGTTGCCGCCGTCGGACCTGCGTTGAGGTACCACGGGTCGTCGTCGACTCGGACGATGTGGTTCTCGGTGGCCGCGCTCATGCCGGTCCACAGCGGGTTGGTGGTGTACGACGCGGCGCTCGAATCGGCTTCGGCGTCCTGGCTGGAGACGAACACCCAGTCCGCGTTCGCCAGTTGAATTTCTTCCTCGCTGAAGTCCTGCGAGGTGTTGTCGAACTGCTGGCTTTCCGGTCGGGCCAGTCCGGCGTCCCAGGCGATGTATCCGGCGAACGACGGGACGCCGAACACGCGTGCCCGGTCGGCGGTGAAGCGGACGAACGAGACCGTGGGTGCGTCACCGCTCGCGAACGAATCACCCAGTGCCGCAGCATCGGAGGTGAAGGTGTCGACGAAGCTCTGTGCCTGCTCGGTACGGCCCAACGCGTCGGCGAGAAGCAGGAAGTCCTGTTTCCAGTTCACTCCGGTGCCCTCGGTGAGTACGGTCGGCGCGATGGTCGACAGCGTCGAGTAGATGTCCTCGGAACCGGCCTCGTTCGCCAGGATGAGGTCGGGTTCGATGGCGGCGATGGCCTCGATGTCGACCTCTTGCCGGTTGCCGACGTCGACGAACCGGTCCATCCGGTCCGCGTACTGCGGGAACGAGAAGCTGATGTAGTCCGGGACCAGAGCGGCACCGTCTCCGTAGGCGACTCCGGTGGGTACGACGCCCAGAGTGAGGGCTGCGTCGAGCTGGCCGGTGGCGATGACGACGATCTTCTTCGGTTCGGCGGGGATTTCGGTGGAGCCGCCGAAGTGGCCGACCGTGCGGGGGAACGCTCCGTCCGCGGCACCCGAACCCATGCCGTCGGGGATGCCGGTGGGGCCGGGAGCGTCCGAGGTGGCGTTGTCGGTTCCGGACGCGGCGCTGGTGGAGGGAGTGGCCGTCTGCTCGGCGGTGCCGCCGCAGGCGACGGTGGTCAGTGCGGTGACCGCGACGATCGTGGTGGCCAGGAGTAGACGTTTCACTTCGTTCTCTTTCACGGTCGGACGTAGGCAGGTAACGCTAGCCTAATCCTGATCGGGCTGAGGTCCGCGATTCGTTCATCTGCTACGGTGCTTTTCATGCAGCGCACGTATTTCTGGTTTAGCAGGCCGGCCCCGGGTGGGTCAGCCAGCGACGCCATGCGCTGACCCTCCACCCCACGAGCCGGATACAGACCGGCTCGAAGTGCGTGTGGAGCATGAGGAGCCGGCCTGGGAACAGGAACGACCCGTCATGACACTCTCTCTCGACACCCCACCTCTCGATGATCAGCGGACCATCAGCATCAGTCCGCTGGTTGCTCCGTCGGTGCTGCGCCGCGACCATGCAGTGGACGACGCCATCTCTGCCACCGTCAGAAGCGGCCGCGCCGGCGTGGTCGACGTGCTGGACGGCCGTGACGATCGACTGATCGTCGTCGTCGGCCCGTGCTCGGTGCACGACACCGATGCTGCCCTCGACTACGCCCGACGCCTCGCGGCCAAGGCGGCCGAACTGGGCGATCGCCTGCACATCGTCATGCGGGTCTACTTCGAGAAGCCGAGGACGACGCTCGGGTGGAAAGGATTGATCAACGATCCGCACCTCGACGGCAGCTTCGACATCAATGCCGGCCTGCGCGTGGGACGTCAACTGCTGCTGGATATTTCCGCGCTCGGTCTGCCGGTCGGGTGCGAGTTCCTCGACCCGATCACCCCGCAGTACATCGCAGACCTGGTCAGCTACGGCGCAATCGGTGCGCGGACTGCGGCCAGTCAGGTGCATCGCCAGCTGTGCAGTGCGTTGTCGATGCCGGTGGGGATCAAGAACTCCACCGAGGGCGACATCCAGGTCGCGGTCGACGGCACCCGTGCTGCCGCCGCGAGCCACGTCTTCCCCGGCACCGACCTCGACGGCCAGGCGGCTTTGATCCGCACCGTCGGAAACCCGGACTGTCACGTCATTCTGCGCGGCGGCGACGACGGGCCGAACTACGATGTCGAATCGGTCGCCGATACCGTTGCACGCCTGCGTAAGTCGGGCCTACCGGAGCGAGTCGTCATCGACGCCAGTCACGGCAACAGTCGCAAGGACCACAACAAGCAGGTCGACGTGGTCACCGACGTGGCAGCACGGGTCGCGGCAGGCGAACACGGCATCGTCGGTCTGATGCTCGAGAGCTTCCTGGTCGCGGGGCGTCAGGATCTCGAGCTGGGCCACCGTGACGATCTGGTGTACGGGCAGTCGATTACCGACGCCTGCCTCGACTGGACCACCACGGCAACGCAATTGGACACACTCGCGGCCGCGGTGGAGAAGCGCCGGGCCTCGCGCTAGCGGACCCCGCGCGGTCGGAACTGCACGCTGATGCGTGGGCCGGTCGCGCGGGTGGACTTGGGTACGGCATGTTCCCAGGTTCGTTGACACGAGCCACCCATCACCACCAGGTCGCCGTGACCGAGCGTGAACTTCAACGACGTTCCACCGCCGCGCGGTCGGAGCATGAGTTGCCGTGAGGCACCGAGGGATACGATCGCAACCATGGTGTCCTCGGTGGCGCTGCGACCGATGTTGTCACCGTGCCAGGCGACGCTGTCGGATCCGTCGCGGTAGTAGCACAGTCCGGCGGTGGCGAACGATTCTCCGAGTTCGGCGCGGTAGTGCTCGTCGAGGGCATCGCGTGCGTCGTACAGTGCGGCGTCGGGCCACCGCTCGCGCTCGGCGTAGAACCGAACCAGGCGCGGCACATCGACCACGCGGTCGTACATCTGCCTGCGCTCGGCCCGCCAATCGACGGAGTCCACCAGCGAATCGAACAGGCGGGTATCGGACAACCAACCCGGCCGAACGTCCACCCACGCCCCGAGTGTGAGTTCGCGACGGGTGACGGACTCGAGCGACCCGACGCCACCGTCGGCGTCACCGAACAACGAGCCCTGCATGGCGAGCGACATAGCCGTCACTGTATCGAACGTGTGTTCCCATTTCCAGTGCGCGGCGGTACCGTGCCGTCATGGGATATCGATTTCAGGTGGTCGTCGACAGTGCGAACCCGCACGCACTGGCGAAGTGGTGGGCGCAGACGCTGGGTTGGCAGTCCGAACCCAGCAACGAGGACTTCATTCGCGAGATGGTCGCCGCGGGGCATGCGCGCGAGGAGGACACGACCACTTTCGAGGGTGTTCTCGTGTGGCAGGCGGGCGCGGGAATCACCGATCCCGAGTCGCCCGACAGCCCGCGGGTGCTGTTCCAATCGGTGGCCGAGCCGAAATCGGTGAAGAATCGGCTGCACCTCGACATCCGCGTCGGCGACGAGCGTGAATCGATGGTCACACAACTGGAAGCACGGGGCGCGTCGGTACTGTATCGAGGACATGAGGGCCCCAGTGTCTGGATCACCATGACCGATCCCGAGGGCAACGAGTTCTGCGTCAGCTGAGACGGTACGAGCCGGGGGTCTGGCCGGTCCATCGCTTGAAGGCTCGGCGGAAGGCGCTGGGCTCGGAGAACCCCAACCTGGTCGAGATGTCGTCGACGCTGTCTCCGCGGCTCAGTCCGGAGATGGCTGCATCGCGCAGCACCTCTTCGCGCAGTTGGTTGATGGAGGTGCCCTCCTGCCGAAGAATTCGGCGCAGGTGTGGCGGGCTGATGTTCAACATCGCCGCGATTTCGTCGGTTCCCGGTGCGCCACCTTTGAATCCGGTTTCCAGGGCGCGGCGAACCTGGCTCGACGCAGTGCTGTCGTAATCTCGGGACGAGAACAGCAGATTGGGCGACTCCGCGAGGTACTCCGCCAAAGTCGCCTCGGTCTGCACGATCGGTGCCCGCATCACCGCGCTGTCGAATTCCAGTGTGGCGAGCTCGGTTCCGAACTCCACGTGGGTTCCGAAGATGGCGTCGTACATCTTTCCCGCCTCGGGGCCCGGCAGCGCGTAGGGCAGTTGCACCGACAGAAGCTTGACCCGGTTGCCGATGAGCCACGCCGCGAATCGGTGCAGCAGAATCAGCAGGAAGTCGGTCAGCAGTCGCTCGGCGAGTTCGTTGCCTTCCGGGCTCAGGTGGGTGGTGGGAGTGACGTGCACCGTCAGGACCGTGGATTCTTCGGTTCGATCGATCGTCATGGGGCGTACCGGTATCAGTACCCGCATGGTCTCGGACATTCGAATCAGTGCAGCCTGCAGGTTCTCGGTGTGTATCAGGGTCTGGCACACCACGCGAAAGCTCCCGCGCCGCACCGGTACTGCAGCGAGACCGAACAGTTCGTCGCCGGTCATCGTCCAGACCGCCTGGGTGAATGCGGTGACCTGCCTGGTGGTCAGACGCTCGGCCGGATTGTCGAGGATGGTGGATCCGATGCCGGCCATCGACAGCGGGTAGGTCAGGTCGACCCCGCTCCTCGTAGCGAGGTCGACGGCCTGCCTGACGAAGTAGGCCGGGATCGTCGGTTGCGCAGTCACAACTTTCGTAGCCTCTCGGCCGCGTCGGCGAGAACCTCGTCCTGCTTGCAGAAAGCGAAGCGCACCAACGACTTCCATGGAGCCGGCTCGTCGACGAACGCCGTGACCGGAACCGCCGCGACGCCCACCAGATCCGGCAGGGAGCGGCAGAACTCGTAGGCGTCACCGCGTCCGATCGGTGCGATGTCGGCACAGACGAAATACGTTCCTGCGCTGTACTTCACATCGGCACCTGTCGCTGCGAGAGCGGCCGAGAGTGTGTCTCGCTTGCGTTGCAGGCCGTCGCGCATCTGCGCTATCCACGCCTGCTCGTGCTCGAGCGCGTAGGCGACGGCCGGTTGGAAGGGAGTGCCGCCGACGAAGGTCATGAACTGTTTGGCCGCGCGGACGGCGTCGATCAATTCGGCAGGCCCCAGCGCCCAGCCCGTCTTCCATCCGGTGGCGTTGAAGGTTTTGGCGGCACTCGACACCGTGACGGTGCGCTCGAACATCCCGGGCAGTGTCGCGATCGGCGTGTGCACCGTGCCGTCGAAGGTGAGGTGCTCGTAGACCTCGTCGGTGAGGACCAGCAGATCGTGGGTGACGGCGATGTCGGCGATGCGGATCATGGTGTCCCGGTCGAAGACCGTGCCGGTCGGGTTGTGCGGGGAGTTGACGATCAGCATGCGCGTGCGGGGCCCGATAGCGCGTTCGAGGGCGTCGGTGTCGACGGTCCATCCGTTGCCGTCGGACACCAGTGGCACCGCGGTTCGAGTGGCACCGGCGAGTGCGATGGCGGCCGCGTAGGAGTCGTAGAACGGTTCGATCAGCAGGACGTCGTCACCTGACTCGATCAGGCCGAGAAGTGTCGCCGAGATCGCCTCGGTGGCACCGACGGTGACGAGTATCTGCGAATCGGGGTCGTAGCGCAGACCGAATCGGGCCGCCCTGTCGTCGGCGATGGCTGCCCGCAGCACCGGCATGCCAGGGCCGGGGGAGTACTGGTTGAGGCCGCTCGCGATGGCCTCACGCGCGGTCTCGAGCATGGCTGGTGGGCCGTCGGTGTCGGGGAAGCCCTGCCCGAGGTTGACGGCCTTCTTCTCGACGGCGAGTGCGGTCATCTCGGCGAAGATCGTCGACGCGAACGGGCGCAACCGTGCCACTGTGCGCGAGGGGAACAACTCGGACATTCCTGCAGCGTAGTTCACAGACGGGAACCGGTCTTTCGCCCTGCGTCTGTACTGTGCCTGTCATGCGATTCGGATTGTTCGTGCCACAGGGGTGGCGTCTCGATCTCGTCGGCATCGACCCTGCCCAGCACTGGAGTGCGATGCGCGATCACGCGCTCGCTGCCGAGGCCGGTCCGTGGGAATCCCTGTGGGTCTACGACCACTTCCACACCGTTCCCACCGCGACCGACGAGGCGACGCACGAGGCCTGGTCGCTGATGTCCGCTCTGGCCGCGACCACCTCTCGAATCCGGCTCGGCCAGATGTGCACCGCGATGTCGTACCGCAACCCGGCATACCTCGCCAAAGTTGCTGCCACAGTCGACATCATCTCCGGAGGCCGCGTCGAGATGGGCATCGGAGGCGGCTGGCACGAGCACGAGTTCCGCGCGTACGGATACGGGTTCCCCTCTGCCGGAGAGCGATTGGGCAGGCTCGACGAGGGTGTGCAGATCTTCAAACAAGCATGGACGGCCGGAGAAGTATTCCTGGACGGTAAGTACTACGAGATCGACGGTGCCGTGGTGCGGCCCCTGCCGTTGCAGGAGGGAGGCATCCCGCTGTGGATCGCGGGCGGCGGGGAGAGGGTGACTCTGAAGATCGCCGCGAAGTACGCGAACTACACCAACTTCGACGGAACCCCCACCGGTTTCGCCGCCAAATCCGCTCTGCTGCGCGAGCATTGCGCAGCAGTGGGTACCGACTTCGATGCCATCGTCCGCTCGGCGAACTACAACGTCGTCGTCGCGGAGACCGAGGCCGAGGTGGAAGACAAGCTGCGCGCCCTCGAGGCTCGTCTGGCCGAGTACGTGGGTGCGGACAAGGCCCACGGCGCACTCGACGCGTACCGCGGCATGCCCGCAGTGGGAACCCCGGAGCAGATCGTGGAGAACCTGACGGCGCTGCAGGAACAAGGGATGACGTACGGCATCTTCTATTTCCCCGAAGCGGCCTACGAACGCTCCGGTATCGAACTCTTCGAGCGGGAAGTGATCGCTGCACTGGCCTAGTGGGTTGCTGCAGGCTCTAGCGCAGGTCGTCGGGAAGATCCGCCGGGTCGATGAGCAGCTGCTGGTTCTTGGCCGTGCGGACCTTCTCCGACAGGCCGATGTTGGCGTGCAGCAACGCCCATTCGCCCTCGGTGATCTTCTCGACGGCGCGCGTGATGACCGCCGGATCGGTGGTTCCCCAGGCGATGGGCATCACCGAGGCCAACTGCCACGCTCGCCCTCCGGTGTTTCGGCCACGGTCCGCGAGAACCGACACGGCAGGGACCTGTGCGCCCCGCTCGACGGCGTGTCCGGGCAGGGCCCGGACGACGCGGGTGATCAGCACGTAATGCGGCTCGTCCACCTCGGGCTTCGCGATGTCGACCAGGGCCAGCAGTATCGCTCCACCCGGTAACTTCTCGGCCACCACCGCCGGCACCAGATCGCCTGCGGCATATTGCGATTCGATGGAACCCATCTTTCGGGGTGCCCACAGCATCACCCAGAGCGAGGTGGCCGCGCCGATCAGGAACACCGCGCCGAGGATGTACGACCACGGGGCGGCGATCCAGATGAACCACGCTCCCAGTGCGATGAGGAACACGGCGGTGAGCGCTGCGGAGGCCCGCAACCGGCGAAGCTCGGTGAACGTCTCGTTGACCGACTTCGCGTGGGCTACGTCTACAGGGAACTCGAACTTGCGCACACAGGTATTCCTAGCACGGCACCGAGCCGACCCGAAGTCTCAGATCGCCGGACCGAGCAGATCGTCCGCGTCGGTGATGCGGTACGCGTAGCCCTGTTCGGCGAGGAAGCGCTGACGGTGGGCTGCGTACTCGGCGTCGAGGGTGTCGCGGGAGACCACCGAGTAGAAGTGGGCCTGTCCACCGTCGTGCTTCGGCCGGAGCAGTCGGCCCAGGCGCTGAGCTTCTTCCTGCCTGGAGCCGAATGTTCCCGAAACCTGGACTGCCACAGAGGCTTCCGGAAGGTCGATCGAGAAGTTCGCCACCTTGCTCACTACGAGCGTCTGGATCTCGCCCTTGCGGAACGCGTCGAACAGCACTTCACGTTCCTTGTTCTTGGTCGAGCCCTGAATGACCGGAGCATTCAGCGCTTCACCGAGCTCGTTCAACTGGTCGAGGTAGGCGCCGATGACCAGCGTCGGAGCATCCTGGTGTTTGGCGAGGATCGATTTCACGACGGCGATCTTCGTGTGCGCCGTCGAGCACAGCTTGTAGCGCTCCTCGGGCTCGGCCACGGCGTACGACATGCGCTCGGCATCGGTGAGGGTGACGCGAACCTCGATGCACTCGGCCGGCGCGATCCAGCCCTGTGCCTCGATGTCCTTCCACGGTGCGTCGTAGCGCTTGGGCCCGATCAACGAGAAGACGTCGCCCTCGCGGCCGTCCTCACGGACGAGCGTCGCGGTGAGGCCGAGGCGTCGACGCGACTGCAGATCGGCTGTCATGCGGAACACCGGCGCGGGGAGCAGATGCACCTCGTCGTAGATCACCAATCCCCAGTCGCGGGAATCGAAGAGCTCGAGGTGCTTGTACTCACCCTTGGTACGACGCGTGATCACCTGGTACGTGGCGATTGTCACAGGGCGAATCTCCTTGCGCTCGCCCGAATACTCGCCGATCTCCTCCTCGGTGAGCGAGGTGCGTGCAATGAGTTCGCGCTTCCACTGCCGACCGGCGACGGTGTTGGTGACCAGAATCAGCGTGGTGGCCTTGGCTCTGGCCATAGCGGCCGCGCCTACCATCGTCTTGCCTGCGCCACAGGGCAGTACGACGACTCCCGAGCCGCCGGCCCAGAACGAATCTGCCGCCATCTCCTGGTAGTCGCGCAGCGTCCAGTTGCCGCCCTCGGTGTCGAGCTCGATGGGGTGAGCTTCGCCGTCGACGTAGCCGGCGAGGTCCTCGGCAGGCCAGCCGATCTTGAGCAACATCTGCTTCACGTGGCCGCGCTCGCTCGGATGCACGATCACCGTGTCCTCGTCGACCATCGCGCCCAGCATGGGCGCAATCTTCTTGTGGCGCATCACCTCTGTGAGCACCGCGCGGTCCAGGCTGATCAGCACCAGGCCGTGCACCGGGCTCTTGACCAACTGCAACCGGCCGTAGCGCGCCATCGTGTCGACGATGTCGACCAGCAACGGCTGCGGCACCGCGTAACGCGAGAAATTCACCAGCGCGTCGACCACCTGTTCGGCGTCGTGGCCCGCGGCGCGTGCGTTCCACAGTGCCAGCGGGGTGATGCGATAGGTGTGCACGTGCTCGGGGGCACGTTCGAGCTCCGCGAACGGTGCGATGGCCGCCCGCGCTGCACCCGCGAGTTCGTGATCGACCTCGAGCAACAGAGTTTTGTCGGACTGGACGATCAGCGGGCCGTCGGTCACGGTTCCTCCTAGAGACATCTGCTGCGCCCGAAAGAGCGCAACTTCTCCATTGTCCACAGGTAGGGGCGTGCGTGCACGTGAGCCCGGTCTACTCGACCAATGCGACCGAGGTGATCCGATGCAGGGTGAAGCGCCGAACCCCACCGGTGGCGGGGTCGAACGCGTCGAGTTGGCCACCGCCGATGCTGATCGGATCGACGATGCGATGGGTCGCCACGCCCTGGGCGTCGACGTAGCCGATGCTCACGCTCCGTTTGACCTTCGCCGCGGTCTGCAGCAGCGTCATCGTCGCGGTGCTGCTGGCCCGAGACCCGTCGGCGCGCACCACGGCCCCGCCGTTGCCTGCTGCTCTGTCGGCAGCGCGCATCCCGCGCACCAACGAACCCAGCTGTTCCTCGGTGGGGACGGCCGGAGTGCGGAACGCCTGGCGTGGCCGCCGCGCCGACACCCTCGACCCGCGGGCACGCAGATCGACGATGGTGCCGGACGAGTCCTCGCCCGCAGGCGCGAATCCTGCTCCGCTCAGCACCGTCAGTACTTCGGCGAGCGGGGCCTGTGAGATCGCGACGGTCGGAGCCAGCGCTCGCAGGGCCAGCGATTCGGCTGCCGGGGACGCCAGCACCTCGGCCAGCAGTGCCGGGTCCTCGCACCTGACGAACGACGCGGCGACGCCTGCGCGTAGGCGGCCGTGCCGACGAGCCACGTCGTCGATCAGATAGGTCAAGGCCTGGGGCACGGGTGTGCGCGAGTGGGTGGCGAACAACGTGTGCAGCTCGGAGGCGGTCAGTCCCACATCGAGAGCGCGGCGCAGGCTGGTGTCGCTGATCCGGTACATCGTGGCCGCGCCCGCGGATTCCACGTCGGCGACCAGTTCGATTCGATCCTGCAGGTCCGGCTCGAGCGGGCCGGGTGCCACCAGCGTGAGGTCGGCTTGCACCAGGACGTAGTCGATGGGCTCGGGCAGGGCAGCACGCATGTCTGCCTCGGCATTGCCGTCGTGCAGCAGGGAGCGGCCCGGGGTCGAGATCGCCCCGCGGGCGACGATGCCGAGAGCGGTGGCTTCGGCGAGAACATGTCCGACGGGTGTGACGCCGAAGCGTCCGGACCACCGGGGTCGACGCCAGGCCAGGGTGCGGGCGAGGTCGGCGGGCTGCGCTGCGTGTCCGCTGCCGAGTTCTGCGAGCAACTCCAGGATCATGCGTCGATCCCGCGGTGCGGCCGGAGAGCGGACTTCCTCGGACAGGGCGGCGATGGGTTTGTCGTTGGGGTCACGCATTCCGATGACCCAGGGTGCCCGCGGCACTTCGAGCCAGGCCGAGGCCAGGGTGTGCCAGCGCGCTGCCGGGGCGGCGGTGAGCCAGGCCTCGACCGCCGGTGTCGGGGCCCAGTAGTCGTCGCCGTTGTCGGACGCAGGAACCGGGTCCGGTGTTCCGCTCGAGATGAGGTGAGCGGCGGCCAGCAACTCGACGAGAACGCTCACTCGATCGTCGTCGAGGCCGGTGGCCTTGGTGATCTTGCGGAGCTCGCGTACTCCCAGTCCGCCCGCCTTCAGAGCGGGTGCAGGCGAAGCGGACAGTGCCTCGATCACCGCGACGCAGTGCCGACCCAGCTCCAGCGCCTCTCCTGCGGCAGCGGCGTCGACGTCGGCGAGCGAATACGTGTTGGTGTCGAGTTTGGGTTCGGCGAGCGAGCGCGGGTCCGACATCGGTTCGCCGCGCAGGATCTGGCCCACTTGGACGGGCAGCTCGACGGTTTGTTCGTCCAACCAGATCAGCAGGCCTGCGGCGAGCAGCTTCTGGACGGGTCGGTCCGGCGGCGTGCCCGGTGCGGCGTCGCGGGTGCGGCCGGTGGGGGACGATCTGGCGAGGGTGTCGAGAAGGCCGCGTTCGCCGTCACCGAGTTCGGCCAGGGCCGCGGTGATGTGGGCCTCGGTGAGGTTGTCCACCGGGTCGAGTGCGCGACCGATGCGCCACGGCACCGCGTCCGCCGCTGCGGCGCTGATGCGGAAGCCTGCTGCATCGCCCCACACCAGCAGGCGTTCGCGCAGCTGGGACAGTGCCTTGTCCACGCTCTTGGCCGGTGCGCGTTTGGCGACCACGGCCAGCAGCGCGGCGCGGGTGACGGGGCGCTCGTACGCCTCTTCTATGGCGAGGATCTCGAGGACCGTCAGAGCGAGGGTGTCGAGGGTGTCCGCGGTGTGCAGGATCGATCGGCGCTGCTCGGCCCGTCCGGCCAGTACGGCAAGGGATGCGGGCGGCGGCGCGGTCAGATCCGGACGCAGCGACATGGCCCTGATCAGCTCGGCGTCGCTGCGAGCTGCGATCCATCGAGGCAGATCCGGGGGCGTATCGGTGTGTCGGTGCGCAGTCGTGTCGGTCATCGTCTATCAGATTAGAGACCTGGGCTGGTGCTTGCCGCAGGGCAGGTGTCAAAATAGGCGCATGGTGAACAAGTCGAAGAAGCCCTATGTCGATCCAGGCTGGCCGGAAACCGCTCGCGGTGACCACGCGGTGACCGAACTCTCGTCCGCTCGCTCGGGTGGCTTGTCGCCCTTCGGCGAGGACACCGAGTTCCCGCTGCCCGTCGAAGACCTTCCCTACGCCCATCCGGTGACCGTGGTCAATCGCTAGCTGCGGCCCTCGAGCACGAAGAAGCCCCCGACAATCCGTCGGGGGCTTCTTTCGTACGAGCTGAACCGTCTCCGGGCGCTTACTGGGGCAGGAATGCCTTGTTGGCCTGGTAGAAGTTCACGATCTGAGGATCGAGCTGGATGCCCTGAGCCGCGTTCTGCACGAACGAGGCGATCTGCGGATCGTTGGTGAGGTTCTGGACGGCGGTGACGATGCCCTCGACGACCTCGGCCGAGTTGTCGACTGCCGGGATGGACGTCAGGTCGGGCAACGCGGGAACTTCCGGTGCCTTGGGGGTGACCGGAACACTGCGCTCGGTGGGCGCGCTGTTCAGGCCGAGGCTCGAGGAGCAGGACGGCCATGCGCCCCAGCCCTGCGAGTCGAGGACCTTCTCTGCGACTGCGATCTGCTCTTCACGGCTGGCCTGGTTGGCCGTGGCCGCGTACTGCTGGCCGCCGTGCGCGTTCCAGGTGCTGGGGGAGAACTGCAACCCACCCTGGTAGCCGTTGCCGGTGTTGATGCCCCAGTTGCCGCCGGCTTCACACTGTGCCAGGCGGTCCCAGTCGGAATCCGGTGCCGCGTTCGCGGTGCCGGTGAAGGCGATGCTCGCGGTGCCCATGATGGCTCCGGTGACTGCGACCTTTGCGACGGTCTTGCCAGTGGTGCTCGGCTTGCGATGACGTCCGCTCATACGAGTTGAAATCCTCTCCACACGCGCCTGCGAGGTCAGCTGTCGGGTTCGGGCTGAGAGGTAGCCCGGCCGTCTCACACACTCCTGCGAGTGGGCAATTGGGCTTCACCCCAAGGGAAGTCGGTGCGGCTTCGTGAGTCGCTACAACTTCCCGGTTGTCCGTGGAGGACGTGGGTCCCCCGTCCTCGTCCCCTGGGTGATCGTCGAGGGTGTTCCGGTTCCCGCGGGACGAGGTTTGGCGCTGCGGGCCGGAATTCGGCCGAACTTTCCGGCCGCTGCTGACCGTACTGAAATTCCCGCCTTACGTCACTATTTGGTAACTGTCGATTTCGGGGCGTCGCCGAGAGCACATTTTGTACCTCTTTCGGGTCGCTCGAGTCGGCCCAGCTAGTGGACGTGCCGGGCATTGAACCCCTGTCCGTTGCCTGCCCGTTACCGGAGCGTGATGTGATGGAAGTCACATCGACGGGAACCGGTTCCGGAGGTCACCGAACGGCAACGATGTCCTTGCCGAGGGGCATCAGGGACACGGGGATCATCTTCAGGTTCGCGATCGCCAACGGGATGCCGATGATGGTGATCGCCATCGCGACGGCGGTGACCACGTGGGTCAGGGCCAGCCACCAACCGGCCAGAATCAGCCACAGCACGTTTCCGACGAGCGCACCGGATCCGGACCCCGGCTTGTCGACGATCGTCGACCCGAACGGCCACAGCGCGTAGACGCCGATGCGGAACGACGCGATGCCGAACGGAATGGTCACGATCAGGATGCACAGCAGCAGCCCAGCGAGGAAGTAGCCCAGTGCCAGCCACAGGCCGCCGAAGACCAGCCAGATGACGTTCAGTATCAACCGCATGGTCAGCGCGCCCGTCGTCCGGATGCCAGCGCGTACCCCAGCGCCAGCACGAAGCCGGTCGGCGCGGAGAACATGGCCGTCAGGTAGAGCCCGAGTGGGGGCTTCGCGTCGGAGAAGATCGGAAACATCAGGATCGCGACGATGGCGACGAGGCCGATCGCGAACAGGGCCAGCGCGATGCGCAGCAGAGCGGTGCTGCTCTTACGGGTCGTTGTGTCCACATCGACCACGGTAGTGCGAATCGCGACGCTGTGAAGAGCGCGGTGCGGTGAACAACTCGAATGCTCTATCCGGGCTCACCGCGCTAGACTGGTGTATTCGCGTCCTACGTCCTCGTGGGGCGCGAAACTTGTGCGGGCCGAACATCGGTCCCACGGACAACGCAACTGTCACAGCAACAGATGAACGGGTGAGCTCAGTGCCGACCGGCAAGGTGAAGTGGTACGACGTCGACAAGGGATTCGGATTCCTCTCGCAGGAGGAAGGCGAGGACGTCTACGTGCGTTCCTCGGCGCTGCCCGAGGGCGTCGAGGGCCTCAAAGCCGGTCAGCGAGTCGAGTTCGGGATGGCCGCAGGCCGTCGCGGACCGCAGGCGTTGAGCCTGAAGGTGCTCGAGCCGGCGCCGTCGGTGCGTCAGAACACCGGCAGCACCCGCCGCGAACCCGTCGAGCGCAAGCACACTCCCGACGAGCTGCACGGGATGGTCGAGGACATGATCACGCTGCTCGAAGCGACGGTGCAGCCCGAGCTCCGCAAGGGCAAGTACCCGGACCGCAAGATCGCGCAACGCATCTCCGAGGTGGTCCGGGCCGTCGCCCGCGAGCTCGACAGCTGATCTCGGGAACGACCTACGGCAGCGTGCCGATCGACCAGATGGCGTGGCTGACGAAGCCCTCCTGATTGGTGTCGGTGTCGATGATGCCGGTGGGCAGACGCACTTCGATCCCGAGCAGGGTTCGGCCGCTGTCGTCCTTGGTGGGCACCGTGACGCTGAGCCTGGTTCCCGGTTCGTTGAACGCGCTGTCCTCCACGACGTTTCCGCCGTCGTCGCCGTAGACCAGGGCGAGCACCCACGGTGCCGAGTAGACGGCCTCGGGAAGCGAGAGCTGCACCGTCGGGGCCTTGCCGACCTGGATCTCGGTGGTTTCTCCGACGTTGGTGCACAGCGGGTCGCTGACGGCGCAGTACAGGTACGGCTCCACGTCGACGGCTCGGCCGTTGGCGTAGGCGGAGACGGTCGGTTCCTTGTCCGGCGCGTTCCCGATCAGCAGCGCGAGTACCGCGACGAAGGCAACGGCGACGACGAGCAGACCTGCGGCGACCAGGGCCGCGATCTTCTTGGTGCGGGGAGCGAGATTCACTTGGTCACGTTTTCGCCGAAGGAACCGTCGGACACTTCTTGTTCGACGTGGTCGGGGCGGTTGCCGCCGAAGCCGGGCAGAAGTGATCTGCCGCGGTAGGTGAGGAATGTCTGCACGAGCCCGATCGTAAGCAACACCGAGACCACGGTGAAACCGAGCCAGTACTCGGTGGGGAGCAGCACGCCGAGCGTGCCGCCCAGGACCCAGCACAGCTGCATGACGGTTTCCGATCGGCCGAATCCCGACGCGATCGATTCCGGCGGCAGATCGGCCTGCAGGGACGCGTCGAGGGAGACCTTGGCGAGTGCACTGGCGCTCGACGCGACGAGCGCTGCCACCGCTGCGGTGAGCAGGCTGTCGGTGACCGCGGCGACGACGGCCACGACCGTGACTGCGAGGGTGCAGCGAAGAACCACCAGGGACGGCCGGCCGAGCTTGATCCTGGCTCCGAGCGCGTTGCCGGAGAAGTTGCCGAGACCGGCGGCGGCTCCGACGAGTCCGAGCATCGCGGCCTGCTGAAGCGGTTCGTGTTCGGTACGGGATTTGGCGACGAACGCGATGTAGAGCGTCAGGAAGCCGGTGAGAATCCGGATGGTGCCGTTGCCCCAGAGCCCGACGATGACCGCCCGGCCCAAGGGCTGTCTGCGGTTCTTGGCGCTGCTCGACGCCGGGGGCGACGGGGGCGTGCGGCGGAGGTTCTCGGTGGGAGCCCCGCTTCCGGCGTAATCGCGATCACCGTGCTGATCGGCGTGGTAACTCAAGGTTGCGGGCACTTCACCCTCGGTGATCTCCACCCAGGACGGAATGCGCATGCTCAGGTAGGCGCCGAGCACGGTGATCGCGGCGACGAACCACAGAGCCCCCGGCGAACCCGCGACGAACGCGATGCCGCCGGCGACCGCCCCGGCCGCGATGGTGCCGCCGAGCAGACCGAACACCGTCAGACGTGAGTTGACGCGGACCAGGTCGATCTCCGGTGGCAGTACCCGTGGAGTCACCGCGCTCTTGAGCACCGCAAAAGACTTGCTCAGGACGAGCATGCCGAGCGCGGCCGGATACAACACCCAGCTGTCGAAGTTGAACACCAGCACCACCGCCAACACGGTGCGCAACCCGAAGGACGTGGCGAGCGCGATGCGTCGGCCCTGCTGCAATCGGTCCAGCAGCGGACCGATGAGCGGCGCGATCAATGCGAACGGCGCGATGGTGATGACGAGATACAGCGCGACCTTGGTCTTGTCCTCACCGGTGGCGGCGGAGAAGAAGAGCGTGTTGGCCAATGCGATCGCCAGCGCGGCATCCGATGCGAAGTTCGCCATGGTCGCGTACGTGAGTGCCGTCAAACCGGACTTGTCGGCACCGTCGGCCTTCGCGGCTCGCTGAAACGATGCGATTCCCTTGCCGGTCAGCTCGCGTCCACGCATGGCGGCGACGCGGGTGACGGTCAGCTTCTTGGGCATCGGCGGCGGCTTGCGTGCGCCGGCCTTGCCGCGTGCCGCAGTGATCTGCTCGGTACGCGGCGGGTGCAACGGCGGCAACGGCTCGCGGCGGCTCGGAACATGGGCGGTCACAGGAGTTGCGGCCGGGTAGTTGGCCAGACCGGGGTGCTCGAGTGGGTCAGGAGCGGAGCCTGCGTAGTGACCGTTCGAGTCAGGAGCGGAGCCTGCGGAGTGACCGGGTCGGTCAGGAGCATCGTTCTGCTCGGGGTCGTGAGCGGAGCCCGCGGAGTGATCCTGGTGTGGGTCGTCCGCACCCGGTGGGGTGTGGGGGAGACGGGGATCGGTCACGGTGTCAATTCTGTCCTACCGACGCGGTATCGGTGAATTGCACCTCGAAGATCGTGGGCCAGTATTTGCCGGTCACGAGAAACCGGTCGGTGCCGGGGATCTGTGCGATGCCGTTGAACACGTCGGCACCCCCTCGTTGGGAGTCCGACATCGAATCCCACAGTGGGGTGCCGTCGATGACGCCCGTCACCGCGCCGGTCTCGGGGTCGATGCGCATGATGTCGAACGTCTGCCACACGTTGGCGTACACCGATCCGTCGTCGGCGCATTCGAGTTCGTTGAGGCGCTCCACCGGATTGCCGTCGAGTGTGACGTTCACGGTGCCCTCGGCCTCGAACGACGTGGGGTCGCGGAAGGTGAGAGTGGACGAGCCGTCGCTCATGACGAGGCGGTTGTCCGGCGTCTGCGTGCACAGCCCCCAGCCTTCGCCCTCGTAGTTCACTCGGCGTCGTTCTGTCAGAGTGTCCCGGTCTCGGGCGATCGCGACACCGTCCTGCCAGGTGATCTGCCACAGCGTGTCGCCGTCGACGGTGATGCCTTCGCCGAACAGGTCGGACGGCAGATCCACGCGATCGAGTTCGGTCATGGTCTCGAGCGACGTCCGCCTGACGAACGAGGAACCTTCCAATCCGGTGCCCTCGTAGAGCACGTCGCCGTCGATCTCGAAGCCCTGAGTGAAGGCGTCGTCACCGCGGTCGTATTCGCGCAGGATCTCGGTGGTCAGTGTCGGAACCGAGTCGGACGTCACCGGGGTCGGCTGCGTCGTCGACGAACAGGCGGACACGGCCAGCAGCGAGGCCACGAGGGCAGCGTAGGTGCGAGCACGGACGGTCATTGCACCCATGATGGCAGCCCGAACTGGGCGTCACCGAGTCGATGCGGCAAACTGAATGTGTGAGTTTCGTATCTTCTCCAGAGCTCGATTCCATCCGCCCCGTCTTGGCCGATGCCGTGGACCTCGCGCGGCAGGCTCTGCTCGACCTGGGAGAGGGCGGTATCGGCGAGTACCTCGGGGTCACCGCCGAAGACGCCAGTGCGGCCACGCACCGGTTCGCCAGCGATCTCGAGGGGTACCGCGGATGGCAGTGGGCCGTCGTGGTCGCCGCCCCGGAGGACGCGGATCACGCCACGGTCAGTGAGCTGGTTCTGCTGCCGGGCCCCGACGCTCTCGTGGCACCGACCTGGGTGCCCTGGGACGAGCGCATCCGTCCCGGCGACCTGGGACCCGGCGATCTGTTGTCTCCGCGCCAGGACGATCCCCGGCTCGTGCCCGGGTACGTCGAATCCGGTGACCCCGCCATCGACGAGGTGGCGGGCGAGATCGGCCTCGGCCGAAGCAAGGTCATCAGCCTCGAAGGACGCCTCGACGCCGCCCAGCGTTGGCACGACGGCGATTTCGGGCCCGATACCGAGATGGCCAAGGCTGCGCCGTCGACCTGCGGGCTGTGTGGCTTCTACCTCCCCATCGCCGGGTCCATGTCCGCCGCATTCGGGGTGTGCGGCAACGAATTCGCGGCCGATGGACACGTGGTGCACGCCGAGTACGGCTGCGGAGCGCATTCGGACACCGAACTCCCCACCGGAGCCGGATCGCCGCAATTCGAGCCGTACGACGACGCGGCACTCGACGTCATCGCGTCGCCGGTCGCTCCGGTCGAGCCTGCTGCTGTTGCCGAGACAACCGACGGCGTCGAGACGGCCGACACGGACGAGGCTGCCCCGGAGGCGTCGGTGACTCCACAAGAGACTGCCTCCGAAGAGCCGGCTGACGAGGTCGTTGCGGTCGACGAGGCCGAACCCGTCGCCGATGATGCGTCGAGCACGACCGATCGTGCTGCGCAGGAAGAAGCTTCGGCATCTCCGAGCTGATCGATCCGTTCGACACCGGGTCGCTGCGGGAGTCGATTCTCGCGGCGTGGGGTTCTTCTCCCACCCGGCTTCGGGAGGACTCGGCGTCCGAGTCCGATCTGGTGCGCGGGGGTTACCGCGATCGTCTGTTGACCGAGCTGGCGCAGAATGCGGCGGACGCCGCGCAGCGCGCCGGCGTCCCGGGTCGGCTGGCCGTGTGGACCGATGAGTTCGGTGCTCTGCATGTCGCCAATACCGGTGCAGCGCTCGATGTCTCGGGCGTGCACGCCCTCACGGCGCTGCGGGCCTCGGCCAAGGGCTCGACGGACCCGGGCGTCGGGCAGTTCGGGGTCGGGTTCACCGCAGTGCGTTCGGTGTCCGACGAGATCGAGCTGCGTTCCCGTGGCGGCGGCGTGGCGTTCAGCGCACGGCGCACGCTCGAGGCGATGACCGAGCGAGGCATGCCCTTGCCTGACACCGGCGCGCCGGTGCTGCGGCTCGCATGGCCGGTCGTGGATTCGCCGGCCGACGGCTTCGACACCGAGATCGTGTTGACATTGCGAGCCGATGTGGCGGCGGATTCGTTCGCGGCAGGATTTGTGGACGAGGCCGTCGACCTGCTGCTCGAACTGGAGGCGTTGAACTCCATCGAGATCGACGGCGTCGTGATCGACTGCAGCAGAACCGAATTGGACGACCATTCGTCCGAGATCACGATCGGTGCGCGAACCTGGCGGCAGTTCACCACCCCGGCCGCCCGTTGGCTCGCTCCGGTCGTCGACGGTCTGCCCGTTCCCGCGGCGCCCGATGTGTTGCGCGCTCCGACTCGTTCGGACGAGCTACTGTCGTTGCCCGCGTTGGTCATTGCCGATGTGCCGATGCAGCCCGATCGGCGACGCGTGTTGCCAGGTGTCTCGTTCGACGCGGTAGCGCACGGGTACGTGGACTTCGTGGCCTCGCTGCCTGCCGCATCCAGGGTGTCGTTCGTGCCCGAGGTCGGATTCGCCCGCAGTGAGGTCGACGGCGCACTGCGTGAACTCGTGTTTCGTCGACTGTCCTGCGCACCATGGCTTCCCGGTGTCGACGCCCGCGATCTGGTGCCCGAGCGGGCGAACGTCGTCGCCGACGCCACCGAGGAACTCACCGAGGTGCTGACAGGTGTCGTACCCGATCTGGTCGACGCATCACTGTCGGGTGCACGACATGCGTCGGCGCTCGCGGCAGTGGGTGTGCACCGAATCGGGTTGGCGAGGCTGGCGGAGATGGTCGGTGGGCTCGATCGCGAGCCGAGTTGGTGGCGGCGACTGTTCGACGCGTTGGCCCCACTCGTGGTCGACGGTGTGGCTGCGGAAGAGCTTGCTGCGCTGCCTGTTCCACTCGCGGACGGTCGCACGGTGACCGGTCCGCGGACGACGGCGATCGGCTCCGACGCCTCGGCTGCGGTCACCTGGGTCAGGTTGGTGCACCCGGAGTCGGTGAGTCCGCTGCTGTCGCGTCTGGGTGCCCGCGACGCGACTGCGACCGAGCTGCTCACCGACCCGGCGCTCGAGGCTGCGCTGGACGATCTCGACTGGGACGAGAGCGAAGAGGTCGACGGTCTGGTCTCCGCCGTGCTCGCGCTGGCGGCAGAGGCGGGCGAACTACCCGGTTGGCTCGGCGGTCTGCCCCTCGAAGACGACGAGGGTGAATTGCGCAGCGCCGACGAATTGTTGCTTCCCGGAGCGCCGTTGGCGGACCTGCTGATACAGGATTCACCGTTCGGTGTGCTCGCGCCTGCGGTGGTGGCCAGGTTCGGTGAGCGGGCGCTGCGAGCAGTGGGCGTCGGGTGGGGGTTCTCGGTGGTGCGTGACGAGCTACCGACCGGGCCGGATCACGATCTCGACGACGAGTCCGCATGGTGGTCGAGTCTGTCCGAGGAGCCGGAAACACTCCTCGCGGTTCGCGATCTCGACCTCGTTCGATCGGACGGCTGGTTCGATGCGCTGACCGTACTGTTGGACGACCCGAGCACCCGTGCGGCACTGGCCGATCGGGACGGCTACACCGCGTGGTGGATCGGACGCCATGCGCGAGTGCATGGTTCGCGTCCGATGAGCTTTCGGGCACCGTCGGACGAGACGTTCGCCGGGTTGCTCGATCCACTGGATCATCCGCGTGCCGACGAACTACAGGCGGTGCTCAGCGCGTCGATCTGCGACAGCGCCGATACTGCTCGCGTGCTGCTGGCAGCGCTGTCGGATCCACAGCGGAGTCCGACCCCTGCGGTGATCGCGCGAACCCACACGCTCATCGCCACCGCTGTGGTGGAGCGGCGCATCGAGGTCTCGGACATCGATCCCCCGGATCGTGTCCGCACGCTCGGCGGCGCAGTCGTGGACGCATCGGATGCGCTGGTGATCGACGCCCCGTGGCTGGCGAGCGTTGTACCACCGGAGGTCGCCGTGCTCTCGGACATGGACACCGCTGCGGCCCTGGCCGACGTTCTCGACATCAGGTCTGCGTCGGAGGCGATCAGCGGAGAAGTGCTGGGAGTGGGACGGGTCAGCTCCTGGGATCGTGAACCCGGAGCCGTATCGGCCTGTGCGGTCATGGGATTACCGCTGCCGTCCGGCGGGGTGGTGGTGCATCGCGAACTCGTGGTGCGGCTGTCCGGTGACGTGAGCGGCGAGCGGACAGTCCCGTGGTGGGTGACCGCTGATGGAACGGTCCATTGCACGGAAAGTTGGGAGCGACCTCGTGGGGTTTGACGGTGTGATCCTGGACTGGATGGTCGAGCATCGAGTCGGGTGGGTCACGACGATGTTCTGGATCATCACCACGCTCGGCAACACGGTGTCGATGTTTCTGCTGTCCGCGGTGGGCGTCGTTGCGTTGCTTCGCGTCGGACGCAGATCGGATGCCGTCGTGATCGCAGGCGCGATGCTGACCGGATGGGGTCTGATGAATGCGCTGAAGTTCGCGTTCGCGCGGGAGCGTCCACCGCTTCCGGAGCGGCTGGTGGACATTGCGAGCCATTCGTTTCCGTCGGGCCACGCGACGATGTCGATGGTGCTTGCCACGGTGGCGATCGCGGTGATGCTGCGATCGTCCACTCCGTGGCTGCATCGGCCGGTACTGCTCGTGTTACCTGTGGTCGCGTCCCTGCTGATCGGATTCTCTCGGATCTACCTGGGTGCGCACTGGACCACGGATGTGTTGGCCGGCTGGGTGTTCGGTGCCCTGTGGGGGCTGGGGTGGATCTATGCCGTCAGGCTGATCAGCGCGAGAAATCCGAGCGCTGTGCGATGACGAGCAGCTCGTCGCGCATGGCCGGGCTGGAGACAGCGTTGGCGCGTGCGTAGAGGGCGCGGAGCGAGCGGACGTGGTTGCGGCGAGTGCGGTACTGAGAGACGAGCTTCATGGCCTGGCTTTCGTGGATCAAAAGGTTGTTTTATCTGACATAACCCATGGTCCACGTTAACTTTGTGTTACTCAACCGGTTGAGGGGTTAGTTTGCCCACGTCAGAGGCCTGTGGTGACCGGGCTAACGTGATTCTGATCTCAATCGAGGCCGCGTTGGGCCGTTTTGCTCCCGCGACGTGACGCCGCTCTCTGCATCAGGAAGATTCCGAACCCCACGGCACCGACTGCGATGCCGCACCAACACGTGGCCAGTGCGTCGCCGCCCCCACCTCCGGTGGCGGTGAACACCACCAGCGCGAGGATCCAGCCGAGGATGCCGATCGCCAACACAGGCACCGGATCGGTGAGGCTGCGCGGAATCTGGGGGAGGTCGGCCACGAAACTCAAGTTACGCCACTGCCCCGTGTCTCGGCTGCGCCGTTGCGGTTACCCAAGTGCTTCGGTGTGCTTTATCGTTCGCTCATGCAATTGTCGTCGCGGCTACTCGACAACTACTTCAAGATCACCGAACGAGGCTCGACGGTCGGATCCGAGGTCCGAGGAGGAGTGGTCACCTTCGTGGCCATGGCCTACATCGTCGTCCTCAATCCGCTGATCCTGGGCAGCTTCTCCGCCGACGACGCGGCCGCCAAGACCGACGTGCTCGGCAACATCCTGCCGGTCGCCCAGGTCGCCGCCGTGACAGCGCTGGTGGCCGGATTCATGAGCATCGCGTTCGGCATCATCGCCAACTATCCCTTCGGCATCGCAGCAGGCCTGGGTATCAACACACTGCTCGCCGTGACGATCGCACCGCAGGTGACGTGGCCCGAGGCGATGGGGCTGGTCGTGATCGACGGCATCATCATCGTTCTTCTGGCGGTGACCGGATTCCGCACCGCGGTGTTCAACGCGATCCCGGCCGAGCTCAAGGCTGCGATCGCCGCAGGCATCGGCGCGTTCATCGCCTTCATCGGACTGGTCGACTCCGGGTTCGTTCGCCGCATCCCCGACGCCGCGGGCACGACGGTTCCCGTCGGGCTCGGCATCGACGGGTCCATCGCGTCGTGGCCGACGGTGATCTTCGTGTTCGGGTTGTTGCTGATGGGTGTGCTGGTGGTGCGCAAGGTGCGCGGAGGTCTGCTGATCGGCATCGTGGTGACGACGGTGCTGGCGGCGATCGTCGAGGCCGTCACCGACGTGGGTCCGTCGAACGGCGTCGACCCCAAGGGCTGGAACCTGTCGGTTCCGCAGCTGCCCACCGAGTTGATTCAGTCTCCCGATCTGTCGTTGGTGGGCAACGTCGATCTGTTCGGAGCGTTCACGCGCATCGGCGTGCTCGCTGCCAGCCTGCTGGTGTTCACGCTCGTGCTCGCGAACTTCTTCGACGCGATGGGCACGATGACCGGTCTGGGCAAGGAAGCGAAACTGGACAAGGACGGGAAACTGCCGAACATCGGCAAGGCCCTGGTCGTCGAGGGGGCCGGAGCCATCGTGGGTGGTGGTGCGTCGGCGTCGTCGAACACCGTGTTCGTCGAATCGGCTTCCGGAATCGCCGAGGGTGCGCGTACCGGACTGGCCAACGTCGTCACCGGATTGCTCTTCCTGTTGGCCATGTTCTTCACCCCTCTCACGGCCGTCGTTCCGATCGAAGCGGCCGCTCCGGCACTGGTCGTGGTGGGTGCGCTGATGATCGGGCAGGTTCTCGACATCGACTTCCGGCGCTTCGATTACGCGTTGCCTGCCTTCCTGACCATCGTGGTGATGCCCTTCACCTACTCCATCGCCAACGGGATCGGCGTCGGTTTCATCACCTGGGTGATACTCGCGGTCGGCTCCGGTCGGGCGAAGTCGGTCCATCCCCTGTTGTGGATCGTGGCGTTGCTGTTCGTCGCATATTTCGCCGTCGGACCCATCACCGACGCGGTTACATGATGCAGGGTCGGTTCCAGGGCGTATTCTCTGCGCTGTGACGTCGGGAAATGTAATGAAGGACAATCGGGAATTGGCAAGCGACCTGTCGCTTGCGGTGGTGAGGCTGACTCGCCACCTTCGGGGTAGGCGAGTGGACTCGCAAGTCTCGCTCACTCAGCTGTCGGCTCTGGCCACGCTGAGTCGGGAGGGCGACATGACGCCGGGTGCTTTGGCCGCGCGAGAGAAGGTACAACCGCCGTCGATGACGCGGGTGATCGCATCGTTGGCCGAACTCGGCCTGGTGGCGCGCACCCCACATCCCACCGACGGGCGGCAGGTGATCGTCTCGCTGTCACCGGCCGGTCGAGAACTGATCGCCGACGAGGCCAGCGCCCGTGAAGCGTGGATGACCGCGCAGCTCGCAGGCCTCGGACCCGAGCAGCTCGACACACTCCGTGACGCGGTGACGATCATCGGGGCCCTCGTGAGCGACTCCGAGTAGTTACCTAGGTTTATTATCTGAACGGTGGCCCCTGTTTCCCGTACCTCCGGCTCGACGATGTTCGCCGCCCTGAAGACTCACAACTACCGATTGTGGGCGTCGGGGCAGATCGTCTCGCTGGTCGGCACGTGGATGCAGCGGGTTGCTCAGGACTGGCTCGTTCTGACGCTGTCCGGCGGCAACGGCTTCGCCGTCGGTATCGTCATGGCCCTGCAGTTCGGGCCGACACTGTTCCTCTCGGTCTGGGGTGGGGTCCTGGCAGACCGATACGACAAGCGCAAGCTGCTCATGATCACCCAGGTCTTCGCCGCGGTATGCGGTCTGGTGCTCGGCGTGCTCGACGTCGGGGGGATGGTCGAGCTGTGGCACGTCTACGTCATCGCGTTCATCCTCGGCTGCTCGTCCGCGATCGACGCTCCGGTGCGGCAGTCGTTCACCATCGAGATGGTCGGCAAAGAGACCCTCGCCAATGCGATCGCGTTGAACTCGATGACCTTCAACATGGCGCGGATCGTGGGCCCTGCCGTGTCCGGAGTGCTCATCACCCTCGTCGGCACCGGCTGGGTGTTCCTCATCAATGCCGTGTCGTTCGCGGCGGTGTTCGGTGCCCTCGTGGCGATGAACGTCGGTCAGCTCTTCCGCGTCGAACCGACCCCACGCGCCAAAGGGCAGGTGCGCGAGGGGTTTCGGTACGTCTGGGGGCGCGGTGATCTACGAGTACTGCTGGCCACGGTCTTCATGGTCTCGACGTTCGGCCTCAACTTTCCGCTGAGCCTGTCGGTGTTGGCGCGCAACACGTTCGGTAGCGGAGCGGACGCCTACGGACTGCTCTCGACGACGCTGGCGGTCGGTACCTTGGCCGGAGCGACTCTGGCTGCCCGGCGGGCGAGCGCGCCGCGACTGCGGCTCTTCATCGGTGCCGTCATCGCATTCGGTGCCTTCGAGTTGATCGTCGGGTTGATGCCCAACTACCTGCTCGTCGCGCTTCTGCTGATACCCACCGGCGCCCTGACTTTGACGTTCACGACGTCGGCGATGAACATTCTGCAGATGTCGGTGCCATCCGACATGCGCGGACGCGTGATGGGCATCTACATGCTGTGCTTCCTCGGCGGCACTCCGCTGGGCAGTCCGGTTCTCGGTTGGCTCGCCGACGCCTTGGATCCGCGGGCACCGTTGCTGTTCGGCGGGGCCATCTCTCTGGCGACCGGCCTCTTCGCGGCCGTGTATCTACTACGGCACAACAATTTGCGGATCACCGTGGTTCGGCCCGCGGACGGTCATCGGCTCCCCACCCTCGATACTGTCGCCGTGAGCACGAAGGTATGAGGGTGAGTCAGATCCAGCCGTGGCGTCGAGCGAGAGCGCAGGCCTCGTGCCGGTTCGCTGCACCCAGTTTCGCAGCGGCGGCTGACAGGTAGTTGCGGGTGGTGCCGGGTGAAAGATGGGCCCGCCGTGCGATCTCCGCGATCGACGCGCCGTCCGCGGCGAACTCGAGCACATCGGCCTCGCGTGGTGTGAGCGGAGAGTCTCCGGCTCCGATGGCTTCCGCGGCCAGCGTGGGGTCGACGTAGCGACCGCCACCGTGGACGGTGCGCACCACCTCGGCCAGGGTGGCAGCCGACGTGGTCTTGGGGAGGAACCCGCGCACGCCCGCTTCGAGCGCCTTCTTCAGGTAGCCCGGCCGACCGTGGCTGGTGACGATGATCGACGCGCACGCGGGCAGCGTCTCGGCGATCTTCTGGGCTGTCTCGATGCCGTCGATTCCGCCCATCTGCAGGTCCAGCACGGCCACATCGGGGGCGAGAGAGGCCGCGACGGTCAACGCCTTCTCGCCGGAGTCGGCCTGCCCGACGATCTCGATGTCGTCCTCCAGATCGAGCATGGTCGCAAGCGCCGAACGAATGAGATTCTCGTCGTCGGCCAGCAGAACTCGAATCATGATGTCGTCCTTGGGTTCTGGGGCGATGTCGGTAACGTCGCAGTGAGGGTGAATTCCTCGGAGGTCTTCTCCGTGTTCAGCGCTCCTCCGACTGCGACCAATCGTTCGCGCAACCCGCTCAGGCCGGTGCCGTCGTCGCGGCCGGATGATGGACTGGGGTGGTCATTGGTCAGCCGAATGCTGTTGTCGGTCAGCTCGATTCGGCAATAAGTGGCGGTGGAGTGGCGCAGGATGTTCGTCACTCCCTCACGGACCACCCAGGCGGCCGCCTCGGCCGCGCGCTCGGACAGAACCGAGGTCTCACCGACCAGTTCGGTGGAAATACCTGCAGCCGACAGCAGGGATCGAGCCCCGTCGAGTTCCGACGCCACATCGACCGATCGGTAGCCGCGAACCAGCTTTCGCGCGTCGGCCATGGATTCCTGGGCCAGAACTCGAACCTCGTCCATCTGGCCCGCCGCTCGATCGTCACCCCGGCGAGCCAGCGTTGCGGCGAGTTCGCTCTTGACCGCTATCGCGGAGAGTGCGCGTCCGACGACGTCGTGCAGATCTCGCGAGAATCGCAGACGCTCCTCGGCAACCGAGAGTGCGGCAGCGGCGTCGCGAGTGGCATCGAGTTCGGTGACGATGCGCAGCAGCCATGCCGACAGTTGCACCGTGAAGGCCATGAAGGCGATGAAGATGCCGAGGATCACGGTGTCCACCGCCGGGGTTCCCAGAGCCGCCGCGAGCAGAGCAGCGGCCACAGCCGCCGCCAGGGACCAACGCAACGGAATCAGGGTCGCGACCGCTGTGGTGACGAGTACGCCGGCCCAGATCGCGTTGCTCGTGGTCCCTCCGGCTACCAGCACCACGGCGGCGACCGCCACGATTGCCAACGGGATTCGTGGGTCGGCCGTCGACTCGCCGCCGAGTGCGGGGGTGCGCTGCACAACCACGAAAGTGGCGGCGGCACACACTGCTGCTGCCGCCATCGACCGATAGTCGTCGTACTGCAGAGATGTCAGCATCGCACCGACGGCGACACCGACGGAGATGAGCAGGAACGACTGGCGGGTGTAGACGCGCACCTTGTCCACTGCGCTGCTGTCGTTCCAGCCGTGCAGTGGATTGAGGTACTGGTGCAACTTCATGATCTCCAGCCTTGCAGACGGTCGACGAAAGATGCGATCTAGGACCGCGGTTCCCAGCGGAAGTGCGTGCGGGCGATCAGGAGGCTGCCGACGATCCAGGCGAGCATCACCAGCAGCGGCATGCCGGCTTCGGTGAACGTGGCGGCGAAGCCGATGGACGCGTCGCCCGGCGTGGTGGTGCCGAACCAGCCCAGGTTCAGCAGATCCGAGACCGCGGCCATCGGGGTCAGCTCTATCACCCTGCCGAACGAGTCGGGGAGGGCATCACGAAGCAGTGAGGAGCCGGCCATGGCGACCAGGATCACCGGCAAGCTGGTGATCTGCGCCGCCTCTGCATTGCGGGTGAACGCCGACGTGATCAACGCCAGTGCGGCGAACAGCGCAGCACCGCCGAACAGGGCGGCCGCGACCAGTAGCGCGTTGGTGGGAACGGGTCCGCCGAAGGCCAGCACCACTGCTCCGACGATCAGGCCGAGGACGACGGTGAGTATCAGCGAGGGGATGGCCGGTCCGAGCAGGATCTGCACATCCGAACTCTCTCCGGTGCGAAGTCGTTTGAGTACCAACTCGTCTCGGCGAGTGGCGTAGACCGAGAGCATGTTGTAGTAGACCATGAACACCAGCAGGAACAGCGCGAAGATCTCGAGTGCGGCTCCGACGCCTGCGTCGGTCAATCCGTCGTCGCTGCGGCTTCCCACGATCAGCAGGGCGATGGGGAAGATCAACGGCATGACGATCGCGTTGAACAGCAGTACGCGGTTGCGTCCGAGCAGGGTGAACTCTGCTCGTGACAGTGCGGTCATCGTGCTCATGCGCTCATCACCTTCTGGTCTGTGAAGTCTGGATTGTCGAATTCGTCTGCGATGGAGAGGAATACGGTCTCGAGTGATGCCGCTCGGGCGTCGAGTCCGTGCAGGGTCACCCCGTTGGTGCGGGCCCACACCAGCAAGTCGGTGAGCGTGTCCTGTACCGAGGACGTCCGGATCGAGACGGTGTCTCCCGAGACGTCCATGTCGGTACCCGGCAGTGACGGCAACGCCGTGCCCGGGGCCTTCAGTTCGATCTTCGCCGGATGGTCGGCGACCACCTCGTCGACCGTTCCGCTGCGAACGACTGCGCCGCGGTGCATGATCGCCAGCCGGTCACACAGCGACTCGGCCTCGTCCAGGTAGTGCGTCGTCAGCATGATCGTCACGCCGGAGTTCTTCAGCTCCTGGATCAGATGCCATGTGTTGCGGCGACTTTCGGGATCGAGTCCGGTGGTCGGTTCGTCCAGGAACAGCACTCGTGGGCGGCTGATGATGGCGCACGCCAGATCCAGCCTGCGCTGCTCGCCGCCGGAGAGAAACTTGACCCGGGTATCGGCGCGGTCGGCCAGGTCTACGCGCCCCAGCACCTCGTCCGTCGGCAGCGGATTGCTGCACGTGCCCGCCCACATGCGCAGGCTCTCCGCGGTGGTCAGATCCTGGGGCAGGCCGCCCTTCTGCAGCATGATGCCCAGAGACGGTCGGACCTTACGGCGGTCGGACACCGGATCCATTCCCAGAATCCGCACAGTGCCCTCGCTCGGCCGTGAAAGTCCCTGAATCACTTCGAGAGTGGACGTCTTGCCGGCACCGTTGGTACCCAGTAGGCCGAACAGTTCGCCCTCTGCGACCTTCAGATCGAGCGCCTTCACGGCCTCGAAAGCGTTCTTGCCCGAACCGTAGCGGCGAGTCATGCCATCGACTTCGATGATGGTCATGATTGCTTCTCCCAGTGGCGGAGTCCGATGACGAACCGCACGCCCATGAAGGCGACGATGACGCCGAGAGCGACGAACGCCGGGAGCGACGTACCGACGATTGCGAACAGCACCGCGACGATCGCGATGCTGATGACGATGACGACGATCTCACGTGCCATCGTCGGAGCCGGCCCGAGCTCCATCAGATCGGTGAACAGGTTTCCTTCGTCTGGTTGCTTCATGACTAGAAGTCTGCTGGGCCGGGATCACCGAAAACAGTGCAGCGCATCATCATCTGCAGTGACACCGTCACGGTCCGGCCATGACAAAAGTCATGTGCTCTCGACAGCGCCCGGTATGCCGGGAGTTCGGGTATTTTCAGCACGTGAATCGCACCGAGCCGGTGAGCCCCGACCGTCGTACGCAGGTACGCGTCATTCTGGCGGGTTCGGTACCGAACCTGGTGCAGTGGTTCAACCTGTACCTCTACGCGACGTTCGCGCCGTACTTTCGGACCGAGTTCTTCGATCCGGCTTCGACCAATTCACTCGTGTACGTCTACGGACTCTTCGCGTTGACCTTCGTCGTGCGGCCGCTCGGGTCGTGGCTGTTCGGCAGGCTCGCGGACGTGCGAGGCCGACAGTTCGCGCTCGTCGCTGCGGTCACGCTGATGTCGGCCGGATCGGTCGCTCTGGCACTGACTCCCACCGTCCACGCGATCGGGGCCTGGGCCGCGGTGATCCTCGCCGTCGTGAGCATCGTCCAGGGCATCGCAACCGGCGGCGAGTACGCGGCGGCGACGGTGCTGCTTTCCGAATCGGGCACGCGAGGGCATCGGGGGTTCTTCGCCTCCTTCCAGGCCGCGACGATCGTCGGCGGCCTCGTGCTCGCGCAGGCATGTCTGCTCGTACTCCTCGCGAGCACGGACCGCGCGGCGATCTCCGAATGGGGCTTTCGCCTCGCCTTCGCCGCGGGAGGCGCGGCGGGCCTCGCCTCGTTGTGGTGGGCTCGCGGACTCGATCGTGCGCCTCGTGAACCGGGAGCACCGAGCGCGGACCGAGACGCCACGATGAGGGCGCTGTTCCGCGATCACTGGCGTCCGCTCGTCTGGGTGTTCTTGTTGACCGCAGGCGGGAGTGCCGCGTTCTACACCTACACCGTCACGGTGCCCTCTGTCGTTCGCGAGACGTTCTTCGCTGCGGACGGTGCCAGAGGAGAGCTCGTTGCGACCGGTCTCGTGTTCGCCGCTTTCGTGGTGTTGATGGTGCTGCAGCCGGTCGGCGGCGCACTGAGCGACCGCATCGGAAGAAAGCCGCTCCTCGTCGTATTCGGGGCACTGGGGATACCGGCGACCGGAGTGCTGGTGCTGGCCACCACGAAAGTGACGTCACCGCCGGCGGTCTTCGTCATCCTGGTGTGCGCGTTTTTCGTCCTCACGTGCTACCTGTCGGTGAACGGCATCGCCAAGGCCGAAGTGTTCCCAGCGCACATTCGTGCGCTGGGCGTCGGCTTCGGTTACGCCGTGGCGAACTCCCTCTTCGGAGGTACGGCACCGCTGATCTATCACGCCACCAGCGGTGGCGGCAGTGTCGAGTTCATCGCCTACGTGACGGTGCTGCTCTCGGTGACCCTGGGCGCGGCGCTCTGGATGCACGGCGGCTCGGCCACCGCACTCGATGCGCCGAACAGGTAGGTCTAGAAACCCCAACCCATGACGGCCGGGCGCGCGGTTCCGAACGTCAGGTCCAATGCGTGCAGTGACGCGTCGTTGCGTGCGGTGAGGCGGTTGGCCGCGGCGAACAAGCGGGCGCGATGGGTGCCGAAGTAGATGCTCGCAAGCACATCGATGTCGAGTTCGATGTCCGGTTCGGATTCCACCCGGGTGCAGGTGGCTCGGCCGTCGGTCACGGTGAGCGAATAGGTACCGCCCGCATCGAGGAAGGGATCTCGCACAGCGATGATCAACGAGGTGTCGAGAGCGTAGGTGCGTGCCTCCAGCGCTGCCTCGACGTGCATGATGCGGCCCCACAGTGCGTCGTGGTGTCCGGTGACCTTCGGCAGTCGGTTGTTGGTCAGCAGGAACGGCAGGGCTTCGTCTCGTGACTGTTGCACCTCGATGGTGTCGACCAGGTCGACCCCGACGAGGATCTGCCACAGCGCGGCGTAGGCGGCATCGGTCACCGCGATGAATTCCTGTACCACCACCCGGCTGGGGTTGCGTCCGCGTCGGTAGGCGACGTAACCGTCGGGATGGACGATGAAGAACAGAGCCGTCAGTCCGCCGCGTCGGTTCTCTCGGTCGGCGAAGAACCGCTCCCAGCGGATCGGCGGCTTGGGCTGCGCGCCTGCCGTCTGCTGCTGCCAGCGGTGGTAGATGTCGGGGAGCAGTTCGGCGGCCTCGGCCGATTCGATCAGCCGCACACCGGTCGCCGGGGGAGCATCCTTGCGGAACTGCGCGAATCGACGGTCGATCGAGACGCTGATCTCCTCGGTTATCGGCCCGTAGCCGAAGCGTCCGTAGATCGTCGCCTCGCTGGCCGTGAGCAGGGACAGCGGTGCGCCTGCGTCGTTCAGAGCGCGGTGCTGCTGGGTGAACATCGATCGCAGGATGCCGCGTCGACGATGCGTCGGCGCAACCGACACCCAGGAGACTCCGGACGCCTCGACCTGCGCACCACCGGGAACGGTGACCGACATCGGGAAATGCATGGCCACACCCACCGGGGTCTCGCCGTCCCACGCCAGGTACACGTGCTCGGACTGGGTCAGGATCTGCGTCTCGGCCAGGTCCTCGGCGTTCTGGTGCTCGCCGAAGGCGTGGGCGTCGAGCAGCGCGACGGCATCCCAGTCGTCGTCGGTGGCGGTGCGGATGGTGATCGATTCGTCGGTAGTCATCGCTCTTTACTTTTCCATACAGAGGGAGGCCTTCGCCGACGGACCGTCTGAAATGCCGGGTGACAAGATGAGCGGGTGGTTCATGTAATCGATGTCAACGACCCCTCCGACCCCCGGCTGGACGATTTTCGCGATCTCAACTCGTCGGATCGGCGGCCCGACCTGCCCGAGGGCAAGGGATTGGTGATCGCCGAGGGTGTGTTGGTTGCGCAGCGACTGCTGACCTCGCGCTTCCCGATGATCAGCCTGCTGGGCGTGGATCGACGGCTCGACGCGTTGCGCGACGATCTGGCGGATTCGGACGTCCCGTTCTACCGGACGTCCGCGGAGGTGATGGCCGAGGTCGTCGGGTTCCATCTCAATCGTGGTGTGCTGGCGGCGGCGAACAGGCCGCCTGCCCTCGATCTCGACGAGGTGTTGGCCGACGCGAAGACGGTGGCGATTCTCGAGGGCGTCAACGATCACGAGAATCTCGGGTCGATGTTCCGTAACGCGGCCGGCCTGGGCGTGGATGCCGTGCTGTTCGGGGCCGCGTGCGCGGATCCGCTCTATCGACGGTCGGTGCGGGTATCGATGGGGCATGTGCTGCGGGTGCCGTTCGCCAAGGTGCCCGAGTGGCCGCGCGGACTCGATCGCGTTCGCGCGCATGGATTTCAGCTGATCTCGCTTACGCCCAATCCCACGGCGGTGTCGCTGGCGTCGGCGATGACGGGGGAGAAAGTGGCGTTGTTGCTCGGCGCGGAGGGGCCGGGTCTGACCGAACATGCCATGCGCGCCACGGACATTCGCGCGCGCATTCCGATGGCTCCCGGCACCGACTCACTCAATGTTGCGACGGCCGCCGCGATGGGGTTCTACGAACGCGTGCGCCTCACGTGACCGACCACGACCCGGACGTCCGCTGGACCGGAATCCCGATCGCCGTGATCTCGGCGGCGCTCGTCGGGGTGGCACTGACGACCTTCGGTCTTGAGCTCGCCAGAATTCACCCGCTGCTCGCGATCGGTCTGAACATCATCGTCGTCGCGGGTGCGGCACCGACGGTCATGCGATGGCTTGCGATACCGGTGTGGCGCTGGGCCGTGTACGGAGCCGGTATCGGTTCCATGTTGAGCTTCGTGGCACTGGCGGCGCTGGCGTTCTAGCAGTCGGTCTCCGACACCGGGCACAGTTGCGCACTACCGGCGACATTCGGCGGAATCCCGTCGATCAGCGGTGGTTGCGTGCAACGGTGCCCACCCGAGCCGCTATTTGCGCGAGAACCAACGCTTCTTCGGTCGCGGTGCCTGCTCGTCGGGGGCGTCGGGCATCGGTTCCTGTGCGCCACGGCCGTTCGAGCTTCGGTTCTGCTGGTTCGGTGGCGGTGGTTCCTGCCCCGGGACGTACATCGTGAAGCCGCAGACCGGCAGGGTGTTCGGATCGAATTCGTCCGCGTGTGGTGCGCCGGTGTAGCGGAATCCGAGCCACTCGGCGTTGGCTGCCTCGGCGAATTCCTGAGGGTGGAACGGCAGCGACTGCGGATCCGGCATCACTCCGGGCGGATAGATCAGCGGATGCTCACCGGCCCAGAACGATCGCTCCCACACCAGTGGCAGGCCTGCGTCCTCGTAGATGTACACCGGAGTGGCACTGAAGGATCGGCGGAATTCGCCGCGTTCCCAGTACGCGAACGCACCCCAGGCGTGTTGGGGATCCGAGGCGACGAGGTAGGTGTGCTCGGACGCCAGCGGGCGAGTGAAGGATTCGGGAAGCGTCGACGGTGTGGGCACCGCGAGATTCGATCCGCAGACCACGGTGACGCCGGGGTAGCAACCGATGAAGACGTGATCGTCGTCCACGCCTGCCGAGGTCGATATCGGGCCCTGTCCGAGGGGCACTGCCGTCAGGTGGGGGTACAGACGTCCGACGAGTGCGGTCGCAGCGTTCCAATCCGAGGTGGTGGCCTCTCGGAGTACAGAAATGGGATCCGGTGCGTCCACGTACCAGATGGTTGATGCTTTGGCCCCCACTACCGGCACCTCTCTCTCCGTTACTTCCTGGGAAGCCTACGGTGTGAGCGTCGGCGGTTCTGCACCGCGCGGCACATCGGTCACAGCAGAACTCAGTTGTGACCGCTGCTGCGAACGCCGAGCAGGACGTCCTCCCACGATGGCATGGCCGGCTTGCCGCGCTTGTCCTTGCCGCTGGTGTGACCGGCGGCAGGCTTGGGTGCGGGCCTGGGCTCCCTGGTCACCGTCTCGCGCGGCTGTTCGGGCTCGGGAGTGGGCGCATCGTCCACCTCGACCTCGATGGTCTCGGCGTCGATCTCGCTGTCGGCGGTGGTGCCGTAGTACTCGTCGAAGCTCTGCTGCGAGGTCTCGTCGTCGGAGTCCTCGGCGGACGTCAGTGCGCGAACCGGTGCCAGACCGCGCAGTTGGCGTCCGAAGTCCGGATCGATCAGCTCGTGAGCAGTGTCGTCGAGCGGGCTGATGGTGCCGCCGTGGCCGTCGGGCAGGAACTGCCAGTGCGCCTTGTTGGTGGTGCGGCCCGCCTGCCACTTGAGCTGCGCGACCCACTTGTTGTCCTCGTCGCGCCAGGCGTCCCACGCCGCGTCGTCGAGATTGTGGCCGCGAGCGCGGAAAGCGAGGGTGACGATCTCGAGCAGGGTCTGCACGGCCGGGCCGTCGTGGCGCACCGGATGACCGGCCTGAGCCATCGACGCGGCCTGCGAGCGTTCGAGCAACACCGGGTGAGCGAACACCTCGACGCGACTGATGGCCATTCCGGAGTCGGCGGCAACCTGTTCGATGGTCGCTCCGCTGCGGATACGGGCCTGAATTTCCTTGGGCCGAAGCAAGCTGTCCATTTCGATCTCAATCTGTCCTAGTCGAGCGATGTCGCCGCGTGAGGCCGCGCGGAGCTTGTCGTCGGCTGGAAGCCGGAATCTGTCGCCGGTCTTGGGATCTGCGCACACGACGAACTTTCCGTCGGCCTCGAGACCCACCACACGTAAGTCCCGCACCTTGACCTCCTCATCGCGCCGGCTCGCGATACCGTCGAATTCGAGCCTAGTTCACCTGCCGTATTCGGCGGGTGTCCGACACGCATCGCTTCTGCCGACGATCGTTTCCCTATCAGAGGGTAGACAGCTGCGGGCTCGGTTGCACCCATTCGGTCGATGTTCCGTCAATTGTCCTGTGGGACAACGTCGATGCATCGACGCGACGGTACAGTGCGCCCAGGCCGAAGCCGATGCTCAGGGCAATCGCGTGCCCGACGGCAGTGAAGGTCGGGTCCGATACCCCACTGATCGTGACGACGCCGATCCACAGTGCGGCCCAGCCCGCACACCACGGCATCGGCAGGTACCTGATCATCGATCCGGCCACCGCTGCTGCTGCGTAGCTGACACCGACGTCGACGGCCATCGCCAGTGAGTCCGCGAGCCAGTCGTTGTGAATGCCGATGAGCAGGCCGATGGCCACCAGTGCCGTCGCACCGATGTGTCCCGCGCTGAAGGTGACGAGAAAGCGTCGCCAACCGGAGATCCATTCGGCGACGGCGAACAGCAGTGCGACCGCCGCCAACCACAACCAGTTCACCCGTCCTTCGGTGAGAAAGACGCTCGTGACGAGGGTGGCGAGGTGGCCGTCGCCCAGATTGTGCAGATTGGTACTCGCCGCGTGCAGCACGTGCCAGCGATCGTGCGGGCCGATCCGGCCCAGTGCGACGGTGCCCGCCACCGCAAGAGCGATGTACAGCAGGGTCACGCGAGTGCGCAGAGCGAATGTCAGGAGCCTGTACATACGAGCGCTCCCTCCGAGGTCGTTACGCTTGCTTACTTGATAGCAAGTGTAGGCCGCGAAGGGAGCGCCGTAGCTGTGAGCTTGCTGGGAATGGTCGTTCCGCAGGCTCCACTCCTGCCCTGCTGATCAGCTCAGAGTCGACACGACCCAGTCGATGCTCTTGGTCAGTGCGGTGATGTCGTCCGGCTCGATGGCGGGGAACATACCGACACGCAACTGGTTGCGGCCGAGCTTGCGGTACGGCTCGGTGTCGACGACGCCGTTGGCGCGCAGGATCTTCGCAACCTGGGCTGCATCGACCTTCTCGTCGAAGTCGATGGTTCCGACAACCTGGCTGCGGTGGTCCGGGTTGGTCACGAACGGCGTTGCGAACTCGCTCTTCTCGGCCCAGTCGTACAGGCGCGAGGACGAATCGGCGGTGCGCTTGGTGGCCCAATCGAGGCCGCCCTGCGCGTTGAGCCACTCGATCTGGTCCGCGAACATCAGCAGGGTCGCCACGGCCGGGGTGTTGTACGTCTGGTTCTTGCTGCTGTTGTCGACGGCGATCGGCAGCGACAGGAAGTCCGGGACCCATCGATCCGTGGCAGCGATCTCGCTGACGCGCTCGAGTGCGGCCGGGCTCATCAGCGCCACCCACAGGCCACCGTCGGCGGCGAAGCACTTCTGCGGCGCGAAGTAGTAGACGTCCGAGTCGGCGACGTTCACCGGCAGACCGCCCGCACCGGAGGTGGCGTCGATCGCGATGAGGGCGTTCTCGGAGCCGGCCGGACGGCTGACCGGGATGGCCACGCCCGTCGAGGTCTCGTTGTGTGCCCAACCGATGAGGTCGACGGACGGGTCGGAGGTGGGCTCGGGCGCGCTGCCCGGCTCGGCCTTGACGACGATGGGATCACCGATGAACGGATTGTTCTTGGCCACCGACGCGAACTTCGAGCTGAACTCGCCGTTGGTCAGGTGCAGCGACTTCTCGCGAATCAGGCCGAAGGCAGCAGCGTCCCAGAACGCGGTGGTGCCACCGTTGCCGAGGACGACCTCGTAGCCCTCGGGCAGTGAGAACAGATCCTTCAGGCCACTGCGCACGCGTCCGACGACGTCCTTGACGGGCTTCTGACGGTGGCTGGTGCCGAACACGGAAGCGCCGACGTCGACCAGGGACTGCAGCTGCTCGGGGCGAACCTTGGACGGGCCGCACCCGAAGCGTCCGTCGGCGGGCAGGAGATCGGCGGGAATGATCGGCAAATCGGCCATGGAGTAGCGCGTCCTAGCGTCGATGGAATATGGCCTCCACAGGCTAGTCGGGTGTCATGACACCGTCGACTACCGGATCAGGTCCCAGCCGTCGACGGACTCGGGGCTGCGGGGTTCGGGGCCGGTGTAGAGGGCAGCCGGTCGGACGAGCTTGCCCAGGCGCTTCTGCTCCAGGATGTGCGCGCACCAGCCCGCGGTACGGCCACAGGTGAACATGGCGGGCATCATGTGCGCGGGTACCTCGGCGAAGTCGAGGATCACCGCGGCCCAGAACTCGACGTTGGTTTCGATGGCGCGGTCGGGGCGGCGCTCGCGCAGTTCGGTCAGTGCCGCTTGCTCGAGAGCGGCGGCAACCTCGTAGCGCGGTGCGTTCAGTCTCTTGGCGGTGGCGCGCAGCACGCGGGCGCGGGGGTCCTCGGCGCGGTAGACGCGGTGCCCGAAGCCCATGAGCTTCTCTTTGCGGTCCAGGATGCCGGTGATGAGAGCGCGTGCGTCACCGGTTCTCTCGACCTCCTCGATCATCGGCAGGACGCGAGCGGGCGCGCCGCCGTGCAGGGGACCGGACATTGCACCGATGGCACCCGAGAGGCAGGCGGCGACGTCGGCTCCGGTGGAGGCGATGACACGTGCGGTGAACGTCGAGGCGTTCATCCCGTGCTCGGCGGCCGAGACCCAGTACGCGTCGATGGCAGCGACATGGGCGGGATCCGGTTCGCCCTTCCACCGGACCATGAAGCGTTCGGTCACGGTGGCGGCCTGGTCGATGCGGCTCTGCGGTACAGCGGGCTGGTAGATGCCGCGAGCGGACTGAGCGACGTAGGACAGGGCCATCACCGAGGCGCGGGCGAGGTTGTCGCGGGCGGTGGAGTCGTCGATGTCGAGCAGTGGCTGGTAGCCCCAGATGGGCGCCAGCATCGCCAGTCCGGCTTGGACGTCGACGCGCACGTCACCGGTGTGGATCGGCAGAGGGAACGGTTCGGCCGGTGGAAGTCCTCGACCGAACTCGCCGTCGACGAGCAGTGCCCAGACATCACCGAAGGTCACGTTCTGTGCGACGAGTTCTTCGATGTCGACGCCGCGATACCGCAGTGCGCCACCGTCCTTGTCGGGCTCGGCGATGTCGGAGGTGAACGCGACGACACCTTCGAGGCCGGAGACGAAATCCTCGGGAACTCGTTGAACAGCCATGGCCTGTGGACTCCCTCGTCGCAACTGCACCCGGCTCTGCGCCGCATCCGGGCGTACTTCGTCAGAACCATAGCCGGGATCTACGCGGGAGTAGCGTCTGGGCTTGTGTCTGCAGATGAACAGCGCCTGGCGAACATGCGGGTGGACTACGGAGAGCCCGAGGACCTCGACGTCGATGATCTGGCGGACGGGTGGTGTTCGCTGGCGCAGCAGTGGTTGTCCGACGCGATAGCCGCGAATCTGCCCGAGCCCAACGCCATCGTGTTGGGGACGGTCGACGAGGCGGGTAGACCCGCCACCCGCACCGTGTTGTGCAAGGACTTCGACGCGGACGGGGTGGTGTTCTACACCAACTACGACTCCGACAAGGGCCGTGCGCTCACCGCGACGCCGTATGCGTCGATCACGTTCCCGTGGATCGGAATTGCCCGCCAGCTCACCGTCCGAGGCCCGGTGGCGAGGGTCGACGCCGAGACGACCGAAACCTATTGGCGCACGCGGCCCCGCGGCTCCCAGCTGGGGGCATGGGCGTCCGAGCAGTCGCGGCCCATCGGCTCGCGGGAGGATCTGGCTGCGCGACTGGCCGAGGTCACCGTGACGTTCGACGGCATCGAGGTGCCGGTTCCGCCGAACTGGGGCGGTTTTCGCGTCGAACCGGAGACGGTCGAGTTCTGGCAGGGCCGAACGAGCCGCATGCACAACCGAATTCGCCTGAGAGTGGCAAGCGGTGTGATCGAGCGTCTGCAGCCGTGAGCGGATTGCGCGGCATTCTTGCCGATACGACTCCGCTGAGGACCCCCGCCTACAAGCGGCTGTGGTTGGCGAACATCGTCACCGTCATCGGGGCGCAGCTGTCCATCGTCGCTGTGCCGCAACAGGTTTTCCAGATCACGCTGAGTTCGGCCTATGTGGGTCTCACCGGTGTCTTCGCGCTGGTGCCGCTGATCGTGTTCGGTCTGTGGGGCGGAGCGCTGGCCGATGTGATGGACCGCCGCACGCTGTTGATGATCACCACCTGCGGTCTGATCGGTACCTCCGCCCTGTTCTGGTTGCAGGCGTTCCTCGACCTGAACAACGTGTGGATCATCTTGGTGCTGTTGGCCGTTCAGCAGGCCTTCTTCGCGGTGAATCAACCGACGCGTAGCGCGATCCTCCCGCGAATCCTGCCCGCCGAGCAGCTGCCCGCCGCGAATTCACTGAACATGACGGTGATGAACTTCGGCGCTATCGCCGGACCGCTCAGCGCAGGCATCCTCATCTACTACATCGGGCTCGAGACCCTCTACCTGATCGACACCATCGCACTGTTCGCCACACTGTGGGCAGTGATCCGGCTGCCGGGGATTCCACCGGCGAAGTCGGGTCAGCGCGCCGGATTGCGTTCGGTGTTCGACGGTTTCGCCTACCTCGCGACGCAGAAGGTGCTGCTGGCCTCGTTCGTCGTCGACATCATCGCGATGGTGTTCGGTATGCCCCGTGCGCTCTTCCCGCAGATCGCGCACGAGAGCTTCGGCGACCCGGCGTCCGGCGGTCCTGTGCTGGGCATGCTGTTCGCAGCGATGTCCGCGGGCGCGGTGGTGGGTGGAGTGTTCTCCGGCTGGCTGCCACGAGTGCGCAGGCAGGGCCTGGCGGTGCTGATCTGCATCGTCGTGTGGGGCGTGGCGATGATCGGCTTCGGTCTGGCCGTCGGCGCGGCCACCGACGGGGCCACCACCGTCGCCCTGTGGTTCGCATTGGCGTTCCTCGCTCTCGGCGGCGGAGCCGACATGATCTCGGCGGCCTTCCGCAGCACGATGCTGCAGCAGGTCGCCACCGACGAGATGCGTGGCCGGCTACAGGGTGTCTTCATCGTGGTGGTCGCCGGAGGTCCGCGCGTCGGCGACGTGCTGCACGGCGCCGCAGCGGCGTCGGTGGGGACGGCGGCCGCTGCGGCGGGCGGCGGCGTGCTGGTCGTCATCGGTGTCTCGATCGCCGCGTTGGCTCTTCCGGCATTCATCCGATACCGAGTGGGTGTGGTGGTAAAGAATGGCACTCATGGCTGACGCACAGACCTACTCGTTGACGAGCGGTAAGTATCGGGCAGACATCGCTGCCGTCGGAGCGGGCCTGCGGGTTCTCGAATACGACGGCGCACCGCTCACCGAGACCTGGGAGGCGGGTTCGAAGCCGCCGCTGTCGGCGGGACTGGTGTTGGCCCCGTGGCCCAATCGAACGGCCGACGGCACGTTCAAGTTCGAAGGCGTCGAGCATCGGATGGAGATCAGCGAGCCTTCGCGCAACAACGCCAGTCACGGTTTCGTCCGGCGGGCGGCGTGGACCCTGAACGAGCACAGCGACTCTCGCGTCGAGCAGAGCGTTGACGTCGGGACGCATCAGGGCTGGCCGTTCTCGCTGACGGTGACCGTGGCGCACGAGCTGTCGGCGGACGGTCTCACCGTCACCGCGTCGGCGAAGAACACCGGTGATTCACCCGCGCCGTACGGGATGGGTTTTCACACGTTCGTCAGGGTGGGAGACGTGCCGCTCGACCAGTGCACGCTCGAGCTCTCGGCCGGCACGCGGCTGCCGCTCGACTCGGTGCGCAATCTGCCCGTCGGCAATTCGGTGCCGACTGCCGATACCGAGTACGACTTCCGGCAGCCGCGGACGCTGCAGGGAGTGCAGCTCGACACCCCGTTCAGCGCGTCGCTACCCGAGGCCGACGGCCGAGCGAGCCATGTTCTTCGGGGCCCCGACGGCACCGCGACGGTGCTGTGGACCGACAGCAGCTTCGGTTGGGTGCAGGTGTTCACCGCCGATCCCGCCAACGATCAGGCCTATCCCGATCGAGGGCGGGCACTGGCGATCGAGCCGATGACCTGTCCACCCGATGCGTTGAATTCCGAGATCGATCTGATCGTGCTGGATCCGGGGCGAACCTGGTCGGGCACCTGGGGAATGAGGTACGAGAAGTGACCATTCTGGTGTGCGGCGAGGCGTTGGTCGACCTGGTTCCGGTGCACGAGGGCCCGCTGCTCTCGCCCAAACTCGGCGGCGGACCGTTCAATGTCGCCGTCGCGATCGGTCGACTGGGTTCGCCCGTCGCGTATCTCTCTAGGATCTCCCGCGACCCGTTCGGTGAGCAGATCCTGGCGAGCCTGCGCGATGCGGGAGTGGACACCACGTGGGTGCAGCGCGGCGACGAGCCGACGACGTTGGCGATGACCACGCTCGCCGAGGACGGCAGCGCCGAGTACTCGTTCTACGCCGACGGCACAGCCGACCGCCTCGTCGCCGATCCAGGCGATCTACCCGACGAGATCAGCGTGCTCTCGTTCGGCACACTGTCGCTGCTGTACGAGCCCGGCGCGTCGATGTACGCGGGCCTGCTGCACCGGGCCCGGGCGGCGGGCAAGCTCACGATGCTCGACCCGAACATTCGGCCCGCTGCCATCGACAGCACCAGCGGAGACATCACGGCCGACGGGTTTCGCGACCGCTTCCGTTCGTGGCTGCCCAGCATCGACATTCTCAAGGTGTCCGAGGACGACTCGTTCTGGTTGGGCCTCGGAACGCAGGGGACCACCGTCGACGACTGGCTCGCGGCAGGGGTCACCGCGGTGGTCATGACCCGCGGCGGCGACGGCATCTCGGTCTTCACCGCATCCGAGGAGATCACGGTCCCCGGTGTCGCGGTCGACGTCGTGGACACGATCGGCGCTGGTGACACCGTGCACGGAGCTCTGCTCAGCTTTTTGCAGAAGGAGACCATTATCACATCGAACGCGGTGAAAGAGATGAGCAAGGAAGATTGGCGAGAAGCGCTCGAGTTCGCCGCGAAAGCAGCGGCGATCACGGTTTCTCGACCCGGTGCCGACCCTCCCTGGGCGTCCGAGGCGTCGAGAGACTAGTTTCACTATCGACGTTAGAACTGTCCGCTTCAAGTACGTGTCCGTTACACGAGTTCGAGAGGGACCATTCGTGCCCGCTGAGAATGATGCCAAAGCCACCCTCACCTATCCCGGTGGCGAATACTCCATGTCGATTGCCGAGGCCTCCGAGGGCAACAACGGCATCGAGCTGGGGAAATTGCTGGCCACCACCGGCTACACGACGTTGGACGGCGGGTTCGTCAACACCGCGTCGACCAAGTCGGCCATCACCTACATCGACGGTGACGCAGGTATCCTGCGCTACCGCGGTTACCCGATCGAACAGCTCGCGGGCAAGTCTTCGTTCATCGAGGTCAGCTACCTGCTGATCTACGGTGAGCTGCCGTCCGAGGATCAGCTCGAGAAGTTCACCGACAAGATCCGTCGGCACACTCTGCTGCACGAGGACCTCAAGCGGTTCTTCGACGGCTTCCCGCGCAACGCGCACCCGATGCCGGTGCTGTCGAGCGCCGTCAACGCGCTGTCGGCGTACTACCAGGATTCGCTCGACCCGAACGACCCGGAGCAGGTCGAGCTCTCGACCATTCGCTTGCTGGCCAAGCTGCCGACCATCGCGGCGTACGCCTACAAGAAGTCCGTCGGTCAGCCGTTCCTGTACCCGGACAACTCCAAGAGCCTGGTCGAGAACTTCCTGCGCCTGACGTTCGGCTTCCCGGCCGAGCCGTACGAGGTCGATCCCGAGATCGTCAAGGCACTGGACATGCTTCTCATCCTGCATGCCGATCACGAGCAGAACTGCTCGACGTCGACGGTGCGTCTCGTCGGATCCTCGCAGGCCAACCTGTTCACCTCGATCTCCGGCGGCATCAACGCGCTGTGGGGCCCGCTGCACGGCGGAGCCAACCAGGCCGTCCTCGAGATGCTGGACAAGATCAAGGCCGAGGGCGGCGACGCAACGGACTTCCTGCGTCGCGTCAAGAACAAGGAAGACGGCGTCAAGCTCATGGGCTTCGGACACCGTGTGTACAAGAACTTCGACCCGCGCGCGACGCTGGTCAAGGAGACCGCGCACACGATCCTCGGCAAGCTCGGCAACGGCGACGAACTGCTCGAAATTGCGCTCAAGCTCGAGGAGACCGCGCTGACCGACGATTACTTCGTCGAGCGCAAGCTGTACCCCAACGTCGATTTCTACACCGGCTTGATCTACCGCGCGATGGGCTTCCCGCCGCGCATGTTCACGGTGCTGTTCGCGATGGGCCGTCTCCCGGGCTGGATCGCGCACTGGCGCGAGCAGAACGAGGACACGACCGGCAAGATCGGCCGTCCGCGCCAGATCTACACCGGCTACACCGAGCGCGACTACCAGGACGTCAGCTCCCGCTAGATCTCGCTGCACGACAACGCCGCCGGCTCCCTTGGGGAGCCGGCGGCGTTGTGTCGATCAGGGGCAAGGTACCCATATATCGCCGCTCGGGCACCAGCCGTGGTAGTTGCTGTTGTTGTTGTTGTTGTTGTTGGAAGGGTCCCTCCAGATCCCGCGCGCTTCCTCGATGCTCAACGCACCATCGCCGTTGTAGTCGAGTGCGGGTGCCAGTGAGGACGGCAGTAGGGGCGCATCGAGCACTTCCCTCACCGTTACCGAGCCGTCGTTGTTCGGATCGAATGCTGGTGCCGCTGCGCCCAGTGCTGGGCTGCCGAGTGCCGTCATAGCTGTCAGGGCCGCGACCGCCGATAGCCTCACCGTCAAAGTTCTCATTTGTCATTTCTCCTGATCGAGGGCAAGTCCAGCAAATTCTGGAACAGTGGAGTCGATAGAACGCATAGCGCAGCACGACCCGTTGTCAGTGCTCGAGAATGAGCTCGCACACTCACCGTGAGCCGTCCATGAGTTCGAGTTCGTGGTCAGGTCATCGCTACCTCCCGCAGCACCTGTCCTGCACCGTCGGTGAGGCGCAACGTATCGGTATCCGTCGGGCCGACCACGAGCTCGCCGTCGACGGGTAGGTCGATGGTGCTGACGAATGCGGACCGCGATCCCCGAGCATCCTCGGTGGCGGCGGTGTAATCACTCGTGGTGGGGGTGTCGGTCGTGAGCGTCATCGATCGCTCGGTAGGGCTGATCTCGGCGACGATCGACGCGCCCGCAGGCAGGCGAAGGGAGGTCGATCGAACCACCCAACCGTCGGACAGGATGGAGATGTCGATCGAGGCATCGCGCTCGTTGTCCGCGACGTCGGAGAGCGTCAGCCGCATCGGTGTATCGATGGAGGCCTCCAGCAACGCTGTGTTGTCGTTGTTGATGAACGCGGACCGTCGCACCCGGTCACTGTCGGACACCGACAAGCTCCATTCGACATCGGTCAGATCGACCGGATCGTTGGTGTTGTCGGTGACCAGCACCAGGTAGTCCTGGTCCTGCGCACCGACCTCCGTGCAGGAGGGGCACTGATGAACGCCGGTCATCTCGGCCAGCGGAAACAACTTCAGCTGATTGTCCGGGGTACCGGAGAACAGGTAGCTGTCGTCGGCGGGATCTGCCGAGGTGGTGTAGTACCACGTATCGGCGGCCGTATCGGTGACGATCATCTTCTCGACGCCGGGATAGTTGTTGTCGTAGATGACAATTCCGCGTGTGCTGTCGCCCAGATCGCGTATCGCGATCGGTGTCACGGCATGGCCGGACGTTCCGTCCTCGGTGTAGAACGCGAGCAGATAGTCCTGCCCTTCGGCCCACGCGGTAGTGAGTCGATCGATCACCTCGTCCACAGGTGCGGACATCTCGGAGTCGGCCGTCGGTTCGACCTCCTGGGTGTTGAAGTAGCGCGCGATCACGGCATCGGTCGCGGGGGAGGGACGTGCATCGAACAGTGTTGCTCCCGGGGCGACGAAGGACGAGGTGTCGATCGAGTTGCGGTAGGCCAACCCTGCGACCGCGGCCATTCCGAAGCAATGACCACCGTTCATTCCGTTCTCGAACACCTCCGAGGTCACCCGTCCCATCGGCGAGAGAACGCATCGGTCGCTCTCGGTTCCCGGAGTGCACACGACATCCCCGAACAGCGATTGCATCGAGGCCGGTGTGAGCCCTTGGCCATGCTCCGCTGTCGGCGGTCCCCAGTTGGGGAAGGAGAAGCCGTCCCGCCGGACGTCGAAGCCGGACGAGGCCATGAGCGTGCCCGAGCCTGGGTCCATCTCGGTGAACCCTTCCTGAGGTGAAGAACACGCCGTCAGCACGAATGCGACTGCGAAAGCCATTGTGGCCCAGCGGCGGCGGGGCGCAGTGGCGGAGCGGAGAACCATGATCGGATCCTCTTCTTCGGTTGTCAATGCTCGAGTACGACCTTGAGAACTGTGACGATCAAACCGACGACGATGGCAACCAGGCCTCCGAGGATTGCCCCACGCCATCGTCTCTTGCTCGCATGCCAGCCGCTGGCGGCTCCGAGGACGAGCAGGAACAGGAATGCGAGATCGGAAATTGTGTCGAGTGCGCCGTACGCCGACCACAGACCGCTCACACGTCCGAGCCCGATGATGATGAGCGGCACCACCGTCAGCAGTAGGAAATGCGCTGAGTGCCAGAGCAGATGACGTCTGTCGGCACCGTCGGGCATGCGGTGGTGGCTGTTCACGTACCCCAACCACGACGAGAACAGGTGCGCGACGGCGGTCGCGACCATCGGCCCGAGGACCATTCCTGTCGCGTCACCGAAATCGACGTCAGTATCGTCCGCCCCGACCACCATGACGGTCATGATGATCACGGTGCCGTAGATCAACGGCTCTGCGTCCAACGCCGCCCACGTCGGTCGGCCTCGCCTCCAGGCGTTGTGACCGGTATCGGGAAGCGTGCTTCCGGTCATGACTGCTCGCCGCAGGCGGCGTACTTCGGCGCGGCTCCATCGTGGCGCGCCGGAAGTGGTGGTCGATTCATCGTCGAAAGTCCTTGTTCGAGAGAAAGAGTGGGCATGTCATCGCGGATGGGGGCTCGTGGTCTCGTTCAGAGGACCTCGTGTTCGGCCGGTGCCATGGGGTCGATGTGGCGTGCGGCGCGGAGGCCCGCCTCGATCGCACCCTCGACCCAGCCCGACTTGAACGTGGTGAAGTCGCCGGCCCAGTGCAGCCGGTCCACAGGCTTTTTCATCTCGTCCAGCATCCAGCCGCCGTCCAGAGGCGTGTCGCCGAAGGCGGCCTTGATCCAGGGTTGATCGGGCCAGGAGAATTCGCCGATTTCCACGACGTCCTCGATCATTCCGGACATGTCGGCGTTGAAGGTGTTCACGAGATCTCGTGCGCGGGTTTCTTTCGGCTGCGCGAGATAGGCCGTTGCGTTGGCACCGGAAAGGTAGAAGAACGCGTTCCCGCGCCCGCCCGGCTCGTTGCCGGTGATGTCGATGAGTCGTTCCCACGGCCGGTCGGAAGCTGCCACGGGCCAACCTCGCACACCGGAATCGAGCCACGTCGGTTTCGAGGTCTGCAGATACACCTTGACGATGTCGCTCCACACCATGCCGTCGACCACCTGACGGGCTCGATCGGGCAACGCCGGTCGGATGTCGACGTCCTTCAGGACGGTGAAGGGGATCGTCGAAATGACCTCGTCCCCAGTCCATTCGCGACCGTCCGCTGTGGTCACCTTGACGTCCGAACCGCTCTGGTCGATGACCACCACCCGAGAGCCCATGTGGATGCGGTCCTGGGGGAGCCTTTCGGCGAGGGCGCGCGGTATCCGCTCGTTTCCACCCCGCACGCGGTACAAGTTGCGGTCGCCGAAATGGTAGGCGAAGTCGGGAAGCAAACCGAGAACGCTGACTTCCAGTGTGAAACCGCCGGCCTGGGCTGCGACGAGTTTGGCGAAATCGTCCGATGCACCGGCGTCGGCGAGCAATTCACGAACGGTGAATCCGTCGAACTTGTCGGCGGCGGCCGCATCGGGCCACTCCGGGTCGATGACGGTGGTGAAATCTGCGCCGAGCGGCACGAAGTAGCTCGTGAGCATGGAACTCAGTTCGACGGTACGTTCGGACTCCAGTAGGTCCCAGGGTCGACGATCGAGCTGAGTGTTGTTGCCGCGCAGGCCATCTATCAGATATTCGGGAGCGCCGTCGTTCATCGCGACGATGGGGAGCTTCAGGGTGCTCACGTAGCCGGTGACCAACGGCATGTTCAGCCGGAAATGCCCTCCACCGCCCTCGGTGAACTGGCCGTTCTCGAATTCGACGGAGATGAGGCGACCACCGATTCGGTCCTGAGCCTCGAGAACCGTCACCTCGTGACCGCGCCGGTGCAAGGCAAGTGCGGCAGTCAGACCCGACATGCCTGCACCGAGAACGAGTACGCGTTTGGGGGAAGACGATCGATCGGTACCGGTGTCGCTGTTCGCGGCGTCGTTGCTCGAGCATGCCGTCGCTGACGTCAACCCACCCAGCATCGCCGCGATCGACCCGAGTCGTAACGCATCCCGTCGGTTGACCTGCACCATCGTCGTCTCCTTCTGAAACGATGGAAGTGCCCCGTCACTTCTCCGATTCGACAAGCGACATCACACCACGTTTTCACGGCGGAGGTGACTCGAAACCGCGTTCTAGCGCCAGGTCTCACGAAAGGCCGAACCTGCACCGAGCAGGATCGGTCACACGAAGGTGACGCGATTTTTCAATACCGGCAGGTTTGCACGCACGGCGTCGACGAGTTCGGTGTGGATGTCGATCGTCAGCATGCCGGGCGTCGCGTCGAGTTGCCCGAGGATCTCGCCGGTGGGGGAGCAGACGATGCTGTGTCCCACGCCCAACGGTGCATTGCCCTCGGCGGCAGCGGGTTCGGCTTGGTCGCAGGCCGCGATGAACGTCGTCGAGTCCAGGGCACGTGCCCGCGCGAGCAGGGTCCACTGCTCCACTTTGCCGTCGCCCGATCCCCACGACGCCGGGACGACGACGACTTCCGCGCCGAGATCACCGAGTTTCTGGAACAGTGCCGGGAATCGAATGTCGTAACAGGTGGCGAAGCCGACCCGAACGCCGGCGATGTCCACCACGAGAGGCTCCGAACCCGGTGCGACTGTGTCGGATTCGGCGAATCCGAATGCGTCGAACAGGTGGATCTTGTCGTAGCTCGCGTCGATACCGGGTCCGGTGACGAGCAATGTGTTCGTGACCCTGTCGTCCGCGGCAGGGGTGAACATTCCGGCGACGACGGTGATGCCCGCGTCGGACGCTATGGTGCGCACCGCGTTCGCCCATTCACCGTCCAGGGGCTGCGCGAACTTTCGGATGGGTCCGCCGAAGCAGCGCATCGTCGCCTCCGGAAACACGACGAGATCCGATCCCGCATGCGCTGCGGCACGGGTGTGGGTGGCGATGAGTTCGAGGTTCTCGGCGGGCTGTTGGCCGCTGGTGATCTGGGCGAGGCTGATGCGGATGGACGAGCTCACGGTGTGACTCCTGGTTTCGTCGGAGGAAGACAGGTATACATATCGTATGCAGCCGCTGTCGGGGAGGGAGAAGGCGTACCAGTACGTGCGCGATCAGGTGTTGTCCTCACCGGCCGCCACCGGCACTTTTCTGAACGAGCAGGAACTCGCGACGCAGATCGGAGTATCCCGTACCCCGGTTCGTGAAGCGTTGCTGATGTTGCAGTCCGAGGGTCTGGTCGAGATGGTGCCCAAGCGGGGCGCGCACGTGCCGGCGATGTCCGGACGCCAGATCGCCGAACTGATGGATCTGCGCGGAGTTCTCGAGCGGCACGCGGCCACCCGTGCGCTGCGAGCCGGTGACGCGCCGATCACGCAGATGCGGCACGCGTTGACGCAGCAGGAACTGCTGATGAACTCCGACGACGCAGATGCACCCAAGCAGTTCATCGACTGGGACGGCACGTTCCATCAGAGTTTGATCGATTCGGCGGGAAGCGATCTGCTCTCGCGCACGTACGCCGGACTGCGGGCTCGCCAGCTTCGGGTCGGGTTGAGCGCGTTGTTCACCGCGGCGAACCGTCAGCACCGGGTGTGCGCCGAGCACCAGGCCATCATCGACGCACTCGGTGCGGGCGACGAGGACCTGGTGCACGCGAAGATCGACGCTCACCTCGAGGTCACACTTCAGACTCTGCTGCGCGCGTAGCCTTTTCGCGCTCCTGGCCCAGCAGCACGTAGTGCTCGTCCTCGGTGGGGTCGGGGTTGCGACCGAGTGCGAGACCGACGAGTGTCACGGCACCGACGATCACGATGTATCCCGCGATCGGCACCCAGCTGTCCGTTCTGTCCAGCAGGTAGACGAAGATCAGCGGTGCCATTGCGCCACCGAACACACCGGCGATCGTGTAGGCCAACGAGCTGCCGGTGGATCGCAGTCGCACGCTGAACTGTTCGGTGACGAACGCAGCCTGCGGCCCGTACATGAACGAGTGGAACGCCAGTCCCACAACGACACCCAGGATCAGCAGCGGCAGGGATCCGCCGCCGATGACGAGGAAGAAGATCGCGCTCCAGGCAACGCCGCCCACCGCTGCGATTCCGTAGACGAGGCGCCGATTGATGCGGTCGGACACCGCTCCGGCGAGCGGGATCAGACCGAGCTGGCACGCCGATCCGATCAGAATGGCGGTCAGCACCTCGCTGCGTTCGAAGCCCAACTTCTGCGTGCCGTAGGTGATGGAGAAGACGGTGAACAGCGCGTAGATGACGTCCGGTGCGACGCGGGACATGATGCCCGCCACCAGTGGCCGCAGTTCGGTCTTGAACACCTCGCTGATCGGGGCTTCCGATCGATCGCCGCTTTCCTGCAGCGCCTTGAACACCGGGGTGTCCTCGAGCTTCAAGCGGATCCACAGACCGAATCCGACGAGTACGGCCGAGAAGAGGAACGCCACTCGCCATCCCCAGGACTCGAACTGCTGGTCGGTCAGTGACAGAGTCAGTATCGCGAGTGCGCCGTTGGCGAGCAGGTTGCCTGCCGGTGGTCCGATCTGCGCGGCGGACGACCAGAAGCCGCGCTTGCGTGGATCGCCGTATTCGCTGGAGAGCAGAACCGCGCCGCCCCATTCTCCGCCGACGGCCACACCCTGACAGAACCTCATGGTGACGAGGATGATCGGCGCAGCGATGCCGATCGTGTCGTATCCGGGGATCAGGCCGATGGCGAACGTGGTGACGCCGATCAGCATCAGCGTGATGACGAGTAGTTGCTTGCGGCCGATGACATCGCCGAGGCGCCCGAAGACGAATCCACCGACCGGCCGGGCGACGTACCCGACGGCGTAGGTGGAGAAGGCCAGCAGTGTCCCGGTCAGCGGATCGCTGTCCGGAAAGAAGACCAGGGGGAACACCAGCGCTGCGGCGGCCGAGTAGACGGCGAAGTCGTACCACTCCAATGCCGTTCCGGTCAGGCTGGCCGCGAAGGCCTTGGCCAGGCCCTTTCTATCCACCGAAACAGGTTCGGTCATGACGACTCCTTCGTGTGCCTGGGATCACTCTATCCGTTGTACGTGCTCCATACTTGCTGTATACAAGACGTATGCGCAAGGCTTTCGGCGTATCGGAAACAGAAAATTTACGAGGAGAGGGTCCTTACTGATGCTCACGTTCACGCTGCCCGACGGCTCGACCGAATCGCTAGAGGTGACCGCCCTGCTCAATGCTGGATATGCCGGACGCAACCAGGACGAGGTGGCGTCGCACATCGCGGAGTTGGCCGAACTGGGTGTCCCCGCTCCGACGGTGACCCCGGCGCTGTACCCCATCTCGCCGTATCTGGCGCAGCAGACCGATTCCGTCGCCGTCCAACACGGTCGCACGTCGGGCGAGGCGGAGTGGGCTCTGGTGATCCTCGGTGACACGATCGACGACGTGCTGCTCACCGTGGCGTGCGATCACACCGACCGTGACCTGGAAGTTCACAGCGTCGCGTGGAGCAAGAACGCCGCTCCCGACGTGCTGGGCACCGGCGCGTGGCGGTTGTCCGAGGTGGTCGATCGACTCGACGAGATCACGTTGACCGCCTGGGCCGACGGCACGCTCATCCAGACCGGAACGCTCGGTGATCTTCTCGCGCCGCAGTACTGGCTCGATGTGCTCACCGAACGTGGCTTGTTTTCGCGTGGAACGGTTTTGATCTCGGGCACCATCTCGATGCACCACGGGGTGAATCAGTTCTCCGACGCCTGGAAGGTCGAGATGACCGACCCAGCCACCGGCAATACTCTGACCTGCGAATACAAGACGAATTTGATGCCAGCTCCGATCGGCTGAGCGTCACGACGTATGGTCGAAACGGTATATGCCCAGAGATAGACAGCCGGCGTCGGCGGGCCGGCATCAACCGCAGGAGACTTCAGTGACGAAGCCAGTGATCGAATTTCAGGCCGGACCGGCGCCCTTGGACCTGGTGACGGTCGACCTCGTCGAGGGTGACGGCGCAGAGGCAGTGGCCGGTGGCACCGTCGAGGTGCACTACGTCGGCGTCGAGTTCGATTCGGGAGAAGAGTTCGACTCCTCCTGGAACCGCGGCGAGTCCATCCAGTTCCCGCTGCGCGGACTGATCCAGGGCTGGCAGGACGGCATTCCCGGAATGAAGGTCGGCGGACGTCGTCAGCTCACCATTCCGCCGGAGCTCGCCTACGGTCCCGCCGGTGCAGGACACCGTCTTTCCGGCAAGACCCTCGTGTTCGTCATCGATCTGCTCGACGTCAAATAACTGCAGGGCCGCCGACGGCGTTGCGTACCCGCTCGGCTTCGCGGGTTGCCGCGGGATTGGCAGTTCCCTCTCGGGAACCCGCGAGCTTGGCGTGAATGTGCCCGGCTACCGTCACCGGTTCGTACCGGGCCACGTCACCGGGCTCGATGCACGACGGCAGTGGCGCGATCACCGCGTCGAGGTTGCCGTCGTGGAAGAACGCCGCAGATCGCCTGCGCTGGATCGTCCCATCGGTGATCGGTGGACGCACCCGATGCAGCGTCGACATCCAGCGATCGTTGGTCAGTCGGGCCGTCAGATCTCCCAGGTTCACCAACATGGCTCCGTCGGCGGGTTGCACGTCGTGCCACCGTCGGTCGGTTCCGAGAACCTGCAGGCCGGGCACTCGATCGGCCCACAGCACCGTCACCAATCCGTAGTCGGTGTGTTCGCTCATCCCGGTGAGCTCGGCGTCCTGCACATGCATGCCGGGTTCGAGCGCGTAGTTGTTCATCCGCAGGGTATCGAGCGATCGACCGGTGATGTCGGAGAACGTATTCGGTGACACGCCGAGTGCGTCGGCGAACACTGTGGTCAGCGTCCGGGCCACGCGTGCTGCCTCGGCGAAGTACTCGTCGACGGCGCGCTGGAACTCCGTGGAGTCGGGCCAGGTGTTCGGTTCTCCGGTGCCGACGTTGAAGGCCTCGAAGTAATCGTTCATGCCCGACGCCGATTCGACTCCCAGGCTCAGGCTCAGCGATTCGCTCTTCGGAGCGGTGTATCCCCGATTCACTTCGGGTGGGCAGATGTAGGTTCGCTTCTTCGCCAGGTCGAGTCCGAAGAACGAATCCATCGCCGACGCGAGTCCGGCCACGGTGTCCTCGGGAATGCCGTGCCCGAGAATCTGCATGAAACCGACTGTGCTGCAGGCGTAGTCGACGTCCGCCGCGACGCTGCGTCGGGCAGCCCCGTCGCCTGCCGCGGTGGCGTCACCCAGAACGTACGGCGAGATGTCGATGGTGGGGACGAAGAAATCCGACAACGTGTGCATGGGTACATGATCCACGGCTCGGATGGGCCCGCAGGTTTCTCCCGCGTAAAGACTGCCGAACTTCAGCTGTCCTGCAGCTCCAGCACCAATCGGGCACCGCCGAGCGGGCTGTCGGTGAAGTAGACACGCCCACCGTGTAATTCGGCCTGCTGCGCCACCAATGCCAGGCCGAGCCCGGAGCCGCCCTTGGCGGCTCGGGTGCCGCGCTCGAACCGGCCGAACACCGTCTCGCGTTCGTCGAGGGGAACGCCGGATCCGTTGTCGTCGATCAGGACACGTACCGTCTTGCCCTCGCGCTCGGCGGTGATGACGATCGACGTCGCGTTGCCGTGTCGAACGGCGTTGCCGATCACGTTGTCGACGGCCAGCCGAAGACCGGTCGGCAGTGCGCGCATCGTGATCTCGGAGTCGGCGGCGTACTCCACGCGTATGTCGAGTCCCGGATGCAGTCGTTGCGCATCCTGGGCTGCGACGTCGCAGACGTCGATGATGTCGGTCTCGACTCTGTCGCCCTCACTGGACAATTCGCCCGACGCGAGTCGTTCCAGGGCGGTCAGGGTCGTCTCCACTCGACCCTGCGTCCGCTCGAGATCTCCCAGAATCTCCTGCTGCTGCGACGGCTCGAGGTCGAGAGTTCTGAGCACCTCGATGTCGGTGCGCATCGCAGTCAGTGGGGTCCGCAGCTCGTGTGCGGAGACGGCCGCGAAGTCGCGTGCGGTGTCGAGCGCGGCATTGGTGCGGTCCTGTGCTTCGTTCAGTCTGGTCAACATGCCGCCGATGGCGACCGCGAGCGCATCGGCTTCGGTGACACCGGTGCGGGTTTCGGGCGCGGTCGGTGGTTGCGCGCTGACCTGCCGGGTCAACGTCACCAACGGTTTGACGGCTCTGCCACCGAAGAGCCAGCCCAGGCCGGTGGACACTGCGATCGCAGCGAGTCCCAGCAGAATCACTTGCCGCTGCTGTTCGTCGGTGACCTGTTGCGCTTCGATGGCAGGCACGCCGATGGAAATCGAGATGGACGACACCGCGGTCGAAACAGCGGTGTAGACCCGGAAGCGTTGCCCGTCGACGTCGACGGTCTGCGACCCGGTCTCGAGCGCGGGCAGCCGTGTCGGAGTGGACGCGACGACGATGTCGCCACTGCGAATGGTGACGGCGAACGCGCCGGAGAGCTGATCGAGGAACGCCTCCAGCGTCGTCGAGGTCGGGATCAGCACCTGAGATGCCGTCGTCAGCCGCTCGTCGAGCTGGTTGACGTTGTTGCGCGAAATAGCGACCGAGGTGACCACCGAGAGTGCGGCGACAACGAGGGTGGCACCGAGGGTCGTAGCGGCGGCCACGCGGGCGCGCAGAGAGAAGCTCATGCGGCGTCCCGGACGACGAAGCCGACTCCGCGAACCGTGTGGAGGATGCGCGGCGACCCGTCGGCCTCGAGTTTGCGTCGCAGATATCCGACGAACACGTCCACGACGTTGGTGTCGGCGACGAAGTCGTAGCCCCACACCAGCTCGAGCAGTCGTTCACGCGTGAGGACGACGCCCTTGTTGCGGGCCAGAATCGCGAGCAACTCGAACTCGCGCTTGGTCAGATCTATGTCGGCTCCACCTCGATGAACGCGGTAGCCCGGGATGTCCACCACCAGGGTTCCGATTGCGACAGCCGTGTTCGGTGTACCCGAATCTGCAACCGGCACAACCGGACCGGTGCCGCGACGACGCAGCATGGCGCGAATCCGTGCGACCAGCTCTGCCAGCACGAACGGTTTGGTGAGGTAGTCGTCGGCACCGGATTCGAGCCCGGCGATGCGATCGTCCACCGAGCTGCGGGCACTGAGCACACAGATCGGGATGTCGTTTCCCATGGCGCGCAACGCGGTCACCACGCTCGCGCCGTCGAGGACCGGCATGTTGATGTCGAGCACGATGGCGTCGGGCATCGATCGCGACACCACGCCGAGCGCCTCCGCGCCGTCGGATGCGGTGATGACTGTGAACCCGGACAGGCGCAGTCCGCGTTGCAGCGACGACAGCACGTCGACATCGTCGTCGACGACGAGGACGGTGGCGGGGGCACTCGACGATTCGGTCACCGTTCCAATGCTATGCAACCCAGCTGTCGACGGTGCTTCGGCGTTCTGCAGGCGTCTTGGCGAAGAACTCCTCCAGAGCACTGCGGCGGCCGGTGTCGGCATCGAGTGACCAGGCGAGTGCAGGTGCCTTGGCGTAGAGCTGCTCGTAGTACTTCTCGAAGGTGCAGGTGCTGTCCACCAGGGAAAGAGCGCCGGGGAAGGGGCGTGTGTTCGTCATGGTGTTCTCCTTTTCTCTTCTGTGTTTCCCAAGGTAGAGCCACATGTTGCGGCCATGGTGAGCCATCGTTGGCGGTTCTCTGAGAGTTCGGCCGAGAGCGGGCTGTGATTGCCGACCGCGTCGGTGGGTAAGACTGGAACCATGTCGCTCGTATGGTTTCGCCGTGATCTCCGTCTGGGGGATCTGCCCACACTCACCGCCGCTGCCGAGTCCGGAGATCCGGTGCTCGGGCTGTTCGTACTGGACGACCGTCTACTGAAGCCCTCGGGCGGGCCGCGCAAGGATTTCCTGTTCCGTTCGCTCGAAGCATTGAACGAGCAGCTCGACGGCCGGTTGATGGTGGTGCACGGCGACCCCGAGACCGTGGTCCCCAAGGTTGCGAAGGCGATCGGCACCGAGGACGTACACATCAGCGCCGATTACGGCCCGTACGGACGCGACCGCGACAAGCGCGTCGGCGAGAAGGTGACTCTGGTCGAGACCGGGTCCCCGTACGCGATCGCACCCGGGCGGATCGCCAAGAGTGACGGCGAACCGTACAAGGTGTTCACGCCGTACTCCCGGCAATGGCTGGAGCACGGGTGGCGCGGACCGGCCGACACGTCCGCGAAGACCGTGGAATGGATCGACCCGGACGATGTGAAAGGCGTTCGGCGGGCGAAGATTCCCACCGAGAAAGAGGCGTCCGACGCGGCAGCCGGTGAGAAGGCTGCGTCGAAGCAGTGGAAGGAATTCCTCGAGGAGGTCTCGGCGTACGACGACGAGCGCAATCGTCCCGACCTCGACTCGACGAGCCGGATGTCGGTGCATCTCAAGTACGGAACCATTCATCCACGAACGATGCTGGCCGACCTCGGGAAGCTGCGCAGCGAAGGGGCAGCGTCGTATCGCAGGCAGATTTGTTGGCGAGACTTCTACGCCGACATCCTGTTCCAGCGCCCCGACAGCGCCCGAGAGAACTACGTCAAGAAGTTCGACAAGATCGAGATCGACTCGGGCAAGCACGCCGACGAGTTGTTCGAGGCCTGGTGCAAGGGCGAGACCGGCTTCCCGATCGTCGATGCCGGTATGCGGCAGTTGAACTCGGAGAAGTGGATGCACAACCGGGTCCGCATGATCGTCGCATCGTTCCTCGTCAAGGATCTGCACCTGCCGTGGTGGCGAGGTGCGCGCTACTTCATGCAGCATCTCGTGGACGGCGATCTGGCCAACAACCAGCACGGCTGGCAGTGGACTGCAGGAACGGGCACCGACGCCTCGCCGTACTTCCGCGTGTTCAACCCAATAACACAGGGCGAGAAATTCGACCCCACCGGCGATTACGTGCGGCGCTGGGTGCCGGAGCTGCGAGGCGAAGAAGGAAAAGCCGTGCACACGTTGAAGTTCGGGCGACCCAAGGACTACGTGGAGCCCATCGTCGACCACAAACACGAGCGGGAAGTGGCGATCGCGCGCTTCAAGGCGCTGTGAGAGCTCAGCGCTCGAGCGGAGCCTGCGGAGTGACCCCTATCTTCTGCGGGACAATCCGACTCCCACGAGACAGATCACTCCGCCCACCACAGCGAGGTAATGCGGAACCTCGCCCAGTAGCAACCAGGCCAGTGTGATGGTGATCGGCGGAACGGCATAGGTGGTGATGCCGAGCTTGCCTGCGTTCATTCGCGTCAACGCGTAGGCCCAGGTGCTGAACGCCAGGGCTGTCGGTACCAGGCCGAGGTAGATCAATCCGCCTGTGGCACCGGCAGAAGCGGACCCGAGGTCGTCGAGCAGCGCCGGTGCGAACGGCAGCGTGCACACTGCGCCGATGGTGCAGGCCATCCACGTGACCTGAAGTCCGGGGATCGTGCGCAGCACCGGTTTCTGGCTGAGCACTCCGATGGCGTAGGTCACCGCGGACACCAGACACAGTGCGATGCCCAGGAAGTCAGCGTCTGTCTTGGTCGTGGACGTGGTGGTGACGGCAGTGACGACACCGACCATCACTGCCCCGGCGAACGCGATGCCCGCTCCGATCACCAACCACTTCGGAAAGCCCTCGCCCAGAAGCAGACCCGCGAACAGGGCGACCAGAATCGGACCGATCTGAATGATCATCGACGTCGTGCCGGCGTCGACGCGTTGCTCGGCGGCATTGAGGGCGATGTTGTAGATACCGAACCAGAAGACGCCGATGCTGATGATCTGCAGCCACTGTGTGCGGTTCGGCTTGACCCACTGCCTTCTGACCAGAACGCTCGCACCGAGCGCGACGGATCCGATCAGCAACCGGCCCAATGCGAGCGGACCGGCTCCGAAGGATTCGCCGACGCCGCGAATCGCCACGAAGGCCGAGGCCCACGAGATCACCGTGACGGTGACGGCTCCGAGCGCAAGCCAATCCACCGCGGGACGGGTGTCGAGATCTGTCATGTCGACGACGCTATCGCGCGGGAGCTTTCTGTGGCGCGCGGGTTTCGGCCATGGTTGCTCGTATTACCGCCGCCTATCTGCCGAGCAGCTTCTCCAGTGCGTCGAGGACTGCCGGATCCTCGATGGTCGACGGCACGCCGTATTCCTCACCGGCGACGATCTGCCGCATCGTTTTCCGCAGGATCTTGCCCGAGCGGGTCTTGGGCAGGGCTCCGACGATCGTCACGTCGCGGAACGTGGCGAGGGCACCGATCTGATCGCGGACCATGGCCACCAGTTCGGTGCGCAGTTGTTCCTCGGTGATCTGCTCGCCGGCCTTGAGTACCACGTACCCGCTGGGGCGTTGGCCTTTGAGGTCGTCGTGGATGCCGATCACCGCGCATTCGGCCACGGCGGGGTGACCGGCGAGCACGGCTTCCATCGACCCGGTCGACAGACGGTGGCCGGCGACGTTGATGACGTCGTCGCTACGGCCGAGGACGTAGACGTAGCCGTCGGCGTCGATGTAGCCCGAATCGCCGGTGAGGTAGTACCCGGGGAACGTATCCAGATACGAACGCTGGAAACGTGATTCGTCGTTCCACAGCCCCACCAACGCGCCCGGTGGCAGCGGCAGCTTCACGACGATGTTGCCCTCGGTGCCTGCGTCCACCGGATTGCCCGAGGCGTCGAGGATACCGACCTGGAACCCCGGCACCGGCACCGTCGGCGAGCCCGACTTGATCGGAAGTGGTTCCAGACCACGAAGATTGGCGCAGATGGCCCACCCGGTTTCGGTCTGCCACCAGTGGTCGACCACGGGCCGGTCCAGGGTTCGCGAAATCCATTCGTACGTATCGGGATCGAGACGCTCACCTGCGACGAACAGAGTCTCGAGCGACGAGACGGCGTACTTCTCCAGCTCGGCCGCATGGGGATCGACCTTGCGGATGGCGCGCAGTGCAGTCGGCGCAGTGAACAGGGCACGGACACCGTGATCGGAGATCACCCGCCAGAACGCGCCGGCATCGGGAGTCCCGACGGGTTTGCCCTCGTACAGAACCGTTGTGGCACCGGCGAACAGCGGCGCATAGACGATGTACGAGTGCCCGACCACCCAGCCGACGTCGGACGCGGTCCACATCACCTGACCGGCACCCACGTCGTAGATGTTGCGCATCGACCATGTCAGCGCGACGGCATGACCGCCGTTGTCGCGCACCACACCTTTGGGCTTACCGGTCGTACCCGAGGTGTAGAGGATGTAGAGCGGATCGGTTGCCAGCACCGAAACCGGTTGTGCGGCGGTGGCGTCGGCGATGAGGGAGTCCCAGTCCAGCCAGTCGTGACTGCCGGGGATTCCCTCGCGGGTCTTGACGATCACCGCGGGGACTTTCGCGGTCGTCAGCGTCAGGGCGCGCTGCACCAGCGGCAGATATTCGATGACGCGACCCGGCTCGAACCCACCGCTGGCGGTGATCAGCAGGACCGGCTCGGCGTCGTCGATTCGCGCGGCCAGCTCCTTGGCTGCGAAGCCGCCGAACACCACCGAATGCACCGCGCCGAGTCGAGCGCACGCGAGCATCGCGACGACGGCCTCGGGGATCATCGGGAGGTAGATCACCACGCGGTCGCCCGGTCCGACGCCCTGCTCACGCAGCACACCGGCGAATCGAGCGACGTGGTCGAGAAGTTCGGCGTAGGTGTAGCTGCGGGTGAGTCCGAGCATCGCCGAGTCGTAGATCAACGCGGTCCGGTCGCCGTGTCCTGCGTCGACGTGCCGATCGAGCGCGTTGTAGCACGTGTTCAGGCGGGCCCCGGGAAACCAGTGAGTGCCGTCGAACGCGCTGGTGGGAGGGGTGTCCCAGTCGACTCCCGCCGCGGCGTCGAGCCAGAATTGCTCGCGGTTGTCGATACTGTCGTCGAAGGCCTGCCGATACTCGCCACTCATGTTGTGGAGCGTAGTTCGGGGCTGCGTGGTGCGGGCCGGGTTGCTCACTACCGGCGACGACCGGCGGAATCCCGTCGACCGGCGGTCGTTGCGTGCAACCGTGCCCGGTGCACGTCAAGATCGCGTCGACGCCTCTGCCTGAGTATTTCGCGGCCGCCGTAGAACGCGGCGCTGGCCGCGAACATCCCCGCTACCAACAGCAGCCATCGCATCAAGTACGGCTCCTGCGTCAGACCCGTCGCGGCCTCGTACGTTTCGCTCCCGTGGGCGAAGATCCCCGGTGCGAACAGCAGCAGGCTCAAACCCGCCCCGAGCGCGGGGATGCGGACCGCGTTGACGAACCTGCCCAGACGAGCGACCAGCGTCCGGTCCAGCACGGCGTACAGCGGAAACAGGATCGCATCGTGCACCACCGCTGCCCCGACGAACCAGAGTCCGATGGACTGCCACCACGTATCGGTGTTCCACAGTGCAGGGAAGCCGATCGTCAGGACGACCGCGCCGGCCAGGGCGAGGCAGCCGGCCGTGACCGCGAGATGCATCGGTCCTGCGCCGTACCTGGCTCGAAACGTTGTCATGCTCGCTCCTCGAAGAATTCGACGGATTCGATCCACTTGGTGGCGTGCACTCCGGGTATCGCCGGCATCATGATGCGAGCGGGATAGCCGTGATCGAGGGAGAGGTCGGCCCCGTTCACTTTCAGTGCGAGAAGTGAATCCGGATGCATCATCTGGTGTCCTCCGAAGGTGACGCGGTTGAACGACCCGACGGGTTCGAGCGACCGCACCTCACCGGTATCGACGGCATCGACACCCACGAGTGCCGCCAGATCTCGCAGCGGAACTCCGGTCCACGTCTGCACCGTCGACCAGCCCTCGACGCAGGAAATCGGGAGTTCGACGGTGTGCAGGTCCATCTGCTCGAGTTGAGCTCGGGTGAGTACTACCTCGGTACCGCCGGCCAGTACGGTCAGCCGCCACGCATCGCCGGTCTGCGCATCGGTGACGCCTGCGGACTGCGCGGTGCGGTTGATCTGGAAGTCGTTGGGGCCGTCGCCGTACGAGCGTCCGCGAGGCAGCAGGATCGCCGCCGAGCGCAGTGGTCCGCCCGTCGTCTGCCCAACGCTGAGGACCGCGACGAACAGTGCGCTACCGCCCACGAGTGTGAGAGCTCCGCGTCTGCTGATCGTCGCCGGAGCGGGATCGGTTGCAGCAAGCCCTGATTCGTCGTCGGCATCGGGCACCGTGTCGGCGACTCGAATGCGCATCAATTCCAGGAACGGCCGCGTTCTCAACGCGGTCACCATGGTCGGCAGCTTGAGCGCCACGTGGGCGACGAAGCCGGCGACGAACACCCAGGCGCCCCAGTAGTGGGCGGTGTAGAAGCTGAAGCCGAAGATGTAGTCGTACTGAATGTTCAGCACACCGGTGATGATCTCGAAGAGGATGCCACCGACCAACGCCAGCAACGAGATTCGCTCGAGAAGGTGCGCGACACTGCGAACCGGGGGCATCTCGATCAGTTTCGGGATCACCGACCACAGCTTGGCCAGCACGATCGGCACCATGACCAGTCCCAGTCCCACATGCAGGCCCTGGGTCATCCGATAGAGCCAGGCGGGCTCGGTCGGCCAGTCGAACGACGGAATTCGTAGCCACCCGACGTCGCCTGGCATGGCCTGGCCGAACTGCGGGCCGTATGCGGCCCAGGAGATGAAGCCGGTGATCGTCACGATCGGCAGGGCGACGAGCAGGACGGACGCCAGGACCGACGTGAACCAGACGCCGCGGATCGGGCTACGGAACGTGGGAAGTCGCTGCATTCTGGTTCCCGTCTCCAATTTTGTACCCATTAGTACAAACTGTGAGGTCGAGGTTAGCGCACTTCGAGCCCGTTCGCCAGGGTCGGTGTCAGTGTCGAGTCCGACGGCGACGGACCGCGGCTACGGCCGCGTCCAGAGTGTCGCGCAGTGGGTGGACATCGCCCGCGATGCGGGCGATCAACATTCCGCCCTGAAGCGACGCGATCAGCGTGGCGGCAGCAGCGGCCGGATCGGTCGACACATCGAGTTCCCCTCGGTCGATCATGCGGCGAAGCCCCTGTTCCAGCGGTTGTTCCCAGCGTCGGAACGCGGCATGGAGGCTGGGGACGAACGCCGCGTCGTTCTTGAGTTCTGCAGCGAGCGAACCGAGGGGGCACGAGAACGGGCCCCCTGGTTGTTCGTGATTGCGGACGATCTCGGCGGCCCATGCGTCGATGTCCTCGAGGCTGTCGATGTGGGCCAGGCGCGGCTGGGCGGCGAGGACGCGTTCGAGCTGACGTGCAATCACGGCTTCGACCAGGTCCGACTTGTCGGAAAAATAGTGGTAGAGCTGTGATTTTCCGGTTTCGGACGCGGCGAGTACGTCGTCGAGAGTCGTTCCGGCGACGCCGTGGGTGTACATCATCGACGCGGCCGCATCGACGATCGCCGCTCTGGTTCGTCTGCCCTTGGCTGTTCTCGGCAGTTCCTTGCTCACGGGTCTCCGACTCCTCGGTCGATGCTGTGAACAGCGAGTTCGGTGAATACTCGTCCGTTCGATTCGACAGTCCGGCGGGCGCGCAGGCCCGCTGTGACCGCCAGCGCGTACAGCGCGCTCGCGCCCACGCTGGCCCAAGTGAACCATTCGCCTACACAGTCGTCGGTTTCCCATCGGACCGTTCGGTTCCGATCGTCGACACCCGACGCCGAATCCACTTCGACGACGGCCGTGCCGGTCTCGTGCAGCAGCGAGCGAACCGTCCGCAGAAGAGCGGCCGGGTCACCGCCGATGCCGATGTTGCCGTCCGCGAGCAGCACGTGTGACCACTGGCCCGCGCCCGGTATCGCGCAGAAGATGTCCTGCTGCAACGCGAGACCGCCGCGATGGTTCGTCATCTCCACAGCGACCGAGGACGTATCGACTCCCAGAGCGGGAACGCCGGCGCGGGTGAGAGCTTCGGTCAAACGCCCTGGTCCACAGCCGAGATCGAGGGTGGGGCCGGTGCAGAAAGCGATCGAGGCTTCGTCCGCCCTGATGTCTTCGATCGTCGAATGGGTTCCGCCCATCCAGCGCGCGATCGGAAGTTCGGTGCGGCGGCCGTCGTGATCGGTGATCCACGAGGGCAGGCCGGCTCGGCCGCGGCGGTAGACGTCGTCTGCAATCACCCGACTGAATGTACCAGTGGGTACAGTAGAGGGCATCGCGAGCCGAAGTCGTCAAATTTCCCGCCGGTGCCGTCAAGATTGCGTCAACACCTCTGTTCGACGCCACCGCGCGGAGCAAGACTGCTTCTCATGACACTTCTCGACATGCTTCCGTCCCTCGGTGCCGCCTATGTTGCGCGGTGCGATCCAGCGCTCTGGCCTGCCGACACGCACTGTGTGTGCGGCCGCATCACCGTCGACGGCGTTGCGTTGGAGGACCTGGCCGATGCGCAGGGCACTCCGGTGCAGTGGGGCTCGATTCTGGTGACTCGGGTGCGTTCGGTGATCGCCGGGGAGGTGGGCGTCGACGCCGAGTTCGGGGATCTGCGCCAGGCCGTGGTGGTCAATCGGCATTCGGTGGGCGCGGTGGTCAAGGTCGACGTGCACGGCCCGGGTCGACGCTGCGTCAGTCCGGTGGAGTTGCCCGCCGACCTGCGTGCCGGCGACGTACTGGCGCTCGTGACCTCGCAGGTGCACGGCGGAGCCTGCGGTCGTTCCGCAGGCTCCACTCCGGTCTCGTAGCAGGGGTCGAAGTGGGGAGTGGAGCCTGCGGAACGACCCGAAGGCACCTCGCGCACATGCGGCGGAGCCGCTCTCATATGGAGGTCGGCCTGTCAACGACGGCATGGTGAAGCGGTGGCACGCACCGTCGTGTGTGCCACCG
>NZ_JAWLKE010000004.1:0-145885 GCF_033042225.1 Rhodococcus cercidiphylli
CTCCGGATCGATTTTCTTGGGCATGTGCTCATCCTTCCTGACTCAGAAGGAAGCGGCATCAAACCTAGGGTGATTCAGATTGCCGAGCGTAGGTCGAGTGCTCTCATGTTGTGGGCGGGATGTCTGATGTCGTCCAGGTCGAGGGCAGAGCTGTGCCGTGTGCCCCGGCCGACGGGGGTGTGGGTGCAGAACAGGGCTGCGGCGGAGGTCAGTGATCCCAGGCGACGCTGGCGTGGATTGTCGCTGGCGGCAGTGGCAGCGTCGGTCGGGCCTGTTCCCGGTTCCGGGCCTCGGGCTGACGTCGCCCCGGATGCCGAGGAGTCGGATGGTGTTGTGGGAGAGTGTGATTCCGAACAGTTCGATGTGATATCAGGTGCCGGTGGTGTCTGTCCCGCAGGTGATAGTGACGCTGAAGCCGGTTCAGGCGAAGCAGCGACGTCAGGGCCGGTGGCCGATGTTGCCTGAGCGGGAGGGTCGATCACTGGCGTCCCTGCGCGTGTCGCTGCGTGCTTCCGAACAGGATCGGTGTCTGGGTCGGGAGTTGCCGGCGGGTCGGTCGCAGGTGCGGGTATGGACTCGTCGTTCTCCTCGGCATCGCCGGTCTCGCCGGTCTCGTCGACCTCATCTGAGAGTGTCTCTGGTGACTCTGGTGACTCTGGTGACTCTGGTGCCGGTGCCGGTGCCGGTGCCGGTGCCTGTGGTGGCGCTGGTGCCGATGCGGGTGCTGCTGGTTCCGGTGTTGGTGTCGAGGTGTTCCCCGGCGCAGGTGCAGGTGCAGGTGCACTTGCCGGGGTCGGTTCGGTCGAGGAATCTGTCGCCGCCCTCGAGTCCGCTTCCGACCCATTTCCCTCGTCAGCATCCGCAGCCGAGTCTGCAGCCAAGCCCAAGCCCAAGCCCGCGTCTTCGTCCTTCTCTGTTTCCGTTTCGGGTTCTGTTGCAGCCGATGCCTTCTCGCTGTCCGAGCGTCGTTCCCATTGCCCGGTCTCCGGGTTCTGCACAGCGAGTCCGAGTTTCTCGGCGAGGGTCACTGCTTCGGTGAGCAGGATCTGCCAGTGACTGTTGCGTGCCAACTCTCGTGCGAGATCCGGGTCGATGGAACCGTGCCCGGCCAGATAGGCCGGGTTGGCGAGTAGTCCGATGAGGGTGGCGATGTCGACGGTGATCATCGTGAGCGGCACCCGCCGATCCGGCAGCACTGCCTCGGTTTTGGGGCAGTCGGTGCGTTGGCACAGGCATGCCAGTCGGGGTTCGCCGTGCATGCGGGCCATGAATGCATCGCACAGGCGTTCTTTCTTCCCGCGCGGGTCTTTGGGGCAGAGGGTGTCGGCCATCTCCTCGAGCAGTTGCCATGCGGCGGCGGCTTCGGGGGCGGTCAGCTCGGCTCGGATGCGGGCGAGTTCTCCGGCGGGGCTGTAGGTGACGGTGCGGAATTTCTTCGCGAACTCCCGCAACGCGGCGGCTTCCTCCGGTGCAACGCGCAGCAGGATGTCCCAGATCGCCTGCTCGAGCGGGCCCGGGGACGACCTCCGCGCCGCCTCGACCACCTCGGCTTCGACCGACCTGACGATGTCGTCGGAGAGATTGTCGAGGATTCGGCATACCGTCCGCACCCGCGCGAGATCGATCTCACCGGTCTCGAACGTGGTCTTCACCTGGGGAAGCCGGGTATGCAGGGCGACGCCGACGGAGACATACGCTTCGGCGACGGTCGCCGAGCAGCCCAACGCCACTGACATCTCCGTGCGCCCGTATCGGCTGTAATGCTCGTGCTTGGCGTCCCGCGCGATCCAGTCGCAGTGCACGCGATAGCAGGCGGTGATCTTGCGGGCCGCCTGCCGATTCTCCTCACGCGCGGCAGCGGTCAACGCCTCCAATGACACGGTCGGTATTGCACCCATTTTTTCACCCCCCGGTGAGCCGAAACAAGAACGCCTGTTCGAACAAGAAGAAGACTAACCGGACCCACCGACAGGTTTCGATAACCGCTGTTGCGGGCCATGACCTGGACGCTTATCGTTACCTGTGCGAATAAATGGCGATGTCATCTACGACGATGGACCGGTCCGTCTCGACGAGGCAGGCGTCACTCTGAGGTACTACTACTTCCCCTTCGCCACGAAGAAGTTCGTACCGTACGACAGGATTCGCGCCGTAGACACCGCCGTCCTCGGCAACTGGAACGGTCGTTGGCGTCTGTGGGGTGCGTCGACAATCGATCAGTGGCTCCCGCTGGACGTGATGCGTCCCAAGAAGGACACTGCAGTGGTGCTGACTCTCCGCCGCATCTCGCCGGTCTTCACCCCCGACGACCCGGACCAGGTTGCCCATCTGATTCGCGAGCGCATGACCCCACGGGCGTGACGCGCCCCGACGAGCGGTTCACACTCGCCAGCGAACGCACATTTCTCGCCTGGCTGCGAACCTCTCTCGGCCTGCTCGCCGGCGGAATCGCGATCGTCCACCTGGTTCCTGATTTCAGTACCGGGTGGGTTCGGACGGCGCTGGGCCTGATTCTGATCGGTCTCGCTGCGGCGGCACCGATCATCGGTCTGCGACGGTGGATGCGCGTTCGCGACGCCCTCGAAAGTGGTGCACCGATGCCCGAGTCACGAGATCTGTGGATCTTCGCTGTAGGTATCGGGTCCGTGGCGGTACTGGCGGCAGTGGTCACGGTTCTGGGGATCCAGTAGCAGCCCAGGAGTGGAGCCTGCGGAACGACCCGTGGGGCAGGAGTGGAGCCTGCGGAACGACCCTTGGGGTACGCCGCGAACCACCACAGGTGCACAATCGAAGAACTAGGACGACCAACGACAGGAGTTCGGCGTGGCGCAGGGTCTCAAGCTGGGGTACAAGGCATCGGCGGAGCAGTTCGGACCGCGGGAGTTGGTCGAGCTCGGTGTGCTCGCCGAGCAGCACGGTATGGATTCGGCGACGGTCAGCGATCACTTCCAGCCGTGGCGGCACGAGGGTGGCCACGCGCCGTTCTCGCTGGCATGGATGACGGCGGTCGGGGAGCGGACGAACACGATTCAGCTCGGCACCTCGGTACTGACGCCGACGTTCCGTTACAACCCGTCGGTCATCGCGCAGGCGTTCGCGACGATGGGTTGCCTGTACCCCGGACGCATCATGCTGGGTGTGGGCACCGGAGAGGCGCTCAACGAGATCGCGACCGGATTCACCGGCGAATGGCCGGAGTTCAAGGAACGATTCGCGCGCCTGCGTGAGTCGGTGCGGTTGATGCGTGAGCTGTGGCTCGGCGACCGCGTCGACTTCGAGGGCGAGTACTACACCACCAAGGGCGCGTCGATCTACGACGTCCCCGAGGGCGGTATTCCGGTCTACATCGCGGCCGGCGGACCCGTGGTGGCGCGGTACGCAGGACGTGCGGGCGACGGATTCATCTGCACGTCGGGCAAGGGCATGGAGCTCTACACCGACAAGCTGCTTCCGGCCGTCGAAGAGGGCGCGGGCAAGGCCGAGCGCGACGCCGGCGAGATCGACAAGATGATCGAGATCAAGATCAGTTACGACACCGATCCCGAACTGGCGCTGGAGAACTGCCGTTTCTGGGCCCCGCTGTCACTGACGCCCGAGCAGAAGCACTCGATCGACGATCCGATCGAGATGGAGAAGGCCGCCGACGAGTTGCCGATCGAGCAGGTCGCCAAGCGCTGGATCGTCGCATCGGACCCGGACGAGGCAGTGGAGAAGGTCAAGCAGTACACCGATGCCGGCCTGAATCACTTGGTGTTCCACGCGCCCGGACACGATCAGAAGCGGTTCCTGGAGCTGTTCGAGAAGGACCTGGCCCCGCGCCTGCGCAAGCTCGGCTGAATCCCGAAGAGACTAGAGATCGGCCGCGAGTGCGAACAATCGCATGTCGCGGTCGGTCCGGGTCTCGTATTCGCCGTAGACCTCGACCATCGCGTCGAACTGCCGGTAGATACGAGCCTTCTCGTCGCCGGTGATCCGGGTGGCCGTCACCGGAATCTTCTTGCCGCCGATGGCCACCACGGCCTTCGGGTCTGCGAGGAGGTTCGACGTCCACGCCGGGTGGTGCTGCTGACCGAAATTGGATCCGACGACGTAGATCTTGTCGCCCTCCCGGTAGTACAGCAGCGGACTCGTCCTGGGCTTGCCGGATTTTCGGCCGGTGGTGGTCAGCAACACCACCGGAGCCGCGATCGGCCCGAGGACGGTGAAGCGGCCGTCGGATTTGGTCAAGAGCCACCGGTCGACGCCTGCGAGGTTCCGGATTACCCACGAACCGGGCTTCGTCGACGCGAACTTCACGGCGGGCTTGCGGATGAACGATGTTTCGCTGCCCCAGCGCACATCCGGGAACGGTGATTCGGCCATGGTTCATGGGACAACCCGACCGCGCCCGGTGTCAACACCCCAACCCACTGGGCAGGAGTGGAGCCTGCGGAACGAGCCCTACCAGCCAGGAGTGGAGCCCGCGGAACGACCCCTACTAGGCTGGCGGTCATGGCTGAGCCCAGCGGCACCGACGCGTCGGACATGTATCCCTCGAGCATCTACATCGCGTCACCGGAAGGGGATACCGGGAAATCGACCATCGCGCTCGGTGTGCTGCAGATGCTCGCCGCTTCCGCGGCCCGGGTGGGGGTGTTCCGTCCCATTGCTCGATCGACCGACGAACCCGATTACATCCTCGAGTTGCTCGTCGAGCACACCACCGCAGATCTGACGTACGAGCAGTCGCTCGGTGTCACGTACGAGCAGGTGCACGCCGATCAGGATGCAGCGCTCAGTGAGATCGTCAATCGCTATCACGAGGTGGCGTCCCAGTGCGACGCCGTGGTGATCGTGGGCAGTGATTACACCGACGTCGGCAGCCCCAGTGAACTCGGCTTCAATGCGCGCATCGCGGTCAATCTCGGTGCCCCCGTGTTGCTTGCGCTGCGCGGGTCCGGTCGCATGCCCGACGAAATCGCGCAGTTGGCCACTCTGTGCCAGGGCGAACTGCGTCAGCATCATGCCCACCTGGCTGCGATCGTGGCGAACCGTTGCGCCCCCGAGGATCTCGATGCGGTCACCGACGCGTTGGCGTCGGTCGGCGTGCCCGCGTGGTCTCTGCCGGAGATTCCGCTCCTCGTCGCGCCGACGATGGCGGAACTGCTCGAGGCGGTGGACGGCAAACTGTACTCCGGTGATTCGTCGTTGCTGCAGCGAGAAGCGTTGCGGGTCATGGTCGGTGGCATGACGGCCGAGCACATCCTCGAACGCCTCACCGAGGGCGTCGTCGTCATCGCGCCTGCAGATCGATCCGACGTATTGCTCGCCCTCGTCAATGCCCATGAGGCGGAGGGCTTTCCGTCTCTCGCCGGAATCATCATGAACGGCGGCATCGAGCCCCATCCGGCGATCGCTCGTCTGGTGGCAGGGCTCGGCCCCCGGTTGCCGATCCTGACCACCGAGCTCGGCACCTTCGACACCGCTTCTGCTGCAGCGCAGACGCGCGGCCGCGTGGCGGTGGGTTCGCAGCGCAAGGTGGACACCGCGCTAGGTCTGATGGAACAGCGGGTCGACGCGAAAACTCTTCTGGAGCGGCTCGACATCGCCATTCCCACCATCACGACCCCGCAGATGTTCGAGTACCAGCTGATCCACCGGGCGCGCGCCGATCGCAAGCACATCGTGCTCCCCGAGGGCGGCGACGATCGCATCCTCCGGGCTGCCGGACGTCTGCTGCAGCGTCAGGTTGCGGACCTGACGATCCTCGGCGAGGAAGGCCCCATTCGACGACGCGCATCGGAACTGGGCGTCGATCTCGACAGTGCGACGGTTCTCGACCCCAGGAACTGCGACTACGCCGAGGACTTCGCGGCCGAGTACACCGAGCTGCGCAAGCACAAGGGTATGACGATCGACCGTGCCCGCGAGATCATGGCCGACATCTCGTACTTCGGAACCATGATGGTGCACAAGGGAATTGCCGACGGCATGGTCTCGGGAGCGGCGCACACCACCGCACATACCATCAAGCCGTCGTTCGAGATCATCAAGACGACCGAGGGCGTGTCGACGGTGTCGTCGATCTTCCTGATGTGCCTGTCCGATCGTGTTCTCGCCTACGGTGACTGCGCAGTCGTACCCGACCCGACGGCCGAGCAGCTCGCCGACATCGCCGTGTCCTCGGCGCAGACCTCGGCCCAGTTCGGGATCGAGCCGCGGGTGGCCATGCTGTCGTACTCCACCGGCGAATCCGGTTCCGGAGCCGACGTCGACAAGGTGCGGCAAGCCACAGCGCTTGTGCGCGAACGCAATCCGGAACTGCTCGTGGAGGGTCCGATCCAGTACGACGCGGCGATCGAACCGTCCGTCGCCGCGTCGAAGTTGCCCGATTCCGACGTGGCAGGCCGAGCGACGGTGTTCATCTTCCCGGACCTCAACACCGGCAACAACACCTACAAGGCCGTCCAGCGCAGCGCCGGTGCGGTTGCCGTCGGCCCCGTTCTGCAGGGCCTGCGCAAGCCGGTCAACGATCTCTCGCGCGGTGCGCTGGTCGAGGACATCGTCAACACCGTCGCCATCACTGCGATTCAGGCGCAGGGGATTGCCGCCGCAGCCGATCAGGAGGGCAAGTGAGCATCCTCGTCGTCAACTCCGGTTCGTCCTCGGTCAAGTTCCAACTCGTCGACCCTGGCTCCGGAGAGTCCGTGGCCACTGGGCTCGTCGAGCGCATCGGTGAATCCGACGGCCGAGTCGAACTCGACTATCGGGGTGAGAGTGTCGAGCGAATCCAGCACATCGACGACCACGGTGCCGGTCTGGCGCTGGCGTTCGAGATGCTCGCCGACGCAGGCGTCGAACTGGAGGCGGTCACCGCGGTCGGGCATCGTGTCGTCCACGGCGGGACCGTGTTCTACCGGCCGACGATCATCGACGACGCCGTCGTGCAGCAGATCTCGGACCTGAGTAGTCTTGCACCACTGCACAATCCGCCGAACGTGCTGGGCATCGAGGTCGCCAGGAAGCAGCTGCCGAACGTGCCGCACGTGGCAGTGTTCGACACCGCCTTCTTCCACTCCCTGCCCGACGCGGCCGCGACCTACGCCATCGACGCGAACGTCGCCGCCGAGCACGACATCAGGCGCTACGGCTTCCACGGCACCTCGCACCACTACGTCTCGGACCAGGTGGCGCAGTTCCTGGAACGCGATCTCGCGGAGCTGAATCAGATCGTGCTGCACCTGGGCAACGGGGCCTCGGCCTCGGCCGTCGCCGGCGGCAAGGCGGTCGACACCTCGATGGGACTGACTCCCCTCGAAGGTCTGGTGATGGGTACCCGCAGTGGGGATATCGACCCCGGGGTGATTCTGCATCTGCGTCGCAGTGCAGGCATGAGCGCCGACGACATCGACGCCCTGCTCAACCGTCGCTCCGGGTTGATCGGACTGTCCGGGGTCAACGACTTCCGGCAATTGCAGCAACGGATCGACGACGGCGACGCCTCCGCACGCTTGGCATACGACGTCTACATTCACCGTCTGCGCAAGTACATCGGTGCGTACATGATCGGGTTGGGCCGGCTCGACGCCATCACGTTCACCGCCGGTGTCGGCGAGAACGCCGCAGCAGTGCGCGCCGATGCCCTGGCGAATCTCGAGGGCTTCGGCATCGAGATCGACCCAGAGCGTAATGCGGTGCGCAGCAAACAGGCTCGGGTGATTTCCACCGACTCGTCGACCGTCACTGTGATGGTGGTGCCCACCAACGAGGAGCTGGCGATCGCTCGGGCAGCGGACAGCCTGGTACGCAGCTAGAACAGCGAACGCGGCCGAATGGCGTTCGCCAGGTCCACCAACGAGAAACGGTGGGCGCGATCGGTGGCGTTGCGGGCCAGTGCGCGTAGGCCCTTCTCGGTGCCGCGCCGCAGCCCGTCTTCGGTGAACGGGACGCTGAGAATGGGTTCTCGTTCGGCTGTCGCAGCGTGGCCGGAGACGATCCAGTCCAGGGCCATCGCCAGCACCAGCGTGCGCATCTGCAGCGCCCGGCTCTCGGCCTTGGGTAGCAACGCCACTCGCCGTGCCGCAGAACGGAAATCGGCCTCGGACAGCTCGGCTCGCGAGCGATCCATCAGCAACGTCAACACGCTGGTCATGCGGGCCATGGAGTAGTGTCGCGAGCTGATCGGTACCTGATCGAGCGCGGCGATGGCACCGGTCTGATCGCCGCGGCGCTGCAACTGCCTGGCCAGGCCGAACGCGGAGCTGACGATGCCACGATTGGTTCGCCACACTGCTCGGTACAGGCCCTCGGCGCGGGCCCGCCACTTCTCGGCTTCTTCTTTGTTGCCCGCGGCCACATGCCCGAGTAGTTCGGAGGTGGCTCCGAGAGCGAGCTTGGGTGCCAGTTCGCCGGGCATCGCACCGAGAACGTTGTCGAAATTGGTGAATGCAGAGTCGTATTCGTGGTGCAACAGCGCGATCAGGCCCGCGTACCACTGCACTCGCCACGGGTCCGCGGTGTGGTCGGTCGACTGCACCTTGGCCAGAATGTCGGTTGCGTCGACGACGTTCCCGAGATCCAGGTGGGCCTTGACCTCGGCCAGGGTGATCTCGAGACTCAGTTCCACCGGACTCGAGGAGCCTGCGGAACGGTTCGATTCGGCTCCGGCGGTGACGCGTTCGATGCCGTTGCGTTTGGCGTGCTGCAGCGAGTCCAGGGTCTGTCGAGGTTCGACGTGTACGGCCGCCGCCAGCAGCGGTGCGCTCGGGTCGTTGGGGTCCACGAGCGGAACCGGAAGCGCGGCAACCACTTCGGCTGCGGTCATTCGTTCGTGGCGTACCGTGCCGTCCACGTAGGTGTCGGTGCGGCCCACCGACTGCTCGGTGCCGAACGTCGTACGCGGCGGGCTGAACACCGTCGACAGTCCCGGCCGCTCGACACCTGTCCTGATGGCCAGAATCTCACGCAGCACCCCGGTGGCCTGCCCGGCGAACTCGTCCGCGGATCGGAACCGCCGAGTGGGGTCCTCGTGCGTCGCGCGCAGCAGCAGTCGATACAGCGACGGAAACTGCTGTAGTACCTCGGATTCCTCGGCGGAGGGGAGCCCGTCGAGGTACTTGCCGTTCTTCGACGGCATGTCCAGCGTCAACACCGCGAGCGTGCGGCCGACGGTGAAGATGTCCGACGCCACCGTCGGTCCCGTTTTCACGATCTCCGGTGCCTGGTAGCCCACCGTGCCGTACAGGTAGCCGTAGTCCTCGATGCCCGCGACCGCGCCGAGGTCGATGAGTTTGATCTGGTCGTCGGAGACCATGATGTTCTCCGGTTTGAGATCGTTGTAGACCAGCCCGATCGAATGCAGATAGCCCAGTGCCGGAAGCACTTCGAGAACGTAGGCCAGCGCCTGCTCGACGGGCAGACGGGCACCGTCGCCGCAGGCGGTGAGGATGTCGCGCAGTGAGCGGCCGCCGACGTATTCCATCACGATGAAGCCGACGGTCGACCCGTCGCTGCGGGGTTGCTCGACGAAGTTGTAGATCTTCACCACGCCGGGATGGGCGACCTCGGCGAGGAACTGCCGCTCGGCGACCGCGACGGCGTGGGCCTCTTCGTCCCCGAAATGCAGCAGTCCCTTGAGGACCACCCAACGGTCGCTGACGTTACGGTCGATGGCGAGGTAGATCCAGCCGAGCCCACCGTGTGCGATGCAGCCCTGAACGTCGTACTGGCCGACCACGCGATCGCCCGGCTCGAGCAACGGAGTGAAGTCGAACGTGGCACCGCAGTGCGGGCAGATACCCATCGCCACGTCGGGCTCACCCGGTTCACTGCGGCCGACCTTGGCATTGCACTTCCAACAGAACCGTTTGTGCTGCGGCACCGTCGGATCCGACATCACGGCAGTGGCGGGATCGATCGGTTCGACGCGAGGCACGTCCACCAGACCGCCACCGAGTCGACGCCGAATGCCGGTGCTGCGCGATCGACCGGATCTCGACCGACCCGTCTTGGAGCGAGTGGAAGCGGACTGTGACGCGGTGGATGTCGGGTTCCGATCACCGACCGATGACCGCGATACGGCCTGAGTACGCTCGACGCCGTCCGTTCCCGAGACTGCTTGCGTTCTCGACACTGCCCGGGTGCGTTCGCTGTCGTCGGCGCGCGAGACCGCCTGCGTTCGCTCCGCCGGGGCCGTGGGCTGCTGTTCGTCGTCGTCCATGTCCGGGCCCCCTAATCGCTGTACGTCGCGCTGGGCGGACCGGGAGAGGGGCCGAGCACCGTCAGCCATCGGTCGTAGATGCGATTCCAGGTGCCGTCGGAGCGGATGCGTGCCAACGTCCCGTTGACGAAGCGCACCAGATCCTCGTTGTTCTTGTTGATTCCCACCCCGTACGGCTCCGGGCTCAGGCTGTCGCCGACGATCTCGAGGTAGGGATCCTGAGCGGCGAGGCCGGCGAGGATGGCGTCGTCGGTGCTGATGGCGTCGACCTGCCGTTGCTGCAGCACCACAAGGCAATCCGACCACATCGGTACCGTCACCACGGTCGCGGCGGGCTGGACGCGTTGAAGGCGTCGCAGCGAGGTGGTGCCCTCCACGGCGCATACTCGCTTGCCCGCCAGGTCCTCGACACCGCGGATGCCCGATCCCTGCACCACCAGAACACGGTGCTGCGCTTGGAAGTACACGGTGGAGAACTGCACGTCCTTGCGGCGAGCGCACGTGATGGTCATGGTCTTGACCACCATGTCCACCGAAGAATCCTGCAGAGCTTCGAGCCGCTGTGCGGAGGTGAGGATGCGAAAGTCCAACCGATTCGGATCGCCGAACAGGTCTCGTGAGACTTCCCGTGCGATGTCGACATCGAACCCGACCAACTGGCCGGTCATCGGATCGCGGAAGCTGAAAAGGTTGCTGCCCGTGTCCAACCCGACGACCAACCGGCCTTTGGCGCGCAGCGCGTCGAGTGTCGGTTGTGGCGGCGGTGGAGCATCGGTGCCTACCGTCAGCGGTCGCAGGCTGGCGGTGGGGCGTGCGCACTCGTCGTCGGCCGGGCTCTCGGTGGGCCTGGCGGCGACGGACGCGCCGTCCGGTAGCGGCGGTTCGGTGAACGTCGTCTCCGCTTGCGGCGGAGCGTTGTCCGGCGTGGCGCAGCCGACCACGAGCGCGGTGACCAGAATGCCGACGGCGAGCAGACGTTTCACAGGTACTCACGCAGCCTCGGGAACAGGCCGACACCGAAGGCGACCGACGCGAAGACGGTGAGCACGTATGCGCCGTTCGACAGTCCGGACAGCACCCACACCGATCGGTCGATGTTGGACCGCAGTTCGCTTCGCGCATTCTCGATTCCGTCGACCAGAACGCTGTCGAGCGCGGTGAACGCGGCCGCCGAATCGGACTCGCCGGTGCCGGTGGCAATGGAGACCGCGCCGTTGAAATCGCCGACCTCGAGTGCGGAATCGATCCTCGAGTGCGAGACCGACCACGTGTTCAGTGCATCGATCACCGCGGTATCGCCCTGGAACATCTCGGTCAGCCGAGAGACGTTGGCGTCGAACGATTCTCCGTAATCCTGACCGCCGCCGCGGCGGGCGAGGTCGAGTGTCTCGTCCGCTCTGGCCTGTTGCGCCAGAATGAAACCCGTCGTGTAGGACTTCAGCGGGGACACTCCGCGGTCGATCGCGCGATCGGTGGCGATCGACGAAATCAGTCCCACCACCAGCATCCAGCCGAGCAGTCCGGCGACAGCGGCTGTGGCAGTGAGGAATCCGGCGTTCAACGTTCGGCGAGTGGTCCGTGACAGGTACCACTGGGCCAGGCCGGTCATCAGCAACAGGAACACCAGCGAGCCGATCGCGAACAGTGGCGGACTGGTGAATCGTTCCTGATCGGCCGAGACCCGCGACGCCTGTTCGGTGTACAACTTCTCGGCCAGCGGCAGCAAACTGGACTGCATCATCGTCGACGCCTCGCCGAGATACGCCGCGCCGACCGGATTTCCGCTGCGGTTGTTGGCTCGCGCAGTCTCGACCAGACCGCTGTAGACCGGCAACCCAGCGGCGATCTGCGTGAGCACCGCGCTGGTGGCCGCGTCGTTCTCGGTCACCCCGGCCGAGGCCGCGATCAGCTCGGACGACGCCTCGCCGAGCGCCTGCGAGTAACGCTCGCGTACCTCCGCCGGCTCGAGACCACCGGCGATGAACGCGGTGGCCGCGGCTGCGTCGGCCACCGACAGAGCCCCGTACAGATTCTGTGCCGAATTCGCGAAGGGCTCGGTGCGCACCAACAGGGTGCCGAGGGTGTCGACCCGATCGTGCACGGCCGTGGACGCGAGATTCCCGACCGTCAACGCGAGCACCACCAGCGCGATTCCCATTGCGACCAACCGCGCAGGCGTCGAACGCATCGTGTAGCGAACCGGTGGCTTGCCTGCAGCGACACCGACGTGCGTAGCCGTTGTCGGGGGGACGGCAGCGGAGGGGGTAATACCGGCCGCGATCACGCACCCGAGCATATAAGCAGGCGGACCGTACTGCAGCCACTACAGGCAGGTGATTCACCTAGGGTGGTGAGCATGCGTGGTGACGGTGACGGCTGGGTGATCGGCGAGAACGGCACACGGCACTGGGGAAAGCACGGAGCCGCCGGACTGTTGCTGCGTGCACCGTCCGACGCAGGCGAGCCGATGGTGTTGCTGCAGCACCGTGCCTTGTGGAGTCACCAGGGCGGAACCTGGGCACTACCCGGCGGAGCCCGCGATTCCCACGAGAGCACCGCGCACGCCGCGGTGCGCGAGGCCCACGAAGAAGCCGGCATCACGGCCGACCAGCTCAGTGTTCGCAGCGAGCGCGTCACCGCGAGTGTCGAGAGCGGCTGGTCGTACACCACCGTCGTCGCCGATACCGATCATCCGTTGACCACCGTGCCCAACGGGGAGAGCACCGAGCTGCGCTGGGTGCCGGAGTCGATCGTCGACGAACTCCCGTTGCACCCGGGCTTCGCGTCCAGCTGGCCGTCGCTGCGCACCGTGCCGCTGCGGGTGCTGCTCGACACCGCCAACGTGCTGGGGTCCCGGCCGAACGGATGGTGGAAGGACCGCGCCGGATCCACCGGTGCACTGCTGACCGCGCTCGCCGAGACGCTGCCGCGGACCGTCGAACTGCCCAGCGGTCAGTACGGCTGGCTCACCCGCATCGACGCCGTGCTCGAAGGCCAGGCCCGCGACGCCGTGGTCGACGACCCCCGCACTCGGACGATTCTCGCCGACGGCAGTGGCGACGACACCTTGGCCGAGCAGGCCGACATCGACGGAGACCTGACCGCGCTCGTCACCGCCGACCGCGGACTACGCGACCGGCTGCCGGAATCGGTGCAGGTCCTGACGCCGTCCGCGGTACTGGGTTGGCTCTAGGCCTGCAGCGCCTGCACCAACGAACGGGCGGCGGCCTGCGGGTCCCGCGCCTCGGTGATCGCTCGGACCACCACGATGCGATCGGCACCGGCTGCTCGAACCTCGTCCACGTTGGTCGCGTCGACGCCGCCGATCGCGAACCACGGCCGTTCCGGCAGCGCGTCCGCGGTCGCCCGAAGAGCTTCGAGTCCCGCGGCCTTGCGATTGGGCTTGGTGGGCGTCGGCCACACCGGCCCGACGGCGAAGTAGTCGACGCCGTCCTCGATCGCGGCGAGCGAGGACTGAGCGCGGTTCTGCGTCGACCGGCCGATCACCACGTCCGGCCCCAGGATCTGACGGGCGTAGTGCACCGGCAGATCTCCCTGACCCAGATGGAGAACGTCGGCGCCCGAGGCCAACGCCAGATCCGCACGGTCGTTGACTGCCAACAGCGCACCGTGCCGCTTGGTCGCGGCGAGCAGAATCGCCAGCGCCGCGAGCTCGTCCTTGGCCTCGAGGGGACCGAACTCGCGCTCGCCTGCGGAGTTCTTGTCGCGCAGCTGAATGATGTCGACGCCACCGGACAACGCGGCCTCGGCGAACTGCGCGAGGTCGCCCTTGTCGCGCCTGGCATCGGTACACAGGTACAGGCGAGCGGACGCAAGACGCTCACGGGGAGTCTGGTTGCGGGCGGTCTGAGATGGATGCACAAAGCGAACTGTATTCTCATGGTGGCCGCCACCGACGACGGAGTGGCCGAGAAATCGCGGGAGTCCCGGGGATCGTGGGGCTGAGAGTGGGTTCGCCGCCCTTACCGTCAATACCTGAACCCGATCATGCGGGCGCAGGGAGTGAGGACGTGAATCGCGTGCATATCGTCGTAATCGGCGGAGGCGTCATCGGGTTGTCGACGGCGCTGCGCCTGTCCGAGGACGGTCACCGAGTGGTCGTGCACGATCCCGCGCTGGGTCGAGGCGCATCCTGGGTCGCAGGCGGAATGCTGGCCCCGCTGTCCGAGGGCTGGCCCGGCGAACACGAACTGCTGCACCTGGGCGCTGCGTCGTTGGCGCGTTGGCCGGACTTCGCCCGACGCCTCCCCGGCCCCTCGGTGTTCTCCGCAACCGGATCGGTGACGGTTGCCCTCGACTCCGCCGACGCCGCCGACTTGCGAACCATCGCCGAGTGGGTGGGTGAGCAGGGACACGAACTCGAGATTCTGGGACGAGCGCAGCTGCGCGAGCTCGAACCTGCTCTGGCGCAGAACATTCGACTCGGCCTGCTGGCTCCGAGCGAACTGTCGGTGGACAATCGGGCGCTGATCGCCGCGCTCGAGCAGGCGTGCCTGGACGCGGGAGTCGAGTTGGTGACCACCCCGGTGGAGACCGTGCCCGACGCCGACCAGGTGGTCCTGGCCGCCGGTGCGCAGTCGGCCGCGTTGTGGCCCACGCTGCCGGTCCGGCCGGTCAAGGGCGAGATCCTGCGACTGCGCAGACGGCCGAGCGCCGCACCGCCACCATCGCGCACCGTTCGCGGAACCGTGCACGGCCGCGCGATCTACCTGGTACCGCGCGGCGACGGATTGGTCGTCGGCGCAACCCAATACGAATCCGGCCAGGACACCCAGGTCACCGTCGCCGGGGTACGAGACCTGATCGCCGACGCCGAACGACTCATGCCGAGCATCGGTGAATACGAACTGTACGAAACCGCTGCAGGATTACGCCCGATGAGCCCGGACGGACTCCCGATCATCGGCAGGCTCGACGAAAATGTCGTCGTCGCCACCGGCCACGGCCGCAACGGCATCCTGCTCGCGCCCATCACCGCCGACGCCGTCGCCGCGCTGATCTCCGGTGACGCCCTGCCCGAGGCGAAAGCAGCCACACCCGAACGCTTTGCACACATCGAGAGGACACCATGACACAGGTCGCGATCGGCATCACCGTCAACGGCGAGGATCACCTGCTCACCGAGGACATGACCATGCGTCGGCTGCTCGAATTCCTGGGCCTGCCCGAGAAGGGCATCGCCGTCGCCGTCGACGGAGCGGTGCTGCCCAAGAGCCGCTGGGACACCACCAGCGTCGAAAAGGGTTGGACCATCGACGTTCTCACGGCAGTGCAAGGTGGTTGAGGGCATGGCGGGTTTGACGATCGCGGGCCGCACCTTCACCTCCCGGCTCATCACCGGCACCGGGGGAGCGGCGAATCTCGCAGTGCTCGAGGAAGCCCTCGTCGCGTCGGGAACCGAACTGACCACCGTCGCGATGCGTCGCGTCGACGCCGCGGGTGGAACGGGAGTGCTGGATCTGCTGCGCCGGTTGAACATCGCGCCGCTACCGAACACGGCTGGCTGCCGTGGTGCGGCCGAAGCAGTACTCACCGCGCAGCTCGGGCGTGAGGCGCTCGAAACCGATTGGGTGAAGCTCGAAGTGATCGCCGACGAGCGAACCCTGCTGCCCGACGCCATCGAATTGGTCAAGGCCGCAGAACAACTCGTGGACGACGGCTTCCAGGTGCTGCCGTACACCACCGACGACCCGGTCCTGGCGAAGCGACTGGAGGACATCGGCTGCGTTGCTGTCATGCCGCTCGGCTCGCCCATCGGCACCGGCCTCGGCATCGCCAACCCGCACAACATCGAGATGATCGTCGACGCTGCAACTGTGCCGGTGATCCTCGACGCGGGCATCGGCACCGCCAGCGACGCCACCCTCGCAATGGAACTCGGCTGCGATGCGGTGCTGCTCGCGACCGCGGTGACCAGGGCGAAGGACCCGGCACTGATGGCGTCGGCGATGCGGAACGCGGTGGCCGCGGGCTACCAGGCCAGGCATGCGGGTCGAATTCCGAAACGATTCTGGGCTCGGGCCAGCTCGCCCATGTGATCACCTGCGTTGCCTGGGTGCTGCGTTGCCTGTCGTCCTGCGTTGCCTCTGGTGCTGCGAATCCAGCAAACGCGCGCGCGTTCGTGAAACGCGTGCGGAATAGTGGCGGGTACGGGGGCGATTCCGCGAGCATCTGGCAAACGCGCGCGCTTTTGCGGCTGTGCCCAATTGGCCGTGTGCCGCCGATGTGGCCGCGTGCCGCCGATGCTAAATGGCCGTGTGTCGCCGCCGATGTGGCCGCTGCCTCCTCACATCCAGCAAACGCGCGCGCGTTCGTGAAACGCGTGCGGAATAGTGGCGGTTACGGGGACGATTCCGCGCGCGTCTGACAAACGCGCGCGCTTTTGCGACCGCGCCCATGTGACCGCGTGCCCAGCAGCCGCGTGCCGCCGAAGTGACCGACTGTCTCAGGGTTGGGTCATCCGAAAGGATGATGCAACTGACGACTGTGGGTCGATGTGCGGACGCTGTCGATGGGGGAAGGTTGACCCATGATCGAAGTGACAGGACTAACCAAGCAGTACGGCGCGGTGACGGCGGTCGACAACCTCACCTTCACCATCAAGCCCGGCATAGTGACCGGATTCCTCGGCCCCAACGGCGCAGGCAAATCGACCACGATGCGGATGATCCTCGGTCTCGACCGCCCCACCTCGGGAACGGCGACCATCGAGGGCAAGAGCTACAGCCACCTGAAGCAGCCACTGCGTACCGTCGGCGCTCTGCTCGACGCCAAGTGGGTGCACCCCAATCGCTCGGCGCGTGCGCACCTCGAGTGGATGGCGGCCTCCAACGGCATTCCGAAGTCGCGCGTCGACGAGGTACTGCGGCTGGTGGGCCTGTCCGAGGTCGCGAAGAAGAACGCGGGCGGGTTCTCGCTCGGTATGTCGCAGCGGCTCGGACTCGCGGGCGCATTGCTCGGTGACCCCAAGGTGCTGCTGTTCGACGAGCCGGTGAACGGACTCGATCCAGAGGGCATCGTCTGGATCCGAAAGTTCATGCAGCGCTTGGCAGCCGAGGGCCGCACCGTGCTGGTCTCGAGCCACCTGCTCTCGGAGATGGCGCAGACCGCAGAGCACCTCATCGTCATCGGACGCGGCAAGTTGATCTCAGATTCCACAGTGCAGGAATTCATCGACCATGCTTCCGAAGCATCGGTACGCGTGCGCAGCCCGCAGCTCGACGGACTCCGCCAGGCCCTGACCACCGCCGGTCTCACCGTGCGTGAGCCGGACAAGACAGACGAACTTCAGCCCTCGTTGGTAGTTCTGAACTCCACGACCGACGCGATCGGCGACATTGCCGGTCGAGCTGGAATCACATTGCACGAGTTGGCCTCTCAGCGAGGCTCGCTCGAGGAAGCATTCATGAAACTCACCGGAGACACAGTGCAATATCACGGCGCGGGAGCCGAAAACCCCAACACTCAGCAAGCAATGGGCGGTGCACTCTGATGGGCGTCTTGGCAGCAGAAAGAATCAAGTTCACCTCGACCAAGTCGCCGTGGTGGTGCAGCGCGATCATCGTGGTGCTCGGTCTCGGGTTCGCGGCAATACTGGGGTGGGCTGCACAGCTGGCCACCGACACCGATGCGCCCGAGGGCATTCCGCCCACAACGGCAGCCGACGTCGTAGGACTCGGCGTCGGAACGTTCGGTTCGATGGTGCTGATGATCTTGGCCGCGTTGACCGTGACCAGCGAGTACCGTTTCGGACTCATCCGCACCACGTTCCAGGCCGTGACCAACCGAGGATCGGTGCTGGCGGCCAAGGCCCTGCTGGTCGGTGTCTACGGTGCGATCCTGTCGTTCGTGCTCGCCGTCATCGGGCTCTACCTCGCCAAGGCGCTCGCCGGTGAGCAGGCCGGTGCGCTGCTGGGCTTCGACATCGATGGAACCTGGCGCATCCTGTACGGCACAGCCATCCTGGCGTTCGTCCAGGTGGTTCTGGCCATCGGCGTCGGCGCTCTCATGCGGCAGTCCGCCGGAGCAATCGCCATCCTGCTGCTGTGGCCACTGCTCATCGAGAACCTCGTCGGGGTGATTCCGACGGTCGGCGAGAAGATCCAGCCGTTCCTGCCCTTCCTCAACGCCAATCACTTCCTCGGATCCAGCGGCGGCGTCGACTTCCACTGGGGTCCGATCGGCGGCCTGATCTACTTCGTCGCCTTCACCGCGGTGATCTTCGGAGCAGCGGTGTTCGTCGTCAATCGTCGGGACGCCTGACGCCGCTCGCCGGTAGGGTGTCCGCTATGCGGATTTCCTTGCTTGCAAGTAGCGCTGTCACTGTCTTGATTCTGGCCGGTTGCTCGTCCACCTCGGACGAGGAACCGGCCAGAGTTTTCGCTACACCCGACGGGCCGGGCCTGTCGGAAGCGGTCACCGAGGAGGCGTTGGTGGGGCACCTCGAACAACTGGAAGCCATCGCCGCCGAGAACGACGGTAACCGCGCGGCCGGCACCGCCGGGTACGACGCGAGTGTCGATTATGTTGTCTCGCAACTCGAATCGGCCGGGTTCGAGGTCACCACTCCGGAATTCGATTTCGATACCTTCGAGGCGCAGACCCAGACCCTGTCGGTGGCGGGTACCGAGATCCCGGTGTTCGCGCTCAGTTACTCGCCGACCACCACCGCCGAGGGGATCACCGCACGCGTCGTCGGCGCTCCCGCCGGTGCAGACGGCTGCGAGGCGACCGACTACACCGGCCTCGACCTGGCCGGAGCCGTTGCGGTCGTGCCGCGCGGAGTGTGCCCGTTCGGTGTGAAGCAAACTGTTGCAGCGGATCTGGGAGCGGCCGCCGCGATCATCGTCAACAACGAACCGGGACCGCTCGATTCGGGCACACTCGGCGACACCGACACCGCTCGGATTCCGACCGGCGGCGTCAGCCAGGAGGACGGCGCGGCCGTTCTGGCCGCACCCGAGGTGACGCTGACACTTGTCACCGAGACCGAAACGACCACCAGCCGCAACATCATTGCGCAGACCACCACCGGTTCCACCGAGAACGTGGTGGTCACCGGTGCGCATCTGGACAGCGTCCCCGAGGGCCCCGGCATCAACGACAACGGAACCGGTACCGCGGCAGTGCTCGAGACCGCACTGCAGATGGGTAGCGCCCCCGAGGTCACCAACGCGGTGCGTTTCGCGTTCTGGGGTGCCGAGGAGAACGGACTCGTCGGGTCCACCGAGTACGTCGAGGGCCTGTCCGACGAGGACAAGCGAAACATCGCGCTGTACCTGAACTTCGACATGATCGGCTCGAACAATGCCGGCTACCTCGCGTACGACGGCGACGACTCCGACCAGGTGGGTGAGCCCGCCGGACCGGCCGGATCCGACGCCATCGAGCGCACCTTCGTCGAGCGACTGGCGACCGAGGGCGTAGCCGTCGACGGGACCGATTTCGACGGTCGGTCGGACTACGGCCCGTTCATCGAGGTCGGCATTCCCGCCGGTGGTGTGTTCAGCGGAGCGGACGAGAACAAGACCGCCGCGCAGGCCGAGAAGTGGGGCGGCACTGCGGATCAGACCTTCGACGAGAACTACCACACCGATCAGGACACCCTGGCGAACGTCGACCGCGCAGCACTGGCGAAGAACGGCGCGGCGGTGGCCTACGGAATCGGCGTCTACGCGCAGTCGGTGGAGGGCCCCAACGGGGTTCCGGTGGGCGCCGCGCGTGAGGCCGCTCGCGCCGAAGGATGAGGGTAAGTATGTGTAACCGTGGGTTACGCTCGATGCTGTGAACGCAGTCGTCTCCTCGGTCGTGGAGTGGGTCCGCACCACCAATCGAGCGCCCGCGGTGGTCGGGGCGGTTCGACGTGTGCGCCGCGCACTACCCGGTGACCCCACGTTCGGCGATCCACTGTCGATCGACGGCCCGGGCAGAGCTATGGCCGTCGCTCGCGTCGCCGACAGGTTCCTGGCCGCGAACGGCCTCGACGACGAACCCGGTGCGTCCCGCGAAGTGGGCCTCGGAGCGTTGCAGTTGTGGCAGGCGATCCTCGAACGAGCCGGCCGAGGCCGTGGCGAGCACGACGTCACCATCGTGTTCACCGACCTCGTCGGGTTCTCGTCGTGGTCGCTGCGGGCCGGCGACACCGCCACCCTGACCCTGCTGCGCAAGGTCTCCAAAGCCGTCGAACCCGAGGTCGCATTCCGCGGTGGCCACGTCGTCAAGAGACTGGGCGACGGCATCATGGCGGTGTTCGCCGATCCGGGCAAAGCAGTCGACGCGGTCTTCGCGGCCCGTGAGGCACTGAAGGGCGTCGACGTCGACGGCTACACCCCGACGATGCGCGTCGGCATCCACACCGGCAGCCCGCGGCAGGTGGGATCCGACTGGCTGGGCGTCGACGTCACCGTCGCCGCCCGGGTGATGCAGACCGGCGGCAACGGCAACATCATGATCTCCGCGGCGGCCCTGGAGGGGGTCCCGCCGGAGGTGCTCGACGCCTTGCGCGTGGTCTCCAAGCCCTATCGCCGCAGCTTCTTCGCTCCGAAGATCAAGGGCGCACCCGACGACCTACGCATTCTCCGACTCGTGCAGTCGCCACAGCGGTGACACCGGCCCGTGGCCCGCGCCCAGATCGTAGGACGCGGCCAGGCAACGGGTGACCCACTCCTTGCCGAACGCCACCGCGTCGGGCATGGAGTATCCGTGTGCCAGGGCCGATGCGATCGACGCGGCGAGGGTGTCGCCGCCGCCGTGATCGTTGCCGGTGTCGATGCGTTCGCTGGTGAATTCGAGGAAGGTGTCTCCGTCGAACAGCAGGTCGGTGCTGTGCGTGGACGTCCGCAGGTGACCGCCCTTGACAAGCGCCCACTGCGCGCCCAGTCCGTGCAGGGCCTCGGCGGCGCGGTGCGCGCTCGAGTCGTCGACCACGTCGATGCCGGTGATGAGCCGCACCTCGTCGAGGTTGGGGGTCACCAGCGAGGCGATGGGAAACAGGGTGTGGCGAATGGCGTCGAGGGCTTCGGCGTGCAGTAGCGGATCGCCGTGCATCGATGCGCACACCGGATCTACGACCAACGGAACCGGCTGATCGCGGCCGATACCGACCTCGGTGCAGACGGCGGTGACCGCGTCGATGATGGCGGTGGAGGCCAGCATTCCGGTCTTCGCTGCGCCGACGCCGATGTCGGAGACGACGGAGCGAACCTGCGCGGCGACGACGTCCGGCGGAATCTCGTGGAAGCCCGTCACGCCGACGGTGTTCTGGACCGTGACCGCGGCGACCGCGACACAGGCGTGCACGCCGAGCAGTGCCATCGTTCGGCTGTCCGCCTGGATTCCGGCACCGCCACCGGAGTCGGTTCCGGCGATGGTCAGCGCGCGGACTGGAGTCTCGCCGTTGGGCGTGAGCGGTAGGAACTTCACGAGAGAAGACAGTACCGGCGCGTGGGGAGACGGGGGTCGCGGCCGCTGAATCGGATTGCCGAGTCCGTGGCGAAAACTTGGGCAGGCCTTGAATGTTGTTGTATCACAACGTCGAACGGGGCCACTTATGATCCGTACCAGCATTCGTGTCGGGTTCGACGGACAAACCTACGCATCCGAAGGTTTGTTGGTAGAAAAGGTGACAGAGCCACCGTGCGCATGTTTAATAGTGGTGCACGTCACATCGGTTTCACTCGTTCACCACTCCACACACAGCGAAGGAGGCGTCCCATGCTGGCAAGTTCTCCTAGCGCTGATGTCTCGATCAACAAAGACCAGAACCGATTCGAGCTTCGATTGAACGGTGATCTGGTCGGGATCGTCGGCTTCTACGAGGTCGAGGGAAACGGCACGCGTGCGACGCGTACTCACGTCGTGTCCTTCATGCACACCGTCGTCACCGAGGATTTCGGTCATCAGGGTTTGGCCGGCATTCTGGTGCGGCGCGCACTCGACAGTGCGCGGTCGTACGGCTGGAAGGTCAAGCCGGTCTGCACCTACGTTCAGCGCTTCGCCGCGGCCAACCCTGAGTACAACGACATGCTCGTCGCTCTCTGACCTCGGGTTCCTGCACACATCGCCCGGTCACATCAAGCTGGTCACATTAAGGGCACGACTCGGCGACGATCGGTGCACTCGCCTCGCGTCACATGGACAACACTGGTCTCATGAGTGACATGAGTCACATACTTCCACGGCGGGTCACCGGGCCCGCTCCGGTCGACCGGCCCGTCGTTCGCATCGAGGACGACGTCGATCACAACAGGTTCGATCTCTTCGTCGACGACGAACTCGTCGGCATTCTCGGCTATCGCTTCGGTGAGGGCGACGACGGCGGCGTCGGCCCGGTCGTCGCGCTCATGCACACCGTCGTCAAGGAAGAGTACGGCGACCGCGGATGGGCGGGCGTGCTGGTACGGGCGTCCCTGAACACCGCGCGTGACCGGCAGTGGCGCATCGTGCCGATCTGTACCTACGTGCGGCGATACCTGGCGCAGCACGAGGAATTTCTGGATCTGATCGCCGAATAGAGAGCAGTGCTCTTGTTTTATGGGCGTATCGAATGAATACTGCTTCCTGTAGAGAGCGCCGCTCTCGAAAGGTTGGCATTCCCCGATGCGTGTATCCCTGTATCTGTTCGTCGGCATCATGTTCGCCGCGTATCCCACACTGCGTCCCTACTCGGGCGAGGTGGGCACGGCGGGAGCCGACGCCTTCGCATCCTCGAACTGGGTGCTCTCCCACACCTTCGCCATGCTCGGCTTCATCGCGCTCGGGCTGACCGTGCTCTACACCGGTCGACGGTCGGAGTTCGCGGTCGTGACCACGTGGATCGGCGTCGGGTTGGTGCTGCCGTACTACGGCGCGGAAACCTTCGCGCTGCATGCGCTGGGTGTCGATGCCGTACAGAACGCGAACCCCGGCCTGATCGATCTGGCCGACTCGATCAGGTACTCGCTCGTACAGTCCGTCATGTTCGGGCTCGGACTGGTGCTGATCGCCGTTGGGCTGGTGGCATTCGCTCTACGCAACCGCTACGCCGCGGTGCTCGCTGCCGGGTTCGTGCTCTTCCTTCCTCAGTTCTACACCCCGCCTGCCGTGCGAATTGCGCACGGAGTGCTGATCGCCGTCGGGGCGATTCTCGCCGCCAGGGCCGTGGCGGACAGGTCGGCGGACTCTGCTCAGCCGATCTCCACGATCACCGGAGCGTGATCGCTCGCTCCCTTACCCTTGCGTTCCTCGCGGTCGATGGACGCGCCGGTCACTCGTGCCGCCAGGGCAGGGGAGGTCAACGCCATGTCGATGCGTAGGCCCTGCTTCTTGGGGAACCGCAACTGCGTGTAGTCCCAGTAGGTGTACGTCCTGGGCTCGGGGGTGAACTGCCGCGTCACCTCGGTGAAGCCGGCGTCGCCGAACGCGGTGAAGGCGTCACGCTCGGCTTGGGAGGTGTGGGTCTTGCCCTCGAACAGTGCGGGATCCCAGACGTCGTCGTCGGTAGGCGCGATGTTCCAGTCGCCGACGAGCGCGATCTGCGCCTGCGGATCGGCCGCCACCCACGCCTGCGCGTCGGCCTTCAGCGCAGCGAGCCACTCGAGCTTGTAGGTGTAATGCGGATCGGCGAGTTCGCGACCGTTGGGCACGTACAGGCTCCACACGCGCACCCCGTCGCACGTGGCACCGATGGCGCGCGCCTCCTGAGCGGGATCGATCTCGGGATCCTTGCTGAACCCGGGCTGGTCCTCGAACCCGACCTGCACATCGTCCAGGCCGACGCGTGAGGCGATCGCGACGCCGTTCCACTGGCTCAGCCCGACGTGGGCGACCTCGTACCCGATGTCGGTGAACCGCTGATACGGAAACTGTGCGTCCTTGCACTTGGTTTCCTGCATCGCCAGCACATCGACATCGGATCGCTGCAGCCAATCGACGATTCGATCCTGACGAGAGCGGACGGAGTTCACATTCCAAGTAGCCAAGCGCACGGGAACGAACCTTATCGAACGCCTCCGACAGGCCGGGCATAGCGATACCGATGGTGGTCCTCGAAGCCGAGGTCTCGGTACAGAGCAACGGCTTCGGTGTTGTCGACGGCTACCTGCAGGTACGCGTGTGTCGCTCCATGGCTGCGTCCCCAGCGCACCAGTTCTCCGCACATCAGGGTGCCGAGGCCGTTGCGGCGATGCTCGGGAGAGACCCAGAGCGAGGTCAGTCCCACCCAGCATCGACCGTCCGGGGCGGTGGTGACGGCCGCGCGACCGACGGCGGCCGCCGACGACGAGTGCGCGCCGATCATGCCGAAACCGAGGGTGCCGCCCCGCACTGCGGCGACCACCTCTGCTGCGCCCGCGGGAGCCTCGCTGCCCTGGTAGCGCAGGGAATTCAGCCACTCGGCTGTCGGCTGCGCGGTGACGGCGATAGCCGAATCACCCTCGCGCAGAACGAGCTTCGCGATGTCCGCAGCCATGACGGCGGTCTCGTTGTAGGTCCGCCACCCGGCCGGCGCGCTGCCGAGACGGTCGGGGAGCGAGAGCGTCGGCACCAGTCCGCGAGCGGCGTATCGGTCGACGATCTGCGCGAGAGTCTCGGCCGTCGTCGACGCTCCGGGTTCGAGCGGTGCCGCCGAGTTCGCGCGGCCGGTGAACCCGTGACCGAACCGCAGCTGCCAGCCGTCGATCCACTCCCGCTTTACGCCCGGCCAACCGTCGGCGGCAGCGGCCTCGAGCGAGCGGATCTCCGACGTCCGAATCGGCTTGGGCCCCAGAGGTTTCAACGCTACGACTCGTTCGGCGGCGACCTGCACCAGCGCGCCGTCCCTGCCGCGCACCGAGACCGAGCCTGCGTCCATGGCCACCAGTTCGCCGATCACGTCCGTCATCGGGTGGGTGTGGCCGGGTGGTAACCGATAGCGAAGCATCACCCGGGTACCCACCGGGACGGTCAGTCGTCGTCCTCGTCGTCGTGCCCGAACGGGTCGTCCACCGTGCCGGGCGTCCAGCTCAGACCGGGCACGCCCCACCCGGCGCGCTTGATCGCCTTCTTCGCGGCCCGCGCATGTCGACCGATGAGCACGTCCGTGTAGAGGAAGCCGTCGAGATGACCCACCTCGTGCTGGAGCATCCGAGCGAAGAAGCCGTGACCCTCGATGTCGACGGGATCACCCTTGGCATCCGTACCGGTCACCCGGGCCCACTCGGCGCGCCCGGTGGGGTGCTGCTCGCCGGGGACGGACAGGCAGCCCTCGTCGTCGTCGTCCGGATCGGGCATCGTCTCCGGAATCTCGGAGGTCTCGAGTACCGGATTGACGACCTCGCCGCGGCGGCGGAAGACCTTGCCGTCCTCGCCTTGATCGGGGCAGTCGTAGATGAACAGACGCTTGCCGACGCCGACCTGATTCGCGGCGAGTCCGACGCCGTTCGCGGCGGCCAACGTCTCGTACATGTCGGCGATCAGCTCGGCCAGCTCGGCGGGTGACTCGGTGACGGGAGCGGTTGCGGTGTGCAGCACCGGATCGCCGACGATCCGGATGGGAAGAATTGCCATGGTCGACAAGGATACCGGGAGTGGAGCCTGCGGAATGACCCGTGGTGAGGAGTGGAGCCTGCGGAATGAGCCAGTGGTGTGCGTCGCGCATGTGGTCGAGTAGGTGGAACACGCCACGCGCGGGCAGCCCGCAGGAGCCGTGTCCCCGGCGTCGGACATGGTTGAATGATCCCCGAAGTACAACTGTGTAATTCGGTCGGCGCTCCTACGGGTGTCGGCAGTACTGGGGGAAGCAGATTTCTCCGGGTGGGTGATCCTGCCGACCCTGGGAAGTCGAGAAGTCGAGGAGTGGGATGGACGGCGCAGCAGCGCGTGACTCGAACCAGTCTCAGCAACCGGGAAGTTCGGACGGCTCTCAGGATCCGAACGAGGTCGGTGCGGACGGACTGAGTCGACGAGAGCACGACATCCTGTCCTTCGAGCGGCAGTGGTGGAAGTACGCCGGGGCCAAGGAAGAGGCCATCAAGGAACTCTTCTCCATGTCGGCGACCCGCTACTACCAGATCCTGAATGCGTTGGTCGATCGTCCCGAGGCGCTCGCCGCGGATCCGATGTTGGTCAAGCGCCTGCGCCGGTTGCGTGCGAGCAGGCAGAAGGCTCGTGCGGCACGTCGGCTGGGTTTCGACGTCTGAGCAGGTCTTGCGTTCCGTGTGCCGAGTCGCCGTCGACGGTCGGCTAGGGTCGATCAGGTGAGCAGCCCGAACCCGGAACAGACCGGGCCACCACTCCGCGCCCTGGCCATGGTGTTGATTTCGCTCGCGATCCTGTTCGCAGCGATCGGGGCGTTGTCTCTGACGGGTTCCGATTCCGACGATTCGGCCGCCGAGCCCGCCGCCGAGACGACGAGCGCACCGGCCGCGGTCGCACCGACCGCACAGGCTCCTGCAGCCCAGGTTCCCGCGGGCGATTCGTCGACCGGTGCCGCGGCACCCACCACCACCTCGGGCGCACCCGCCGACGTCGAAGTGCGAGTACTCAACAACTCCAATGTCTCCGGCCTGGCCGCCGGTACCGCCAGCATGTTGACCGCCGAGGGTTGGAACGTCGCCGAGACGGGCAACTTCAGTGAAGACCAGTTCGCGCAGACCGCGGTGTACTACGGCACGACGGCAGGTGAGGAACAGGCCGCGCAGACCATCGCCACGCAGCTCGGCGTCCCGGCCGAACCCAAGCCGACCTCGCTCGAATCCACGGCAGGCGTCGTCGTCATCGTGACCCAGTAGTCCTGCAGCGGCCAGTTCCACAGCGTCGACTTCCGTGCCCGATTCGGCTGAATCGGTCGGCACGTTATCATTTCCGAGCCCGGCGAAACTGCCTGAAAGAGGAGCGATTTCCGATGGACATGTTCAAGCGACGCACTGCCGCGACCCGATCGTTGCGTTACGTGGCCCCGGTCCTCGCGATCGCAGCTCTCGGGCTCTCCGCCTGCAGCAACGGCGAGGTCCCGTCCGACGTCCCCGGCACCGTCCCGCCGGTGTGGACCGGAGAGGCCGACCCGTCGGCAGAAGCTGTCGCCGGCGACAGCCCGGCCGAGTCGAGCTCCGGCGACATCATCGAAGCCGCACTGCGCGACGCCTCCGGTGCCGAGGTCGGCACGGTGTCGTTCGCGTCCGAGGGCGACAAGCTCACCGTCACCGCCGAGGTCGAGGGCATGACCCCCGGCTTCCACGGCTTCCACGTTCACACCGTCGCCGCCTGCGAGCCGAACTCCGTGGCACCGACAGGCGGGGAGCCCGGCGCATTCCTGTCCGCGGGCGGTCACCTGCAGGTCGACGGCCGCACCGAGCACCCGTCCAGCGGTGACCTGACGTCCATCCAGGTCGGCGAGGACGGCACCGGAATGCTCGTCACCACCACCGACGCGATCACACTCGACGATCTGCGTGCCGACGGTGCCGGAACCTCGGTGATCGTGCACGACGGTGCCGACAACTTCGCCAACATCCCGCCGCGGTACACCCTGCCCGACGGTGCCGCCGTGCCGGACATGACGACTCTGATGACCGGCGATGCCGGCTCGCGGGCGGCGTGCGCGGTACTGCAGTAGTTTGAGCGCTCCCCGGATCGACTTCGCGAGTTCACCGCGCCCGACGCTCGGCGTCGAGTGGGAGATCGCGCTGGTCGACAAGAACACGCGAGACCTGGTCAACTCCGCCGAGGCGGTCATGGACGGTGTCCGCGACCTGGCCGGGGACACCCCGCGGGTGACGAAGGAACTGCTTCGCAACACCGTCGAACTCGTCACCGGAGTGTGCGAGAACGTCGGGGAGGCGATGGCAGACCTCGGTGAGTCTCTCTCGCTCGTCGAGCGCGCAGCGGATCCGCTGGGAATCGATCTGTTCTCGGCGGGGACCCATCCGTTCGCGGAGTGGTCCACCCAGCAGCTCACCAGTTCCCCGAGTTACGACGAGTTGATCGCTCGGACGCAGTGGTGGGGTCGGCAGATGCTGATCTGGGGTGTGCACGTGCACGTGGGAGTGTCGTCTCCCGACAAGGTCTTTCCCATTCTCAACTCACTGCTGCTGCAGTACCCGCACCTGCTGGCACTGTCGGCGTCCTCACCGATCTGGGCGGGCAACGACACCGGCTACGCCAGCAATCGTGCGTTGATGTTCCAGCAGCTGCCGACGGCCGGGCTGCCGTTCCAGTTCGAGAACTGGCCGCAGTTCGAGGGATTCGTTCGTGATCAGCTCAAGACCGGCGTCATCGAGCAACTCGGCGGCATGCACTGGGACATCCGGCCCGCCCCCAAGTGGGGAACCATCGAGGTTCGGGTGTGCGACGGGGCGTCGACCAAGCGGGAGCTCGCGGCTCTCGTCGCGTTGACGCACTGCCTCATCGTCCATCTCGACGAACGTCTCGAAGCGGGGGAGACCCTGCCGTCGATACCGCCGTGGCACGTGCAGGAGAACAAGTGGCGGGCTGCCCGGTACGGCCTCGATGCCGAGATCATTCTCGACTCGGACAGCAACGAACGTCTGGTCACCGACGACCTGAACGACCTGCTCGAGAAGCTGACGCCGACGGCCGTCCGGTTGAACTGCGTCGACGAGTTGGCCGCGGTGGCCGACATTCCGCGGCTCGGGGCGTCCTACCAGCGTCAGCGGGCGGTGGCCGCGAAATCCAACGGTGACCTGCGAGCCGTCGTGGAATCGTTGGTCACCGACCTCCGCACCTGATCCGGCGCGGCTCGCACTACTCGTCGGGGTCGTTCGGTTCCATCTCGTTGACGATCAGCAGACCGTCGCGACCCCGCTGTTCTCGATAGGCGACGCGGCCCACGGTATGCGCGATCACCGGAGCGGTGACCAGCGTGAAGATGCCCACCAGTACGAGCATCCAGATGTCGACGTTGCCGCGCAGGCTGATGATGGCACCGATCAGCACCATGATCAGACCGACCACCTGCGGCTTGGTGGCCGCGTGCATCCGCGAGAGGGTATCGGGGAAGCGCACGATGCCGACGGCTGCAGTGAAGGCGAGCAGTGCTCCGAACAGGATGAAGGCAGAGGCAATGACCTGGGCTACGGTGCTCATTCGTCCCTCACTGTGTCACTCATTCGTCCCTCACTCTGAATCGCGCGATGCTGACCGACCCGACGAAGCTGACCAAGGACAGCGCGACGATGGCCGGTACGAGGGTGGTGTCGCGGCTGTAGACGGCCCACACACCGAGACCGCACATCGAGACGGCCAGGATCGTGTCCATCGCGACGAGACGGTCGAGCGTGCTCGGTCCGTCGAGCAGTCGGTATGCGGTGAGGATCGCGGCACCGATCAGGAGGGCTCCGGCTATCGCCAGGACGACGGTCACGACCAGTCCCCCTTCCTCTTGTCGTCGGTCTTCTTGTCGTCCCTCGGGGCGTCGCGGTCCGTCGATGCCGGATCGTCGCCGAGCACTCCGTGGTACTGCTCGTACTCCTGGAAGTGCAGCGGGCTCGGCTTCCAGTCGGAGTCTCGCTCGAACGCCGCGATGAAGAGTTTCTCCAGGTTTCGTACGTAGGCGTAGAAGCCGTCGACGGCCTTCTGCGTGCCCATGTCCAACACGTGCACGTAGAGCAGGCGTCGGGTTCGGTCTATCTCGAGCACCATGGTGCCGGGCACGAGGTTCATCGCGTCGACGAACAGGGTGAGCACCAGATCGGACTTGATCGCGATGCGGCAGCGCAGCACGCCGGTGACCGGCGGTGCTTTCGGGCGGATCGCCAACCAGGCCACATTGACGCTGGATTCCCCTGCGTAGTAGAGAAATACGACGGCCAGCTTGACGAGTGACAACACGTGGATGCGGCCCTCGACCGGAACACGAGGCAACGGCAGCAGCACCATGATGAGCAGTCCCACCGCGATGCCGCCCAGGACGTTCGCCGCAGAGACGTTGCCCCACAACAGAACCCAGATTGCCGTCAGCCACGCGAGCGTCCACAGGCGCAGCAGAACGGAGCGGTTCATCTTCATCGGGTGCCCTCCTCGTTCGTGCGCGACTGCTCGTAGGCCTGATCGCCGACCCATTCCGCACCGCGCACCGCATCGATGTACACCGACCGATCGCGAAGATCTGCCGCAGCGCGATCGCTGATGTCGATGATGGGGCCGGCGAACACCGTCATGGCCAAGCCGACGGCAACGAGCCCGATGGTCGGAAGCAACATGAAGGCGGGCATCCGGCCCACGTCCTCGCGGTCACCGAACTGGATGTCGGACGAGTCGTCGAGAAGAGCGGACGGGCTGTTGTCGGCCAGGTCGCCCTCGGGAGCGTCGGCGCGAGCTCGCCAGAACGCCTTGGTCCAGACTCGGGCCACCACGTACAGCGTCAACAGGCTGGTGACGGTTCCACCCGCGACGAGCAACCAGGCCAACACGCTGCCCTGCTCGCTACCGGCCTGCAGCAGTGCGACCTTGCCGATGAAACCCGAGAACGGCGGAATGCCACCGAGATTGAGGGCCGGCACCAGGAACACGATCGCCAGCACCGGGCTGGCCGCAGCCAGACCGCCGAGGCGTCGAAGCGACGAGGAACCGGCCTGACGCTCGATGAGACCGACGACGAGGAACAGCGTCGTCTGCACCAGAATGTGGTGGGCGACGTAATAGATCGAGCCGGACAATCCCGATTGTGTCGACAGCGCGACGCCGAAGATCATGTAGCCGATATGGCTGACGAGGGTGAACGACAACAGTCGCTTGATGTCGCTCTGCGCGATGGAGCCGAGGATACCGACGAGCATCGTCAGCAGGCCGCAGACCATCAGTACGTTGTCGAGTGAGCCGTCGGGGAACAGCAGGGTGTGCGCGCGGATGATCGCGTACACACCGACTTTCGTCAGCAGGCCGGCGAACACGGCGGTGACCGGTGCCGGGGCGGTGGGATACGAGTCGGGCAGCCACGTCGAGAGCGGGAACACCGCGGCCTTGATGCCGAACGCGACCAGTAGAACCGCGAAGATCGCGGTTCTGGTTCCGGGGGTGATGTCGTCCATACGCACCGCGATGTGGGCCAGGTTCAGCGTTCCGGTGGCTGCGTAGACCAGCGCGATGCCGATCAGGAAGATCAGCGAGGACACCATCGACACCATCACGTACGACACGCCCGCACGCACGCGGTCGGCACTCGCGCCGAGTGTCAGCAACACGAACGACGCCGCGAGCAGCACCTCGAAGCCGACGAACAGGTTGAACAGGTCGCCTGCGAGGAACGCGTTGCAGACACCTGCGGTCAAGGCGAGGTAGGTCGGCAGGAAGATCGAGACGGGCTGATTCTCGCTACCGTCGCGGATGCCCTGGCCGATCGAGTAGACCATGACGGCCAGCAGCACGATGGACGAGACGACGAGCATCATCGCCGACAGGCGGTCCACCACGAGGGAGATGCCGAGCGGGGAATCCCAACCGCCGACCTGCAGTGCGCTGGTGCCGTCGCGATCGGCGAGATAGAGCATCACCGACGAGATCGCGACCACCGCGGTGAGCGCGACGATGGTGATGAATCGCTGAGCGCGAGGCCGTCGCCCCAGCACCAGGGTCGACGCGGCGGCGAGCATCGGAATCAGTACCGGCAGCGGAGTCAGAACGTCGATCACTGCGGGGGAGATCGTCATGCGTGGTCTCCCTTCTCATCTGGGCGGCTGTCGTCCTTCTCGGCGGTGTCGAGTCCGTCCAGCCCGCGCAGCTGCGGATTGTCGTCGTCGTTGTCGAAATCACCGTCGTGCAGATCCTCGTAGCACTCGAGATCCTCGAGGTTTCTGATCTCCTCGAGCGGAATGGGGTTGCCCTTCGAGTCGAATGCGTCGCCGCCGAAGCTCGGCTCGCCCGTCACCGGGTCGTCCGAGCGGTCGCGGTCGGGGGCCTCGGCCATCGAGCGGCGCCGGGAGACCTTGGTGTCCTCGGGGTCGTTCTCGACGTCGTCCTTGGTGTTGAGAGTGAACGACCGGTAGGCCAGAGCCAGCACGAACGCCGCGATTCCCATCGTGATGACGATTGCCGTCAGGATCACCGCCTGGGCCAGGGGGTCCGCCATCTCCTGGTTCACCGCGTTGTCCCGACCCACGATGGGCGGGGCTCCCGCAGGGCCGGCGATCGTGAGCATGAGCAGGTTGACGCCGTTGCCGACGAGTAGCAGGCCCAGCAGCATCTTGGTGATACTGCGCTCGAGCAGCAGATACACACCCGCCGCGATGAGGACACCGACAATGACGAGCATTCCGAGATCAGCGGTCATGGGGCGCTCACTCGGCCTTGGCTCTGCATTTCCACCTGTGCGTCGAGACGCGCGCCGAGACTACGGAGCACGTCGAGTACCAACCCGACCACGATGAGATACACACCGAGGTCGAAGAACAATGCGGTGACCAACTTGATGTCGCCGAGGATCGGCAACGTCACCTCCAACGTCGCCGAGGACAACGCCGGGGCTCCGAGGAACATCGACGCCACCGCGGTTCCGGCCGCGAAGATCAAGCCGAGTCCGAGGATCTTTCCGGCGTCGATCGGAACTGTCTCACCGAGCTCGTAGCGGCCACCGGCCAAGTACCTCAGCACCAGAGCCAGGCCGGCGGTGAGGCCACCGGCGAAACCGCCGCCGGGAGCGTTGTGACCGGAGAAGAAGAAGTAGATCGACAGCACCATGATCGTCGGGAAGATCAATCGCGTCGTGACCTCGAGAATCAACGAGCGATGACGCGGATCGATCAAATCGCCGCCGAGCAGCCACGTCGTCTCCGCCGCGTAGTTCGCATCGGAGGACGACGAGGGGGCGTCGGACACCCGCGGAGCGCTACCGAACCGGCGGTTGCGGAAGACCAGGCTCGCCACGCCCGTAGCCGCGACGAGCAGGACGCAGATCTCGCCGAGAGTGTCCCAGGCGCGGATGTCCACGAGGATCACGTTGATGACGTTCTGGCCGTCGCCCAGGTTGTATGCGGCGTCCGGCAGGAGCAGCGACACCGGGTCTGTGTTTCGGGCGTTCATCGCGAACGCACCCAGGATGCTCACGGTCGCCCCGACGGCGACGGCGAGCACCGCGCGAGGTCCGCGCGATCCGGCCGAACCCCGGTCGTCGACCTCGGCCGGGAGCTTGCGCAGGACGAGCACGAACATCACGAGGGTCAGAGTCTCGACGAGGAACTGGGTCAGCGCCAGGTCCGGGGCGCCGTGGATGGCGAAGATGACTCCGCAGCCGTAGCCGGTGAGACCGACGAGAATGACGCTGGCCAAGCGGTTGCGCATCACCGTGGCTCCGAGGCCACCCGCGATCATGATGGCCCCGATGATCAGCTGCAACGGGTTGTTCCACAGGGTGTAGTCCAAGTCCGGTTCTGCGCCGAGGATCAGCACGATCATCGGCAGCAGCACCAGCGTCAGCAGGATCGTGCCCTGAGTGAGAGGGAGCGAACCGCGCTGCGTGGTGCCGGTGAGACGGATCGACAGGGTGTCCATGGACTTGAGCACGTTGTCGTAGATGCGGTCTGCGTTGCCGAGCGGAGGATGCTCGAACTTGAGCCGGTTGACCACCCGATGCGCGATGAACAACCCGACACCACCGGTGACGACGACGACTGTCAGCGCCAACGGCAGATTGAATCCGTGCCAGAGCGCCAGGTGGTACGGCTCCTGGCCGTACGACGGCAGCGTGCGAGCGTACGGGCTGACGATGCGATCTACGATGGAGGACGCGAATCCGGCGACCAGACCGAGCACCGCCAGGAAGGCGGGCGCGGCGAGGAACAGGGCTGCCGGCGCGTGCATCGCCTTGACCGACGGACTCGCCCGCTTGAGCTGCTTGCGCGCGAACGCGCCCCAGACGAACCGAATGCTGTAGGTGACCGTGAGTATCGAGCCGATCACCAGGCCTGCGACGACGAAGGCCGCGACCGTGGGATCGAGCGTCGGGGTGCTGATCACGGCCGACAACGCCGTTTCCTTGCCGACGAACCCGAGCATCGGCGGAAGTCCGGCCATGCTGGCCGCGGCCAGCGCGGCTATCGCGGCGAGCCAGGGAGCCTTCTTGCCCAGGTGGGCCAGTTTGCGGATGTCGCGGGTGCCGGTGGTGTGATCGATGATGCCGACGACCATGAACAGCGCCGCTTTGAACATCGCGTGGGCGATCACCATCGTCAGGCCGGCGAGCATCGCCTTCTCCGAGCCGATGCCGACCAACACCATGAGGAAGCCGAGCTGGCTGACGGTGCCGAACGCGAGTATCAGCTTGAGGTCGAATGCGCGCAGAGCTCGCCACCCGGCCAGGATCATCGACAGCAGTCCGAGGCTGATCACCGTGGCTCGCCACGGGCCGGAATCGGCAAACCCCGGGGCCAGGCGTGCGACCAGGTAGATGCCTGCTTTGACCATGGCAGCGGCATGGAGGTATCCGCTGACCGGCGTCGGGGCGGCCATGGCTCCGGGGAGCCAGAAGTGCAGTGGCACGATGGCCGACTTGCTCAGTGCGCCGATGAGGACCAGCACGATCGCGACACCGGGCAACCAGCCGCCCGGCGCGTTCGCGACCAGCTCCGAGAGGTTGTAGGTGCCGGACACCTGGCCGAGGATGATGATGCCGACCAACATCGCCAGGCCGCCCGCGGTGGTGACGAGCAGTGCCTGGGTGGCCGCTCGTCTGCTCGACGCTCGCTCGGCGTAGTGGCCGACGAGCAGGAACGACAGGACGGTGGTGACTTCCCAGAAGATGTAGAGCACCAGCATGTTGTCGCTGGTGATGAGGCCGAACATCGCACCGGAGAAGGCGACCATTTCGGCGGCGAACAGCCCGAGGCGGGGCTCGTCGTCCTCGAAGTAGCGCGCACAGTAGAGCAGAATCAGTGCGCCGATGCCGAGGACCAGCAGCGACATGATGGCCGCGAGGGAGTCGAACCGCATGTCGATGTTCATCGACAGGCCAGGGACCCATTCGATGTTCAGTTTCTGTTCGGTTCCCCAGTTGCCGAACACCCAGATCAGGCTGAGCAGGGGTACGAGCGCGAGCGGGAAAAAGGCATTGCGACCCCACCAGCGGACGAACAGTGGCGCGAGCAGCGCGGCGGCGGCGTGCGCAAGAAGAATGGCGAGCAAAAATCACTCCGTCGTCTCGGTCGCATCGGCGGTGAAACCGAGCGGTGGTCGTAGGGCGGCGATGAGTAGGGTGTGCGAAGTCCGTGTGAAGTTCGATGTGAAGCTTTGAGAAATAATGAACCGGTTGCCGAGCGGCAGCCGCGAGTTGTCGTTGTCCACTTTACTTTGCGAGGTAGGCGGCGTGCCAGGCGGTACAGAACGGTGCGGGTCCGTGAGTGAGGGGAGCGCGTCGGTGACCGATCCGAGGCTCATTCGGACCGCCGGGCTGGCGTACGTCCGAGATCGTCGAATGATCCAGACCCGATCGGCCGGAAAATCCGCGTTCTACATGGCGGGCGGAAAGATCGACCCGGGCGAGACGCCCGAGCAAGCACTGCATCGCGAGATCAGGGAAGAGCTCGATGCAGCGGTGACGGACGCCCGGCTCCTCGGGGTGTTCGAATGTGAGGCCTGGGGGCACCCGGCAGGAACTCCGCTCGAGATCACGTGTTTCCTCGCCGATCTGGCGACCGAGCCGACGCCGACCAGCGAGATCGCAGAGATCAGGTACTTCACCCGAGACGAGTACGCCGCCATGCCGGACGTCGCTCCGGGATCGCTGATGGTGTTCGACCGGATGAAAGCGCTCGATTTGATCGACTGAAGCGCGTATGTTGGTCGTGGAGAGAACGTACGTTCTCTGTCGGTCACCGCGAAGGAGTCTCATGACGAACCTGTCCCAGAAAGCCACCACCCTGCTCGAGCTGCACAAGCCGGGCAACCCGGTCGTATTGCCGACGGTGTGGGACGCCTGGTCTGCCAACCTCGCCGTCTCCGCCGGGTTCACCGCGCTGACCGTCGGAAGCCACCCCGTCTCGGACTCCATCGGCAAGCCCGACAACGAGGGCATCACCTTCGACGAACTGCTCACCCGCATCTCGCAGATCTCCGCCGCCGTGGACGCACCCCTGTCGGTCGACATCGAATCCGGCTACGGCGAGGACCCCAAGCGACTCATCGACGGACTGATCTCTGCCGGAGCCGTCGGCCTCAACATCGAGGACACCGTGCACAGCGAAGGCGGACGCCTCCGCGAAGCGCAAGAACATGCCGACTTCGTCGGAGCACTGCGCGCAGCATCCGACGCCACCGACGTCCACGTGGTCATCAACGCCCGCACCGACCTGTTCGTCAAGGCGATCGGCGACGAGAGCGACCGCGTCGACCGCGCCATCGCCCGGCTGAAGCTGTGCGCCGCAGCCGGTGCCGACTCGCTCTACCCCGTCGGCTTCCACAACGACGCGGACTACAAGCGTCTCGCCGAGCAACTCCCGCTCCCCATCAACGCCATCGCCAACCCGGCCGAGGGCGACCTGTCGCACTTCGCCTCCCTGGGCGTGGGTCGCATCAGCTTCGGCCCGATCTTCCAGATGGAACTGGCCAAGCGGGCAGAGGAAATCCTCGGCCGCTGGAAGTGAGTGCTGCGCAGTGGTGGGGGGGGGGGGCGGGGGGGCCGGGGGGGGGGGGGCGCGGGGGCGGGGCGGGCCCGCGGGCGGGCCGCCCCCCCCCCCCCCCCCCCCCCCCCCCCCCCCCCCCCCCCCCCCCACTGCCGCTAGGCACTCCCGTATGCCCGCAGATGCGCCACCTGCTCGGGATCGAGTGACGGTCTGACCGTCGCCCGAGCGTCGGCGACATCGGCGGCGGTGACGTCGGCCGCATCCATCGACCGACGCATCGCCGTCAACGCGGCCTCGCGCAGCAACGCCGCGCAGTCTGCCGCGGAGTAGCCGTCGAGATCGCGCGCCAACGACTCCAGATCCACGTCCTCGGCGAGCGGGATGGATTTGCCCGACGCCTTCAGGATGTCCACGCGGGCATCGGAATCCGGCGGCGGCACGAAGACGAGCCGCTCGAGCCGGCCCGGCCGGAGCAGTGCGGGATCGATCAGATCGGGTCGGTTGGTTGCCCCGAGTACGACGACGTCGCGCAACGGTTCGACGCCGTCGAGCTCGGTCAGCAGCGCCGCGACGACCCGATCTCCGACGCCGGAATCCGAGCTCTGCCCGCGTCGGGGCACGAGAGCATCCACCTCGTCCAGGAAGATCAGCGAGGGAGCGGAATCTCGGGCGCGTTGAAAGAGTTCTCGGACAGCCTTTTCCGAGGAGCCGACCCATTTGTCCATCAGCTCCGCGCCTTTGACCGAGTGCACGCTGAGCTGCCCGGAGCTGGCCAGTGCGCGCACGAGGAACGTTTTGCCGCAGCCGGGCGGACCGTACAGCAGAACTCCCCGCGGCGGTTCGATTCCCAAGCGCGCGAACGAATCCGGATGGCGTAGCGGCCACAGTACCGCCTCTGTGAGTGCCTGCTTGGTCTCCACCATGTCGCCGACGTCGTCGAGCGTGAGACTGCCGATCGCCAGTTCTTCGCTTCCCGAACGCGACAGCGGGCGAATCACCTGCAGAGCGCCCACCAGATCGTCCTGCGTCAACGAGGCCGCGGCCGAATCGTTCGATGCGCGCGCCGCCGCCCGCAGCGCCGCCTCCCGCGTCAGGGCGGCCAGATCGGCGACCACGAAACCCGGTGTCCGTGAGGCGATTTCGCCCAGGTCGACGTCGCCCTGCGGAACTTTTCGGAGCAGATGCTCCAGCAATCCCTTGCGGCCTGCCGCGTCGGGCAGGGTGAGGGTGAGTTCACGATCGCACAGGTCCTGACCGCGCAGTCTGGGATCGGTCGCCTCCGGATGGGCCGTCGTCGCGATCAGGGCGAGACCCGGAGTGTCGACGGCCCGGCGCAGTACATCGAGGACGAACGTGGACGCCGGTTCGGGCTCGGAGGGCAACAACGCGTCGACGTCGGTGATGAGCAGAACCCCGGAACCGGCGAGTTCGTCCACTGCCGCGGTGACGCGATCGACCCGGGCCGACGCCTCGAGCGCGCCGATCGACGGTCCGTCCAGCACGACGCATGCGCGTTCACCGACGACCGCGCGCGCCAACGTCGCCTTGCCGACCCCACCCGGTCCGGTGATCAACACCCCCAGATGCGGCGATGCGCCGAGCGTTGCCAGCAACTCCGACTCGTCCAACGCCAGCCGCAGCCACTCGGTCAGCTTGGCCGACTGCGCGCTCACTCCCACCAGATCGGCCGCGCTCACCCTGGCCGCCGTGGCTTGCGGTGGCGCTGACACAGGTGCGGATGCCGAGGCAGCGACGGTGCCGGAGCCCCACCCGACCGCCGAATTGGGTTGCACACTCACCGGCCCATTCGACGGGTCGACGGCCGAGACCGTCAACAGTTCGGTGGTCCACGCGACCCCGAATGTCCTCGACAGCGCCTGCGTCGCAGATGTCGTCGAGGTTCCGGGGCCGAGATCACGGGGGAGAAGTGAGACCGTGTCACCCACCGTCAGTACCTTGCCGAGCAACGCTTGTCGCAGGGTGGCGTCGGAGATGGAACCGGTGGCGAGCGCCGAGCCGGTCACAGTGACGGCCTTGGCCCCGTAGACGGTGACGGGTCCGACTGCGACAGAAGCATTTTCGCGAAGACCGGTGTTGGAGAGCGTCACGTCGTCCAGCAACGCGGTGCCCTGAGGTGATCCCTCCGGAGCCACGGCGACGACGGCGGCTGTGCGACGAGAACCGATGAGCGACACCGCATCCCACTCCCGCAGGCCCAGAGCCGCAAGGACTTCCGGATGCAGGCGCACGACGCCGCGTCGGGCATCGGCCGCCGAGGTGTTGAGGCGGGCAGTGAGAACGAGCTCAGGCGTCGTCGAGCGAGATTCGGTCACACGGTCAACAGTAGCGGCGAGGTTCTAACTACGAGGCCGACGCAGTCCCAGACGAGCCTGCGACCGCCGGTTGTTCCCCGGCGCGCGGCGGATGGCCCGACGCTCGGCGCGGCGCTCGGCCGGCTTGGCGTCCCAGGTGTACGGGCGCGCGGCGGTCCACCGCTGCGAGCGCACTGCGAACGGGATGTGCACCAGGTAGGCCAACACCAGGCCCATCAGCAGGATCAGCGGGAACGTGATGAGCGCGGCTGCGAGCAGTGCGACGAGCACCAGCAGGATCGCGGCCAGTCGCGGCGGCACCGAGACCGTCTTGAGCGCGAGCGTGGGGATGCGGCTGACGATGAGACCGGCGGTGAGGATCGCCCATCCGGCGACGACGTAGAACGAGGCCCACCAGCCGTCGCCGAACTGCTCGAAACCCGCGATCGGTGCCATGGCGATGAGCGCCCCGGCCGGTGCGGGAACACCGGTGAAGTACTCGCGCGCGTAAGCGGGAGTGTCGTCCTCGTCGAGCAGAGTGTTGAAGCGCGCGAGGCGGAGCACGATGCTCACCGCGTAGACCAGCGCCACGATCCAGCCGCCGCTGCTGCCCTCGAGCAGTGTCACGTACAGCACCAGCGCCGGGGCGACACCGAACGAGATGGCGTCGGACAGCGAATCCAGTTCGGCACCGATCTTGCTGGTGGCGTCGAGCAATCGGGCGATGCGACCGTCCAACGCATCGAGGATCGCAGCGGCACCGATCATGGCGAGCGCGGTACCGAGCTGGCCGTCGAGGGCGAACTTGACCGCGGACAGGCCGGAGCACAGCGCGAGAATCGTGACTACGGACGGAAGCAGACGAATGGCAGCAGGTGGCTTGGCGCGTCTGGTGATCATGTCGGTTTCTACTGCGAGAGCTCGGCGAGCACTGTTTCGGCACCGACGGCCCGCTGGCCGCGTTCGACCAGCAGGGTGGTGCCCGCCGGGAAGTAGGTGTCCACGCGGGATCCGAATCGGATCAGTCCGTAGGTGTCGCCGATCGACAAGGTGTCGCCGACCTTGGCGTTGTTGATGATGCGTCGCGCAATCAGGCCGGCGATCTGCACGACGGCGACATCCTGACCGGAAGCGGTTCTGATGTGCATGCTGTTGCGCTCGTTGACCTCGCTGGCCTCGGCGAGGTCGGCGGATTTGAACTGACCGCGACGGTGCACCACTTCCACGACTTTTCCGCCGACGGGAACACGCTGTACGTGGACGTCGAGGACGGAGAGGAAGATGCTGACGCGCGGGACCGGCTCGGAGCCGAGATCGAGCTCGGCCGGAGGAACGGCAGTGTCGACGAGTGTGACCAGGCCGTCGGCGGGAGCGACGACGACGCCGGGGCGATTCGGCGGGACTCGCGAGGGGTGGCGGAAGAAGGTGGCGCAGGCTCCGGCGGCAACGAGTCCGGCGTTGCGGACCCACTTGGAGCGTCGACCGAGAACGGCGACGGCCAGCGGACCGCCGACGAACGGCAGCCCGGCGGGGTGGAGCGGTGGAATCGTTTCACGGACCAAGTCGACGATGTGAGCCGCTCCGGTGCGGGGCGGTTGACCAATCGGGGCGGGACGGCGTGCCACGGTCTCCTCTAACTTTTGTCGGACAGGTGTCGGCAGGTCGTGGTGCTGCGAGCGAATCGTGCGTCGAACACGCGACTGCCGGAGCCATCACAGCGTACGTGAGGGCCCCGGCAGTCGAGAGGTGCGAGTGAGATCAGACGCGGCTGCGGCCCGTCACGAGCTTGACCAGGAACAGCAGGATGCACGCGCCGAGCAGGCAGGTGATGAAGCTGAAGATGATTCCGCCGCCCTCGACGTCGAGGAACGTGCTGAGCAGGAATCCGCCCAGGAGGCCGCCGATGATGCCGACGACGATGTTCAGGATGATGCCCATCTGAGCATCCGTCTTCATGATCTTGCTACCGATCCAGCCGGCGAGTCCGCCGATGATGATCCAGCCTACAAATCCGAGTCCCAACATAGGGTGCCCCCACTTTCCGTTCGTGTTTGTTGCTTGTCGAAACGACGGATGCCCGCGGGAAACAAACCTGAAACATTCCTGAGAAAAGTTATTTCTGGCTGGACTTCTCGCTCTCGGCCTTGATTCGACGCAGGGTCTTGTTCATGCCCTCGACGAGTTCGACGTCGAACTCGTCGATGCCCCCGAGGATGCGCTTGACCAGCAGTGACGACACTGCCGTGGTGCCCGTCGGTGCCTCCCGCTTCTCGACGACGGTCGTTCCGGTCGCGGTGGGAGTGAGCGTGTAGGACCAGATCGTCTTGTTCTCCACGACGCGGAACGCGAGTTCGCGGTTGGGTTCGAAGGTGACGACCTTGGCGGTGGTCGGCCAGACGAGCATCCCCTTGCGGTTGACGTTGAGCGTCTTGGTGCCCTTGCCGACCGGTCCGCCGAAGACCTTCATCTTCTTGCACTGCGGGCTCCACTCGCCCATGCGCTGCAGATCGGACACGATCGACCAGACGGTCTCGGGGCTCGCGGCGATGTCGATCTTGGCTTCGAGAGTCTTGCTCAACGTGGGCCTCCAGGTACGTGTGACTGAACGTTACGACAAATCGGTCACAGCATATGTGTGTCCGAGCTCATAGCGAAACGGGACGAAGGGGAATGTAAGAGAAGTTTGACATCGGAATCGAGTGGGGGTGAGATATGTCAAAGAACTCGTACACGCACGGGAGGTTGTCATGAGGGTCGCACTGTCACGAGTCCCCGCAGTAGTTCTCGGAATTGCCCTCGCCGCCGGTGTCGGGATCGTCGCCGCATCGGTGCGAGAAGAAGGCGGGTGGCAGGTAGGTCTGGTGTTCGCCGCGGCGGTGGCCCCTGCCCTCGTCGGAGCGATGTGGACATTGGTTCCGCAACGATCACCGAAGATGCCGGAGAATCCGGAGGATTCCGTCGAGTTCCAGTGGTTGCAGCACGCGTCGTCCGGTGCCTTCTTCGACCTGATGATCGCACTCGGCCTCGCGTCGGCTGCCTCGGCGATACTCGACACGGAGCTGGTTCCGGTAGTCGCGTTTCTGGTGTTGGCCATGGCCGACGTGGCCGTGCGGTACCTGGTCGTCTCGCGTACGCAGCGGTGACTTCGAACCACGTGCACCGGCTGCGCACTGCTGCCGGTTTGTCACAGCAGCAGTGCGCCGACGCGGTCGGCGTCAGCAGGCAGACGATCATCTCGATCGAGAAGGGCCACTTCGACCCGCGGCTCTCTCTCGCATTCCGCCTGGCCCGGCTGTTCGAGGTCAGCGTCGACGAGTTGTTCGATCCACGGTGATCGAGCAACCCCGCACAGGTGAGCGGAAACTCGTAGCAGGCTACGAAGTTTCGCTCACATGCGAGCGAAGCGAGCCAACACGAAGGCATAGAGCCCGTAGAGCGCGATACCCACGCCGGCGAGGATCAACAGGACCTGACCGTAGGGCTGTGAGCCGAGAGTCTTGAGAGCACCGTCGATGCCGGTGGCCTTGGACGGATCGGACTGCAGAACTGCCACCACGACGAGGAGTCCGGCTCCGACGAGGGCAGCGCCCTTGGCGGCGTATCCCGCGATGCCGAGTTTGACGACGGCCCCGCTCTGGTGTCCTTCGAGATCGTCGAGGAAGTTCTTCGAAACGCCCTTGTAGACGTGGTATCCGCCGACTCCGATGACGACCAGCGCGACGGCGATGAGCACGAGCTTGCCGCCGCCGGATTCCATCAGTCGTGCCGACCAGCCGGCGTTCTGTTGTCCGCTGGACTTGCCCGAGCCGGTCGCGAAGCCGTAGGTCGAGAAGGCGAACGCGATGTAGACGACGGCCAGCGCGCCTGCTTTGAGACGGTCCATCGCACTCCCGGCGCCGGCGTCGGATTTCTTGCCGACGATCGCTTCGACGATGCGCCACAGCGCCAGCGCCACCAAAGCCACCACTGCCACCCAGAGCGCGATCTTTCCGCCGGGCTTCTCGGCCAGCTCGGCGAGTGCACCGGACTGGTCTGCGTTGCCGGCCTGGCCGAAGGCCAACCGGACGGCGATGTATCCGATCAGAATGTGCAGCACTCCGCTGACGAAGTGACCGGCTCGCGCTGCTTTCTCGAATGCTCCGTTGTTCTGCACGGAACTGGCCACAGAATTTCCCGACGTGTTCACGAACGTTCCCCGATCAGTTGATTTGGGCAGCCGTTTACCCCGACCGTAGGCGCAGGAAACTGTCTCGAGCTGCGAAACGCCGCACGAGATCCCACCGAGGCGTTAACACCGGGCGGACACTGATCGATGTAGCAAGCGGAGTGTCGGGACCAACGAAGAAATTGTTCGGAGTGATCCACCGTGAAATTACAGTCGATAATGCGTCGTACCAGCAGTGATCTGCCCCTGTTGAAAACCGCCAGGATGAGCGGGAGCCCGCGTACGTGGCCCGCCGAGAAGCTCGAACGGCTCCTCACCCCGCAGGAACTCGACCTGATTCGACGCGGCCGAATCTGACCCCGCTCTTTCCAGGCCCGCTTGCCTCCCATTCGGGGTGACGCGGTGGCATGCTCATGTCGTTGATGAGCACCAGTTCTGGAGGGTCATGAAACCGGTCATTCTCAGCGTCGACGACGACCCAGGAGTGTCGAGATCGGTCGCCCGCGACCTACGTCGGCGCTACGGGGAGCAGTACCGCATCGTGCGGGCGGAGTCCGGTGCCGGCGCTCTCGACGCGTTGAAAGAACTCGCGCTGCGCGGTACCCCCGTCGCCATTCTGTTGGCCGACTACCGCATGCCGCAGATGAGCGGCATGGAATTTCTCGAGCAGGCCATGGACATCTTTCCGACCGCCCGTCGCATTCTTCTCACCGCATACGCGGACACCGACGCCGCGATCGACGCGATCAACGTCGTCGATCTCGACTACTACCTGCTCAAGCCGTGGGATCCGCCCGAGGAAAAGCTGTACCCCGTGCTCGACGCCCAGCTCGAGGCCTGGTGTGCGTACGACCACCGAGCCGTGGAGGACACCAAGATCGTCGGCCACCGCTGGTCGGCGCGTTCGTCGGAGATCCGCGAGTTCCTCGCTCGCAATCAGCTGCCGTATCGCTGGTACATGTCCGACGAGGCCGAGGGGGCGCGGCTGTTGGCCGCGGCGGGTGTGGACGACGGACGGCTGCCGGTGGTCATCACCACCGAGGGCGCCGCGCTGATCGAGCCGTCCGATGCCGAACTCGGTGATCGACTCGGCCTGACTGTCTCGCCGTCGGAGGAGTTCTACGATCTGGTCGTCATCGGTGGCGGTCCGGCCGGACTCGGAGCCGCGCTGTACGGCGCGTCCGAAGGCCTGCGGACCACCCTGATCGAGCGGACCGCGACGGGCGGTCAGGCCGGACAGAGTTCACGGATCGAGAACTACCTGGGTTTTCCCGACGGGGTCTCGGGAGCTCAGCTCGCCGAGCGGGCTCGTCGTCAGGCACTGAAGTTCGGTGCCGAGGTGGTCACCACTCAGGACGTCGTCGGCCTCGAAGCAAACGGTGCTGCGCGAACAGTGCGATTCGCCGACGGCCGCAGCATCAGCGCGCAGACGATCATCCTGTCCACCGGTGTCGCCTACAGGCGTTTGGACGCACCCGGAATCGACGACTTCACCGGACGCGGCGTGTTCTACGGATCGGCGATGACGGAGGCCGCGCGCTGCGCCGAGCAAGACGTCTACATCGTGGGAGGGGCGAACTCGGCCGGTCAGGCGGCGGTGTATCTCTCGCGCGGGGCAAAGTCGGTCACCATTCTGATCCGGGCCACCTCGCTCGAAGCGTCGATGTCGTACTACCTGATCAAGCAGATCGAGGAGAACCCGAAGATCAGCGTGCGGCCGTGCACCGAGGTCGTCGGGGTAGCGGGAGACGGTCACCTCGAGTCGATCACGCTGCACAACCGAGCGACCGAGGAGACGACGACGGTCGACGCGCAGTACCTGTTCCTGTTCATCGGCGCGGCACCGCGCACCGAGTGGCTCGACGGGGTCCTCGTGCGGGACGAGCATGGATTCGTGGTCACCGGGCCGGATCTCGTCGTCGACGGGCGCGGGCCTGCCGGGTGGACGCCCGCCCGTCTCCCACACCACCTCGAAACGAGTGTGCCGGGTGTGTTCGCTGCCGGTGACGTGCGATCCGACTCGGCCAAACGCGTCGCGTCGGCGGTGGGAGAGGGAGCGATGGCCGTGATGTTGGTGCACAGATATCTGGCGAACCCATGACCGAGCCGACGCAGAACACACCCGCATGTGATCCGGAAGAGTTACGGACGCTCTTCCTGTTCGAGCAGCTCACCGACGCGCAGCTGGCGGAGCTGTGCCGAGACGGGCGCATCGAAACGATCGAGCCGGGGCCGGTGTACGCGGAAGGTGATCCGGCGACGTGCTTCTACGTTCTGATGGAGGGGGCCGTCGTCCTCTCGAAGCTTTCCGGTGGCGAGGACCTGGTGGTCAATCGCACCTCGCAACGCGGGGTGTACGCGGGTGCGTGGCAGGCCTACCTGGGCGATCGGGTGCCGCAGACGTACCAGGGTTCGATGCGGGTGACCGAGCCCTCCCGGTTCTTCGTGCTCGACGCCGAGTGCTTCGCGTCCATCGTGCGGGAGTGGTTCCCGATGGCGTTGCATCTGCTCGAGGGATTGTTCTTCGGCAATCAGAACACCAAGCAGATAGTGGAACAACGAGAACGCCTGTTGGCGTTGGGTTCTCTGTCGGCCGGGCTGACGCACGAATTGAACAATCCGGCGGCGGCTGCGGTGCGGGCGACGTCGGCGTTGCGAAATCGGGTGGCGCACATGCGGCAGAAGTTGGCGATGATCGCCGGTGGCACTCTCGATCGCGGCAGCTTGGCGCATCTGGTCGGACTGCAGAACGAGGCCGTGGAGCTGGTCGCCAAGGCTCCGAAGCTGACCGCGATGGAGGCGTCGGACCGCGAGGACGAACTGGGAGAGTGGTTCGAGGACAAGGGCATCGGTGACGGCTGGGATCTGGCTCCGACGTTCGTCTCGGCCGGTCTCGACGTGCCGTGGCTCGATCGGGTTTCCGCGACAGTCGACGATCCAGCGTTGCTCGAGGGCGCAATTCGGTGGCTCAACTACACCGTCGAAACCGAGTTGCTGATGAACGAGATCTCGGATTCGACCACGCGCATCTCCACGCTCGTCGGTGCAGCGAAGCAGTACTCGCAGATGGATCGTGCGCCGTATCGAACGGTGGACGTGCGCGAACTACTCGACAGCACCCTGATCATGTTGGGCCGCAAGATCGGTGACGACATCACGGTGGTCAAGGACTACGACCCCGCGGTGCCGCCGATCCCGGCCTACGCAGCCGAACTCAATCAGGTGTGGACCAATCTGATCGACAATGCCGTGCAGGCGATGGCGGCTACCCCCGAGGAGAAGGGGGTGCTGACGGTGCGGACGTCGTTGGACGAGGATCAGGTCCAGATCGAGATCTGCGACACCGGACCCGGTGTGCCGCAGGAGATTCGGTCGCGCATTTTCGAGCCCTTCTTCACCACCAAGCCGGTCGGCGAGGGCACGGGGCTCGGCCTGGACATCTCGTGGCGCATCGTGGTGAACAAGCATCAGGGTGAGCTGCGGTTGGTGTCCGAACCCGGTGACACACGATTCGTCGTGCGGTTGCCCGTCGACCCTGCAATCGAGGAGGAACCATGACCATCGAAGGCATCGACCCGAAGATTCCGCCGTCGGGACCGGGTTGTGTGGAGTGCACGCAGACGCAGGGGTGGTGGGTACATCTGCGGCGGTGCGCGCAGTGCGGGCACATCGGATGTTGCGATTCCTCGCCGTCGCAGCATGCCAGCAAACATGCAGAGTCCACCCGGCACCAGTTCGTGCGCAGCTACGAGCCCGGCGAGGAATGGTTCTACAACTACGAGGACGAGCAGATGTACGACGGGCCGGAACTGGCTCCGCCGCAACATCGTCCACTCGATCAGACGGTTCCCGGTCCGCGCGAGCGGGTGCCGTCGAACTGGCAGGCCCTGATCAATTGAACGAGAACCTGACGCGACCCACCGACGTATCGGCCGAGGATTTCCTGGCGGCTGTGGAGCACCCGGTTCGCCGTGCGGACGGGTTCGCGCTCGCCGAGATCATGGGCCGCGTCACCGGGCAACCGGCGGTGATGTGGGGTCCGACGATGGTGGGTTTCGGAAGCTATCGATACACGACGGGCAGTGGCCGCCGGGGAGAGTATTTCGTCGTCGGGTTCTCCCCACGCAAGGCGAATCTGTCGGTGTACGGCGCCACGTACGCCCCGGAGTCGGAGAGCTTGCTCGAACAGCTGGGAAAGCACAAGCGAGGAGCGGGTTGCCTGTACGTGAACAAGCTCGCCGATGTGGACATAGCGATTCTCGAACAACTGCTGGCATACAACTACCCGTACATTCTGAGTAGCCTCGCGTCATGACCTTGATCGCGGAGGACCTGCTGTTGCTGTTGCTCGACGACGACTCGGGCAAGCCGCTCGCCGACAGCACGAAGTTGCCACGGGTACTGGCAGGTGCGCTGGTCGTCGAGCTCGCCATGATCGGGTCGCTGCGTATCACCGGCCCGGACGAGCAGATCAAGAAGGATCACGTGGTCGTCGCAGGCTCCACGACCGAAGCGCCGAGTGACCCGGCGTTGCGTCGAGTGTTCGATCTGGTCGCGTCGGCGTCGCGGCCGATGAAGCCACAGAAGGTGATCGAGAAGTCGCAGAAGAATCTGGCGAAGGAACTGGCTGCGCGACTCGTCGCACAGGGTTTCGTCACGGAGAAGAAGGACAAGGTGTGGGGGTTGTTCCCGACGACGACGTGGCCTGCCGAGGACACCTCGCGTGAGAAGGTGCTGCGAGACGCGCTACGCAGCGCACTGGTGGACGGGACGACGCCGTCGCCGCACACGGCTGCGTTGATCTCGTTGATTTCGGCAGTGGATCTGACACACAAGGTGATCGAGGATGCGGACAAGAAGCTGCTGAAGCGGCGCGCGAAGGAGATCGCCGAGGGGGAGTGGGCCGGCGCGGCTGTGCGCAAGGCCGTCTCGGACGTCAATGCCGCAGTGATGGCCGCGGTCATGGTGCCCGTCATCGTCTCCACCACGAGCAGTTGAGGAAAAAAATGACCAGAAGCATTGCCATTCTGTTGTTCGACGATGTCGAGGTACTCGACGCGTGCGGCCCGTTCGAGGTGTTCTCGGTGGCCAACCGGGTGGCCGAACGTGCAGGCAGCGCAGCGCCGTTCGAGGTGACGCTCGTCGGGATCGACGACAGGGCAGCTGTTGCTCGGGGCGGAATGAGGATCGGCGTCGACACCACGATCGACGACCCACGGCCCTACGACCTCGTTTTGGTTCCCGGTGGCGTCGTGGACGCAGTCGAGGCGAACGGCAGCGTTCTGCAGTGGCTGCAGGGTCTTCGGCCCACCGCCGAGTTGGTCGCGTCGGTGTGCACCGGTGCGTTCGTGCTCGCGGCTGCGGGACTGCTCGACGGTCGTCCGGTCACCACGCACTGGGAGGACTTGGAACTGCTGCGCGAACGGTGGCCCGCGCTCGTCGTTCACGAGGGTGTTCGGTACATCGATCACGGCGACCTGGCGACGTCGGCGGGAATCAGTGCCGGTCTGGATCTGGCGCTGCATCTGGTCGCGCGGTGGTCGGGAGCCGATCATGCTCTCGCCACCGCGGGCCAGATGGATTACGACTGGTCAGGCGCTGAGCACCCGTAGAACCAGCGCGACGACGGAGAACACGGCCAGTCCGGCGGCGGGTGCGAAGTCTTTGTCCCCGGCGCGCAGGTGCGCGACGACGGCTCCGACGAAGTAGAGGATGACGCCGACGGCGGCAGCGACGCCGATCGGCCAGACGACCAAGCCGACCAGGAGGCCGACGGCACCGAGGATCTCGAGGTAGGCGAGCCACGGGATCTTGTCGGCGGGAACCCCGACCTGCTCGAGCATCGGGACGACGGAGGGATTCTTCGTCAGTTTTCCGATCGCGGAGAACGTGAGTGCGACAGCGAGCAGAACCGAGACGACGAGGGTTGCGATGAACATGTGCCCTGCTTTCATTTCTGAGGCCACTAGTAATTGCGAAGTAGCAAGGCGGACTCTAGCACCTCGGTAGGGTGGAGGCATGGTCTCGAACGAGCAGCCTCACGACCCTCGTGCCTGTGATGGAGCGCTGACCAAAGCATTCGGCTTTCTCGGCAAGAGATGGAACGGCCTGCTGCTGGCGACTCTGATGAACGGGCCGATGGGATTCTCGGAACTCCGCCGCGCCGTCGGCGGGATCAGTGACTCGGTGCTGTCCGAGCGCCTCGGTGAGCTCGGCAGAGCAGGGCTGGTGGCACGGGCCGTCACGGAGGGTCCGCCCATCTCGGTGGAATACAGCCTGACGCCGTCGGGAGAGGCGCTGCTGCCGTCGCTGGAGGCTCTCACCGACTGGGCTTCGAAGAACCTCTGACCCCCGCGAAAGTTCGCGAGGGTCAGAGAGTGGTGGAAACGGCTCAGCTGGGGTTGTTCTGGTTCTGCCCCTCGGCCGATTCGGCGAACTCCTGAGTGTCGAAGACCTCTCCACCCAGGGGGTCGACCGGAGCGTTGTCGCTCGAGTACTCGACGGCTCCCGTCTCGGGATGGACTTCGAGCTGCTCGGTCGAGACCTCGTGCACTGCGAGTACGACGGTTCCGCCGGAAGCAGCCGAGGTCAGCCCCTCCTGTGATGGCGTCAGGCCGGAGAACGTGCTCGAGATACCCGACGTCGCCTTCTTGCGTGGAGTCGGCCGAGCGGGGGTGTCCGTGTCGTCACCGGTGACCTCCGAGGTGGTGGTCACCCGCACGTATCGCGGGGTGGTGGCGACGTCGTAGCGGAACGCCTTGAGCATCGACACACACGCCAGCGCCAACACCACGGAGAACGGCACGGCCGTCGCAATCGACATCGTCTGCAACGCTGTCAGAGAGCTGGTCCCGCCGACGAGCAGCAGTACCGCTGCGGCGATGCCCTGCAGCACGGCCCAGTAGACGCGGGTGATCTTCGGGGTTTCCAGTTGGCCACCCGTCGAGAGAATGTCGATCACCAGCGAGCCCGAGTCCGAGGACGTCACGAAGAAGAACACGATGACCGCGATGGCGATGACGCTGGTGATCGCGGCGATCGGGAGGCCGTCGAGCACCTGGAACAGGCTGGTGTTGGTGTTCACTGCCCCTTCGGCGTCGAGCAGGTCTCCCTCGTTGCGCTGCCGCAGGATGCCGGTGTCACCGAAGATGGTGAACCACAGCGACCCGACGATGGTCGGAGCCAGCAGCACGCCGAACACGAATTCACGGATGGTGCGGCCACGGGAGATACGCGCGATGAACATGCCGACGAACGGTGCCCAGCTCATCCACCAGCCCCAGTAGAAGATGGTCCAGCCGCCGGCCCAGCCGTCGTCGGAGAACGGCGAGGTGCGCAGGGCGAGCTCGGGCAGCGCCTGAACGTAGCCGCCGAGGTTCTGCACCCAGGACTGCATCAGGAACAGTGTCGGTCCCAGGAGCAGCACGAACAGGGCGAGCGCAGCCGCCAGCCCCATGTTGATGTTCGAGAGCCACTTGAGTCCCTTGGAAACTCCACTGACCACCGAGAAGGTGGCGATGCCGGTGATCACGGCGATGAGCACGATCACGAACAGGTTGGTGGTCTCCACCCAACCGAGGTAGTCGAGGCCGGCCGAGATCTGCTGAACGCCGAAGCCGAGCGAGGTCGCGACACCGAACAGGGTGCCCACGATTGCGACGGTGTCGATGGCGTGGCCGATCGGACCTTCGATGCGCTTGCGGCCGAGCAGCGGCTCGAGCAGCCAGCGGACGGTCAGCGGGCGACCCTTGCGGTAGGTCATGTACGCCATGCCGAGTCCGACGACGACGTAGATGGCCCAGGCGTGCAGGCCCCAGTGGAAGAGGGTGAGCTCCATCGCCTGGCGAGCAGCGGGGTCGGTGCTACCGGGAACGCCGCCCGCCTCGGGTGGCGTCACGTAGTGCGAGAGCGGCTCGGCGACGCCGTAGAACACCAGGCCGATGCCCATGCCGGCGCTGAACAGCATGGCGAACCAGGACAGGACGCCGAACTCGGGCTTCTCGTCGTCGCGGCCGAGGCGGATGTTGCCCACTCGGCTCAGGCCGCAGTACAGGGCGAACAGCACGAAGCCGGTCGCGGCCAGGATGTACCACCAGCCGACGCCTGCGGTGATGGCTTCGTTGAGCGTCTCGAACGAATCCGCCGCCGTGCTCGCATAGACCACGGAGAAGGCGATCATCACGAAGATGACGATCGATGCGGGGATGAAAACCGGCTTGAGCAGGCCACCCCAGGCTTCTTTTATTGCTTTCACTTAACTTGACTTCCTTACAACTCGAGTCACCGTAATCGGCTGACCACTATCGGCTTGCCGTTCTTTTTCTCTTGTTTCGGTCAAGTACCGGTAATCACCATAAACGACATCGGCCCAGGTGGCGAAACGTGCGAGGGCGGCCGAACTGGGAAACGGGCGTGGGTGCGCGCTCTGTCGAGTCGCCTCGAACAGTCGAACGGACTACAGTTCTGCCGATGCTGCGGACGTGTCCGATTGTGTCACCCCTCGTATTTCGCGGCGTGAAAAATGTTGTGCAGCAGGTGATTCGGTGACCAGTCGATTGCAGCCGGGTTCGGAGTTCGCCGGATTCCGGGTCCAGCGCCGCCTCGGGGTCGGCGGTATGAGCGAGGTGTATCTGGTTCTCGGCCGGGGCCACGATCGGTACGAGGCCCTCAAGATTCTGGACCGGGAGGCGTCGCGATCTCCGAGGTTGCGCAACAAGTTTCGGATGGAAGCGGCCGTCGCCGCACAGTTGGTGCACCCGAACATCGTGTCGGTGCACGAGCACGGTGAGTTCGAGCATCAGCTGTGGATGTCCATGCACTACGTGGACGGTTACAGTGCTGCGCGGCTCGTCGCCCGCGGACAGATAGCCCTCGACGTCTCTCGGGTGGCGCGCATCGTCGCCGAGGTGGCCAAGGGACTCGACTACGCCCACTCGCAGGGCGTCGTGCATCGGGACGTCAAGCCCGCCAACATTCTCATCTCCACCGAGCGAATCGACGGCTACGAGCAGGTGTTGTTGTCGGACTGGGGAATTGCGCGCCTATTGGGTGATTCGACTCCGCTCGCTGCAGGCGGGACGGTGTTGGCATCCATCCCGTATGCGGCGCCGGAACTGCTTCGTGGGGGAGTGCTGAGTGCGCAGACCGACGTCTACGGCCTGGGGGCGACGCTCGTCGAATTGGCGACCGGCCGGACGCCGTATCCGCTGGCCACGCCGTTGGCCATCACCGCAGCGCATTTGACGGCCGAGCCGCCGTCGGTGACGCGTCGTCGACGCTCGTTGCCGCGGGGCCTCGACGCGGTGGTGGCGCGGGCGTTGGCGAAGGATCCGTCGGATCGTTTCCGAACCTGCGTAGAGCTCAGCGACGCCGTCGCGGCTGCAGTGGAAGCAGGAGTTCCGGAACCGCCGCCGCGACGCTCGCCGTTCACAAGGTCGCGGTGGCTCAAGTTTTCTTGACCGATCGTTCTTGACCGATCGGTCATCAATCTGCCATGCTCGGTGCATGGGACGTACCAGAAGCTTCGACGAGGCGACCGTCGTCGCGTCGGCCGCCGAGCAGTTTCGATCCAGCGGCTACGAAGGAACGTCCCTGGACGATCTGCTGCGCGTCACGGGACTGCATCGCGGCAGTCTCTATCAGGCGTTCGGCAGCAAGCGAGGATTGTTTCTCGCTGCGTTGACCAGTACTCGATGGGACGTGGATCTGCTGCTCGTGGCGTTGTTGGAACTTGCGCCGTTCGACGATCATGTCCGCGAAATCTGCGCGAGCAGCCTTGCTTCCGGTGCCACCGGGGACGTCGCGCGCGCCCTCGGCGAACGGTTACTGGTGCGCGCCGGTATCGACTCGACCATTGCAATCGAAGGAGAACTCAGATGAATTCCGTGACCGTCGTCGACGGCACCCTGGTGGTGGAGCCGCAGGGGCTGGACAAGGTGTGGTCGTTCACTCGGAAGCTCGAGATCCCGCTGAGCAGCGTACGCGGAGCTACCCACGATCCGGGAGCAAGCAAGGAGCCCAAGGGGATTCGAGCACCGGGGCTCGGTCTGCCGGGAAAGACCGCGGGCACGTTTCACCGCGACGGCGTCAAGACGTTCTACAACGTCACCGGCAGTGCCGACACGATCGTCATAGAGCTCGAGCAGCAGGAGTATCAGCGGCTGATTCTGACGGTGGAGGATCCGCGTGCGGTGGTGCAGCTGATCAACAACGCCGCCGCGGCCGCGTGACGGGGCACCGGTCTTCGGGGCCCGTCACGCGAATCGGCTACTCCTCCGGTTCGGTCGGGCGGTTGGCCACCACCGGGTACTGGCCGGTGTAGCCGAGGCGTTCCTCTGCCACCGCGAGCACCTTGGTGCGCACCAGGAACCAACCACCGATCAGTGCGGGGACGATGACCACCAGAGTGGCGATGGTCCAGCTGCCGATCGGGGCGTCGAAGGCCATCAGCACCAGCACTCCGAAGAGGAACACCAGGGTCGCGTAGCTGGTGTACGGCGCTCCGAACAGCCGGAACTTGGGCCGCTCCACGATGCCCTTCTGGGACCAGCGGAACAGCTGGATCTGGCACAGCACGATGGTGGCCCAGCTGGCGATGATGCCCAGTGCCGACATGTTCAGCACGATCTCGAAGGCCTCGCCGGGGGCGATGGCGTTGAGCGCGACACCGAACAGCGTGATGAAGCAGGTGAGCAGAATGCCGCCGAACGGAACGCCGCCCTTGGTCATCTTCTTGGTGAACTCCGGCGCACTGCCGTTCATCGCCATCGACCGCAGGATGCGGCCCGTGGAGTACAGGCCGGCATTGAGGCTCGACAGTGCCGCGGTGAGCACGACGATGTTCATGATGGTGCCCGCGCCGCCGAGGCCGATGCTCGAGAAGAACGTCACGAACGGCGACGTCCCGGACTGGTACGCGGTGTACGGCATCAGCAGGGCGAGCAGCACCAGCGAGCCGACGTAGAACAGTGCGATACGGGCGATGACCGAGTTGATCGCCCGCGGCATGATCTTCTCCGGGTTCTCGGTCTCACCGGCTGCGGTACCCACCAATTCGACTGCTGCATAGGCGAACACGACACCCGAGATGACGATGACCAGCGGCCATGCGCCGGATGGGAACAAGCCGCCGTTGTCGGTGATGAGACTGATGCCCGGCATCTGGGTGCCGACGGGGATTCGGCCCGCGAGGAACACCACGCCCACGATCAGGAACGTCACCAACGCGATGACCTTGATGATGGCGGCCCAGAATTCCATCTCACCGAACCACTTGACCGACACGAGGTTCAGGCTCATGACGATGACCAGCGCGATCAACGCGATGACCCACTGCGGAATCACCTCGAAACTGCCCCAGTAGTGCATGTACGTCGCAATGGCGGTGACGTCCACGATGGCCGTCATAGCCCAGTTCAGGAAGTACATCCAGCCCGCGACGAAAGCTGCCTTCTCGCCGAAGAACTCGCGCGCGTACGAGACGAAGCTGCCCGACGACGGACGGTGCAGCACCAGTTCGCCGAGGGCCCGCAGGATGAAGAATACGAAAATTCCGCAGAGCGCGTAGGCAAGGAACAGGCCGGGTCCGGCGCTGGCGAGGCGTCCACCCGCGCCGAGGAACAGGCCGGTGCCGATTGCGCCGCCGATCGCGATCATCTGCAACTGCCGAGGTTTCAGGCCCTTGTGGTAGCCCTCCTCCTCGTGGTCCATCGCCGAGTTGTCGTACGAGGTGTCGACCGTATCGGACATGTTTCGATCCTTCTTGTCGTTTTTGTAGGGTTTTGTCCGAATTTTTTGGCGTCGAAGCTGTTGTCGCTCAACGGTATTAGCGCCGATGGTTCGAAGCACAGTATTCGGATGTTAACAACGCGTACGGATGTGAACAGTGCGTGAAGGACCCTCGCGAAGGTGAGCATCCGCTCGCGGCTGTCGCCGCGCGGTGGCGTCGGGCATGGGGGTGGCGGCGGTTCGCCCCTCGGCTTGCATGAATGGTCGACCTTGCACTCGCCATGGTCGAGTGCTAGAAATGCAGTTGGCACTCTCGACACGTGAGTGCCAGGTCGGGACACGGTGAGGCCGGGGAATCAACGACACCCCTGGTCGTCCGTCGCGGGCACCGAGCTCGGCCAGCAATGTGTCACCCCCAATCCGGAGGATCACTTCGCAATGGCCAAGATCATCGCGTTCGACGAAGAGGCACGCCGTGGCCTCGAGCGAGGCCTCAATGCCCTCGCCGACGCAGTAAAGGTGACGTTGGGCCCCAAGGGTCGCAACGTCGTACTCGAGAAGAAGTGGGGAGCTCCCACGATCACCAACGATGGTGTTTCCATCGCCAAGGAGATCGAGCTCGAAGATCCCTACGAGAAGATCGGCGCCGAGCTCGTCAAGGAGGTCGCCAAGAAGACCGACGACGTCGCAGGCGACGGCACCACCACCGCTACCGTTCTCGCTCAGGCACTCGTCCGTGAAGGCCTGCGCAACGTCGCAGCCGGCGCGAACCCGCTCGGCCTCAAGCGCGGCATCGAGAAGGCTGTTGCAGCCGTCACCGAAGCCCTGCTCGCGTCCGCCAAGGAGATCGACACCAAGGAGCAGATCGCTGCTACCGCTGGCATCTCCGCAGGCGACCCGTCCATCGGCGAGCTCATCGCCGAGGCAATGGACAAGGTCGGCAAGGAAGGCGTCATCACGGTCGAGGAGTCCAACACCTTCGGCCTGCAGCTCGAGCTCACCGAGGGCATGCGCTTCGACAAGGGCTACATCTCGGCGTACTTCGCCACCGATGCAGAGCGCCAGGAAGCCGTCCTCGAAGACGCGTACATCCTGCTCGTCAGCTCCAAGATCAGCACCGTCAAGGACCTGCTGCCGCTGCTGGAGAAGGTCATCCAGTCCGGCAAGCCGCTCGTCATCATCGCCGAGGACGTCGAGGGCGAAGCTCTCTCCACCCTCGTGGTGAACAAGATCCGTGGCACCTTCAAGTCCGTCGCCGTCAAGGCTCCCGGATTCGGTGACCGTCGCAAGGCGCAGCTCGCCGACATCGCCATCCTCACCGGTGGCGAGGTCATCAGCGAAGAGGTCGGCCTCTCCTTGGAGACCGCCGGACTCGAGCTGCTCGGTCAGGCACGCAAGGTCGTCATCACCAAGGACGAGACCACCATCGTCGAGGGCTCGGGAGATTCCGACGCCATCGCCGGTCGCGTCAACCAGATCCGCGCCGAGATCGAGAACTCCGATTCCGACTACGACCGCGAGAAGCTGCAGGAGCGCCTGGCCAAGCTGGCCGGTGGCGTTGCAGTCATCAAGGCCGGAGCGGCTACCGAGGTCGAGCTCAAGGAGCGCAAGCACCGCATCGAAGATGCCGTGCGCAACGCCAAGGCAGCCGTCGAAGAAGGCATCGTCGCCGGTGGCGGCGTGGCACTGCTCCAGGCAGCGCCCGCACTCGACAACCTCAAGCTCGACGGTGACGAGGCAACCGGCGTGAACATCGTTCGCGTCGCACTGTCCGCTCCGCTCAAGCAGATCGCATTCAACGCAGGCCTCGAGCCCGGCGTCGTTGCGGACAAGGTCTCCAACCTGCCCGCAGGTCACGGGCTCAACGCCGCGACCAACGAGTACGAGGACCTGCTCGCTGCAGGCATCAACGACCCGGTCAAGGTCACCCGCTCGGCACTGCAGAACGCAGCGTCCATTGCGGCTCTGTTCCTCACCACCGAGGCCGTCGTCGCCGACAAGCCCGAGAAGGCCGGAGCGCCCGCTGGCGATCCGACCGGTGGCATGGGCGGCATGGACTTCTGAGTCCCTCGTTGCACTGAAGAAGCCCGGCACCTTTCGAGGTGCCGGGCTTTTTCGTGCTGCGGGGCTTCGAATCGGGTGCAACCAGCCGCGCTCAGCGCGGTCGGCTGCACCCGATTTGCAGTACTACCCGTCGGGTCTGTGGTTAGGGTCGGTCATGACTCGTATTCGCTCGATGACCGTCGCGTTGGCCGTGACCGTGGTCCTCGCGGGATGCTCCACCTCGGGAACTGCAACGCCGGAGCCCGCACCTCCCGCTACCGCGGCGACGACGGTGAGCGTCGAGCCGACCGCCACAGCAGCGCCCGAGCCCACCGAGAAGCCGGACGCCGCCGAGCCCTACGTTCTGGGCAGCACCCGCGTCGCCGGATCCACGGGGAATGCGACGTACGACGTGGCCATTCCGCAGCTCAGTGGTGGGGATCCCGCCGTCACAGCGGAGTTCAACGAGTCGATGCGAGCCGCGCTGCAGGATCAGATCGATCGCGACTACGGATACGAGTTCGCTCTCAGCGACGGCTACTCGACGGGGACGACCCACGTGGGGAGCCGCGTGATCAGTGCCGAACAGATCACCGATTGGATCGCCGTCCCGCCCGGAGCGCATGGCAACTCTCTGATTGCGACCGTGACGATCGACGCGGACACCGCGCAACCGATCTCCCTCGACGATGCGTTCACCGATCTCGACGCAGGTCTGGCTCGGCTCTCCGATCAGGCAGCGAGGATTCTTCCGACCACCCGGGCCGGCGAGAGCTTCGAGCGCTCGGGCATCGAGCCGACCGTGGCCAACTTCGGAAACTGGACGGCGTCACCGGAAGGTATGAACATTCACTTCGGTGACTATCAGGTGGGTTCCTACGGCATCGGCCTCGTCACGATCACCGTTCCATGGACGGATCTGTCCGATGTCCTCGCTCCCGGCATGCAGGATGTGCTGAGCAGCTGACCCTCTGCCCGACAATGCGAACATGGACCCATGATGATTCGCGCAGGGGTGCTGGACGTGGCCTACGACCGCCTCGGTGATCCGTCCGGTCGTTCGGTGGTGCTGCTGCACGGGTTTCCGTACGACCCGCGCTGCTACGACGACGTCGCGAGGCTGCTCGCCGATTCCGGTTACGACGTGGTGGTGCCGTACCTGCGCGGTTTCGGTCCGACCCGGTTCGTCGACGCGGCCACGATGCGCTCCGGTGAGCAGGCTGCGATCGGCCATGATCTCCGTGAGCTGATCCTCGCCCTGGAGCTGAACGAGCCCATCGTCGCCGGTTACGACTGGGGTGGGCGAGCGGCCTGCGTCGTTGCCGCGATGTGGCCGGAGCTGGTGTCGGGCTTGGTGAGCGTCTCCGGCTATCTGATCCAGGACATCGCCGCGGCGGTGTCGACGCCGGTGGCCCCGCACCTGGAGAAGCGGTTCTGGTACCAGTACTACCTGCACTCCGAGCGGGGTCGGGCCGGGCTCGCGGAGTACCGCGCAGAGATCGCACAGACACTGTGGACGGACTGGTCGCCCACCTGGCGGTTCGGGGACTCCGAATTCGCGGCCACTGCACCGTCGTTCGACAACCCCGACTTCGTCGACGTCTCCGTGCATTCCTACCGGCACCGCTACGGCATCGAGGTGGGGGACGCGGCCTACGCAGCGACCCAGGAGTTGCTGACCGAGCAACCGAGGATCACGGTGCCCACGGTCGTGATCGATCCGACCGAGGACACCGTCGCCTCGCTGTACGGCCGCCCGGACCACGCGGCGCACTTCGACGATCTGATCGACGTTCGTCAGGTCGATTGTGGCCACAACCCGCCTCAGGAACTACCTGGGCAGTTCGCCGACGCCATCGTGACGCTGGGCCAGGTGGTCCGGGATCGCGGCTCGAACTAGTCGACCGCGAGCTCGCCCAGTTCGTTCCAGTCGGTTCCGTCCACTTCCTGGCTGATGATCTTCGGCGTCTCCTGCAGGTACGGCGGGAGATCCTTCTGTGCCTGCTTGAAGTGATCCGAATTCACGTGCGTCGCACCGGCATCGGGGTCCTTGAAGGCCTCCACCAGGACGTACTCGGTGGGGTCGTCCAGGGTGCGCGACCAGAAGTACCAGAGGCACCCTTCCTCGGCTTGGCATGCTTCGGTGAAATCGCGTGAGATCTCGGGCCAGTTGTCGGCGTGCTCGGGCTTGATCTTGAACTTGGCGGTGATGAAGATCAACGGTGCTCCTCGTGGTCGAAGTGATGGTTCTTGCTACTACCCGTTTTCACGGTACGAGAATCGCGCGTCCGCGAACACGTCCGTTGTCGAGGTCGTCGATGGCGCTCTGGAAGTCGTCCAACGCATAGGTCTGCGTATGCAGGTTCACCGCGCCTCGCGCGGCGAGCGACATCAGATCGCACAGGTCGTTGTACGACCCGACGAGGTTGCCGACGATGTTCTTCTCCTCGGAGATCAGGTCGATCGTCGGTACATCGATGTTCTCGCCGTATCCGACGACGTGGTAGTCGCCGGCCCGTCTTGTCATCGCCAATCCTTCTGCGGTGGAACCACCTTCGCCGACGAAGTCGAGCACCACCTCGGCACCGAACCCGCCGGTGAGCTCCATGATCTGGTCCACCTGACTGCCGTCGGCGACCACCGCGTGGTCGGCACCCAAGGTGAGAGCAAGTTTCACGGCATCGGCGTTGCGGTCGATGACGATCAGTTCAGCGGGGGAGAGCGCCTCGAGAACCTGGATGCCGATGTGGCCGAGGCCGCCTGCACCGATGACGACACACTTGTCGCGTGGTGTCAGCCGTCGGGCCGCCTTTGCCGCCGCGTGATAGGCGGTCAGGCCGGCGTCGGCGAGTGCGGCCACCGCGGACGGCTCGAGCGAGTCGTCGATCTTCACCACTGTCCTGGCGTTGGTCCTCAGGTAATCCGCGTACCCACCGTTGGTGTCGATTCCCGGGAAATCGCTTGTCTCGCAGTGCACGTCGTCGCCGGATCGGCAGGCGCGGCACAGTCCACACGTGACCAGCGGATGCAGAATCACCTTGTCGCCCTCGGTGACGTTGGTGACGGCCGATCCCACCGCATGCACCCAGCCAGCGTTCTCGTGGCCGATCGTGTACGGCAATGTGACACCCGACTTTTCGGCCCACTGGCCTTCGAGAATGTGCAGATCGGTGCGGCACACGCCTGCTCCGCCGATCTTCACGATCACGTCCAGGGGACCCTGCACTTCGGGAATCGGGACCTCGGTCATCTCCAGCTTCCGGTGGTAGCCGACAACCTGGACGGCGCGCATCGTGCTCATCGTGAATGCTCCTGTGTAGTGCGTTGTGGGACAGCGACAGTGGTCAGGGGAATGAATGCGCCCTCTGCGCGTGGGACTTGCTGTTCCTCGGCACCGGGGTAGCGGGTCTGCAGCAGTCCGCGGCAGAAGTGCGCGTTGCCGTCGATCGACACGCGGGTGGCGCGGGCTCGCCGCATCACCATCGTCAGGTCCCCGGTGTGCGGGCGGCCGGCGTGATCGACCAGCGCCGAGGCGGCCGGATCCGTGCGAAGTCCGAGTGCCTCACGGCGGCGGAGCAATGCGTTCGACGTTCGGTCGTCCGCAAGATCCCCGAGCACGACCGTCGACAGATCGTTCTCGGTCGCATCGGGATTCGCCCGCAACCATGCTTTGAGCGAGCGTTCCATCGCAGCTACGTACGCCTTGCGGCGGAACGTCGCTCGTAGCTCGTCGAGGTTCTCCTCGGCTTCGTGTCCGAAAGTGCCGCGGTAGCCGGCGTCGGCGGCAAGGCCGGCGTTGATCTTGTCCGAGTCGTGGTGATCGTCGAGCTCGACCAGCACTCGCTCGGTCCATGGCAACGCCGTCAGCACGTCCTTGGAGTCTCCCGCCATCAGATACGCGAAGTTCGGTGAACAGAACGACGTCGGCAGCCGGAGATGAACATGCACGACGCCGTCGTCGACCTCGAGGGATCGGACGAACCCGAGATCGGTGATGGGCTCGTCCAATTCGGGATCGAGGACGAGTCCGAGAGCGGCGAACGCCTCGTCGTGCCTCGACAGGGTTGCAACTACCGACACATCACACCCCCGCGAGGTCGGCGCGTTCGGGTTGACGCGGTCCGGTCTCGGTTTCGTCGGCGTCGGGCAGCTGCAGCTCGGTGGGCACCGGGATGTCGTACATCTTCGCGGCGTTGAGCCCGAGCACCTTCTTCTTCTGCTCGATCGTGATGGGCGCGTATTCGTCGAGGGACTCGTGGATCTGGAAATCGACGAATCCTTCGACCAACCACTTGGGCGTCCACAGCGCGTAGTCGGAGGAGAAGAAGATGCGGTCCTCGCCCAGCCAGTACAGCAGCTCGCCCATGATCTGCCCGAAATACTTCGGACGCGTGTGCATGAACGGAATGGCCACGGCAAGTCCGGCGTACACGTTCGGTTCCTGGGTGGCGATCCAGCAGAAGTCTTCGAGCCGCGGCAGTCCGCAGTGCTCGACGACGAAGTTCAGGTCCGTGAAATCGGTGGCCACGTGGTCGACGTCCGCCACGTCGAAGGCATCACGGTCGAGCGGGCGGATGGTCGGGCCCTTGTGCACGTGGATGTTCTTGATGCCGACCTCGCGGCACACGTCGAGGTAGCGCCGCGTCCAGTCGTCGTCGAGCTTGTAGCCGCGGGAATCGCCGTTCCACTCGGCTGTGTAGAGCTTGACGCCTTTCAGCCCGAATCGTTCTGCGTCCGCGCGTAGCTGGTCGAGGCCACGCTCGCCGTTGCGAGGATCGAAGTGGTGGTTGTAGGTCAGCTTGTCCGGGTTGGCCGCAGCCAGTGCCGATGCTTCGTCGGTCTGGCCGAAGCCGCGGTGATAGAACTCGCCGAGGTGGGCCGGCTGGAAGATGGCGTGATCGACGTAGCCGATCTCGAACAGGTCGTGCATCAGCCGCTCACCGCCCTGGTAGAGGTACTCCTCGTAGCTCCACAGCTCGGATTCGGGGGACAGGTTGCGGTGGTAGTCGTAGAAGCAGTCGATGAACTGCTTGCCGTGGATGTTGCGCTGGTTCTCCGCGCGCGCATCCCACAGGGCGATGTGGGCGTCGACGATGAAGTAGTTCTCGCCGTTTTTCGTGTACATGCGGTGGGCCTCCCGAATTGCAGTGCGTGACGTGGGTCACGTTGATCTGTGCACGACGGTAGGGCTGTGGGGCCGCCTCGGGGGCCCCTCGACGTCTCAATTCGAGACGATCGGCGGGGTGAGATTGCGACATGCGAATGTAACGTGGGTCACATGGCTGAACCGGAGGGTCTCGTGCGAGCCCGACTCCACTCCGAGCCCCTCGCTGCCGTCTCCCACCGCCTTCTGGCGTCGTGGCATCGCAGCCAGCGGTACGGGGTCTCGCTCGACGAGGTTGCTCCCGTCTTCTCCGGAACGTACGACGGCGAATCCCTGTTCTATCGCTGCGGCCGGGAGGTGCTCGACGGTCTGCGCGACACGCTGGCGAACGAGCCGGTATCGATGATGCTGACCGACGCCGACGGTCTCGTACTGGATCGCGTCAGCGCGGACCGCGAGTTGCTGGCCGCGCTCGATCGCGTTCACCTGGCACCCGGGTTCTCCTACGCCGAGGATCAGACCGGCACCAACGGACTCGCACTCGCGCTGGCGGATCGGGTACCTGCGGTGGTGAAGGCGGACGAACACTACTCGCTCTCGTTGGCCGGGTACACGTGTGCGGCCGCTCCCGTTCTCGATCCACTGACCGGCCGGGTGGAGGGGTGTGTGAATCTCACGACGTGGTCGCAGTCGTCGTCGGATCTGCTTCTGGCCCTTGCTCAATCGGCGGCCGGAAACACCTCGGCGATGATGCTCGCACGGTCGCAGGGCCAGCAGCCCAGGCCCACACCGCGCGGTGAGGTCTTCCGGGTCGAGACCGCGCACAGCGGAGCAGGATCCGGCATCGTCGACGACCTCTCGCCGGCCTGGCGCAGTGCACTGGGCTCGGCGACATCGGCGCTGGCCGATCACGGTTCGGTGCTGATGGTCGGCGAGGCGGGATCAGGACGAGCTACCGTCCTGGCCCGAGCGCTGCGGACATCTCGGCCCCGCGGCCGCATCCTCAGCGCCGGTGCGCCCGCTGCCCGTGACGTCGAGGCCTGGCTCGACCTGTGGACCCCCGAATTGCCGAAACCCGATACCGCCGTGGTCATCCGCGACGTCGACAGGCTGCCCGCCCGTGCGGCAGACACGTTGGCGGAACTGCTTCGTCGTGCAGGGGCAGGTGTGCCGGTGACCGTCACGGCATCGAACTACGACGACGTTCCGCATGCACTCGCCGGATTGCTGCGCACAGTCGTCGAATTGCCTTCCCTGCGACATCGGCCCGACGACATCGCGCCGCTCGCCCTGCACCTCGCGGGCCGGGTACGCGGCCGGGCCGTCAGGCTGACCACCGCCGCCGAGCGGGCGCTGCGGGAGTACGCCTGGCCGGGAAACGTCGCGGAACTGGCGACGGTCATGCATCGGGCCGCGATCCGCGCAGACGTCATCGGCATCGAACACCTGCCGCCGGAGGTGCTGTCGCACACCACCCATCGACTCACCCGCATCGAGACATTCGAGCGCGACGAGATGATTCGCGTGCTCTCGCAACCCGGCATCACGATGAACGACGCGGCCGAGGAACTCGGCATGAGCCGAGCGACCATCTACCGCAAGCGAGACCGATACGGCATCACGCTGCGTTCGTGATCGCCTACGCTCGATCTCATGGCCAGTAGCTCACCGTCGATCGAGTTACCGGTCGGCGACCGCATCGTACGAATCTCCAACCCCGATCGGGTGTATTTCCCCGACAGCGGTGCCACCAAGCTGGATCTGGTGAACTACTACCTGAGCGTGGGCGACGGCATCGTGCGGGCACTGAGGGAGCGGCCCTGCATGATGCACCGCTTCCCCAAGGGTCTCGCCGGAGACAAGGTGCACCAGAAGCGCGTACCCAACGGAGCGCCGCCGTGGCTCGAGACGGTGCAGGTTACCTTCCCCCGCTACAACCGCACTGCCGACGAATTGTGCGTGACGGAGTTGGCGCACGTGGCCTGGGCGGTGCAGATGTCGACCGTCGAGTTCCATCCGTGGAACAGCCGCCGCGCCGACGTGGAGATGCCCGACGAGTGGCGCATCGACCTCGACCCGATGCCCGACTGCCCCTTCGACCGAGTGCGACGCGTCGCCGGGGTCGTTCAGGAGGTGTTGGAAGACCTCGGAGCCGTCGGCTGGCCCAAGACCTCCGGCGGTCATGGACTGCACATCTACGTGCGCATCGACCCGGCCTACGGATTCAAGGATTTACGAAGGGCTGCACTGGCTTTCGCGCGTGAGGTCGAGCGTCGCGCACCCGAGGACGTGACCACGACGTGGTGGCGCAAGGACCGCGACCCGTCGAAATTGTTCGTCGACTACAACCAGAATGCCCGCGATCACACCATCGCCAGCGCGTATTCGGTGCGCGGAAATCAACAGGCGACGGTCTCGACGCCGATCTCCTGGGACGAGGTCGCGAGCGTCGACCCGCGCGAGTTCACGATGTTCACGGTGCCGGCCAGATTCGCCGAGTTGGGTGACCTGCACGCCGGCATCGACGACGCAGTGTTCGCCATCGACGAGTTACTCGAATGGGCGGAGCGGGACGAGCATCAGGGCTTGGTCGAGCCTGCAGAAGACTGACCCCGCCGAACTCGCAGTTATGTACGGAAATCGGCGGAAATCCGTGCATAACTGCGAGTTCGGGCAGGAGTGGAGCCTGCGGAACGACCCAGTTGCGCAAGCAGTTCTAGTCGGTACCGGACTCGATGGCGGCGTGGTCGAGTGCCGAGGAGTCGACGGAGCTGTCGGGGCCGCTTGCTGCGATGGCGTCGGCTCCGCCTGCGGGCAGTTCGCCGATCAGGTCGCCCCAAGCGGTGAGTTGATTCTGCGCGGCGTATTGCTCGAGTTTGCTGCGTGAATCGGCGATGTCGAGGTTGCGCATGGTGAGCTGGCCGATGCGGTCGCCGGGGAAGAATGCCTGGCCCTGGCTGCGTTCCATCGACAGCTTCTCGGGGTGGTAGCTGAAGTTGCTGCCCTGGGTGTCGACGATGGTGAAGTCCTGGCCGCGGCGCAGCCGCAGTGTCACGCTGCCGCTGACGACGTTGCCGACCCACCGCTGCAGGCCCTCACGGAGCATCAGCGCCTGCGGATCGAACCAGCGTCCCTCGTACAGCAGGCGTCCGAGTCGACGGCCCTCGTTGTGGTAAGAGGCGACGGTGTCCTCGTTGTGGACGGCGTTGACGAGGCGTTCGTAGGTGATGTGCAGCAGCGCCATGCCGGGGGCCTCGTAGATGCCGCGACTCTTGGCTTCGATGATGCGGTTCTCGATCTGGTCGCTCATGCCGAGACCATGGCGACCGCCGATGGAGTTGGCCTCCATGACGAGGTCGACAGCGCTGTCGAAGGTCTTGCCGTTGATGCGGACCGGGCGGCCGCGCTCGAACTCGACGGTGACCTCCTCGGCGGCGATCTCCACCTCGGGGTCCCAGAACTTCACGCCCATGATGGGGTTGACGATCTCGAGCGAGGTGTCGAGGTATTCGAGGCTCTTGGCCTCGTGGGTGGCACCCCAGATGTTGGCGTCGGTGGAGTACGCCTTCTCGGCGGAGTCGCGGTAGGGGAGCGTGCGCTGGCTGAGCCACTGCGACATCTCGTGCCGGCCGCCGAGCTCGGCGACGAATGCCTCGTCGAGCCAGGGCTTGTAGATCCGCAGCTGCGGATTGGCGAGCAGGCCGTAGCGGTAGAACCGCTCGATGTCGTTGCCCTTGTACGTCGATCCGTCGCCCCAGATCGAGACGCCGTCTTCCTGCATGGCGCGGACCAGCATCGTGCCGGTGACCGCGCGGCCGAGCGGGGTGGTGTTGAAGTACGTCTGCAGCGACGAACGAATGTGGAATGCGCCGCAGGTCAGTGCAGCCAGGCCCTCCTCGACGAGCGGCTCGCGGCAGTCGATGAGCCGCGCTTGCTCGGCCCCGTAGGCCAGGCCGCGCTCGGGCACATCGGACAGATCCGGCTCGTCGTACTGGCCGATGTCGGCGGTGTACGCATACGGCACTGCGCCGTGCTCGCGCATCCACGCCACGGCCACCGAGGTGTCGAGACCGCCGGAGAATGCAATGCCGATTCGTTCACCGACCGGGAGAGAGTTCAATACCTTCGTCACGGCAGCAGCCTAGTAGGGGTCGTTCCGCGGGCTCCACTCCCGGCCTAGTAGGGATCGTTCCGCAGGCTCCACTCCCGGCCTAGTAGGGGTCGTTCCGCAGGCTCCACTCCCGGCCTAGTCGTACTACTGATCCGGCCTATCGGCGAGCGACTCCACTGCACCCCGGACCGCATCGAGATGCACGGTCATGGCGCGGGCTGCCGCGTCGTATTCGCCGGATCGGATGCCGTCGACGATCGCGTCGTGTTCGACGTTGGATTGCTGCTGCCGATGTGCGACGAGGTTGAGGGTCTCCGACTGCCGCGTCAACGCATCCCGAATATCGACGATGATCGCCTCGAATACGCGGTTCTTGCTCGCTCGCGCGATCGCCGTGTGGAACTGCGCGTCCAGCAGTACCCAGGCCTCGTGGTCGTCCTCGGAGCGCATCTCGTCGGCCAGACCGGCGAGCACCGTCAACTCCTCGTCGGTGCGACGCTCCGCGGCCCAGCCGGCAGCGGGAATCTCCACGTGCGGGCGGGCCTCCATGAGCTCGCGGGCGGCGTAGTTGCCGATGTCGAGGTCGCTTCCGACGCGGTCGCGAACGACGAAAGTGCCCAGGCCCGTTTTGGTTTCGGTCAGGCCGAGGGCATGGCAAGAACGTAGCGCCTCACGGATGACCGAGCGACTGACGCTGTGCCGGGTGGCGAGCGCGGCCTCGGAAGGCAACTTCTGCCCGACGGGGAGATCGCCCGACGCGATCGCCGAGCGGAGGTCGGCGAACACCCCCTCGGCTGCGCTCATTCGGGCATTCGTGGGCGCACTGACTGCCCAGCTGTCCGACAGGTTCATGACGCAATCCTAGCTTGGGGTTGACCGATGAGGTGTTCTGCGCCACACTCTACCTGTCAGACAGCCGGACAGCTGGACACCCCATCAAGGAGCGCAACCGTGGCCGATACCCGCATCGAGAAGGATCTTCTCGGCGAACGCGACATCCCGACGACTGCGTACTGGGGGATCCACACCCTGCGCGCTCTCGAGAACTTCCCCATCACCGGGCGTCCGATCTCCACCAACGCGCACCTCGTTCGCGGACTCGCAGCGGTGAAGTGGGCAGCTGCGTCGGCCAATCAGGATCTCGGAATTCTCGACGCCACCCGCGGGGAAGCAATCCGCACGGCGTGCCAGGAGATTCTCGACGGCCAGTGGCACGAGGAGTTCGTCGTCGACGTCATCCAGGGTGGTGCGGGCACCTCGACCAACATGAACGCCAACGAGGTCATCGCCAACCGTGCGCTGGAAATCCTCGGGCACGCCCACGGCGAGTACAGCATGCTGCACCCCAACGAGCACGTGAACGCGTCGCAGTCCACCAACGACGTGTACCCGACGTCGGTGAACATCGCGACCATCTTCGCGGTGCACGAGCTCATCGCCTCGATGAAGGTGCTGCGAGATTCGTTCGGCCGCAAAGCAAGCGAATTCGCCACCGTCGTCAAGATGGGCCGCACACAGCTGCAGGACGCGGTGCCGATGACTCTCGGTCAGGAGTTCGGCACCTACGCGATCATGATCGACGAGGACTGCTCGCGGCTCGAAGAAGCAGCACTGCTGGTGCACGAGATCAACCTCGGAGCCACCGCCATCGGCACCGGACTCAACGCTCCTGCCGGATACACCGAATCGGCCGTCGCGCATCTGCGGACGATCACCGGTCTGCCGCTGGTGACGGCAACGGACCTGATCGAGGCAACGCAGGACGTCGGCCAGTTCGTCCACCTGTCCGGTGTGCTCAAGCGGGTTGCGGTGAAACTGTCGAAGATCTGCAACGATCTGCGGTTGCTGTCGTCCGGTCCGCGGGCAGGCTTCAACGAGATCAATCTGCCTCCGATGCAGGCGGGTTCGTCGATCATGCCCGGCAAGGTCAACCCCGTCATCCCCGAGGTGCTCAATCAGGTTGCCTACGAGGTGATCGGGCACGACGTCACGATCACGATGGCGGCCGAGGCAGGACAGTTGCAGCTCAACGCATTCGAGCCGATCATCGTCAAGTCCCTGTCCGACGGTATGGCGCATCTGAGTGCCGCGTGCCGCACCGTCGCGCATCGCTGCGTGGACGGCATCACCGCAAACGTCGATCTGCTGCGTGAGCGCGTCGAGAACTCCATCGGCCTGATCACCGCGCTGAGCCCGTATCTCGGATACGTGGAATCGACTGCGATTGCCCAGGAAGCGTTGGTCAGTGGGCGCAATGTGGTCGACCTCGTACTCGAGAAGGGGCTGCTGGCCCGGGACGAGCTCGATCGGCTCCTGAGTCCCGAGCACCTCGCCAACCTTCGAGTGGCGCCGGTCGAGCATGCAGATGCTCCCGAGACGTCGACGAGGTGACGCGATGAGCACCGAGAACAGGAGTGTCGATACCCGCAAGGCCTTCACCGAGGAAGACCCCGGTTATCGAAAAGAGCTGGCCCCACGTCAGATTCAGATGATCGCCATCGGCGGTGCCATCGGGACCGGGCTGTTCATGGGAGCCGGTGGCCGCCTCCGCGACGCAGGTCCGGCGCTGGTACTGGTGTATGCGCTGTGCGGATTCTTCGCCTTCCTGATCCTGCGCGCTCTGGGCGAACTGGTGATGCACCGGCCGAGCTCGGGCTCGTTCGTCTCGTACTCGCGCGAATTCTTCGGGGAGAAGGTCGCTTTCGCGGCCGGCTGGCTGTACTGGATGAACTGGGCGATGACGGCGGTCGTCGACGTGACGGCCGTGGCGTTGTACATGAACTTCTTCAAGAAGTACTGGGCCCCGCTCGGCGACATCGACCAGTGGGTGTTCGCACTCGGGGGCCTGCTGCTCGTTCTCGGTCTGAACCTGGTGTCGGTGAAGGTGTTCGGTGAGCTCGAGTTCTGGTTCGCGCTCATCAAAGTCGTTGCACTGGTGACGTTCCTGTTGATCGGTACCTACTTCGTCATCTTCGGAACGCCCATCGACGGGCAGGAGCCGGGGTTGAGCGTGCTCACCGACAACGGCGGACTGATCCCCAACGGGCTGTTGCCTGCAATCGTGGTGATCCAGGGCGTGGTGTTCGCGTACGCCTCGATCGAGCTGGTCGGTACCGCTGCCGGCGAGACGCAGAACCCCGAGAAGGTCATCCCCAAGGCGATCAACACCGTCATCATCCGTATCGTCGTGTTCTACGTCGGCTCGGTGCTGCTGCTCTCGTTGTTGTTGCCGTACAACAGCTATCAGGCCGGTGAGAGTCCGTTCGTGACGTTCTTCGGAGCCATCGACGTCGAGGGTGCCGACGCGATCATGAACCTCGTGGTCCTCACTGCAGCTTTGTCCTCGCTCAACGCCGGCCTCTACTCCACCGGACGCATCCTGCATTCGATGGCGATCGCCGGTTCGGCTCCCGCATTCGCTGCGCGGATGAACAAGTCGGGGGTGCCGTACGGCGGCATCGCACTGACGTCGGTGGTGACGCTGCTCGGCGTCGTGCTCAACGCAGTGGTCCCGGCGCAGGCATTCGAGATCGTCCTCAACCTCGCCGCTCTCGGCATCATCAGCGCCTGGGCCGTCATCGTGGCGTGTCAGCTGAAGTTCTGGTCGCTGTCCAAGACCGGTGCGGTCACTCGACCTGCGTTCCGATTGTTCGGTGCCCCGTACACCGGATACGCAACGCTAGGCTTCCTGGCGTGTGTACTCGTGCTGATGGCCTTCGACAAACCGGTCGGTACCTGGACGGTGGCGTCGATCCTGCTCATCGCGCCGATGCTCGTCGGTGGTTGGTTCCTGTGCCGCAAACGAATTCGAGAGGTGGCGGCGCGCAGTGAGTAAGTTTGTCGCCCTGTTGACCACCGGTGGGACGATTGCCAGTAGTCGCGACGAGCACGGGGTTTCTCGTCCGGTCGCCGGTGTCGGGGTGGATGTCGACGGCGTCGCGGTGCGCGAGGTGATGTCGAAGGACAGCTCGGCCTTGGACTTCGCGGATCTCGACACCATCCGGACGGCGGTGGCGGACGCGCTCGCCGAGGACGGATGCGTCGGAGTGGTGGTGCTGCACGGGACGGACACCATGGAGGAGTCGGCGTTGTACGTCGATCTGTTCCACGACGACGAGCGTCCGGTGGTGTTCACCGGCGCTCAGCGCACTGCCGATCATGCCGATCCGGACGGCCCCGGCAACATTGCTGCGGCAGTGGCAGCAGCGCAGTCCGAGCGCGGTGTACTGATCGCCTTCGGTGGGCGCTTGCTGCCGGCGCGCGGTGCGATCAAGAAACACACCACCGAGCTCGACGCGTTCCGCTCCGCCGCATTGTCGCGACCGAAACCGTTGCCGTGGAAGCCCATTGCCGGGATCCGCGTGGACATCGTCGCGCTGTATCCCGGTGCCGACGGCCTGCAGGTCGATGCGTGCCGCCGGGCGGGGGCGTCGGGCATCGTGCTTCAGGCTCTCGGCTCGGGCAACACCAACGCCGGCGTGGTGCATGCGGTGAAAGAAGCGGTGGCTGGTGGGGTGCACGTGGTCGTCACGACGCGGGTGCCGTTCGGTGAGACCTCGCCGACGTACGGCGGCGGCGGGGGTGGACACGATCTGGTCGATGCAGGTGCGGTGTTCTCCCGGGAATTGCGGGCAGGGCAGGCACGGATCCAGTTGGCGGCGCTGATAGCAGCGGAAGCAAGTGCGATGGTTGTCCACAATTCGTTCTCGTAGACGGAAAGCCGTCTGCGAACGCACAGAGTGGACAATCATCGCGAGCTACAGCTCCGACTCGCCCCAACTCTCGACGCGTAGTTCGTCGCCGACGGTCACCGTGCCGTTCTGCAGCACGGAGAATTTCGACCCGAAGGCAACGCCCTTCTGTCGGCCGCGGCGGTAGTCACCCAGGGTGCGCAGCGGCTCGGGCCCGGTGCGCTCACCGGTTGTCTGCTCGACGGTGGTGACGGCGCACCGGATCGCCAGCTTGGTGTACGCGAGACGCGTGGGTCCGATGGTCACTTCCCGCACCTCGTCTTCCCGATGCGGTTCGTCCCAGCCGTCGACGACGATATTGGGACGAAATCGATTCATCGGCAATGCGGCGTCGAGTCGGGAATTGAGCCCGGCGAGCGTGGCGGTCGAGAGAATGTGGACTGCCGCACTGTCGGCGAATTGTGCTGAGCCGGGCGATATTCCGTCGGTGATCCGGCCGAGGTCGCGCGGCGCGGCGACGAGCCTCGACGGTTCTCCGATCACCTCGGTCAGCCAGCCCGCGACCTCGTCGCCCTGATCGATGCCCCGCATCGGCGCGCGGAACATGGTGATGTCGCGCGACTCGGAGTCGCGGTCGATGGCCACGGTCACCGAACCGATCGATGCGTGGTCGAGCGTCAGCGACCCGTCCGTCACCGAGCATCGAACGACCGCGAGGCCGGGGTCGCTCCGTTGACTGCGGAATGCGCCGTCGGCGTCGACGATCATGAATGCGCGATCGTGCTCGAGGCCGGTAGCGCTCACGTGGGCAGAATCCAACGCTGCACCTGCGCATCCCTTGACTGGGTAGGTCAGCAGAGACGACACGCGCACCCGTCGAGGATACTGGGATCCATGACTCGTGCGCTGTTGGTTGTGGATGTGCAGAACGATTTCACCGAGGGCGGCGCGCTGGCGGTGGCCGGCGGTGCGGAGGTCGCGCGCAGGATCAGCGCGTACCTGGCGCGCCAGGGCGACGACTACGACCTCGTGGTGTCCTCGCGGGATTGGCACGACGCGGAGGGCGACAACGGCGGGCATTTCGCCACCGATGCCGCACCGGATTTCGTCACCACGTGGCCGGTGCATTGCGTGGCAGGCACGGTCGGTGCCGAATACCACCCCGATTACGCGACCGGTTCGGTGGACGTGCACGTCTACAAGGGGCAGGGCAAGCCGTCGTACTCGGCGTTCGAGGGCGTCACCGAGGATGGGACACCCCTGGCCGAGATACTCGCCGCCAACGAGGTCACCGACATCGACGTCGTCGGGCTTGCGACCGACTACTGCGTGCTGGCCTCGGCCAAGGATGCCGTCGCCGAGAAATTCGACGTCCGCGTCCTCACCGACCTCGTCGCCGGGGTTGCTCCCGAGACCTCCGCCGCGGCCCTCGACGAGCTGAGAGCATCCGGCGCTTCGGTGGTCTAGGCCGACGCGACCACCGTCGTCAACAGCACGGCTGCGTCGGTCATGGCTCGCAAGGAGTGCGGTGCTTCGGGGACGATCAAGAAATCGCCGGACATTCCGCACCACACATTGCTGCCGCTGACCAATTCGACCCGACCGGACAGGACATGCACGGTGGCCTCTCCTGGGTTGTTGTGCTCGGACAGTTCGGCACCGGCAGCGAGCGCGATCAGTGTTTGTCGGAGAGCGTGGTCGTGGCCCCCGTACACCGCCACCGCCGCCCGACGCGACGAGGCGGCGGTGGCTGCCGCGATCTGCGTGCCGACGAGTGCGTCGAGCGGAACCTTCTTCATTCGGTCACGGTGACGGGAGACCACAGGTCCGGCCCGAACACCTCGTAGGAGGTGCGCTCCGGCGGTACGCCGCGCTGAAGGGCCGCGAGCCGGACGGCGCGCAGGAACGGCAACGGTCCGCAGCTGAGCACGTGGGTGTCCGCGGTGAAGGCGATCCGGTCGAAATTCATCAATCCGGTGAACGACGTCGAATCGTCCGCGTCGACGGTCTCGTACCAGGCGTGATCGACGACGTCGTCGAGTGCTTCGGCCGCAGTGGCGATCGCCTGTCGCAATGCGTGGTCGGCGCGGCTGCGGTCCGCGTGGGCCAGTATCAGCTTGCGGCCGGGCTGGGTTCGAGCGAGATGCTCGACGAGCGGCAGCACGGTGGTGATTCCGGCACCGGCCGTGGCGATCAGCAGCGGTCCTTCGCCGGTAGGTACTCCGAAATCACCTGCAGGACCGCTCACTTCGAGAATGTCGCCGACGTCGACGGCCTCCTGGAGGTGAGTCGAAACCTGCCCGGGCGGACCGTTCCGTACCTGTGCCACCGTGATCTGCAGGCGGGTGTCGGATGCGATGGACGAGACGCTGTACTGACGCGGTTGCCGCGTGCCGTCGGCGAGGTCGACGAACACCGTGACGTACTGGCCGGCCGCGAGTGCGGGAAGGGGAGCGCCGTCCGCGGGTTCGAGGACGAGCGAGACCGTGCCGGGGCTTTCCTGCGTGCGCCGCATCACGCGATACGGGCGCAGCGGATTGTGGGGGTCGATGTCTGCCGCTGCGTAGAGGCGCGCTTCGGTGGCGATGAGCTGCGTGGCGAACAGCCAGTAGACCTCGTCCCACGCGGCAGCGACGGCGGGAGTGACGGCAGCGCCGAGGATGTCGGCCACGGCACCGAGCAGGTGTCGGCCCACGAGGGTGTACTGCTCCGGGGTGATACCGAGGGTGATGTGCTTGCCGGCGATGCGGCGCAACACCGGCTCGAACGACGGTGCGTCCGGGTCGATCAGTTGCACGGCGTAGCCGACCACCGACGCGGCCAGTGCCCGACTCTGCTCTCCGGTTTCCTGATTCGCGCGATTGAACAGACGCCACAGCTCGGGGCGTTCGCCGAGCATCGACTCGTAGAAGCGGGCGCTGATCGTTTCGGAGTGTTCCGCGACCACACCGGCAGTGGCTCGGACGACGGCCTCGGCAGCGGGAGACAGAGCGGGGTGGGTGTCGGACGAGGGGCGGGGTGGTGCAGTGAGGGTCACGTCACCACCCTGGCCGCTGCGCTGCTGTCGCAGCAGCCCTTTACGTCCCGACGTCGAGGGACCTTCGTCCCTCGGGTGGCTTTCTAACTGTCGATCGTCGTGGTGATGGAGGTGACCGACGGTGCCGCCGGGGTGCTGCCGAATCCGAATGTCACCGGGGGAGTGACGGGGGTGAGCGATCCGAGGTCCTCGCCCTGCCACGATGCGGAGACGTCGGTGACGCGATGTTGGTGCCTGGCACCGTAGTACTCGCGTCGGCCCCCGCCTGCGCTGCCGCGGGTGCGGACTCCGCGCAGTACGACTCGGGCGATGGGGTCGCTGATCGCGCAGAACCACGGTGCCGTCGACACCGCGTCGGGGACGAGGCTCAATGCGCGACCGAGCACGGTCGGCCCGGCGACGCGGATCCTGATCGACAGGTCACCGGCCCGTACCGATCGCCATCCATTCGGCTCCGCTGCGAAGGTCACCGGGACCAGTTCGGTGGAGTCGAATGTGTATGTGGCGGTGACGAATTCGCGTACGCCCTCGTTGGGGGCGATCAGCAGGCGCTGTCCGTCCGCGAACTGGACCATGACGTCGGTGAATTCCCCGAGCGGCGAGCGCGTCCAATGTCCGACGACGATCCGCACCCCGGACGTCGTACCTACCCCGTAGATCTCACCGTGAAACCGTGATCTGGTCATCACACCGACTGTAGCCATGCTCGGCCCGGGTCGGTGCATAGTGGAGGTCATGGCGTCCTCGCAACCCACTGTATTCGTCCTGTTCGGCGCAACCGGAGACCTCGCGAAGCGAATGGTCCTGCCGTCGTTCTACCAACTCCATATCGAGGGCCTGCTGCCCGAGAAATGGGTCCTGATCGGCAACGGCCGCAAGGACACCTCCGACGACGAGTTCCGCGATCACGTCCGCAGCGTCCTCGACGAGTTCGCCGAGAACGTGGACGACGGCGATTGGTCCGAATTCTCCGAGCGAATCCGCTTCGCGGGCAACGGCTTCACCGTCGATGACCCCGGTAAGTTGCCCGAGGTCGTCGCCGAGGTCAAGAAGGATATCGGCGACGATGCCCAGCTGGTGCACTACATCGCTCTGCCGCCGAGCACCTTCGTCGATTACACGAAGGCCCTGGGTGCACACGATCTCGCCGAGGGTTCCCGGGTGGTCTACGAGAAGCCGTTCGGCACCTCTCAGAGCAATTTCGAGGAACTCGACAAAGCCGTTCACGAGGTCGTCGAGGAAGAGCAGGTCTATCGAATCGACCACTTCCTGGGCAAGGAAGCGACCCAGAATCTGCACGTGCTGCGGTTCGCGAACGGCATGATCAGCGGCATCTGGAACTCCGAGCACGTTGCGCAGGTGCAGATCGACGTCCCCGAGACCCTCGACATCGACGACCGCGCCGAGTTCTACGACGAGACCGGTGCCGTGCTGGACATGCTCGTCACGCACCTGTTCCAGGTCGCGGCCGAGGTGGCGATGGAACCGCCGGCGTCACTGAAGGCGGAGGATCTGCAATCGGCTCGGGAGACGGTGATCGGGCAGTTCCGGGCGTTGGACACCGACGAGGTGGTTCTCGGTCAGTACGACGGTTACCGCGACGTCGAGGGAGTCGACGACAATTCCGAGGTCGACACGTTCGTGGCGGCCAAGCTGTGGGTCGACACCGACCGCTGGCGTGGAGTGCCGTTCCTGCTGCGCACCGGAAAGATGCTGGGTGTCGGAGCGCAGCGGGTGTCGTTGGTGTTCCGCAAGCCCGCCGACAGTCCGCTCACCGAGCTGCCCGAGGACGGGGCGGTGCTGTCCTTCGACCTGTCCGGAGACGGCAGCATCGACATCGCCATGACGGTGAAGGAGCCGGGCCCGGATTTCGATCTGTCGGTCGGGCATCTGGCGTTACCGCTGAAGTCGGTGCCCGACGCCGAGCCGCTCAGCCCCTACGCGCGCCTGATCCTCGATGTGCTCAGCGGAGACCGATCGTTGTTCACCAGGCCGGACGGTCTGGCGCACGTGTGGGATGTCGCGGCTCCCTTGCTGAGCAACCCGCCCGAGGTGAAGAGCTACGAGCCCGGTTCGATGGGACCCGCCGAGGCGGACGCGCTCGCCGCACCCTGTGGCTGGTTGATCACCGGGAAGACCGAGGGCTGAGTCTGCATCGCGTTTCGGGGCCCGAAACAGTCGGTGGGTCCTTTTTGTCCGAAACGATGGACTGTACCGAGTTGCCGACGATATGTTTCTGACGCTCTTACATCACCCGTCAGACCCCCTCGACGTTTCTCGAAAGGCCTTTACCCATGTTCTTGGACCTCATCACCGATCTCCTGCCCATCCTCGGTGGCGGCGAGGAAGGTGGCCTCGGCGACCTCATCACCGGCGGACTGCTCGACGGCTTGCTCGAGGGACTCCTCGGAGACAGCACCGGTAGCTTCGGCTCCAGCTAGATTCGGTACAGATCGGCCCCGCGTCTCTGATCAGAGGCGGCGGGGCCTTTTCTGTGTCCGTCGCCGGGTCACGCCCGGAGCGGCATCAACATCAACCCCGCCAGGTAGATCAGCACGACGGTGCCGCCGGTCAGGACCGTGCCGGCAACGGTGGCGAGGCGGACGATGTTGACGTCCCAGCCGAAATATTCGGCAACGCCGCCGCATACACCTCCGATCATCTTCTGCGAACTGGACCGGGTGAATTCTCTGGGGGAACCGCTCTCGAATGTCATGGTGAAAAGTCTGCGTCATCAACGGCTTTCGGCGCATCGGGGATATCACCCATATCTACCCCGACAAACGGATCCGTTTGCGTTCCGAGGTGTTCCAGGACCTCGATCTGCGAATCCCTGCGCCCGTAGCCGTACCTGACTTACGCTGTGCGCCATGCGCCGTCGCCTGGGCAAGGCATCTTCTACCACTTCGATGCTGTTGACACTCGTCTTGGTGCTCGCGGCGTGCGGTCGCCACTCGGATGAGCCGTCGACGCCGGAACAGCCCGTGTCACAGGACACCTCGGTGTGCAGTGGTCCGATGGGTGTCGGTTCGCAAGTGCCCGAGGGTGCCGGAACCGGCGATCTGATCAAGTCCGAGCCGTTGAATCCCGTCGGCAAACAAGCCGAAGGGTTTCCGGTACGGGCGACAGTGTGGCGAATTCTCTACGTGTCGATGGGCGTCGACGAGACCGATCTGCAGTTGGTGTGCGGCATGGCGGCGATTCCCGAATCCGGTCCCCGGGTAGTCGATGGAAAGGCCGACATTCTGGCCTGGTCACATGGAACGGTCGGCTTGGATCAGCGGTGCCTTCCATCGAGCAGCCCCGAGAAGCTGTTCTGGGGACCGATGCCGGGCGGAATCGGCGCGGTAGGGATCGGGAACGAACTCGGCGAGTACGAAGGAACGCCCGACAACGGCGCACTGCAGTACGCGCTCGATCAAGGATGGTCGGTTGCCGCAACGGACTATCAACCGAACGACACGTATGTCGTCGGCCGGGTCGCTGCGGCAAATGTCCTCGATTCGGTACGCGCACTTGCCCAACTGGTCGAGGAGCAGCATGCGGACTCGGAGAAGATCGATACGTACGAGATGGTGACCTGGGGCCATTCGCAGGGTGGTCATGCCGCGCTGTGGGCCGGGCAGATGGCCGACACGTACTACTCCAGCACCTCGCCGTCGAAGCCGACTCCGACGATCGAACTTGCCGGCGTCGTCGGGTTGGCTCCGGCCTCCACTTTCGTCGCCGCGCCCGGTTCCGATGCCCGAGGCCTGGCGGACTGGGAGATGCACAAGACGATCGAAGTTGTCGGACTGCCGATACCCGCGCTCGAACTGCAGATCGGACCGGCGCTGTTCTCCTACATATTCGGGTCGTGGTCGAACTTCGCGACATCTGTGCCGATGTCTCCGGACGCCGCACTTCCGGCGTTCCCCGGGATCGGTGCGATCACTCCCGACGCCATTCTCACCGCTCAGGGGCAGCAGAGCGTCCGGACGATCACGTCGTTGTGCTTGGAAACCGAATCGAAGAAGGTACAGGCAGCAACCGCTCCGTACCGGGACGCGCGAACGAATCAGATGCTCGTGCAGTCGATCTGGAATCTGCCCGACCCGTACACGGTCGGTGAGTACTTTCCCGGTGGGCTCGACGCGGCCTGTGCCGCGCCGCCCGACGAAGGCATCGGTGCCTGGTGCGAGTGGATCACTTGGAACATGCCCGGTCCGCGTGGAACCAGCCCGTACCCCGAAGTGCCCATGTCCGAGGGAAAGCCCGTCCCGATCTTGATCGGCCAAGGCATGGACGACTCGATCATCCACTGCATGCCGGCAGAGGACGCAAGCGCGTCCGTTGTTCCGCCGGCATCGGACTGCATGAGTTCGGCGTTGTTCGACGACTTGTCGCCGTACTACTGCGACGCCGCCGGGCCGGTGTCCACTCTGCATCTTCTGGCCTACCGGAAGGACGGGTCGGCAAGCCCCGCCAGTCACCTGTCGATACCCGGACAGTTGTCGGCCGCCGACCTCACCAGAGACGGAACACGGACTCGTTTCGCCGGCTCCCCCGTGCAGGAATTCATGTCCGGGGCCTTCGCGTCGAGTCTCACGCCCGGGTGCGTCGAAACCGTTGTCAACTCCTGGATTCGGGCAACCGAGAGATGGAGCCCGTCGCATCACCGAACCGGTCGGTCACCCGGCCCTCGACAGAAAGCAGGGCCTCGCAATGAAACTCCTCGCCGTGACCGCGATTGCGTTCGCCACCGTGGCGCTCGGTGCGTGTAGCTCGAACAGTGCCGACGAATCCTCGTCCCGTTCGGCCACCGCCGCGTCGTCGACCACTCAGTCGGCTTCGTCGACGACGGCAAGCTCGGTGACGCCGCCACCCGAGCGCACCGGCAGTGCCGACGCGACCAGTGCCTCCGCGATACCGACCACGCAGCCGGAGGGACCGAACAACAGTGCCGACGCTCAGCTGAAGTACCTCTGCTCGACGGGTGAAGCGGACCGATCGCTGTGCGAGCAGTCGCGATACCCCTATCCGGCGTCCGTGGACAATGCATCGTCGGCAGCCGAGGCTCAGCTGAGGTACCTCTGCTCGACCGGAGAAGCCGACCTCGCGTTGTGCGGGCGGTCCGGATATCCCACGCCGCCTGCTGACTCGGGCACCTCGAACGCCTCGGCCCAACTCGAGTACCTGTGTTCACTCGGCGATGCAGATCCGGATCTGTGCGCCGCATCCGGATACCCGGTTTCCCCCGTCCTGGACGAGGGGACCACAGCAGCGGACGCGCAACTCGCCTACCTGTGCTCGACGGGAGAGATGTCCGAGGAGATCTGTCGGAAGGCAGTGGCGTGAAGCCGGCTGCTGTTCGATCGGGGGGGTTCCGGTATCGATCGAATCGGACCGTTCGCCGATCGATCGGTGCCGTACCAAGGTCCTGGACTTTTCTGACTCGAGCGCTGGACCTGGTTGTTCCTCGGTGGCTACGGTCGGTACTCGACGCCGCCGATTCCGTTCCGTCCCCCTTGCGGAGCGGTATCGGGGGCGCTGAAACCGGATGCATCGGGTGTTCACCGAATCGCCATCGGTCGGTCACCGATGAGCACTAACTTTCGGCACATGACCGACAATGATCTGCGCAACGGTGAGGCTCCACGCACGAACCTGAGCGACTTGCTCGACATCACCAAGGCGGTAGATCTTGCCGACACCTCGGGCTTCGCGGTCGACGACTCCGATGACGACGATCCGATTCTGCTGACCGTCCCCGACGGCCACGTCGTCGACACCTGGCGCGAGAACTACCCGTACGACGAGCGCATGACGCGTGCCGAGTACGAGCTCGAGAAGCGTCTGCTGCAGATCGAACTCCTGAAGTTGCAGATGTGGACCAAGGAGACCGGGCGACGGCACGTCATCGTCTTCGAGGGCCGAGATGCCGCCGGTAAGGGCGGCACGATCAAGCGATTCATGGAACACCTCAACCCGCGCGGTGCGCGTGTGGTTGCGCTGGAGAAGCCGTCGGCGCGCGAGTCGACCGAGTGGTACTTCCAGCGTTACATCGCACACCTGCCCGCGGCCGGGGAGATCGTCCTGTTCGACAGGTCCTGGTACAACCGGGCGGGCGTCGAGCGTGTCATGGGTTTCTGCACCGACGAGCAGCACGCCCACTTCGTTCGCCAGGCACCGCTGTTCGAGCAGATGCTCGTGGACGACGGCATCAGTCTGACCAAGTTCTGGTTCTCGGTGTCGCAGCACGAGCAGCGCACCCGTTTCGCAATACGGCAGGTCGACCCGGTGCGGCAGTGGAAGCTCTCGCCCATGGACCTCGCCTCGCTGGACAAGTGGGATGCGTACACCGCGGCGAAGGAAGAGAATTTTCGCGCCACCGATACCGATGTCGCACCGTGGACGGTCGTCAAGAGCAACGACAAGAAGCGGGCTCGCATCAACGCGATGCGTTTTGTGCTCAACAAGTTCGACTATGCCAACAAGGATCCCGAGATAGTCGGGGAAACAGACCCGTTGCTCGTGGGTCGCGCGAAAGACGTGATCGGCGAATAGTTTTCACTGTAGAACCGGTGAGATTTCCGGTGAACCGTTGCGGCATCATCTTTCCGGGGTCTCGAGTTGGTACCGGGTGCTGCGCCGAACCTTAGCGTGCGGTAAGAACGAGGGAGGTCGTATTACCTACGGCTGTACGTACACGCGAGCATCAGGAGTTCTCATGGGTTCAGCAGCACAGTTCATTTCCGACATCGCTTCGGGCGTCTACGACGGCATCGTCGACGCGATCGTCGATCAGATCGTCGGCGTGCTGACGTCGGGTAGCGCCGCTTAATCGTCCGTAGCGCGTCGCGGTCGCAGTCGGGGGCGGCCGCGACGTCTCGGCACCGTCACCGTTTTGTGATATCGCACCAAGATTTTCGACTTTTACTGTCATTTCCGTGTACAGAGCGTGACCTTCTGAGGTAGAAATCTTCTTGCAGAGATCATCGCGTGACACAAGTCACAGCAGATCTGCATACCCCCCTCGATGAAGGAGCAGTTCCATGTCCGCTGACCTCGGTGACCTTTTCGCGATCCTCCTCCAGCTGTTCTCCGGTATCAGTTCCTCTTCGGACTGACGTACCTCGGTTCCGTACCGTCGGCCTCGGTTTCGTGAGCACCCGGTCGGAGCCTCCAGCAAGGTCCACCCGCGACATAGGCGCGGTATTCGTGATGCCGGTTCGGCATCGAATCCCACTCTCTTCAAGGAGAATTCATGGAATTGCTCGCGATCTTGCTTCAGCTGCTCGCGCTGGGTAGCTCGGAAGGTAGCGGCTCGGGCACCATCGAGATTCCCGGTCCGTCCATCTGATCCACGACCATCAGCCGGGCTCGACGCGACGTCGGGCCCGGCTTTCGTGGTTCGAAGTAGTTGGATCGGTCGAGAAGTCCTGCAAGACTCGATGATTCGGTAGCGGTCTGATTCCCAGGGGCATCGGGGCGGGCCGGTGAGTCCTCGGCATAGGGTTGCCCGATGCAGACGGTTCCGATTCAGATGCCCGACGGTTCGACGGTGCCGGTCTCACTGTTCCCCGGTGAAGGCCGCGACGATGCGCCCGTCATCGTCGTTCTTCCCGGCCTCGGCATTCCCGGTGGTTACTACCGACTGTTCGCCGAGGCGCTTGTCGCGCGCGGCTTCCATGCCGCGATCGGCGACCTGCGCGGCCAGGGAGACAGTGTGCCCAAGCCGAGTTCGGCGAGTCGGTACGGGTATCAGGAGCTGGTGTCGGTCGACTTACCGGCGATCTTCGAGGTGGTTCGCGAGCAGTTCCCGGAGGCGACGCCGTACTTGCTCGGGCACAGCATGGGTGGGCAGCTCGGCTCGATGTACGCCGCGCGCATCAGGGGCAGGCTCGGCGGATTGATCCTGGTGGCGTCGGGCTCGCCGTATCACCGCGGTTTCGGTACGACTCGCGGTGTACCGCTGTACGTGGGCGCGGCGGCGATGGCGATCACCAGCAACATCGCCGGGTTCTGGCCGGGGGATCGCATCGGCATCGGCGGATTCGGTCGGCAGTCGCGGGTTCTGATCGACGATTGGTCCCGGTTCGCGCGCAGCGGGTCGATCGAGCCTGCAGGGGCCGACATGGACTACGAGGAACGGATGGGCCGTCTGACGCTGCCCGTGCTGGCGGTGACCATCGAGGGCGACGACCTCGCGCCTCGCGGCTCGATGGACAACCTCGTCCGCAAGCTCGCCCGTGCCGATGTCACCTCGGTACACGTCGACGAGCCACTCGGGCACAACGGTTGGATCCGTAACCCCACGGCGGTCGCCGACCTCGTTGCGGAGTGGATGCACAGGTAATTCGCTCGAACTAAATTTTGGTCGTTTCACACGCTATTCGTCATTTCTACCTACTTTCGGTTCGTTTTGGTGTAGAAAGTTTTTGAACCAGCAATTGTTCGACGACGATAGTGGGCACGACTATGAACGGCCAGGGGGATTCGGTAGGTCGAATCGGTGGTGGGGAGCGGTGTCGCCGATCGCGTGCGCTGCGCAGAGTCGTCGTCCTGTGCGTGGTGGCATGCGTCGCGGCAGTAGCGCACCCACACGCCTCCGCGGCCCCGGCCGACTCGGTGGCCGGTGCGACGGAGTCGTACGTGGTGCGCACCGAGGTGGCCGACGACACCGCCATGACGGCGTTCGTCCACTCCGCCGCGATGAACCGAACGATCCCACTCAAGATCCTGCGATCTCCTGATCGGACGACTCCGAGCCCCACTCTGTACCTGCTCAACGGCGCGGGCGGCGGACTCGACGGAATGGACTGGTACACCCAGACCGACGTCGTGTCGTTCTTCGCCGACAAGAACGTCAACGTGGTGACTCCCGTCGGCGGGGCCTACTCCTACTACACGGACTGGCAGCACGACGATCCGAGGCTCGGACGCAACCAGTGGGAAACGTTCCTCACGGCCGAACTGCCGCCGCTCGTCGACGATCTGTTGGATACCAACGGCCGCAACGCGATTGCAGGTATCTCGATGGCCGCGACCTCGGTCCTGAACCTCGCCGCTCACCACCAGGGGCTGTATCGAGCCGTCGGTTCCTACAGCGGATGCGCGTCGACCACCGACCCGTTGGGACGGGCATACGTCAAGACCGTCGTGTCCATGGCGCTCGGCGCGAACGTGACGAACATGTGGGGGCCGGACGACCATCAGGACTGGGTACGCAACGATGCGGTGGTCAACGCCGAAAAGCTGCGAGGCACAGCGCTGTACGTCTCCAACGGCAGCGGACTGGCCGGGGCATCGGACACCCTCGACGGCACCAATCCCAACGGGCCCGGCTTCGTGTTGCTCAACCAGATGGTCGTGGGCGGTGCCATCGAGGTGGCGACCGGAGACTGCACTCGGAGGCTGAAGACGGCCCTCGAGCAGCTCGACATCCCGGCCCACTTCGAGTTGCGTGAGCGCGGCACCCACTCGTGGGGCTACTGGCAGGACGACCTGCACGATTCCTGGCCGATGTTCGAGGACGCGCTCGCCGGCTGAGCGTCAGCTGCGAGCGAGGTGCCGCCACAGAAATTCGTAGGTCAATGCCGTCTTGAACGCCAACTGCGCATTGTCCGACGCCCCGCCGTGCCCACCTTCGATGTTCTCGTAGTAGCTCACGTCCTGACCGAGTTCGGCCAACCGAGCGGCCATCTTGCGTGCGTGTCCCGGATGGACGCGATCGTCGCGGGTGGACGTGGCGATCAGAATCGGCGGATACCGACGCTCGGATGCGGCGACCACGTTCTGGTACGGGGAGTACTGCGAGATGAACTCCCACTCGTCCGGGTCGTCGGGATTGCCGTACTCGGCCACCCAGGACGCGCCCGCGAGCAGCAGGTGGTACCGCTTCATGTCCAGTAGTGGGACCTGACATACCAACGCGCCGAACAGTTCCGGGTACTTCGTCACCATGATGCCCATCAACAGGCCGCCGTTGCTGCCGCCCTGAGCGGCCAACTGTTCGGTGGTGGTGATGCCTCGGGTGACGAGGTCGCGTGCGACAGCGGCGAAGTCCTCGTGCACCAGATGGCGTCCGGCGCGCAGTACCTGGGTGTGCCACGACGGTCCGTACTCGCCGCCGCCGCGGATGTTGGCGACGACGTAGGTGCCACCACGTTCGAGCCACGCGCGTCCGGTTGCACCGCTGTAGCCGGGTGTCATCGAGATCTCGAAGCCGCCGTAACCGTAGAGCAACGTCGGTCCGGGTCCGGAATCCGCGCGTCGGACGACGAAGTACGGGATGTCGGTACCGTCGTCGGACCGGGCGAAGAACTGCTCCACCGTCAGGCCGTCGGCGTCGAAGAACGCCGGAGCCTGTTTGAGGACTTCGAGCTCGCCGCCCACCGTGCCCACCAGCAGTGTCGCCGGTGTCAGGTAGCCGGACGACGAGAGGAAGTACTCGTCACCGTTCTCCTCGGCGTCGGTGCCGACGATCTCGGTGGACGTCAGGTCCGACAGCCCGTCGATCGTGCTGACGTCCCACTCCTTCGCGCCGGGGGTCAGCACGTGCAACTTCGTCCGTACGTCCTGCAGCGTCACCAGCAGCAGGTGATTCTCGGTCCACGCGTACTGGTGCAGTGACGTGTGCGCGTCCGGGGCGAAGAGAACCGTCAGAGCGATTGTGCCGGAGACGAACTCGTCGAAATCTGCAGCGAGCAGCGCGCCGGCCGGATAGGTTCGGTCGCCGACCGTCCACGGCGTCATCGTGCGGATCAGCAACCAGTTCTCGTGCACCGAGGTCGACGCGTCCGTCGGCGTCAGGATCCGGGTGAGGGCCGAACCGTCCAACACGTAGGTCTCGGAGTTGTAGAAGTCGGTGGCACGCTGGACGAAGTCGCGCTCGAATCCGGGGGTCCGGTCGTGCCAGGCGGAGATCGAGATGTCCTGTGCTGCACCCTCGTACACGGTCTCGGCGTCGGCGAGCGGGGTGCCGCGATGCCACCGCTTGGTGATACGCGGATAGCCCGATTCGGTCAGCGAACCGGGTCCGAAATCCGTTCCCACGAAGACGGTGTCGGCGTCGATCCAACCGACGTCGGTCTTGGCCTCCGGTAGGGCGAATCCGCCGTCCTCCGGGGCGCGAAAGGTGCGGGAGTCGAGATCGAACTCACGGACCACCGTCGCGTCGGCCCCGCCGCGGGAGAGCGTCACCAGTGCCAGTCGTTGATCGGGACGCAGCACCTGCGCGCCACCCCACACCCAGTTCTCGTCCTCACTGCCGGCCAGTGCATCGAGGTCGAGCAGCACGTCCCACACCGGATTCTCGGTTCGGTACTCGTCCATCGTCGTTCGACGCCACAGGCCGCGGACATGTTCGGCGTCGCGCCAGAAGTTGTACAGGAACTGCCCACGACGACGGGCGTACGGAATGCGGGCGTCGGTGTCGAGTACCTCGCGGATGCGGGACTCGGTGGCATCGAACGCGTCTCCGGCCAGTTCCTCGACGGTCACCCCGTTACGAGTGCGGACCCAATCGAGAGCCTCCTCGCCGGTGACGTCTTCGAGCCAGAGGTACGGGTCGTCCGAGATTGCCATTCCACAGTTCTAGCAGCAGATGCGCCGCCGGGTCGGTCGGCGCCCGCGCAGCTACCGGCTGGTAACGAAGACCAGGTCGAGACAGCGTCGGATGGCACGACTACGCTGGGGACTCGTGACCTCACACTATGACGTCGTTGTCCTCGGAGCCGGTCCCGGTGGGTACGTCGCCGCTATCCGCGCGGCACAACTCGGACTCAGCACTGCCATCATCGAGAAGAAGTACTGGGGCGGTGTCTGCCTGAACGTCGGCTGCATCCCCTCGAAGGCACTTCTCCGTAACGCCGAGCTGGCGCACCTCTTCACCAAAGAGGCGAAGCTGTTCGGCATTTCGGGTGAAGCGTCCTTCGACTTCGGCGCAGCGTTCGATCGCAGCCGCAAGGTCGCCGACGGCCGCGTCAAGGGCATTCACTTCCTGATGAAGAAGAACAAGATCCCCGAATACGACGGCAAGGGCACGTTCACCGATGCCAACACCATCGAGGTCGAGCTGACCAAGGGTGGCACCGAGACGATCACGTTCGACAACGCGATCATCTCGACCGGCAGCACCACCAAGCTGCTGCCAGGTACCGAGCTGAGCAAGAACGTCGTCACCTACGAAGAGCAGATCATGACGAAGGAGCTCCCGGGCTCGATCCTCATCGTCGGTGCCGGTGCGATCGGCATGGAGTTCGGCTACGTGCTCAAGAACTACGGAGTCGACGTCACCATCGTCGAGTACCTCGATCGCGCGCTCCCCAACGAGGACAAGGACGTCTCGAAGGAAATCGAGAAGCAGTACAAGAAGCTGGGCGTCAAGGTCATCACCGGCGCAGGTGTGCAGAGCATCGACGACGACGGCTCGAAGGTCACCGTCGAGATCAAGCACAACAAGTCCGGTGAGAGCGAGACCTTCACCGTCGACAAGGTGATGCAGTCCGTCGGTTTCGCGCCCCGCGTCGACGGATTCGGCCTGGAGAAGACCGGCGTGGAGCTCACCGATCGCGGTGCCATCGGCATCACCAACACGATGCAGACCAACGTGCCGCACATCTATGCCATCGGCGATGTCACGGCCAAGCTGCAGCTCGCCCACGTGGCGGAGGCGCAGGCGGTCGTGGCTGCCGAAACCATCGGCGGCGCAGAGACGTTGCCGATCGACGACTACCGGATGATGCCGCGTGCGACGTTCTGCCAGCCGCAGGTCGCGAGCTTCGGTCTCACCGAGGATCAGGCCCGCGAAGAAGCGCAGGCTCGTGGGTCCGACATCAAGGTCGCGAACTTCCCGTTCGCTGCCAACGGCAAGGCGCACGGCCTGGGAGATGCGACGGGCTTCGTCAAGCTCATCGCTGATACCGAGCACGGCGAGCTTCTCGGTGGCCACCTCATCGGACCGGACGTCTCCGAGCTGCTACCCGAGCTGACCTTGGCCCAGAAGTGGGACCTCACGGTCAACGAACTGGCCCGCAACGTCCACACGCACCCGACGCTGTCGGAAGCACTGCAGGAAGCGATCCACGGCCTCGCAGGGCACATGATCAACTTCTGATCTTCACCGCAAGAACCAACGGCGGCGACCACTTCGGTGGTCGCCGCCGTTGTCGTCGGTGCCCCTCGGCCCGGTCGCTTCTCGGAACCTTCACGCGGCCCGGCGAAGTCTGTGACTTGTCATAGCTCGGTAAGTGAAGAAAACGTCACTTGGTCGACGGTCGGCTGGTAATTTCCGTTCCTGCGCGGGGGAGTCGCGCCGAACAGGAAGCCGGGGGGTGGGGAATTGTCGTCGCCTACATCGACGCTCGCACGCGTCAGCGACGGAGTTGCCAATGGATTCCGGACGTTCGGCCGAACTCTGGAGCTGGGCGTACTGGCCTTCGTCCACCTCGTCCGCGACATCCTCACACTGCGACATCCGTGGCGCGACACCATCGATCAGGCCTGGTTCGTCGTCACCGTCACGGTGGTGCCGGCAATACTGGTATCCATTCCGTTCGGCGTCATCGTGTCCGTTCAGGTCGGCAGTCTCACCGATCAGATCGGTGCGACGTCCATCGCCGGAGCCGCGGGTGGCCTCGGGGTCATCCGCCAGGGCGCACCGATCGTCGCGGCACTGCTGTTGGGCGGTGCAGCAGGCGCAGCAGTGGCAGCCGATCTGGGTGCGCGCACCATCCGGGACGAGATCGACGCGATGTCGACCATGGGGATCGACCCGGTTCGCCGGCTGGTCACACCACGGCTGGCCGCCATCCTCCTGGTGGCACCGTTCCTGTGCATCCTCATCATCTTCATGGGACTGGCCGCGGGCTATGCGATCAACGTCGGTTTTCAGAGTGGGACGCCCGGTAGCTACATCAGCTCGTTCGCGTCCTTCGCCTCGGTGACGGATCTGGTCGTCGCCCTGGTGAAGACCGAGATATTCGGGGTCATCGTCATCATCGTGGCCTGCCAGCGAGGGTTGTCCGCCGCCCACGGACCGCGCGGGGTAGCCAACGCGGTCAACGCGTCCGTCGTGCTCGGTGTGGTGTCCGCATTCACCGTCAACGTCGTGATCACGCAGTTGGTTGCGATGTTCATGCCACAGAAGTTGGGCTGAGATGGCAACTCCTTCGCGCTACACCGTGCACGGCACCGCTCACCTCACACGTGGGGTGAGATACCTCGGGCGCAGGCCGTTCGACGTACTCGAAATGCTGGGCCATCAACTGACGTTCTGCGTCAAGGTTCTCGCCGCGATACCCCATACCGTCCGCTCCTATCGGCGTCAGATGCTGCTGATCCTCAGCGACATCACCTGGGGCAGTGGCAAATTGATCGTCGGTGGCGGAACCGTGTCGGTTCTGGTCGTCCTGGGTGTCGCGGTGGGTGCGTCCGTCGGGATCGAAGGATTCAACTCTCTCGGCATGGTGGGGATGGAGCCGTTGACCGGATTCATCTCCGCGTACGCGAGCACCCGCGAGCTGGCCCCGATGATCGCGGCCATCGGATTCGCGACGCAGGCGGGCTGCCGGATGACGGCCGAGATCGGGGCGATGCGCATCTCGGAAGAGATCGATGCCCTCGAAGCTCAAGGGATTCAGTCGATGCCCTTCGTCGTGACCACCAGGGTGATCGCGGGAATCGTCACGATCGTGCCGCTCTACCTGCTGACCCTCATTCTGAGCTACCTGTCGTGTGCCGTGGTGGTTCGCGTTGTCGGTGGACAGTCCTCGGGCACCTACGACCACTACTTCAGTGCATTCCTGCAGCCGGTCGACGTACTGTTCTCACTCCTGAAAGCCGCCGTGTTCGTCGTGACGATCATCCTGATCCACGGCTATCAGGGGTACTACGCCTCGGGCGGCCCGGAGGGAGTCGGGCGCGCCTCGGGCCGCGCCATCAGGGCCAGCCTCGTTGCCGTGGTGGTACTGGACATGATCATGACGCTCGTCCTGTGGGGATTCGACTCGGGCATAAGGATTTCGGGGTAGAGATGGCAGTTTTCGACGATCTGACGGGACGATCGGCCGGGCCGGCCACGCTACGCCTGCGCGGGCTGGCGGTGGCCGTTGCCGTGGCAGTGTTCGCAGGCGGCCTCACCGCCTACGCACGCGGGGCCTTCGATTCGCCCTTCGAGCTGACACTCGACGCAGCATCGGTCGGGGACGGTCTGACGCCCGGTTCGGAGGTGAAGTTCCGTGGTCTGTCCATCGGCACGGTCGACAACATCGAGACCGTCGGCTTCGGACGGCAGCGGCTGCAACTGGAGATCGATCCGAGCCAGGCCGGCGAGCTCACCGACACCATGCAGGCCCAATTCTCGTCGTCGAACGTATTCGGTTCCACTGCAATAGAATTGGTCTCCGACGGCACGGGTGCACCCCTGGCCGACAACTCGACCCTCGAAGTGTCGAAAGACCTGCGAGGCGCAACGGTGACCGGAGTCTTCCGGCGAGTCGCCGACCTCACCGAGGTTCTCGACACCGAGCAGGTGGACCATCTCCTGGACCTCATCGCGAACACTTCCGTCGAGGTGAGTCGAAACCTGAAGCCGTACTTCGACACTGCTCAGATGATGGCGAACAACCAGATCGACCCGCTGGCCTGGAAGCTGCATCGCGGTGCCGAACTGGGCGAAGGAATCGGCAACCTGGTTCCGCCCTTGCTCGATCTGGTGGTGGGAGTGGTGGACAAGAGCGTGTACGTCGAGGCACCCGCCGACCGAGCGCGAACCATCGCCGCCAACGACGGTCTGAGCGATCAGCTGATGATTCCGGTGGGCGACTTGCTGAAGGCGAACAATCCCAACCTGTCCAAGCTGCTGTCCACCGTGCTGGACCTGCTGGTGCCCATCACCGCGTCGATCGGCACATTGGCGCCCAGCTACGACCGAGTGCCGCAGGTGCTCGACGGTATCTCCGACGCATTTCCCGTCGTCGACGGGAAGCCTCAGCTGCAACTCGACCTGATAGTCGAAACCATGCCCAATCTGGCCGGAGCCGTTGCCGCACACGAGGAGGCGAACGGATGAAGAAGGTAGCGGGCCCAGCGGTCAAACTGCTCGTCTTCTTCACGGTGACCGCGGTGTGTGCGGTGATCATCGTCGCTGCTCTTCGCACCCCGGTCGGCGGACCGCTGTCGTCCTACGGCGCGGAGTTCGACGACGTGTCGGGCTTGTACGTGGGCGACGACGTGCGCATGTCCGGGGTGCAGATCGGCAAGGTGTCGTCGGTCGAACTCGACGGTGCCCTCGCGCGGGTCGAGTTCGAGATCGAGGACCGACGGCCGATTTTCGCCAACACCCAGGCTGCGGTTCGGTATCAGAATCTTCTGGGGCAGCGGTACGTCGAACTCGTGCAGAAGGATTTGGCGACCGGAGCCCCGTTGGCGGTCGGGGCAACCATCTCCAGGGATCGAACGATTCCGTCCTTCGACATCTCGAAGCTGTTCAACGGTTTCGAGCCGATCTTCGACACCCTCGACACCGCACAGCTCAATCAGTTCACCGAAAACATTCTCCGGATGGTTCAGGGTGACGGGTCCGGACTCGGTCCGGTCCTGCGCGACGTGGATCGCATCACCCAATTCGCAGTACAGCGTGAATCGATCATCGGGCTGCTGATCGAGAACCTCGGCCAGATCTCGGACTCGATCGGCGGCCAATCCGCCTCGGTCGCAGACCTTCTCGAACAACTGCACGGTCTGGTCTCCAAGCTCAGCACCCAGATGGACGGCGTGCTCGCGTCGCTGGATCAGGCCAATTACGGACTGCGACCGTTCGTGGGACTGATGGAGGGTCTCGAGCGGGCATACGACAACAGCTACGCGCCGGTCGACGGGGCACTGCGTCGAATGCTTCCGCAGACCGAACAGGTGACCGAGATGTTGGCACTCGCGCCGGGATTGCTGACGGGACTCAATGCGAGCATTCCAGACCCGGACGCACAGACGTACTCCTGCAGTCGCGGACAGCAGGACATCCCTGGGATCGGGCAGATCGTGCTCGGTGGACAGAATTTGGTGGTGTGCCGATGACCCGCGTACTACGCAAGGGCGTTCGTGACGAGCAATCGGAGAACAAAGCGCACTTCTTCTGGGGCGCGGTCGGTGTCGCGGCCTCTCTGGTCCTGCTCCTGATCGCGGCGGCGTTGTACACGATTCCGTTCGGCGAGCGGACCTACACCGCGGAGTTCGGCTCGGCAGCCGGGGTGAAGCCGGGCGACGAAGTGAGGATTGCCGGTATCGCGGTCGGGTCGGTGCGCTCCGTCGAGCTGGCCGGTGCTCATGTCGACGTCGAATTGAGCGTTCGCTCCGATGTTTTCGTCGGCGATGCGTCGACCGTCACGGTGAAGTTGTTGACCCCCATCGGCGGTCACTACGTGATGCTCACCTCGCACGGTGACGGCGAGCTCGGTTCGGCACCGATTCCGCCGGAGCGGGTCGAGCTGCCCTACGAACTGTCCGACGCGATCGAGTCGGCAACACCGCTGGTTCGCGACATCGACGGTTCGACGCTGCGGGAGACCGTGGCAGAGTTGGACAAGGCCGTCAGCGAACAGCCGCAGTCCACTCGCGCGATCGTGGACAACCTGTCTGCGCTCACCGACACGCTCGCCACGCGGTCCGATCAACTCGAGCGCGGGCTCGTCGTATCCGACGAGTATGTCGGTGCGTTGGCCGCCGATCGGGTCATGCTCACCGAACTCGTACGCGAGCTCGGCACTCTGACCAAAGGGTTCGGCGACAAGCGCGTCGAGGTCGTCAGTGCTTTCGACCTGCTCGGGAGAATGTTCGAGCTCTTCCACCGTCCCGTGGTCGCATTCGAGAAGGGGCTCGAGCCGTCGATCGTCCAACTCGAGGAGATCACGCAGAAGCTCTTCGCACAGCTGGGTGACGTGGACGGGGCGATCACGACCATGAAGGAAAGCTCGGACGGTCTCGCCGCTCTGATCGGCGGCGGGCAGGGTCCCGTGATCGACCAGTCGCAGGACACGGTCGTCGGTGTCGGCGTGTGCATTCCGTTGCCGGGGAGGGTGTGCTGATGAGACGCAGATCGGTACGCATCGCCGTGGCGGCAGCAGTCGTCGTCACGCTCGTCGGTTCGGTTGCGTCCGCCACATCGGTCATCGACCCCGGTGCGGGCAACTCCTCGCTGTGTGCCGAGTTCACCGACACGGTGGGGTTGTACGAGGGTAATTCGGTCATGATGCTCGGTGTGGTCGTCGGAACGGTGACACGCATCGAGAACAGCGACGCCGCGGTGGTGGTCACCATGGATATCGACGACAGCCTCAGGCTGCCCGCCGAGGTGGGGGCCGTGACACTGTCGAATTCGATCGTCACCGACCGGCACGTGGAATTCACACAGCCCTACATCGACGGTCCCGAGTTCGACCGGTCGAGTTGTATTCCGTTGGATCGCACCAGAACTCCACTGGGAATCAGCGACACACTCGACGCCGTGTCGGGTCTGGCGTCGGATCTGCTCGGTCCGGCCGACGCCGAGGGCAACCACGACGAGATCCTCGGCGACACCTTGCGTTCGGCCGACGATTCGCTCCGTGGCTCCGGTGCCCAGCTCAACGACAGTCTTCGGCAACTGGCGCAGCTGGTCGGCGATCCTGCCGACAAGGACACCACCGTGCGGCGTCTGATCGACAACCTCGACGGCCTGATCGACACGTTCGTGGTGAGCTGGCCCGAGGTGGCGAAGCTGCTCGACAATCTGAAGCGGGGGATGATCACGCTGTCGGAGTTCACCCAGTCCTTCGGCACCACGGTCGCTCTGACCACCGAGTTCATTCCGCCGCTGGCGCGCAACGTCGCGAAGTACGACGAGAAGGTCTACGCATTTCTCGACCAAGCGGTGCCGGTGGTCGACGTACTACTCGGGCGGGTGGGCGATATCAAGGACATCCTGGCGCAGGTGCCGACCGTAGGCGAGAACTTGATGACGATGTACGACAACGATTCCAGGAGCGGTCGGGTGATCTACCACCCGCCGCAGTTCGAGATCGACACCAATTCTCCCAACGAGGTCTGCGCTCTGCTCAACAAGTACAGACCGACGTGTTCGGCGGACCAGCAACGAGGCGATGTCATCGATGTCGGTTTGGTGCAGCTGATACTGGGTTCGGCGGGATGGCGATGAGGCGCGCGATCACCGGGCTGTGCTGTGTCGCCCTGCTGTCCGGGTGCAGCGTCGACCCGGCCGACCTGCCGATTCCCGGCAGCTACGTGGCAGGCGACAAGTACTCCTTGCGAATCGAATTCGCGAGCGTGCTCAATCTTCCGGAAAAAGCGAAGGTGATCGTCGAAGGCGTCGACGCGGGTGTCCTCGACACCGTCGAGCTGGTGGGGTCGACCGCCGTGGCGACGGTGGACCTGTCCACCGATGTGCAGCTGCCGTCCGACACCGTCGCCGAGCTTCGGCAGTCGTCGATTCTGGGCGAGATCTACATCTCGCTGCAGCCGCCGGCGGATTCGACTCGCGCCGGAGGGGGCGACGCCGGGCCGTACCTTCGAGACGGCGATGTCATTCCGGTCGAACGTACGGTTCCGGCCGACAACGTCGAGGACGTGCTGCGAGGAGTGTCGAATCTGGTGACCGGTGGTCACTACGTTCAGCTGCAGGAGGCGGTGAACAACGTCAACGCCGCGATTCCTCCCGATCCGGCGGAGATCGACAAGGTCAACAACGCGGCGCGGATCGCACTGACCGACATCGGCGACAACACCCCCGAGATCGATCGAATCCTCGGAGCGGCGGAGAAGGTGTCGAACACCGTCGTGACACAGCGAGACGGCGTCGAACGTGTCCTCGAACTCGGTCCGAGACGATCGGACGGACTGGCCGAGGTGCTGTTCAGCGTCGTCCACATGATCTTCACGCTGGGGTACATGTCGCAGAACATCGGTGACGTCCTCGCCGGTCCGTACCCGGAACTCGAGGGCGCGGTCGAGACGATCTCACCGGCACTGATCGCGATCTCCAATTCCGACTCCTCGGTACCGATGAACATGGAGAAGGCGAACACCCTGTTGCGCGAGCGGTTGATTCCCTACTTCGAGTCGACACCGAACATCGCAGTGCGCTCGGTCTCGACCGACGGCGGAGCCGGTGCACTGGCGGACGACATGATCGAGATCCTGCGCGGGATAGGAATCGTGCGATGAGGCCGGGCACAGTCGTTTCACTCCTCGCATTGATGGCCATGACGGTTGTCGGTGTCGTCTACCTGACGGTCGGCGTACTGGACATGAACCCCACACGGAGTACCAACCGCGTTGTGGTGCACATGGATACGTCGGGCGGTTTGATGGACACCTCGCAGGTGACCTCGCGCGGAATCCACGTCGGTCGGGTCGAGAGCATCGCGGTGGTTCCGGGCGGACTCGACGTCACTCTCGCCCTCGACGCCGACCATCGAATTCCCGCGGACTCGGAGGTGGTCGTTGCGAATCTGTCCGCTGCCGGGGAGCAGTACCTGGATCTACGCCCGCGAGGAACCGGGGGTCCCGACCTGGCGGACGGGGACGAGATCGGCAACGAGCAGGTTCGCGCGTCGATCACCGTCAGTGAGGCCCTGAGCCTGGGTGATTCCCTTGCTGCACAGCTCGATACGAACGCCGTGAAGGGGCTGACCGAGACCGCGTCGGCAGCGATCGACGGTCGCGAAGGAGATGTCGATCGCCTGGTGGAGGCCTTCCGATATCTGTCGGCGACACTGCGTGACAAGAGCGGTGAGATTCGAAGGCTCTACGACAACGCTCAACAGGGCGGACGCAACGCCTACGGTTACGGCCCGGTCATGACCGACGCGGCGCCGTGGGTCGGTGCGACGGGTTCGGGTGTGGCCAATCTGCTCGAGGGCTTCAACGACTACTCGTACGTCGGCGCGGACGTCTGGGACGATCCACTCGGCAAGATCGGCCCGAAGATCGATCAGTATCTGACGCCCCTGTCACCCGACCTTGCCCTCATCGCAACGCTTCTCAAGCCGTACACCGCGCCCATCAAGCCGATGCGAGTGGACGCCGGTTCCATCGTCGACATGTTGCAGGCCGTCTTCCCTCCGGGCGGACCGGCCGAACTGTCCGTCCAGATTCCGAACTGATTGGAGTGACCCCCTCATGGTCGAAGTAGATGCATCCGAAAAGAAGACAGAAGCAGTGCCCGAGGACAAGACAGCGACTGCGCCCGAGAACCCGACGCGGCGACGCCGAATCCGGTGGTCCGTCGTGGGTGCGGCAGTACCGGGGGCAGTGCTGGCGGTGGTCTTCGGCGTGCTGTGGCATTCTGCGGCAGGCGATCTGGCAGCCGAACGTGCACACGAGCAGGACCGGCAGATGGCACTGAACACGGCCACCGAGTACACCGCACGGTCGTTGACGTACGACTACCGCAACCTCGACGCATTCTTCGAAGGAGTCGACCAGGGGGCGTCGCAGTCACTGCAGGACAGGTACGACGGTGTCCGGGAAGCACTCACCGCGATCATGAACGAGTCCCAGGTGGTGGCGACCGGTGAGGTTCTCTCGGCGGCAATCGATTCCGAATCCGGTGGAGAGTACAAGGTGGCGGTGTTCGCCCAGCAGACGACGCAGAATGTACAGCAGCCCGACCCCGGCAACGTTCCGAATCTTCTGCTGGTGACGGTCACCGACCAGGACGGTCAGTGGATCGTCAGCGACTACGGTCCCAAGACCTAGATTCTCTGCGATGCGCGGGCATTGGTAGCGCTGACGAACTGCGCGAGGCCGCGCACCTCCTGCTCGATCTCGGTCATGCCGCCGGCCGAGAAGATCGACGTGAACTGGTCCTTCTCGAACATGCGCACGCCGAGACGCCCCGATACGGCACCGAGCACCGACTTGACCGGGGCGGCGCTGCGGCCGTAGCTGGTCATGATCGCGATGCGGCCGCCCGGTCGCAGAACACGGACGAGTTCCTCGACCACGTCGAGCGGTTGCGGGATCAGATACAGTGCGGCAAAGCAACATACGGCGTCGAACGTGTTGTCCGCGAACGGCAGCGTTCGTGCGTCTCCCCGCACGTAGGCGGCATGAGGCCCGCGGTTGTCTCGAACGGCGCGGCGGATCATCTGTTCGGAAATGTCGAACCCGACGGCGACACCCTCTCCGCTGAGGTGGTTCGAGAGGTACCTGGTGAAATTCCCGGGACCCGAGGCCACGTCCAGCACTCTCATGTCCCCGGACAGGCGCAGGTCCGCCGCGGCCTTGGCGCGTTCGGCGGACATCGAGATGCCGCCGACCCCCATCATGGCGACACCGGCAGGCCGCCACAGCTTTTCGTAGATGGACGCGACCGCCGGGTTGTTCATGGCGCGACTCGCAGCAGTCGGTGAGGGTGCGGGCGCACCGCCCAGCAGCTCCACGTAGCCGTCGGTCGTGTCGGCGGTGCCGCGCAACTCGGCAGGTTCGATCAGCGCCAGAGCGCGTTGCAGAGGCAGGGATTCGGGAGAGGGCGTACCCGCATCGATGGCACCGACGTCGCTGTCCCGGTCGGTCTCGGGCTCGACGGGATACGGCGGCATTCCTGTGCCCTGCAGGCGATATCGGCCCCAGAAGTCCACGTCGCTCACCAGTACCGCCGCCTCGCCGCTGTCGGTGCTGAGCCGGCCCTTGCGGCTGCTGCCTGCAGCGTCCATGAACTCTCGCAGCTCTTCGTGCGGCCGGACGCGGCCGTACCAACGAAAGATGCCGTCGACGGGTTGAGAGTGCCCGCGTAGATCGATCTGCACCTCGAACTCGGCTGCTGGGGTGTCGAACGCCAGCACTGCCGGGCCTCGGTAGTCGGGCTTTCCGGAAAGATCGCTCACAGGTTCTCGTTTCCTTCCTCGCGAACGAACGCAACGTGCAGGGGTCGATCGGATCGGATGTCGATGCCGGTGAGTGCACACGAGGACTCGACGAGACCGCGCACGATGGCGGCCAGATGTGTGGTGAACGCGTCGATGGACATGGCGGGCCGATGGTCGTCCGAACCTCCGAGCCACCAGTCCGTCGCAGTCGCCACGGCACCGAACGTCGAGTACGCGATCATCTCCACCGTCGCGGTGTCGACGCCCGGTCCTCGGACGGCGTCGGCCAGAGCTCGCGCCACGGTGTCGGATGCGGCACGCGCGGACTCCAACGCCGGGTCCGACGACGACGCCTCCGACTTTCGGCCGCTCGTGCGGGCCAGAAAGTGGCCGTGGACGAGGAAGCGAAACAGGTTGGGGTGGTCTGCGACCACCGAGGCATAGCCGGCGGCACTGCGATCGATGAGCTCGGTGACCGAATCCTCGAGCAGGTCCACCGTGCTCATGATGGTCTCCCACAGCATTGTCTGGACATGCTCGACTATTGCGGCGTAGAGATCGGACCGGTCGGCGAAATGCCGATACAGCTTGGGCTTGGCGGTGCCCGCAGCCTTCGCGATGTCGCCCATGCTGACGTTCGGACCGTGCTCGTCGATGGCGACCAGAGCGGCGGCGACGAACTCTCGTCGCACCGCGAGCCGGTGCTCACGCCAGCGTTCGGTGCGCGCATCGATCTTCTTGCACGGTGTCGAGCGCCGCCCATTCTCGGGGTTGACACGTCCGGTGACTTGAACCACACTTCGTACATTACCTACTACCGCCGGTACTGGCTACCGTGAGTTTCGGATAGATGTGGTCTCGGGGGAGTCGTCGATCGCGAGGGGGGATCGGTTGTGAAGCGTGCACTGTTCGGTGACGGAGTGGATGGCTCGGGGTCTGCGGCGGCAAGGCCGTCGACCAGGTTGGCGACCGAGGACTTGTCTGCGGCGGGGGCGCGGACGGTGGGACCACGGGACAAGACCGCGAGTCGGCTGCTGAAGTCGACTGCCAACAAGTTCTACGACGCCGAAGTAGACATCGACTGGGATTCTCCGGTGGTCGAAGGCCTTCGATGGATGCCAGAGCACCGCATCTCGCTCTACCGAACCAGGTTGTGGGACAAGCTGACCGAAGAGCAGCGTCGCGAACTGGGCCGGCACGAGATCGTCAGCATTCTCTCGTTCGGGATCTACGCCGAAGGGATGCTCAGTGCGAACCTGCTGCGAGTTTTCGGCAGAGGCACGTTCTCCAATCATTCGTTGTATTCGATAGCCGAGATCGGCGAGGAATCCCGCCATTCGATCATGTTCGGGAAGCTGATCGAGAAGACCGGGCTGACTCCGTATCTGATGCCCAAACCCGCCCTGCTCATGGGTAAGTTGGGGCAATTTCTGCCGCTGGGACCGGCAACCTACGGTGGAGTGCTGCTCATCGAAGAGGTGCTCGATCGGGCGCAGCGGGAAGCCCAGAACGATCCCGAGATGCAGCCGCACCTACGCCAGATGATGCGAATCCACGTCATCGAAGAATCACGTCACATCACTTACGCGCGTGAGGAAATGGTGCGCGCGATGAACGCGACGAACCGGGTGAACCGTGCCGTCCACCGCGTCATCCTCGCGACGATCGCCAATTTCACGTACTTGGCCCTCATCAACCCCAAGGTGTACAGATCCGTCGGTATCAACCCGATTCGCGGAATCGTCACCGCGATGGCCAGCCCCACCTACAAGACCAACATGCAGTTCTTCTCCGAGCCCATGATCCGCTTCTTCGCCGACGCCGGAATGTGCGACGGTGTCGTCACCCGTCGACTGTGGAAGATGACCCGCGCCATGCCGGACGATCTGGCATGAGTCCGAGATCGTCGGCGGTGCAGTACGATCCCCATGTCGATATCGACTGGGAATCCCCCTGGCAGAGTGAGGATTTCGCACTTCCTCCCGATTCGGTGACGTTGCACGGCACTCGGCTGTGGGCCAGGCTGGCCCAGCAGGACAAGCGCACCCTGGCCCTGCACGAGGCGGTGAGCAGATGGAGCACGGTGGCGTACCTGACGGCGATGCTGACCGGTAACCAACTCAGACGGGCAGCGGAGGAGGGGCTCAACAGCGCTGCGTCTCGCAATGCATTCGACGAGGTCGCGGGCAGTTCACGAACCACGATCACTTTCGGACGGCTGGTGCGCGCCACGGACGTGGCACCCTACAAGCCGCCACGGGGCACGACCACTGCCGTCAAACTGTTGGGCTTCCTGCCGCTCGGTGCGGCGTCGCACGCATCCACCCTGCTGGTCGAGGAGACCTTCTCCCGGTCGATGGCCGCTGCGGTGACGGATCCCGGCATCGAACCCCACGTTCGGCAGGCCGTGAAGATCCACCGGCTCGAGAGTGCCGACCGTTTTGCCTTCGCCCGCTCGGAAGTGGTTGCAGCTCAGAGCAAGTCGAATGCAGTGGCGCGCGCGTACAACCGCGTCCTCCTGGCCGTCCTGGCCAACGTGATTCTCCGTCTCGGTGTGTCGTTCGAGGTGTACCGCTCCATCGGCATCGGCCCCGTTCGGGGCGCGTTCGCGTCGCGGCGTCGACGAGCGGAGATCCGACGACGGGACTCCGCGAACACCGTCGCCTTCCTGCAGTCGGCCGGCATGCTCGACGGCACCGTCACCGCGGCGCTGTGGAGGCTGACCGGAGTTGTGCCGCCGAACCATCGACCATGACGAGTCACTGGCTCGGCACGGAGAAGTTCGACCCGGCCGAGTATCAATCCCTGCTCCCGACCGGAGCCGGTACCGACAAGCAGAACGCGGAAGAAGTGCGGACATGAAGAATTTCGAGAACAAGGTAGCCGTCGTATCCGGTGCAGGTTCGGGGATCGGTCGGGCGCTCGCGCTGAATCTGGCGAACCGTGGAGCACAACTCGCGCTGTCCGATATCGACGGAGAAGGACTGGGCGAGACCGTGGTCCTGTGCGAGAAGATCGGGGCCAGGACGGTGCCGTACCAGTTGGACGTATCGGACCGGGCTGCGGTCTACTCGCATGCCGACGCCGTCATCGCAGATTTCGGTCGGGTCAACTTCGTCGCCAACAATGCCGGTGTCGCGCTGGGTGCCGACGTGGTTGACATGACCTGGGACGATTTCGAGTGGGTCATGAACATCGACTTCTGGGGAGTGGCCAACGGCACCAAAGCTTTTCTGCCGGCGTTGATCGATTCCGGTGACGGCCACCTCGTCAACGTCTCGAGCGTGTTCGGCCTGATGGGTATTCCCGGCCAGAGCGCGTACAACTCGGCGAAGTTCGCCGTTCGAGGCTTCACCGAGGCGTTGCGTCAGGAGATGAAGGTCGCCCGACATCCCGTCGGAGTGACGTGCGTTCACCCGGGCGGCATCAAGACCAACATCGTGGCCAACGCCCGCGGAATGGACGATCTAGGCACCCCGGACGAGGCCTCGCGCCGCTTCCAGCAAATCGCGCTCACCACCCCGACGCGAGCCGCCAAGGTGATACTCGCAGGAGCCGAGCGAAACAAGCCCCGGGTGCTGATCGGCCCCGATGCCCGTGTGTTCGACGCGATTCCGCGCGTCTTCGGTCCGCGGTACCAGGACTTGCTCGCACCGCTCAATCGCCTCGGGGCGGCAGCCGGCAAAAAGGCCGCGAGAAGATGACCCCACCGGCCGGCTGAATTGGGGTCGTCCGGTTCGTCTCTGCCCGTTACTTTTTCGTGGCACTGACGAACTGGGCCAGCCCCCGGACGTCCTGCTGGACCTCGGTCAGTCCCGACGCCTCGAACACGTCGACGAACAGGTTCTTCGGGAACATCCTGACACCGGCCAGGCCGGTTCCGAAGCCGACGACGGTACCCAGCGGTGCCGGGCGAGGCTCGCAGCTGGTCATGATCGCGATGCGTCCACCCGGGCGCGCGACGCGAATCAGCTCGTCCAGCACCGTCATCGGCTGCGGAACGAGATACAGGGCGGCGTAGCAGCACACGGCGTCGAACGCGCCGTCGGCATAGGGCAGTCGGGCGGCATCTCCCCGCACGTACGCAGCGCGGGGGCCGCGGTTGTCTCGCACGGCGCGGGCGATCATCGCCTCGGAGATGTCGAATCCGACGGCGAGCCCGTCGCCGGTGAGAGCCTCCGAGAGGAACCTGGTGAAGTTGCCCGGGCCGCACGCGACATCGAGTACCCGTTGCGGTCCGTTCAATCGAAGGTCGGCAACGGCTTTCGCACGTTCGGCCGACATGGACATGCCGGCGACGCCCATCATCGATACACCGAACGGGCGCCACACCTTCTCGTAGATCGCCGCCACCACGCGGTTGTTCATCGCAATGCTGGCCGGCGACGGATTCGGTGCGGGCACGTTCGGCAAGAGTTCGACGTACCCGCCGTCGGTGCGCGCCAGCCCCCGCAGCACCTCGGGCTCGATCATCTCGAGTGCGCGGTGCAATGCGGTCTCGGCAGAGTCGATCATGGTCGCGGAGGCCGGTCGCCGTAGTCCCGCTCCACTCGCAGAACGCCGAGAGTGGTTGCCAGGCCGTCGTATTGAGTGACCAGCAGGACGAATTCGATGAGTCGTCGCTCGTCGAACTGGGTGGCGAGTTGGTTCCAGGTCGCGTCGGAGAGAATTTTGGTGGCGATGAGTTCGTCGACCGCAGTGAGGATGGTCCGATACCGCGTCGAGAGTCCCGGTGCGTCCGGTCCGGTCTTGATCAGCTCGAGCAGATCGCGGTCGATGCCCGCCCGCTTGCCCAGCCGGATGTGATGGTCCATCTCGTAGGCGGAATCGCGCAGGTGCGCCACGCGCAGGATCACCATTTCGGTTTCCTTGCGTGAGATCTTCCCGCCGGGCATCAGGTGGCCGCTGTAGAACAGCCATGCCCGATACAGCCCACCGGTGCGCCCGAGGGTGGTGAACAAGTGAGGATTGGGCACCCCCGCACCCTTGGCGATCACCTTGCAGATGACCCAGTTGATGGGCCCGAGGGTTCTGGCGGTACCGGACGGAATGCGTGGTGTGGTCACAGCCACACCGTACCGATTGCCCGGCCGGACGTCACCGGGTCGTAAAAGGCTAGGCTACCCTTCTTGTCATTCGGCACAACTTTTCCTCGGAGGACCCTTGACGAAGTCCCAGGCCCGCATCACGGCCCTCGCGCTCACCATCGCCGCCCTCGGAGTGACTGCGACGGCGTGCTCGTCCACCGACGCTGCCCCCGACAGCGCAGGCAGCGCCACGAGATCGATCGAGACCGTCCGGGGAACGGTCGAGGTTCCCGAGACCCCGCTGCGCATCGTCACCCTCGAGCCGGTCGAGCTCGACACCACCGTCGCCCTCGGCGTAATGCCCGTCGGCACCGCCGTGCTCAGCGAGACGAGCGGCGTGCCGTCGTACCTCGGTACCGAAGCGGCGAACATCGCGACCGTCGGTACGGTTGCCGAACCGACCATCGAGGACATCGCGGCCCTGCAACCAGATCTGATCCTGGGCACGGAGACTCGACACGCCGAGTACTACGACCAACTCGCCGCCATTGCACCGACGGTGTTCATGGCATCCCAGTCCGATCCGTGGCGCGAGAACGTCAGGTTCGTCGGGCGCACTCTCGGCAAGGAGAACGACGCCGAGGAACTGCTCACCGACTACGACGACCGGTGTGTGGAGATCTCCGAGGAATTCGACACTGCCGGGCAGACGGCACAACTGATCAGGCCGCGCAACGGTGAGCTGACCCTGTACGGGCCGTCGTCGTTCGCCGGGAGCACCCTCGAATGTGCCGGCTTCACCACTCCGCCGCGGCCGGAATGGGCGGACGAGATCTCTGTCGACATCTCGCCGGAGCTGGCGGCTCAGGCGGCAGCGGATCTGATCGTCGTCACCGCCACCGACCCGTCGGACCCCGCGGCAATTCCGGCGTCGATCACCGCCAACGCCTCGATCCTGCCGAACCCACACGCGGTGGACATGTCGTACTGGATCACCGGGGTCGGGCCCATGGGTGGGCAGACCGTGCTCGACGACATCGATCGGATTCTCTCGGGTCGCGGCTGACGCATCAGATCCGGACCGCGCCAGCCAGCGCCGCCGCCTGCTGCGCCCGCGCGACCACTCGATCGCGTGATGAATCGATATGGGCGAGTAGCAGTTCCAGTGCCGAGTCCAGGGTCCCGGCGAGCACGCGTTCGACGATGTCGATGTGTTGATCGATGGCCGAGACCACGGCTGCGGCGTCGAGTCCGCCGAGTATCCGAACCGGACGTACCTTGGCGTTCACGGTGCACAGCGCCTCGGTCAGAGCCGGATTACCCGACGCGGCCAGCAAGGTGACGTGGAAGTTCTCGTCCAGGGACACCAGATCGTCGGTGGTGCCGGGAGGGTCGTCCCGCAAACCGTTCCAGGTGTCCAACAGGTTCGACAGCGACGCCCGGTCGACGGACTGGGATGTCGAGCGCGTGATGCCGCGAGCCTCGAGAGTGGAGCGGAGCTCGTACAGATCGGGCAGGTCGCTCAGTCGCGGACGATAGGCGTGCAGCCCGGCGTCGTCGCGAGTGACGAGACCATCGGCCTGCAATCTGGCCAAGGCCTCACGCACCGGAGTGCGCGAGACACCGTACAGCTCGGCGAGACGCTCCTCGCCGAGCCGTTCGGTGGAACTGATGGCACCGGAGATCAGATCCCGGCGCAGTGACGAATAGACCTTCTCGCGAAGGTCCCTGCGCGGCACGATGTTTCCGGTCAGATCGCCATGGCTGCGCGGACGTCGGCCTCGGACTCGGCTCCGCCCACGCCGGTGGACGTGATGCGGCCGGCCTCGAGGATGTAATAGTTCTGCGCCGACTCCAGAGCGAAGCCGATGTGCTGCTCCACCAACAACACTCCGAGACCGCCGCGTCGAGTCAGTTCGATGACGGTGCGTTCGATCTCGGCAACCACCGACGGCTGGATACCCTCGGTGGGCTCGTCCAGGATCAACATTCGCGGTTCGGTGATCAGGGCCCTCGCGATCGCCAGCTGCTGGCGCTGCCCACCCGAGAGCAATCCCGCTCTACGACCGAGCAATTCCTTCAAAGCCGGAAACAGATCGAGTGCCTCGTCGATCAGCGCCTTGCCGCGCTTGCGGCCGTCGGCGACCACCTGCAGATTCTCGGCCGTCGTCAGCTGGCCGAACGACTGCTGGCCCTGCGGCACATAGGCGAGCCCGCGGGCGACGCGGGCGCTGGGGCGCAACGCGCTCACGTCCTCGCCGTCGAACATGACCTTGCCGGAATTGACCTTGAGCAACCCGACCGCTGCCCGCAGCAGGGTGGTCTTGCCGGCACCGTTGTGTCCCATCACGGCGGCGACACCGTCGGCCGGAACCGTCAGCGACGCACCGTGAATGACTTCGCTGCGGCCGTAACCGGTACGCACATCGACCAGTTCAAGCATGACCGGCTCCCTCTTCTGCGATTTGATCGAGTTCCTCGCCCGCAGCCGCGGTACCGAGATAGACCTCTTGGACCTTCGGATCCGCCTGCACCTCGGCCACCGTGCCCTCGGCCAGGACCCGTCCGGCTGCCAACACCGTCACCGAGGTGGCGAACATGCGCATGAAGTCCATGTCGTGCTCGACCACCACGACCGTCCGCTCACCGCCGATGCGCTGCAGCAGCTGTCCCGTCTCTTCACGTTCCTCGTGACTCATGCCGGCGACCGGCTCGTCGAGCAGCAGCACGTCGGCGTTCTGCACCAACAGCATTCCGATCTCGAGCCACTGCTTCTGACCGTGCGCGAGAATTCCTGCCGGCTTGTCCCGCTCGGCCGTCAGGCCGATGGTCTCGAGAGCCTCCTCGATCTGCGGCAGTACCGATCCTCGACGACGCAACATCGTCAGCACGGACCGACCGGACCCGGCGGCGATGTCCAGGTTCTGCAATACCGTCAGATTTTCGAAGATGCTGGCCGTCTGGAAGGTTCGGCCGATGCCCAGGCGGGCGATCTGATGCACCTTCTTGCCGAGCAGTTCCACGCCGGATTTGGTGACCGAGCCGGTCGCCGGGACGAGGCCGGTGATGGCGTCGATCAGCGTGGTCTTGCCTGCGCCGTTGGGCCCGATGAGGAAACGCAGATCGCCCTGCATCAGCGTCAGATCGACGTTGGTGTTGGCCTTGAAGCCGTCGAAACTGACTGTCAGGTCTCGGACTTCGAGGTACTGACTCGACATGCCGGCGTTGCCGCCGAACGTGGGTTGTGGACCTTCGACGTGGATCATCGTGCGAGTTCCTTCTCTGGCTCGTCGCTCGACTCGGGTTGGGGATCGGGTTGCTTCTTGCGTTTGCGCAGCGCGAACACACCGGCGACACCCGCCGGGAAGAACCCGACGACCACCACGAACAGCAGCCCCTGCGCGTACGTCCAGCCGGACGGGAACTGCTCGGACAGCGTGGTCTGAGCCCAGGCGACACCGAGCGCGCCGAGGACCGGGCCGAGAAGGGTGGTACGACCGCCGATCGCGACACCGATGAGGAACGCGATGGACGGGACGATGCCGACGTCGTTGGGGGAGATGATGCCGACGATCGGAACGAACAGCGCGCCTGCGAGACCCGCGAAGAACGCCGCCGCCACGTAGGCCACGATCTTGACGTTGGCGGGGTCGTAGCCGAGGAACCGCACTCGCTCCTCCTGGTCGCGTACCGCCACCAACAGTTCGCCGTAGCGCGAGTACATCAGCTGGCGGGTGATGGCGACGACGACGAGGAGTACGCCTGCAGCGATGAAGAACAGCATCTGCTTGTTGGCCGGGTCGTTGAGGTTGAACCCGAAGAAGGTGCGGAACCTGTTGAGGCCGTTGGATCCACCGGTGGTCTGCTGGCCGATGAGCAGAATCGCGAACGCTGCAGCCAGTGCTTGGCTGAGGATCGCGAAGTACGCGCCCTTGACCCGACGCTTGAACACGCCGAGACCGAGTACCAGCGCCACCAGGGCCGGCACGAACAGGATGCCCAGGATCGTGGTGATGGGTGAGGTGAACGGCACCCAGTACGAGGGCAGTTCACGAATTCCGGCGATCGACATGAAGTCCGGTACGTCGTCGCCGCGGAGATCGGCGTCGGAGATCTTCAGATGCATGGCCATGATGTAGGCACCGATACCGAAGAAGACACCCTGACCGAGGGTGAGCATTCCGCCTCGGCCCCATGCCAATCCGATTCCGACGGCCACGATGGCGTAGCAGATGAACTTGCCCAGCAGGTTCAGCCGGAAGTCGCTGAGGACGGCCGGAGCGACTGCGAACAACAGAATCGCGGCGAGCGCGAATCCCAGTAGAGCGCCGCGCTTGGCGATGAACTCGCTCATACCAGGCTCCTTGTCTTGACGGCGAACAAGCCCTGCGGTCGGGCCTGCAGGAAGATCACGATGAGCACGAACACGATGACCTTGGCGATCGAGGCCGTGGTGCTGTACTCGATGAACGAGTTGAGAATTCCCAGAGCGAAGGCCGCGATGACCGCGCCCTTGATCTGGCCGAGACCACCGACGACGACCACCAGGAAGGCGTCGATCAGATAGCTCTGTCCCACAGTGGAACTGGTGGAACCGATCAGGGTGAGTGCGACGCCGGCCACGCCGGCGAGTCCGGAGCCGAGGAAGAACGTCGAGATATCGGTCCTGCGGCTCGAGATGCCCGAGGTCTCTGCGAGATCGCGGTTCTGCACCACCGCGCGGATGCGTCGACCCATCGCGGTCTTCTTCAGCGCGATCGACAGCGCAACAACGGCGACGACCGCGAGGACGAGGATGAAGATTCTGGTCTTGGGCACCACGGCACCGAGGATGTCGACGCCGCCGGTCAGCCAACCCGGGGACACGACGTTGACCGCCGGTGCCCCGAAGATATCGCGAGCGAGCTGCTGCAGGATGAGCCCGACGCCGAACGTGACGAGCAGGGTGTCCAGTGGTCGGTGGTACATGCGCTGAATCAGCGTGACCTCCAACAACACTCCCATGGCGCCGCCGACGAGGAAGCCGACGATCAGAGAGATGAACAGTGATGCGCCGCCGGTGGAGACGATCTGCTGCACCACGTAGGCCGTGTACGAACCGGCCATGATGAACTCGCCGTGCGCCATGTTGATGACGCCCATCTGACCGAACGTCAGTGAGAGCCCGAGGGCGGCGAGCAAGAGAATGGATCCGATCGACAGGCCGGTGAACAACTGTCCGATCACGACGTCCATAGGGGAGCTCCTTCGGTGGTGCCTACGGCAGTGGTGCGGTTAGGTGCCCCAGAGGGCGCTCAACCGCACCACTGCCGCAGGCACTCTCGGTCAGTTGAGGTCGGAGGCCCAGTCGTAGGTCTCGAGGAACGGGTCGGGTGCAATGGGCTCGGGGGACTCCCACACCGTGTAGATCAGTCCGTCGGCGCGGATCTCACCGATGCGGGCGGTCTTGGAGATGTGGTGGTTGTCGCCGTCGATGACGACCTCGCCTTCGGGAGCGGCGAAGCTGACTCCGTCGGCCGCGGCCTGAACGTCCGCCACGGCAAAGGAATCGGCCTTCTCGACGGTGTTCTTCCACAGGTAGACCGAGGTGTACGCGGCTTCCATGGGGTCCGAGGTGGGCTTGTCGGCACCGTACTTCGCCTTGTAGTCGGCGACGAACTTGGTGTTCTCGGGGCTGTCGACGGTCTGGTAGTAGTTCCAGGCGGTCAGCTGGCCCTCGATGTTGCCCGCACCGATGCCGGCGACCTCTTCCTCGGCGATGGAGACCGAGATGACCGGCATGTCAGCAGCTTTGAGGCCGGCGTTGGTGTACTCGCGGAAGAACGCGACGTTGGAATCGCCGTTCAGGGTGTTGAACACCGCGTCCGCATCGGCCGAGCGGACCTTGTTGACGATGGTGGAGAAGTCCGTCGAGCCGAGCGGGGTGTAGTCCTCGCCCTTGATCTCGATGTCGTTCGCCGCGGCGTAGGCCTTGATCTCGCGGTTGGCGGTCTGCGGGAACACGTAGTCGCTACCGACGAGGTACAGCGACTTGACGCCCTGCTCCTTGAGATAGTCCAGCGCCGGAATGATCTGCTGGTTGGTGGTGGCTCCGGTGTAGAAGATGTTGTCCGACGCCTCGAGTCCCTCGTACTGCACGGGGTAGTAGAGGAGAGCGTCGTTGTCCTCGAACACGGGCAGCATCGCCTTGCGGCTCGACGAGGTCCATCCACCGAAAACCGCTGCGACACAGTCGCTGCTGATGAGCTTCTCGGCCTTCTCGGCGAACACCGTCGGCTCGGACGCGCCGTCCTCGGCGACGACCTCGATCTGCTTGCCGTTGACGCCGCCCGCTGCGTTGATCTGCTCGACGGCCAGTGCGATCGAATCACGCACCGTCACTTCGCTGATCGCCATGGTGCCGGACAGGGAGTTGAGCGAGCCGACCTTGATGGTGTCACCGGAGGTGTCGACACACGAGGCGGCAGAACTGCCGCCGCCGTCGGCAGAGGCGGTATCGCTCGCCTTGCTTCCGCAGGCGGTGGCAACGAGGCTCAATGCAGCCAGCGCTGCGGGAACGACCATGACGCGCTTGAAGGACATGCGCTTCGAGACAGCAGGCATCTACGGCCCTTTCGGAGGTTTTGTATACGGAGTTGTATTCGCGATTGCGAACAGTAAAGGGAAGATATTGCGTCGGTATGTTCTGCGGTCACGAGTCTGTTTCCCGCGTTACGTGGACGTAAATGCCGCAGGATGACAACTCCTCTTGACATTCTATGACAAGCAGAGTTGACTTTCTGGCATGTCCGGAACGAACAACGTTCGCGCACATCGCAAACAGGCACGGATCACCCAGGCAGAACTCGGCAAAATCTGCGGGGTGAGCCGACAGAGCATCGTCTCCGTCGAGGGCGGCGACTATGCGCCGAGCGTCTACCTGGCACTGCGATTGGCCCGTGCACTCGATACGACGGTGGAAACACTGTTCGGAAACGAAGGAGAGGCAGAATCATGAGCGCATTCGTCAGAGCAGCCCGATTCGTCGGCGACCTCGACGACGAGTTCTACGCCGACGAACTCCAACGCGACATCTGGAACGAGGCCTCGGCCGTCGGATTCCAGTCGCTGCTGTGGATCGGATTGATCTCGGCGGCAATCCTGCCCTATGCGGCGGGCGTGACCGGAGCGTGGGTGGCGTTGGGGATTCTGCTCGCGTTGATCGTCGCGTCGACGGTAGTGCAGGGATATGCCCGATCGAGGGGCGTCGAGGTGTATTCGGCGCAGGAGTTTCGTCGCCCGCGCCTCGCGATAGCCGTCGTTCTCTACCTCGTCGGTAGTCTCGGTGCAATCGTTCGACTGTTCGACACATTCGGCGACGGCAGTCTGGCGACGTGGGTGGGTCTGGCAACCGGTGCGGCCGCAGGAGCCTGCGTGTCCATCGTGATCGTCAAGCTGAGGCAGCGTCGGGTACGCAAAGCCGAGCTCGCCGCCGAGAAGGCCGAACTACAGGGCTTCGAGGAAACGGACTGACTCTCGTGTCCTTGATCACTCGCGCCGAGTATTACACGGCGCAAGGATACGTAAAGATATCGTTTCGAACAGTCCGCTCGCAGATCGGAGGAGCGAGAGGTATGTTCTGACCGATGACATCGAGATTCCCTGGATGTTCGCGGCTGTGGGTGGGCTGGTCGGAGGCGGGTTCGTAACGCGGACGATTGCGCCCCCGATGTAAAGAGAGGCTCGGGGTCGAGGCCGATGACGACGTGTGAAACCAATCCGTCTTCCATCGCGCCACGAAGCACCAACGAGACCACGTCGGACGTCCACCTTCTGGTGGAGCACGCTAACAGGGAAGTCGAGGCCGTGCGCAGAGACAAGAGTTACCTCAGACTCGTCGGGTCGAGCACGCCGCAGCCCACCATCGAGGCACTCGGCGGACCGAAGGCCATCACGGTCCACGTCGACAACGTCCTGCCGGGGCAGATGTGCGAAGTACTGCACAACGGGATGTTGTCGTTGAGTCAGCGCGTGATCGTGGACGAGAACGCCACCAGCATCACCATCACCACGTTCAACCTCAAGCCGGGCGAATACAACGTCTCACTGCGTCTCGACGGACGCCTGGACTGCGTGACCGAATCGCTCACCGTCACCGTCGGCGAAGAGCTCGAGGTTCGTCGCAGCTCGTAGGGCCCCACTTCTCACTCGAGATTCCTCGCCGCAGGCTGATGCTGGGTGATGCAGTGAATCCCGCCGCCTCGCTCGAACAGTGGCCTCGCATCCACGGTCACCACATCCCGGCCCGGGTACGCGTCGCGCAGGATCGCAGCCGCTTCGGCGTCGGACGGGTCGTCGTAACTGCAGGCGATCACGCCGCCGTTGACGACCAGATGATTGATGTAGCTGTAGTCGACGAAACCGTCGGCATCACGCAATGTCCGCGGAGCCGGCACCTCGACGATGTTCCAGTCCGCACCCGAGCCGTCGTGGGTGGCCCGCAAGGTGTCGACGATCAATGAACTGACCTCGTAGTCGGGGTGAGCCCGGTCGTGTTGCCGATGCACCAGCACTGTTCCCGGTGACGGAATGGCCGCGACGATGTCGACGTGTCCTCGGGTACCGAAACGCATGGAATCGCGCGTCAGTCCGCGCGGCAGCCAGATGACGTGCTGCGCACCGATGGTTCGTGCCAGTTCCGCTTCGATGTCGGCTTTCGACAGCCCGGGGTTGCGCCCCGGATCGAGCTGTACGGTCTCGGTCACCAGCACGGTGCCTGCGCCGTCGACCGCGATGCCGCCGCCCTCGTTGACGATCGGCGACGTGATTCGCTGCACAGCGGCGTGATTCGCAACGAACTCGCCGATACGACTGTCCTTGTCCCACTGCGCCCAGTCCTGCGCACCCCAGCCGTTGAAGACCCAGTCGACGGCCGCGACCGAACCGTCCTGTGCGTGAACGAATGTCGGACCGATGTCGCGCATCCAGGCGTCGTTCAACGGTGCTTCGACGATGTCGATGTCGCGCGAGAGGTATGTCGACGCGACGGCGCGTTCGGCCGGATCGACGACGACGGTCACCGGCTCGAACGCGGCAACAGCGTGTGCGACGGCCGCCCACGTGGAGCGGGCCTCGTGCTTGGCCGCCGGGTCGTCTCCGAGGGAGTAGCCCTCGCACGGGAACGCCATCCACACCTTGTCCTGCGGAGCGGTCTCGGACGGCATCGTGAATGTTCTTGCAGTGGTTGTCATTTGATCACCGGAGTCGCGGGATGTCCGTCACCGTACGGGGCGTCGGTGTTCACCGGCTCGGTGAGGCGGCTGTACGTGTCGGGTCTGCGTGTCAGTAGGAACGGAAAGAGCTCCAACCATTCTCGACGCTGATCGAGGTCGAGATCGGCGACGAGGACGGCTGATTCGTCTCGGGGTGCCTGAATCAGGATGCGGCCGAACGGATCGGAGATGAACGACGAGCCGTAGAAGGTGATCTCGCCTTCGTTGCCGCAGCGGTTGGGTACCACCATGAACAGGCCGTTCGAGATGCCGTGGCCGACGATGACGTGTTGCCACAGCGGTTGGGTGTCGAAGGCCGGGAACGACGGCTCGGACCCGATGGCCGTCGGATACGCGAGAATCTCTGCGCCGCCGAGCGCGTAACTGCGCGCGACCTCGGGGAACCATTCGTCCCAGCACGTGGGTAGGCCCACTCTCGCTCCACCGAGTTCCGCGGGGGAGTACACGGGATACGGGTCCTCGGCCGGACCGGCCCGGAAGTAGGTGTCCTCGTAATAGCCGGCCGAGATGGGGATGTGCAACTTGCGGGTTCTCGCCAGCAGTTCTCCCGTCGGCGAGACCATGATGGCGCTGTTGAACCCCAATCCGTCTGCGGCTTCGGACTTCTCGTACAGCGAGGCATGGACGACGATCCCGTTCGCGGCTGCGGCCTCGGCGGCGAGAGTGAACGTTGGCCCGGTCAGCAGATCCTCGGCTTCACTGCCCGGGTTGGCTCCGGCGCGGGTGTCGGCGGGGTAGCGCAACAGGGTGATCTCGGGCAGGAAGACGATCTTCGCCCCGAGGTCCGCGGCAGCGGCGATGGCGTCGAGCAGTTCGGCTTTCAACGCTGCGGCATCTGGGTTCCAGCGATGCTGCACCAGTCCGACGCGGAGCGGCGCGCGATCGGTCGGGGTGGTGCGGGTCAGAGCCTCGGGGGCGGAGAGGTTGGTGAGTGTCAGCATGCTGATCTCCTGTTAAAACGAATGTGATTCGTTAAGTATCGTGGATGTCTGCCTCGAACGCAACAGATACGGGAGAAATGCTGTGGGACGACCGTCGGCACCCCTGCTCGACCTCGATCGCATCACGACGGCGGCACTGACTCTCGTCGAAGAGTCCGGTGGATTCACCATGCCTCAGCTGGCCAAGAAGCTGAAGGTCAGTCCGTCCTCGCTCTACAACCACGTGTCCGGACGTGACGAGATCATCGAGTTGCTGCGGGGCCGGGCGATGTCCGAGGTGGCGATGCCGGAGGTCGGTGTGCCGTGGCGTGAGGCGCTCGCTTGGATCGCACGCGGCTACCGAAACAGTTACGGACGCTACCCGCGGCTGATTCCACTGCTGACGGCTCAGGCTGTGAACAGCAGCGCTGCGTTCGGGATGTACAACACGCTGGCGCGGGTGCTGACAGACGCCGGCTTCGTGCCGGGCGACGTGCTCCGCATCATCACCGTGCTCGACAGTTACGTGTTGGGTTCGGCGTTGGATCTGGCAGCTCCCGAGGCACCGTGGCTCAGCAGCCGCGACGTGGAACCGGAACTGAGAGCTGCCCTGGACACCGCGGGAGATCTGCGCGAGCGATCCGAGGACGCCTTCGAATACGGACTCCGAGCGCTGCTGGCCGGATTCGATCCCACGCCTGCGGACATGCTCGACGGCTGACCGAGGCCGCTAGTCTTCGACGATCAGCGACGGAGTATCACGGCGGAGAATGTTGCCCTTGAAGAATTCCGGCTTGCGCAGTGCAACCACTGCCATGACGACCATGCCGAGCACGATGATGCCGACGCCGATGAGGAACACCATACCGACGCCGAACAGTGATGAGCCACTGCCGAATTCGGGGTCCCAAGCGTCGACCGAGGTCTGTACGAACACCACTGCCATGCCGACGCCACCGAGCAGCGGAGCCAAGAACTTGAAGAACACGTTGCGGGTGCTGGTGAACAGCTCTTCACGGAAGTACCAGACACAGGCGAATGCCGTGATGCCGTAGTAGAAGCAGATCATCAGGCCGAGCGCGGCGATGGTGTCGGTGAGAACGTTGTCGCTCACCACCCGCATCACGGCGTAGAAGCCTGCGGACGCTCCGCCTGCGACCAGCGTCGCGAAGCCTGGTGTGCTGAATCGCGGTGTGATGGAGGCGAACCGCTTCGGTAGTGCCTGGTAGTGACCCATCGCGAGCAACGTGCGGGCCGGCGAGATGAACGTGGCCTGCAGCGAGCTGGCGGAGCTGCTCAACACCGCCAGTGACAGCAGGATCGCGAACGGACCCATCACCGGCCCGGCGAGGGCGGCGAACACGTTGTCCGTGGTGTCGGGGTTCTGCAGTCCGTTTCCGGTATCACCGGTGCCGGCGAAGAGCAGGGTTGCCACTGCGGTGAGCAAGTACAGCACGATGATGAAGAACACCGTGACCAGCGCAGCGCGTCCGGGAATCTTTGCGCTACCGGAGGTTTCCTCGTTGACGGTCAGACAGACGTCCCAACCCCAGTACATGAAGATCGACAGTGACAGGCCGGCAGTGAAGGCGGAGAAGCTCGGAATGCCGAACGGGTCGAACCAGTCCAGGCTGAACGAGATGTCCTCGGCCCCGTCGCCTGCACCGACCTTGACGAACGCGGCCACGATGAACCACGCCATGACCAACAGCTGGAAGCCGAGCATCGTGTACTGGACACGCTTGGTCTCCTGCATGCCGCGATAGCAGAGCCACGCTGCCAGCGCCATGAACACCAGGCACGTGACGATGTTGACGAGCTTGTTACCGGTCAGGTCGGCCAGCGAGTCGTTGCTGGTGACCTGGGCGAGAAAGAGATAGAAGAAGTCGACGGCCACTCCCGCCAGGTTCGAGAGCACGATGATGGTGGCCGCGATCAAGCCCCATCCGCCCATCCAACCGACGTACGGGCCGAAGGCCTTCGACGCCCACGTGAACGACGTGCCGCTGTCGGGCTCGGCTGCGTTGAGTTCTCGATAGCCCAACGCCACCAACAACATCGGGATGAAGCCGACGATGAAGATTGCGGGCAGGTGCACCCCCACCTCGGTGACCGTCGGCCCGAGCGAGGCGGTGAGCGCGTACGCGGGTGCGATGGTCGAGATGCCCAGGACCACACTCGCGAGCAACCCGAGCTGGCCGGCCGACAGGCCCTTGGACTCGACGTCCACTACCTTGTGCTCATTCATCGCCGGCCTCTCTCGGAACAACGATCATCGGAACGGGAACGACCCGAAGCATCTTGGCGGCAACAGATCCCAGGAACAGGCGGTGAGGTTGGGCCAGTCGCGACGACCCCACCATCAACACGTCGCCGTCGTGCCAGTCGAGCGAGGAGGCGGCCTTCTCGATGCCGGAGCCCTCCGCCACTCGCAGCTGCACGTCCGATCCCGCGGGCATTTCCGCCTGCACGGTGCGCAGCACTTCCTCGGCCTTGGCGAGACCACTCTGTCCCCGTGCCGACTGTTCTTCGGCGGACACGAGGGAGAGCAGGCGCAGTGGCAACTCTGCGGTGACGGACAGGTCGGTGGCTGCCTCGATGAGTTCCGCTGCCCCCGGACGATTTCCGATGGCGCAGGTGATCTCCCGAATGCGTTGCGGCGGAGAATGTCGATACCCCCGCGGAGCCAGCGCGAGCGGCACATGCGCCACGTGCAGCAGATCGCTGGTGACGGTACCGATCGAATGGCGTCCGAGCAGACCGTCACCGGCCGCACCGACCACGATCATGTACGCGTCGAACTCTCGGACGGCGTCGAGCAGGCCCTGGGCGAAGGACTCGTCGAACAACAGGTGCGCGCGTGCCTGCACGTCCTCGGGTACGAGGGTGAGTGCCTCGTCGAGCCAGCCGGTGGCTCGATCGATCAGGATGTCGTCGTATCCGGCCTCGACCGGCGCTTTGGACGGCACCGGACGCTCCTGCGGCAGCACCAGACAGATGTCAAGCGACGCCTGCAGCGAACGCGCAAGCGTTGCCCCCAGGGCGATTCCGTCAGCGCCACTCGGTGTTGCCTGGTACCCCACGATCAGACGCATGGGCGGACCTTCCCTGAGGTTGGGCGAGCTAATGGCAGGTGCTACCGGGATCGGTGTGGCACGACTTCGGTTCCGACGGTGCGACGTCGAGCGAGGGGTTGCGATCGAAGAACCCGAACGGCTTGAGCCAGAACGAGACCGTGTCCGCGGGCATCACCGGCCAGTCCTCCGGCCGAGTGATGTGGTGGATGCCGAAGGTGTACCAGACGACGACATCGGTGTTCTCGATGCTGCGATCCTTCTCGGTCCACTCCGGAAGCCCGTGGTCGACGCCGCTCTGATTGACGAACTCGCCGCTGGGCCAACGCTCGTCGGGTGAGTTCGGGGTGACCCAGACGGTGTGGCCGATCACCTGGGCGCGCTGGAAGATCGGCGACGCGGGATCGAACATCGACGGAATCGCCGCTCCCGGAACCAACTTGTAGGCGGGCCGGGTGCCGAGGCCGTTGGTGACGTTGTCGTTGACGACCTTCCACGCCCTCTGGGTGTTCCAGTCGTAATCCTGCTTGCCCTCGGACTCGGTGGTCAGGGGAGTGTTGACCTGAGTCAGTGCGAGACCGTAAGGATTGTCCGGACCCATCGGAACTCGTTGCGTCTCACTGGCATACACGGTGTTCTCGGTGCCGTCGATGTCCAGATCGAGTCGGGCGACCAGGAAGTGCTGGTGGTAGGGCGCGTAGGTCCGGTTGTCGACCAGAGTTCCCGACGGATGCGTGCCGCCCTCGGCAAAGTGCGTGACGACCATGATGCCCGTAGCACGAACCTCGCACTCGATGTTGCCGTCCTGATAGAACCGCCAGTAGACGAGGTACTCGTAATTCGCCACGGTGGCATGGAAGCTGACCGTGAGGCGACGCATCCGCCGCACCTCGGCTCCGGCGTCGTGATCAACGTGCTTCCACAGCACGGCGTTGTCTTCCTCGTGGATGCAGATCGCGTTGGTGATCGTGTACGGCTCACCCTTGCTGTTGTGCAGCACCGCGTCGAGGTAGCGGATCTCGCCGAGGCAGTCGCACCCGAGCTCGAGGGAGGTGGTCATGAAACCGAGACCCCACTCGCCGATGTCGAACGCGGTGCGTCGATAGTGATCCTCGGTGTGATCGCGATAGGGAACCACCATCTCCGCGAACGACATTCGATTGGCGACGGACCGCACGTTCCCGTTGTCGTTGTAGCTGACGGCGTGCAGCGTCATGCCCTCGCGGTAGTTGAAGCCGACTCGCAGCGACCAGTTCTGCCACGTCAACTTGTTGCCGTCGAGCTCGAACGAGGGCCCGTCGGACTGAGTGATCTCGAGGCGCTTCAAGGGCGGGCGTGTACTCGCGTCCCTGATTCGCTCCGGGATATGGCGAGGGACGTACTCGCCCATGATCTCCGGACGCTCGACGCGATACGTGTCCTCGATCTCGAGCAGCTCCATCGTGTTCACGTCGATCACGCAGTGAAATCCGCCCACCGGTCCGGCGTAGGGATTGGCACCCTCGGCAGCTTTGACCCACGTGTCGGACCAGCCGAGGCGTCGACCCTTGTACTTCTCGGGCGTCACCGCCTCGCCGTAGGTCCAGGTGTCCATGAACACCAGATCCAGATCGGTGATACCGCGATCGGCAAGGGCGGCAATCACATCGGGGTGGGCGCGGAGGGCCGCGTCGGCCTCCTCCCACTCGTCGACGGTGAAGTTGGGCTGCACATCCGGGATGTGCGTCCACGATTCGGTGGTGCGATCGTCCAGCGACACGACGGCCTTGAAGGTCGTGTTCTCGGCGCGGTTCAACACCACCGAGACTGCTCGACGCGCAGGCACGGTCCCGGACGCGTCGAACGCGGCGATCTCGGACTTCGCGGGCTCGATCATCTCGATCGAGGCGTAGCGCCAGCCGTCGCCCACGCCGTGATCGCGGCCGAGAACCTCGGCTACGGCGGCGAATTCGTCGCTGGACAGGGGATCGAGGGGATGAAAGGTCATCGAAGAGTCTCCGTCGAGCTCATGACGTGCTTGATGCGGGTGTAATCCTCGACGCCGTACGCCGAGAGGTCCTTGCCGTAACCGGAGTACTTGAATCCACCGTGCGGCATCTCCGCCACCAGAGGAATGTGGCAGTTGACCCAGACGGCACCGAAGTTCAGAGCCGCCGAGATGCGCAGTGTACGTCCGTGATCGGAGGTCCAGACGCTCGATGCGAGACCGAAATCGACGTCGTTGGCGAGCGCGATGGCCTCCGCCTCGTCGCTGAATTTCTGCACCGTGAGCACTGGGCCGAAGGTCTCCTCCTGCACGATGGGATCGGACTGCTGCACGCCGGTGATGATGGTGGGCTCGAAGAAGAAGCCCTTGTCGCCGATGCGCTTGCCGCCGGTGACGATGGTGGCATGAGCGCCGATGCCGTCGACCTTGGCGCTCACCTGACCGAAGTGGTTGACGTTGTTCAGTGGGCCGAGGAAGGTATCGGGGTCGTCGGGCAGGCCGACCTTCAGCGTCTTCGCCTTGGCGACAAGGGCATCGACGAGGTCGTCGTGCACCGACTCGTGCACCAGGACGCGGGTCACGGCGGTGCAATCCTGGCCGGCGTTGAAGAACGCAGCCTCGGCAATTCCGTCCGCGGCGTTGCTGATGTCGACATCGTCGAACACGATTGCCGGTGCCTTGCCGCCCAATTCGAGGTGGGCCCGCTTGAGCTGCTTGGCGGCGGCCACGGCCACCGCGATGCCGGCGCGGACAGATCCGGTGATCGACACCAGGCCTGGAGTCTTGTGTTCGACGATCGCAGCTCCGGTGCCGCCGTTGCCGAGAACGACGTTGAACACCCCGTCCGGAACGATTCCCTTGGACAGCTTCGCCAACACCAACGTGCTCTCGGGAGTGGTGTCACTGGGCTTGAGCACGATGGTGTTTCCGGCGGCCAGCGCAGGACCGATCTTCCAGATCGCCATCATGAACGGGTAGTTCCACGGCGTCACCTGGCCGACGACACCGATCGGTTCGCGTCGAACATAGGAGGTGAAGCCGTCCATGTACTCGCCCGCCGACTTGCCCTCGAGCATCCGGGCCGCGCCGGCGAAGAATCGAATCTGATCGGCACCGACGGTGACTTCCTCGGCGGCGATGGTGGCCTTGGGCTGGCCGGTGTTGCGGCTCTGCGCTTCGACGATCTCGTCGCTGTGCGCTTCGATGGCGTCGGCGAGCTTCAGCAGCACCTTCTGCCGTTCGCCCGGCGTCGTCTTGCCCCAGGTCTCGAATGCGCTGGCAGCGGCCGACATCGCGGCCTCCACATCGGCGGCGTCGGAAACGGGGGAGTGGGCGACAACCGACTCGTCCACCGGATTCACCACATCGAGCATCTCGGTGCCCGAGGGCGTCACGAACGCCCCGTCGATGTAGTTCTGCAGGACAGGCACCGTCATCACTGAAACCCCTAGCGTCGACTGTTTCGGTTCTGCAAAGCCTGCACCTACGGACGAGACTTCGCCACCCGACAAGATGTCCAATACTTCCCTACGAATCAGGACGAGATGTCGGTCTGTCTCGCACCCGAGCGAGCTGCCCACCGGCTAGCCTGTGGCGGTGGCAGACACAGAGGTGGGGTACCGACAGATCGCCGACGACACCTGGGCATTCATGCGGCCGCCCGGAAGTTGGGGCCAGACGAACACCGGTCTGATCGTGGGGCCGGGTTCTGCGTCGATGCTGATCGACACGGTGTGGGACGTGAACTGGGCAGAACGCGTCGTTGCCGACACCGCCGAGCTGGTGGCCGACGCGCCGATCACCGAAGTGCTCAACACCCACTCCGACGGTGATCACTGGTGGGGAAACGACACCGTCCCCACCTCGGCTCGCATCACCACCAGTGCCGCTTCACTGCACGCCATGAAGGAGGAAACACCTCCGAAAGGTGTGCACGCGTTCGCCTCCCTCGGTGCGAGGATCGGCTGGGTGCCGGGACCGGTCGGTGCAATGGGCTCCTACATGAACCGGGTCCGCGGTGACGCCACCTTCCCCGGCGCTCTGCCGCGGCTGCCGGACCACACCTTCGAGACCACCGAGACCATCGACGTGGCAGGACGATCCGTACACCTGCGATACCTGGGCCCGGCGCACACCGAAGGCGACCTCATCGCACACGTACCCGACGTCGGAGTGGTGTTCGCCGGCGACCTGTTGTTCATCGACGCCACCCCGGTGCTCTGGCACGGTCCGCTGCAGAACTGGATCGACGCCCTCGACCACCTCCTCGAGCTCGATGCCGCCGTCTACGTCCCGGGCCACGGACCCCTGTGCGGCACCGCCGAGATTCGCGCCCTCCGCAACTACTGGACCTGGGTGTCCGAGGCCGGGCGCAGCTGCTTCGACGCCGGACTCGCGCCTACCGAAGCCGCCCAGAACCTGCTGAAGTCAGGCGAATTCGGACAGTATGCGCACTGGGACTCACCCGAACGACTCATCCTGAGCATGAGCACCCTCTACCGCCTGTGGCGAGGTGAGCCGCCTGCGCCACCCACGCTGACGCGTCGAGCACGGGCGTTCGCGGACGCGGGGAGGTTCTTACGAGAGCACTAGGTGTGCTCACCGCGAGTGCGGCTCCGGCGCACCGAACTGCTGTGTCAACGATGCCGCGTGGGCGAACAATGTGGTCGGATCCGGTTCGGCCGCAGAGGGTTCCAGTACGACGGTGGTAGCACCGGCATCGATCCAGCGTTGCAGGTTGCTCGCCGCGGCATCGGAATCGGAGCCTGCGGCCACGTAGACGACCACGTCGTGGGCGGGCCCACCGCCGATGTGCTCGATGGCCGTTCGCACCTGTTCCGGTGTCGTCTCGCTGGTGAGGATCGTTCCCACGGCTGTGCGGCCGCTCAGGGCGAGGGTCTTCGGCCCCGTCGCACCGACGAGCAGCGGCGGTGGTTGCAGCGGAGGCCAATTCAGCTGCACGTTGTCGAGTGAGACGTACCGACCCTGCACGGTGACGCTCTCGCCCGCCAACAGTGCGGTGAGCGCTGTCATCTGCTCGCTCAGCAACGTCAGCGGCGACTGCACGCGCGCCCCGATCTGGCCCATCCACGACTGCACACCGTGGCCGAGCCCGACGCGCAGTCGTCCCGGATGGACTCGGGCGACGGTAGCGATCTCCATGGCGGTGGCTGCCACGTTCCGCATCGGAGTGGGTAGCACCCCGATGCCGACGTTCAGGCGTTCGGTGTTCGCGAGAACCAGTGCAGCGGTGGACAGTCCGCCGGAGTAGAAGCAGTCTTCCCACAACCACACTTCGTCGACGCCTGCCCGGTCGGCTGCACGCGCCGCCTCGACGAGATCCTCCGGCGCAAGCTCGGGTCTGAGTACGACGCCGATTCGTGTCATTGCAGTCTTCCTTTCTTCTCGGCGAACGTCTTCTCAGCGAACGAGGTAGGGGGACACTGAACTTCGGTGCTCGTCGATGTCGAGCTCCTTACCCAATGGCGGGAATGCGCGTTGCGGGCAGTTCGAGCGCTCGCACACCCGGCAGCCCGCTCCGATCGGCGTCGCCGCTGCCGATCCCTGCACGTCCAGACCGTCCGCGTACACCAGCCGTCCGGCATGGCGCAGTTCGCAACCGAGGCCGATGGCGAAGGTCTTGCCGGGCTGACCGTATCGCGCGGCGCGTCGCTCCACAGTGCGCGCGATCCACAGGTAGCTGCGGCCGTCGGGCATCTCGGCGATCTGCGTCATGATCTTGCCCGGATACGCGAACGTCTCGTACACATTCCACAGCGGGCACGTGCCGCCGCTGGACGAGAAGTGAAAACCTGTGGCGGACTGACGCTTCGACATGTTCCCGGCGCGGTCGACGCGCACGAACGAGAACGGCACACCCCGCAACTCGGGTCTCTGCAAGGTGGAGAGTCGATGGCAGATGGTCTCGTAGCTGACCGAGAAAAAGGCCGAGAGCCGCTCGATGTCGTACCGGAAATCCTCGGCCACGTCATGGAACTGGTGATACGGCAACACGGTCGCGGCCGCGAAGTAGTTCGCGAAGCCGAGCACCGCCAACTTCTTGGACGACTCACTGGTGAAATTGCCTTCGTCGGCCATCTTCTGCAGCAGGTCCCCGCATTCGAGATAGGCGAGTTCGGCGGCGTACTTGAACACCTTCTGCCCGCCGGACAGATGCGGTGAAATCTCCAGTACTCGCGTCTGGGGGTCGAACCGGTGCAGCACGTTCTCGCCGAGGTCGATCCGATTGACGATCTGCACGTCGTGGACCGTCCGCAGCCGCTTGGCGATCTCGCCGCCGATATCGGCGCGATGGAACCGGATCCTCGAGGTCAGAGCCTCTGCTGCAGTGTCCAGTTCGTGCAGATAGTTCTGTCGCTGATAGAAGTAGTCGCGCACTTCCTCGTGCGGCTTGCTGATGGAACCGCTGCCACTGCCGTCCGAGAAACGCTCCTCGGTAGCGGCCAACAGCTGAGCCGTCGTATTGCGGTATCGGCGGTGCATGTTGACCATCGCCCGCGCCAGCTGCGGGTGCGAGCTGACCATCTGCGCGATCTCGTGCGCGTCGGCGTCGATCCCCATGTCCTGATCGAGCGCGACCTCACGGAGTTCGGCAACCAGTCTGGTGTCGTCCTCGGAGGAGAAGAACGACGTGTCGACACCGAACACCTCGGAGATCCGCAGCAGCACCGGCACTGTCAGTGGACGTACGTCGTGTTCGATCTGGTTGAGATAACTGGCCGAGATTCCCAGCTTCTGCGCCAGCGACACCTGACTCATGCTGCGTTCGCTGCGGAGCTGCCGAAGCCGCACGCCGACGAAGGTTTTGGACATATCGCCAGGCTACGCCTGCGAAGAATTGCCTTAACAGCATTGGCAATCGGCTGCTGAGTCACAATTCTGCGTTCATCGGGAACATTAGCCGAAGTAAAGGCGTATACCGGTATACGAGCTATTCACCACGCACCACGAGGAGCGGGCATGTCCAACCGTCAACGCACATCCGAAGTTTTCAGGGACGTCGTCGTATTCGTCACCGGAGCCGTACTCGTCGCATCCACCGTCTGGCTTCCCGTCCAGGGCGACCAGGAAGTCACCGGTGCCATCCTGGTGCTCGGCATTCTCGCTGCATCGACCGCGCTGTGGGCCATCGGATCGTCGTGGAGGCAAAGCCACTGGACCCATGTCGGCCTCGGCCTGCTGCTCGCGGTCTCGCCCGCACTGATGGTGTTCCCGTCCGGATTGCTGGCTGCGGACCTGTTCGCCATCATCGGCGGACTCGTGATCGCCGCGATGGGTGCGCTCGGGGTGCTCTCGTCGCGTCGGACAACGACCACGTCGCGAGTGGTTGCGTCCAGCGACGAGCGTAGCGGCGTCCGTATCTGAGCTTTCTCTGCAACCGGTGCTCCACTCCCGAGGGCGTGCGCGATGAATGTCGTGCACAGCTCCGGGAGTGGAGCATTCTGTGCATCCAGGGCCTGGTGCAACGGGTGCTCCACTCGACGCGGCAGATCCGCTGGACCCCGCATACGGGCACGGGAGTGGAGCACCGTGTGCAGTCATCGCCTCGATTCCCGACGTCGTCGGATCACCGACGCAATCTCGCCGGCGATGACGTCCGGTGCGGCCAGTACGTCGAATGCCGAGTAGCGCAGAACCAGCCAGCGATCGAGCACCAGCGCGTTCTGCCTGCGCCGATTCTTGCTGAATACCACAGCTGCACTGTGGAATTCGCGTCCGTCCACTTCGATGATCGTTCGGCTGCGACGGTCGACGAGGTCGCAGATGTACGGACCGACTGCCGCATTCATCTCCAGGTACAGCCCGATCCGGTGCAGCGCACGTCCCAGTGCCCGCTCCGGTTCCGAGGCGAATCTGGTCACTGCGAGCCGAACTTGGCGAGCCAGCTCTGCGTTGCCGCGTCGACCCGGGAATCGTTCGAGCAGGCGGAGCAACGACGCGGGGTCGAGTCCGAACTTCAGGCGTTCGTCGATCAGCAACTCGGCCTCGGCGCGGGGGAGTACCGCCAGGCAATCGAGAATCGTCTGTGCGGGCGTGGTGCACGGCAGGGTCTCGACCTCGTCGACGAGCCTGGAATCGAGTGTCCGACGGTGCAGCCGAAGCCATGGCGGTGGCCGCAATCTCACCGAGCGAGGGACCGTGGCGTCGAGGGTGGTCGGTTCGGTCGTCCAGCCCCGTAGGTATGCGGCCGACCGGTGACTGAGCACGGCGTCCGGTCGCCACAGCGAAACTGCCCGACACCGATCCATCGTCGACGGTTCCCCGCGCATGTGGACCGTCGGCAGAACACGGGTGAAGCGTCGCGAGACGGTGCTGGGGTGGAGTCCGGAGGCCAGGAGCTGCTGAAAAGTGGCGGGGCCGGGAGTGGAGCCTGCGTCGGGTGTCATGTTTGCAGCGTCGGGGATGGTGCAGATGTCCCTCGAAGCTCGACCTGGGGGAATGGAATGCCCTGTGGATAGGTGCGTGGCTGTGGATGAGTGCACGTTGCGCTCCACTCGGGGGCGTCGGCGGCGTGATTCCCGAGGCACAGGCGTCGAGTGGAGCACCCCATGCATGTCCACATTTTGAGATAAGAGTACTGTGATGTCGGTCACAGAAGTGTCGGTTTCTGACTCGATTCAGACGGCTGCGTCAAACCGTACAAGCGTCCTGTATGAGTTTTTGTTCATTGCGTTCATCAACTGGGGATTCATCGCTACCGGCGAGTAACCATGGCGTCCGATCCGAGAGGTTTGCGTCGACCAAAACTTTGCAACATTAGCAAGGTGCTCGGGAAAGCTAGCCAAGATTGGCACTAACAACTGGTAGACGCATGTTTTCGGTTGTGCCATTGTTTTGGAGTACACCAGAAGGGCCTGGCAACGATGTGAAGATTCGTCTCGAGGCAGGCCGAGAAGCAGAAGAGACTGGAGCTGAAGATGTCGACCACCGGCACCCCGAAGACCATCGCCGAGATCCAGCAGGATTGGGACACCAACCCCCGCTGGAAGGGCGTCACCCGTAACTTCACCGCACAGCAGGTCTCCGACCTCCAGGGCACCGTCGTCGAAGAAGCGACCCTCGCTCGCCGCGGCAGCGAGATCCTGTGGGACCTCGTCAACAACGAGGACTACATCAACTCGCTCGGTGCCCTCACCGGCAACCAGGCCGTGCAGCAGATTCGCGCCGGCCTCCAGGCGATCTACCTCTCCGGCTGGCAGGTCGCAGGCGACGCCAACCTCTCGGGCCACACCTACCCGGACCAGAGCCTCTACCCGGCCAACTCGGTCCCCTCGGTCGTCCGTCGCATCAACAACGCACTCCTGCGCGCCGACGAGATCGCCAAGATCGAAGGCGACACGTCCGTCAAGAACTGGGTCGCCCCGATCGTCGCCGACGCCGAAGCCGGCTTCGGTGGCGCACTGAACGCCTACGAGCTGCAGAAGGCCATGATCGTGGCCGGCGCCGCAGGCGTGCACTGGGAGGACCAGCTCGCATCGGAGAAGAAGTGCGGCCACCTCGGCGGCAAGGTTCTGATCCCCACCCAGCAGCACATTCGTACCCTGACCTCGGCACGCCTCGCGTCCGACGTCGCCGACGTCCCGTCGGTCATCATCGCCCGCACCGACGCCGAGGCAGCCACGCTGATCACCTCCGACGTCGACGAGCGTGACCGTGAGTTCCTCGACGGAACCCGCACCGCAGAAGGCTTCTTCGGCGTCAAGAACGGCATCGAGCCCTGCATCGCCCGTGCGAAGGCCTACGCTCCGTACGCAGACCTCATCTGGATGGAGACCGGCGTGCCGGACCTCGAGGTCGCCAAGAAGTTCTCCGAGTCGGTTCGCAGCGAGTTCCCGGACCAGCTGCTCGCCTACAACTGCTCGCCTTCGTTCAACTGGAAGGCGCACCTGGACGACGCGACCATCGCCAAGTTCCAGAAGGAACTCGGAGCCATGGGCTTCAAGTTCCAGTTCATCACCCTCGCAGGCTTCCACTCGCTCAACTACGGCATGTTCGACCTGGCACACGGCTACGCCCGCGAAGGCATGACCGCGTTCGTCGACCTGCAGGAGCGCGAGTTCAAGGCTGCCGAAGAGCGCGGCTTCACCGCCATCAAGCACCAGCGTGAGGTCGGTGCCGGCTACTTCGACCGCATCGCCACCACCGTCGACCCCAACACCTCGACGGCAGCACTGAAGGGCTCCACCGAAGAAGGCCAGTTTCATTAACCGCCTCTCCTGACCTTCAGCGCACTAGTCGGGCGGTCCGCAACTTTCGTTGCGGGCCGCCTGTTCTGTACAACGAAGGTTTTGGACGTACCCGGCAAGAGTTACCCTCATCTCACTAAAAGCTGTTGTGCTGCAACATTATTGGCTAGGAGTTTGCTGTATGACGGTCGAGAGGGTGGGGATCGTCGGAGCGGGACAGATGGGGGCAGGAATTGCCGAGGTATGTGCCCGCGCCCATGTCGACGTGTTGGTCCACGAACAGACCCGCGAACTGACCAACGCCGGGCGCACCCGCATCCTGAGGTCCCTCGACCGCGGAGTGAGCAGCGGCAAGATCACCGAACGCGAGCGAGAGCACGCCGCGGCCAGGCTGCGATTCACCTCCGATCTCGCCGACTTCGGCGATCGCCAACTCGTCGTCGAAGCAGTACTCGAAGACGAGAAGATCAAGGCCGACATCTTCGCCGAGCTCGACTCGGTGGTGACCGACCCCGACGCCGTCATCGCCTCGAACACCTCCTCCATTCCCATCGTCAGCCTGGGAGCCGCGACGACGGCACCCGGCCGCGTCGTCGGTCTGCACTTCTTCAACCCGGTCCCGGTACTGCCACTCGTCGAACTCGTCACCACCGACCTGACCGCACCGGCCGTGGCCGACCGCGCCGAGCGATTCGCAGGCGACGTTCTCGGCAAACAGGTCGTGCGCTCGGCCGATCGCTCGGGCTTCGTCGTCAACGCGTTGCTCGTGCCGTATCTGCTCTCTGCGATTCGCATGGTCGAATCCGGATTCGCCACCAAGGAAGACGTGGACAAGGCGACGGTGCTCGGTCTGGCGCACCCGATGGGGCCGCTCGCGCTCGCCGATCTCGTGGGGCTCGACACGGTCAAAGCCATTGCCGACGCCATGTATTCGGAGTTCGGAGAACCTCTGTTCCTGGCGCCCCCGCTGCTGCTGCACATGGTCGAATCGGGGCACGTGGGCAAGAAGGCCGGAGCCGGGTTCTACCGCTACGAGAACGGCCGGATCGCAAAGTAGACGCCGCGGCGGGCGGGTTGCCCCGCGACGGTCGTCGGAGCGCTATTGTCGGTCTGCGAACGCAGTCACTTCGATCACAGGAGCGTGTCAGTGAGCAAGTCCACGAAGTCGAACGGTGTGGTTCCCAAGGCATTCGGGATCGGGTTGGCCGCCACCGGTGCCGCCCACTTCGTGGTGCCGGAGGCGTTCGAGGGAATCACCAAGCTCCCGTTCCCCAAGGACACTCGAACCTGGATCAGTCGCAACGGAGCCACCGAATTGGCCGTCGGCGCGGCGATCGCATACCCCAAGACGCGTAAGATCGGACTGGTCGGTCTGGTGGCGTACGTTGGGTGGCTCGGCATCAATATCGCCAAGAACAGCTGACGTTACTGTTGCGAACGACTCGTTTAGAGCAGGAATAGCCTGGTCGAGGCGGTAGCTGCCTTGCGCTCGCACTGATGCGTAGGTAGCAATATAGATATGACTTCAGCTACCGCTTACCAGGCCACCGCTCCGGACGCCCCGCTCGAGAAGGCGACGATCGAGCGGCGCGCCGTCGGACCGAACGACATCCTCATCGACGTCAAGTTCGCCGGCATCTGCCACTCCGACATCCACACCGCCCGCAACGAGTGGGGCGGCACCACGTACCCCGTCGTCCCCGGGCACGAGATCGCCGGCATCGTGGCCGAGGTCGGCTCCGAGGTGACCACCCGCAAGGTGGGCGACCGCGTCGGCGTCGGCTGCTTCGTCGACTCCTGTGGCGAGTGCGAGGCGTGCAAGGACGGCGACGAGCAGTACTGCACCAAGGGCGTCGTACAGACCTACAACTCGGAGACCTACGAGGGTGAATTCACCCACGGCGGCTACTCCACCCAGATCGTCGTGACGGAGAAGTTCGTCCTCGGCATCCCGGAAGGCGTCGAGCTCGACGTCGCCGCGCCCCTGCTGTGTGCAGGCATCACGCTGTACTCGCCGCTCAAGCACTGGGGAGCCGGCCCCGACAAGAAGGTCGCCATCATCGGTATGGGCGGCCTCGGACACATCGGCGTCAAGATCGCCCACGCCATGGGTGCCCACGTCACCGTCCTGAGCCAGACCGACGCCAAAGAGGCCGACGGCAAGGCCTACGGTGCCGACGAGTACTACGCAACCAAGGACACCACGGCGCTGAAGGATCTGCAGGGCAAGTTCGACCTGATCCTCAACACCGTCTCGGCGAACCTGCCCATGGGCAAGTACCTCGGACTGCTCGCCCGCAACGGCACCCTCGTCGAGCTCGGCGTTCCCGAGAAGCCGCTCGAGGTGCCCGCCTTCAACCTGCTGGCCAACCGTCGTTCGTTCGCAGGATCCATGGTCGGCGGCATCGCCGAGACCCAGGAAATGCTGGACTTCTGCGCCGAGCACCACATCGGTGCCGAGATCGAGGTCATCCCGGCCGAGAAGATCAACGAGGCCTACGACCGCGTCATCAAGTCCGACGTGCGCTACCGCTTCGTGATCGACGCAGCCACGCTGTAACTGTCACCTTGGACGAGTGAATGGTCCATTGACCTGCCCAGACGGGGGTCGATGGACCATTCACGCTTTCGAAGTGGGTTCAGCTCTCGGCCAGTCGCTTCTTCTCGTGCTCGACGTCGAAATCCGCAGCGGGCCAATCGAGATCGAGCTTCTCCAGAGTGTCGATCAGAATCTCCGTGACGGCCAAGCGGCTGTACCACTTGCGGTCGGCAGGGACGACGTACCAGGGCGCATGATCGAAGTCCGTGCGATCGAGAACCCGCTGATACGCCGCCCGGTACTGCGGTAGAAATCCACGCTCGGTGACGTCGCCCGGGTTGTACTTCCAGTGCCTCTCGGGTCGGTCGAGTCGCTCCTGCAGTCGCTTCTTCTGCTCGTCCGCCGAGACGAACAAGGCCACCTTGACCACGACGGTGTCCTCGTCGACCAATTCCTTCTCGAAGGCGTTGATCTCGTCGAATCGCTTCTCCCACACCTGCCGCGGCACCAGATCGTGCACCGCGACGACGAGAACGTCCTCGTAGTGGGACCGATCGAACACCCCGATCCGGCCGGCCCGCGGAAGTGCCTTGCGGATGCGCCACAGGTAGTGGTGCTGCTTCTCTTCCTGAGTCGGCACCCCGAACGAGGCGAGGTCGACGCCCTGCGGATCGACCATCCCGATGACGTGTTTGACCATGCCGCCCTTGCCTGCGGTGTCCATGCCCTGCAGCACCAGCAGAACCGACTTGGTTCCGCCTGCGCGCCCGTGGGCATAGAGCTTTTCCTGCAGCGCTGCCAGCACTGCACCGCGCTGCTCGAGCACATCGTTGCCGTGCGCTTTCGCGCCGTCGAAACCCGGAGTTGCCGTGAAGTCGATGTCCTCCACACGGGGAGAGGAACTGGCCCGCAGCACATCGACGGGAGAAAGAGTCCACAGTTTCGACTTGTCGGCCATAGGCGAGAAGACTACTTCTCTACCATGGGATTCATGGCCCCTACCATTGCAAAAGCAGAGACCGTGTCGCGTGAGCAACTGCTCGAATTCGTATCTCCGCGGCACCACCACACCCTGATCACCCGCAAGCGCGACGACGGTCTGCAGGTCTCCCCGGTCTCGGCCGGAGTGGACTCGCAAGGCCGCATCGTCATCGCCACCTACCCCGAGCGCGCGAAGGTGCACAACATCCGCCGCAATTCCGCCGTCACGGTGCTGGTGCACAGTGACGACTGGAACGGCGACTACGTCCAGGTCGACGGCACCGCCGAGATCATCGATCTTCCCGACGCCGTCGAGCCGTTGGTGGAGTACTTCCGCAGCATCGCCGGCGAGCACTCGGACTGGGACGAGTACCGCGCGGCGATGGTGAAGCAGGGAAAGTCGTTGATACGCATCGTGATCGACACCTGGGGCCCGATCGCCGCGGGTGGATTCCCACCAGGGAGAGTTTGAACAAGCCCCCGGGAAGGGTGTGACAAGCCCGCCCGGGAGAGTGTGACAAGCCCCCCGGGAAGGGTGTGATCTAGCCCTTCAACGGTGCCGCGAACAGTGGCACCGCGTTTTCCAGTGCGTATCGGGTGCCTGCGACCGAGGCGGCCGAGAAGGCGTTGGACAGGTTCGTGTCATCGAGCACCACGAGGCGTCCGTCGCGTGCCGACGGCAGGCCCTGGATCGACGGGTTGTCGGTGATCACCTCGGGTCCGGTGCCGATGGGAAACATGACGGTGAGGTCGGCGTCGAGAGCGGAGATGTTCTCCTCGGACAGTTCGATGCTGAACGCTCCGGGCTCGGCGCGGTCCTGGACGGCCGGTGTGTTGGTCAGGCCGAGCGATTCGAGGAAGTCGACGCGGGTGTCGCCGCGGACGTAGGCACCGACCTGTCCGCTGTAGAGCGTGCCGACGGCGACGGTCTTGTCGGCGAATTCGGGGTTGGCCGCGATGGTGTTTTCGAACAATGCCTCGGTCTCGTCGACGAGCTGCTTGCCCTCGTCGACCTTGCCCAGTGCCTGCGCGACGATCTCGGTCTGTCCGTCCCAGGTGGTGCCGTAGGCGACGTCGGTTCCCGGAGGCGCCGCGACGGTCGGTGCGATGTCGGACAGGTCGTCGTAGACAGCCTTGTCGTTGGTGCTGCGCGTCCACAGAATCAGGTCCGGTTCCAGAGCCGCCACCGATTCCATGTTCACGTCGAAGGTGCCGACGATCGTGGGGTCGGTGTCGTAGGACTCGTCGACCCATGGGCCGAGGCCGTTGCCGCCGACGCCGAGCCAGTCACTGGCTCCGACGGGTTGCACTCCCAGTGCGAGCGCGGTTTCGGCATCGGACCAACCGAGTGCCACCACCCGCTGCGGGTTCGCAGGGACTTCGACGTCGCCGAACATGTCGGTCACGACGACACCGCCGGCCTCGGAAGGGTCGGTGCTGTCGCCGTCGCCGGCGTCGGAGCTGCATGCGGTCAGGGTGAGAGCGAGGGCGAGGACTGCCGCAGGCAGAGCCAAGGAACGAGAAGTGCGCATAGGGCACGCTAACCTATCAAGCGCTGAAATGCTCCACGATCTTCGCGCAGAAGGCGGGCAGGTCGTCCGGGTTCCGGCTCGAGATCAGATTGCCGTCGACGACCACTTCCTCGTCGACGACCGTGCCACCGGCGTTGCGAATGTCGGTTCGGATGCTCGGGTAGGACGTCAACGTCCGGCCCTTCAGAACGTCGGCTTCGACGAGTGTCCAGGCACCGTGGCAGATCACGCCGACGGGCTTGCGGGCTTGTACGAACGAGCGGACGAACTCCACGGCGTCCGCATCGACGCGAAGTTGATCGGGGTTGGTGGTTCCGCCGGGCAGGATCAGCGCGTCGAAGTCGTCGGCCGAGACGTCGGCGACGACGCTGTCGACGGTGAAGGTGTCTGCGGCATTGACGTCACCCTCCATGGCTTGGATGTCGCCGTGGTCGAGCGAGACCAATGTGACTGAGGCCCCGGCCTTTTCGACGGCTTCGCGGGGCTGCACCAGCTCGACCTGCTCGACGCCGTCGGTGGCGAGAATCGCGATGCGGCGGCCGGTCAATGTTTCGGTAGTCATACCTTCTCGGATGTCCGACCGGGCCTGATCTCAAACTGACGAGCGATGGTACGAATGGAGACATGAGCGACTCACCCATCGAAACCCCGACCGAGGATCGCGTCGAACAGAATCTCCCGGTCGCAGACGAGCCGGACGAGCCGAACGTCGACGATCTGCCCATCGAGGCCGACGCCCGTGACGTGCTGGATCAACGAGCAGAAGTGCCCGTGGACGACGACGGGTACGACGAGCGCTAAGGCGTGTTCGGCTCCTCGTCGACCAACGGATGTGGCTGTGACTTGAATTTTGCGGGGGAGCCGTCGGCCATCGCGACCCCGTGGATTCCGCCCCACATCATCATGCAGAGGTAATCGATCAGATCGTCCGCGGACATCGACTTGTTGGAGATCCACCAGTGCGTGGCCAACTGGACCGCGCCGACGATGGCGAAGGCCCACGGCACCGAACCACCGGAATCCATTTCGCGTTGCCGTAGGCGTTCGCCCAGCACCGTGGACAGCAACTCGGCGATCATCCGCTCGGACTCGGCGACGACATCGCGGTTGTTGCCGGCGTTGTTCGCCATGACGTAGAGGTAGACCTCCGGATCGGTGGCCACCGTCTCGACGTAGGCGGTCACGACGATGCGGGTGAGCTCGTACTCGTCGAGTTCGTGTGCGATCGCCGAGTAGATGCGCGGGGCAAGCGTGGTCTCGACGTACCGAGACATGGTGGCGCTCGTCAGATCGTTCTTGTCGGTGAAGTAGCGGTAGAGCACCGTCTTGGAGATACCGATCTCCGACGCGATCTCGTCCATCCCGATCTCGCGGCCGCGCAACCGGATCGCGGCCAACGTGCCGTCGACGAGCTCTTCGCGGCGGGCGATCTTGTGCTCACGCCAACGACGTTTTCGGCCGTCCGGCTTCTCGACCTTCGGCTTGTCCTCGCTCGGCTCGGACTCGTCCAGCTTTGCCTCCGTCGTATTTCTCGCCACAGCCCCACCCTATGCGCCTTGTCCGACACCATTGCAGGCTGCGTCCGGTTGGTCTGCCGAGATTCTGGGCACAATGTCGGTTGTGCAGCTCATGAACTTCGACGACGAGACCAAACGTCGCGACCTCCGCAAGATGAAAACAGTGGCGACGGGCTTTCTCGTCTTCGCATCGATCGTCTACCTCTTCTGCCGGTGGCAGGAGTCGACGGGTGCCGGTGCATGGGTCGGCTACGTGCGCGCGGCGTCGGAGGCGGGCATGGTCGGCGCGCTCGCGGACTGGTTCGCGGTGACGGCGTTGTTCAAGCATCCGCTCGGTATTCCGATCCCGCACACGGCCCTGATCAAGAAGAAGAAGGACCAGCTGGGCGCGAGCTTGAGCTCGTTCGTGGGCAGCAACTTCCTCGCCCCCGAGGTGGTGTCCGAGAAGGTCGCGTCGGCGCAGGTTCCGTTGCGGTTGGGTACCTGGCTCGCTCAGCCCGACAACGCCGAACGCGTCGCGGCCGAGGCGGCGACCGTGTTGCACGGCGTCGTCGACGTGCTCAACGACGAGGACATCACCGCCGTCATCGACAGCACCATCGTGCGGCGTCTCGCCGATCCTCAGTGGGGCCCGCCCATCGGCCGGATCCTCGACGAGTTGCTCCGCGAGAACCGTCAGCTGCCGTTGATCGACATGCTCGCCGAGCGCGCCCACCAATGGGCTCTCGGCAGCCAGGAGATGATCGATCGCGTCGTGGCGCGAGATTCCCCGAACTGGTCGCCGAAGTTCGTCGACACGCTGCTGGGGGAGAAGGTCTACAAGGAACTCGTCGAGTTCACCTGGAAGATCAGGTCCAACCCCGAGCACGACGTGCGTCTGGCCGCCAACAAATTCTTGGTCGACTACGCCAACGATCTGCAGCACGACCCGACGACCATCGAGAAGGCGGAGAAGCTCAAGGCGCAGATCATGGGGCGCGAGGAGATCACCGGGCTCGCGGCAGCGACGTGGAAGGTGGCCAAGCGGCTGATCACCGAGTCGGTCGACGATCCGACGAGCACGCTGCGCACCAAGATCAAGGAGAACACCGTCAACCTCGGCGTGCGGCTCCGCGACGACGAGGAACTGCGCGGAAAAGTGGACGGTTGGCTGCTCGGTGGGGCGAGCTACATCGCCGCGAACTATGCCGACGAGATCACCACGATCATCGGTGACACCGTCGCTCGGTGGGACGCCGAGGAAGCGAGCAAGAAGATCGAACTGCAGGTCGGACGCGATCTGCAGTTCATTCGAATCAACGGAACCGTCGTCGGATCCATCGCCGGACTGGCCATCTACACGATCTCGGATCTGATCTTCGGGCACTAGTGCTAGCAGAGTGCTTGCAATAGTTAGCACCCTTCGGTACCGTCCAGTAGGACACCGAAAACAGGAGGCCGAGATGGCCGATGACGAGGGGGATCTGGTCGCCAAGGCGACCGAGGCGACGCAGGTCGTTGCCGAGGCGGGGGATCTTGTCGCCGCAGTCGTGACGACTGCAGCTCAGGACATCGGAAGCTACATCCGGTCGCAACGGGAAGCCGCGCAGGTATCGATGCGGCAACTCGCCAGCCGAGCCGGAGTGAGCAACCCCTACCTGAGCCAGATCGAACGCGGACTGCGCAACCCGTCCGCAGAAGTGCTAGCGCAGATAGCCAAGGGTCTGCGCGTCTCCTCGGAGGTGCTGTACGTCCGGGCCGGGATCTTGGAAGCGCGTCCCCACGGTCCGGTGCGCGAAGCTCTGCTCGGCGATGAGCACATCACCGAACGGCAGAAGCAAGTGCTGATCGAGATCTACGACTCGTTCTGTCGTGAGAACGAGTCGACGCAGGAGCCCGAACCCGACGAACAGGAGACACCCGATGTCTGATTCCAAGAACTTCGAGAACGTCAAGACCCCCATCTTCGCCGCCGTCGGCGCAGGCGACGCCGTCGTCCAGGCAGTAGCGGACGTTGTTGCCCAGGTGCGTTCGCGCGCCGAGAGCCGCACCAGCGAGGTCAACGCCCGCATCGCCGACCTCTCCGAGGACGTCACCGAAGGCGTCGAGAGCCTGCGCGAGCGGCTGGCGAACCTGCCCGCAGAGCTTCCCGACGAGATCGCCGAACTGCGCGAGCGCTTCACCCCCGAAGAGCTCCGCAAGGTTGCCGAGGCGTACCTCAAGGTCGCCTCCGACCTCTACACCTCGCTCGCCGAGCGCGGCGAAGAGACCGTCGAGCGCATCCGCCGCACCCCGGCCGTCGAAGAGGGCCTCGAGCGCGCCAACACCGCAGCCAACGACGTCGTCGACCTCACCGAGCAGGCCCTCGGAACCGTCGCCTCGCAGACCCGCGCAGTCGGCGAGCGCGCCGCTGCTCTGGCCGGCATTGCGTCGGACAAGGTTCGTGAAGGTGCCGAGGAGATCTCCGAGGCCGCCGACGAGCTCGCCGAGAACATCGACGAAGCAGGCGACGAGGCCAAGGACAAGGCCGTCGAGGCTTCCGACAAGGTGAGCGGCGTGGCAGGCAAGGTCGAGGCCAAGACCCGCAGCAGCGCGAACTCGCCGATCAAGAAGACCCCGGCTCCGGCCAAGAAGACGGCTCCGGCACCGGCTGCCAAGAAGACCGCACCGGCTCCGGCCAAGAAGGCTCCGGCGAAGAAGACCACTCGCTAAAGCATTCGTAAAGAAAACGACCCCTGCGCCGCGCGGCGCAGGGGTCGTTTCTCGTACACTGGCGCACGTGAGCATCGCCGGCAGCTTCAGCTACTACATCCTGACCTTTCTCCAGATCCTCGGAGTGGTGGGCGCAGGATTCGCGATCTTCCATGCACTGCGCCAGCGCCCCGACGCCTTTCCGGCAGTGGACAAGCTGACGAAGACCAAATGGCTGGCCATTCTGTTCATCGGTCTACTGCTCATTCTCGTCTCGGGTGTGATCGGCTTCCTGGGTATCATCGGCGTCGTCGCCGTGTGCGTGTACCTCGTCGACGTCCGTCCCAAGGTCGACAGCATCCAGCGCGGACCCCGCTGGTAGGTAAGTCGCATCGACGCCAACTCCTGTGTGGGCGTACCCTCTACCGCACCCGCTCGGGGGGACACAGGTGGAGGGGAATGTCAGTGGTTTCACGCAAGGTAATCGAACGCGCGCTGCTCGGAGTGGGCAGCGCGGCCGCGGCGGCCTCTGTCGGTGCATTCGTCGTCCGGCGGCGTCGCCTGCACTCGTTCACCAAGACGACCGACGTGCAGCCCGACGAGTTGCTGGAGCGTCCCACGTTCGAACCGCACATCACCGAGGTGGTCACCGACGACGGTGCGCACCTGCACGTCCGTAGCTACGGGGACGCCGATGCCGAACCGATCGTCTTCAGCCACGGGTGGACCTGCTCGGCCGATTACTGGTACCCACAGATCAATGCACTTGCCGGCCGCTACCGCGTCGTCACCTACGACCAGCGCGGCCACGGTCGAAGCGACGTCGGGACGCGACCGCTGAGCCCCGACGTGCTGGCCGACGACCTCTCCGCGATCCTTTCCGCCACGGTGGCCGAGGACAACAAGGCCGTCATGGTGGGTCACAGCATGGGCGGCATGTCGATCATGGCCTGGGCCGGCAACTATCCCGAACAGGTCGACCGACTCGTCAGCGCTGTGCTCCTCGCCAGCACCGCGACCGACTCCCTGATTCGCGAAACCACCGTCATCCCGCTGCCGCAACGCTTTCCACGGGTCCCTACCCCGGTGGGGCGCGCAGTACTCGGCTCGGCACTTCCGTTGCGGCCGTCACCGGTGGTGCGCCAAGCCATCAAGTACATCTCGATGGCACCCGGAGCGACACCCGCCGAGGTGGCGTTCTGCGAGAAGATCGTCCTCGAATGCGCCCCGCGCACCCGCGGTATCTGGGGTGCAGCGCTCACCGACCTCGACATCCGCGAGGCCCTGGCGAACATGTCCGTCCCCACCAGCGTGCTCGTCGGATCTGCCGACCGCTTGACCCCACCGGTGCACGCGCGCAAACTCGCCCGCGCCCTGGACGATCACGATCACCTGAGCAGACTGATCGTCATCCCCGGCATCGGACACATGAGCTCCGTCGAGGCAATCGACGAATTCAACACCGAAGTGGTTCGGCTCCGGAATCTCTAGATTTCAGCTGAACACCACGGTCTTGCGGCCGTGCACCAGGACACGATCCTCCAGGTGCCACCGCAGACCGCGGGAGAGCACCAGTTTCTCGATGTCGCGTCCCTGACGCACCATGTCGACCACCTCGTCGGAATGATCGACGCGGATGACGTCCTGCTCGATGATCGGACCCGCGTCGAGCTCGGCCGTCACGTAGTGGCACGTCGCACCGATCAGTTTCACGCCCCGCGCGAATGCCTGGTGGTACGGACGAGCGCCGACGAACGACGGCAGGAAGCTGTGATGGATGTTGATGGCCCGGCCAGCCCAGTGCGCGCACAGCGACTCGGGGAGAACCTGCATGAACCGTGCCAGCACCACCGCGTGCGGGTCGTAGGAATCGACCAGCGACCGCACCTCTTCGAAGGCAGGACCGCGCTCGGCCGGATCCTTCGCGAACTCGACGTGATGGAACGGTGTGCCGTGTGCGGCGGCGATCGGCTCGAGTGACTTGTGGTTGCCGATCACCGCGGAGATCTGAGCGGGCAGCTCGCCGCCCGCGGCGCGGCCGAGGAGGTCGTGCAAGCAGTGTGCTTCCTTGCTGACGAGCAGGACCACGCGCTTGGGCTCGCCCGAATCATGAAGTGTCCATTCGGTTTCCGGGCCGAGTTCGGCGGCCACCGCGGCGAAACGTGTGCGCAGCTCCTCGATGCTCATGTCCACTGAGGACGCGCGTACGGCCTGCCGGGTGAAGAACCACCCGGTGTCGGGATCGGCGTGATAGGCGGCCTCGACGATCCATCCACCGACCTCGGCGAGGAAGGTCGAGATGCGGGCGACGATGCCCGTCTTGTCGGGGCAACCGAGCGACAGAACGTAACGGCGATCCTCGGATACGGAAGAACTCATAGCGCCGATTGTCTCAGGGCGTCCGCACCCCGGTTGCCACCAGTGTCCCGAGATCGATCGAGTCGATTCCACGCTCGGTCAGCAGCGCGGAGAACTCGGCACGGATCTGCGTCCGGGTCGCCTCGTCGAACGGTGTCAGCGCGCCCCGCATCGCGCTGCCCAGCACGAGATCCCACACGAACGACTCCGTCGCGGGAACGTGGTTGGACAGCTCCACGACCTCGACATCGGTGGTGCCTGCCGCGGTGAGCCATGCGGACAGAAGCTCTGCCGTCTCCATCCGGCGGATCGGGTGCTTGTCGTAACCGTCCTGCGCGAGTGGCCCGTCGTGCTCGCTCGGCTGCGAATGCGCGCCGATCACCTCGAAGTACGTGCCCGCGAACGCCTCGATCGCACCCTTGCGCCACACCGCCACCCCGACGCGACCGCCCGGACGAACCAGGGACACCAGACGAGCGAAATCCCCCTCGGGATCGGGCAGAAAGAAGATGCCGTACGAACAGGCCAACGCGTCGTAGCCGGCATCGGGAACCGTCGACGGCGGCTCCCACTCGGTGGCGTCGGCGAGGACGAAGTCGATGTTGCGCAGTGCACGGTCGGTGGCTTTCACCCGGCCCACCTCCAACAGGTCGTCGGCGAGATCGATGGCATGCACGAGACCGTCGGGGCCCACGGCCGCCGCCGCGGGAATCGCCGACGCCCCGGTGCCGGAACAGACGTCGAGAACCGCGTCCCCGGTGGCCAATTCGAGCGCGAAGGCGAGCGACTGCCCGGCCGGGCCCCACACCTGCGGCGTCAGGCCGTCGAACTCCCTGCTGGTGGCGTTGAAGGTGGCGGCGAGCGACGCTGCGGTCATGACCGAAAATCGTAGACCGACAGGGTTACGAATGGCAGAGCTGTGAAAAGCTGGACCGCATGACACTCACCCGCGCCGCCCTCGCCGGAATGGTCGACCACACGCTGCTCAAGCCCGAAGCCACGCAGGCCGACGTGGCCGCCCTCATCGAGGAAGGCCGCGAACTCGGAGTGCTCGCGGTGTGCGTATCGCCCTCGATGCTGCCGATTCGCGCCGAAGGAATGCTGACCGCCGTCGTCGCGGGATTCCCGTCGGGCAAGCATCACTCGTTGATCAAGGGATCCGAGGCCAGGCTCGCGGTGCAGCAAGGTGCCGACGAGGTCGACATGGTGATCGACGTCGGCGCGGCCATCGCAGGCGACTACAACGCGGTGCTGGCCGACATCGTCACCGTCCGTGAAGGGATCGCCGGAAGCGCTGTCTTGAAGGTGATCATCGAATCGGCAGCACTGTCCGACGAGGCGATCGTCGAGGTGTGCCGCGCCGCCGAGAAGGCCGGTGCCGACTTCGTCAAGACGTCCACCGGATTCCACCCGGCCGGCGGCGCGAGCGTCGAGGCCGTGCGATTGATGGCAGAGACCGTCGGCGGGCGACTGGGCGTCAAGGCCAGCGGCGGCATCCGCACCACGGACGCCGCCCTGGCCATGATCGACGCGGGCGCAACACGATTGGGACTGTCGGGAACACGCGCAGTGCTGGACGGATTGGGCTAGAGCGACTGCGTCGCACGTGCGCGGTAACTCGTAGCAGGCTACGAGTTACCGCGCACGTGGGTTACGCGACGAGCGAGCAACCCTCGGGAGTCGGCTGACTCTGATCCTGCTGGGTCACCGGAATCGTGTACTGCCCGCCCTCGAGGGTGAGCTCGATGCCGGAGTCGGTGACGGTCAGCGACGTCGGAGCCATGTCCAACGGGTAGGCCTGCAGGCTGTCGGTCAGCACGCCGACGACCGAGTCGACCAGATCGGTGGGAATGCCGAGACCCAGGATCGACGCGTCGACGGTCTGGAAGTCGACCCTGCCGTCCACGACCTCCGGCTTGACGGTCAGATTCGCCAGAGCGCCGACGGCGAAGTCGAGGGTGCCCGCCGATGCGTCCGAGGTGACGCCGGAGACGATCGCGCCGATGCCCTGGCTCTGCAGGGTGCGGGTGATGCCGTCGGTGGACCACGAGATGTCCGCACTCGAGCTGCCGATGGTGCCGCCGGAGTCGGCGGTCTGCGTCAGATTCAGGTCACGTGCCTCGGCCTGGACGACCATGCCCTCGGCGGGTCCGAAGCGCGCGTCGTTGCTGTCGACGGTCACCGAGGAGACCTTCTTGTCCACCAGTGAGAGCAGGACCGGCTTCAAGCCGAGACCGACCTCGACCTGGCTGCCGAGCTCGGATTCGAGCTGACCGGCGAGGCAGGATTTGATCTGCTGACGCACGAACAACTCGCCACCGATGACGGCGACGAGGAGGACGACAACGACGGAGACTGCGATCAGCGGTGCTGTGCTGCGCCTGGCTGTGGATGACATTCCTGGCAGTCTTCCCGATGATTCTGAGCAAGCTCTGTGAAACTCGCCGAACCTGTGTAGCCGGTACCAAACTTTGTGACCTGTAACACATTGTGACGTACTCTTGCGTTATGAGTACGACAGGACCGAGCGTGCACGAGCTGCACTCGTTGGCCACTCGTCAGGACGGCTATTTCACTGCCGAGCAGGCCGCTGAGCTCGGCTTCGATTCTGCGATGGTGCGCGTCAATCTGGCCACGAACACGTGGACTCGCGTCGAGCGCAACCTGTTCCGACTCGGCCAGTGGCCCCACAGCGAACTCGAAGTGTTCGCCATGTGGTGCGCCTGGTTCGGCGGCGAGGCCGTGATCTCGCACCAGAGTGCGGCCGAGCTACACGGATTCGGGCACCTTCACCCGCAATTCGTGCACGTCTGCGCATTCGGCGACCTTCGACTGACCGACACCAGGCTGGCGGTTCATCGTCTGAGGCTCGAGCCGCGGGACGTCGAATCGGCTGGCACGTTCAACCTCACCACCCCGGTGCGCACGGTGCTCGACCTCGCCGCAGGTGGCATCTCGCAGATCACCCTCGACGAGGTGGTGTGCGACGCCGTCGCGATCGGTCGCGTCGACCCGCACACGCTGTACACCGAGGCCGGAAACAGCACCGATCGAGTGGCCGAACGCGTCGAACTGGCACTGTCCGCCTGTACGTAGCCGCGAAATCGGGTGCAACCGACCGCGCTCAGCGCGGTCAGCTGCACCCGATTCACGGTGCAGGTGCGACCGACGACCACGGGACCGTGAGCACGTTGTCTCGCATTCGTCGGCGGGGGAGTGTGATCGGAAGGCCTTGTTCGGCAAGCACTTTCATGGCCGCGCGCCATCGAATTCGAGGCCCGAACGGTGCCAGCGGTGCCGACACCGACCACGCTCTGTCGGCCCGTCGAAGCAGATCGTGCACGAGCTCACCCTCGATGTTGCGATGAATCAACACCTTCGGTAGCCGCTCCGCGATGTCCGACGGCATCTCGACGTCGAACGGATCCCATGCCAGCGTCAGTGAACGTGGCCCATCGGCGTCGAGCAACACCCAGGCGCAGCGTCGACCGAGCTCGTCGCAGGTGCCGTCCATCAGCAGGCCGCCCGGTGCCAGACCCGACAGAATGCGTTGCCAGGCAGCAGGTACCGCGTCCTCGGGATACTGCCGCAGTACGTTGAACGCCCGGACCAGGTTGGGGCGCAATCCCGCCAGCTCGAAACCGCCGCGGGCGAATTCCACGCCGTCACTCCCCGGAACGACGCGTGCGGGGTCGATCTCCAGACCGGTGACTCGAAGATCGGGCCGGACGGTGCGCAGCCGACCGGCCAGCTCGAGGGTCGTGTTCGGCATCGCCCCGTACCCGAGGTCGACGACGAGGGGATCGGGCGAGCCCTGCAGAACGCGTCGAACATCGGGGCTGTGCATCAGCCACCGGTCGCTACGACGCAACCGATTGATGCCGGTGGTGCCGCGAGTGATGGCGCCTTCGGGGGCAGGAGTGGAGCCTGCGGAACGACCCAGATGGGGAGTGGAGCCTGCGGAACGACCCCTGTTCGGCTTGCTCAGGGCTAGGCGTTCTTTTCGAGCCAGTCGGCGGTTACTTCGCCTTCGCCGCGCCACAGGTCGATGAGGTTGACGAGCATGAGCTGCTCGAGCTTGCCACCGATGAACGGTAGGAAGACCTTGGCCTCGGAGGACGTGCGCAGTGTCGAACCGCCATTGGTGGGGAAGAGCGAGGTGGTGCCCTTCAGTGAGCCGGGTCCGGCCGGAATCGATGCGTCGTAGTGGCCCGCGGTGACTTCCTCGTAGGCGTCGAAGTGCACGTTGCGGGTGATGACCATGTCTTTCTTCATCACCGTCTGCGCGATGTCGGGCAACTCGGTGCGCGGGATGACGTGGTGCATCACGATGTCGATTCCGGCGTCGGACACCTCGAAGCTCTTCAGCTCGTTCTCCGAGTACTTACGCATCTCCTCGATGCGCGCATCCCAGTGATCGCGACTGGAGAGCGCTGCATAGACCTGCTGCGTCGAGTGGGTGAACCGGGCGGAGTAGTTCATTCGGCGAGCCATAGTGCGCCAGGCTAGCCGTTGCCCTGCGCGGCGATCCAGTTACCGGTGAAGTCCTGCTCGTTGTCGATGAGCGAGAGCACCTGCTCGCTGATCATCGCTTCGATCTTGCCGCCGAAGATCGGGACCTTGACCTCGGTGGTGCCTGCCAGCGCGATGGTCGTCGTCTCGCCGGTGGCGTCGAGCGTGGTGGTGCCGGTGATGCGGGCCGGTGCGCCTTCGACGGTCGCTCCGAAGGTGCCGGCGGCGTGGGTACCGTCGAACGGTCCCCAGCTCTCGGTGCGTTCGATGATGAGGTCGCCCTTCTTGAACGCAGTCACCGCGGCCGGTAACTCCTCTTCGGGGACGGCCTGGGTCATGACGACGTCGATGGTGCCGTCGCCGACGGTGATGCTCTTCACGCTGGCGCTGGGGCCGCCGATTTGCTCGATGCGGTCCTTCCAGTACTGCTCGGACGTCAGTGCGGCGTGGACCTTGTCGGCGGAGGCGGGCACAGTCGAGCTGTGCTCAATGGGGCGAGGCATCCCCGCAGGTTACCGGGTGGGTCCGACGCTTGTGCGCGACCGGTAGCGTGAGAGTCCGTGCCTACTGCAATTTCGGAGCTCACCACCATTCGGGTGGGCGGCCCGGCCCGTGAATTCTGCGTCGCGACGACCGGCGACGAGTTGGTCTCCCTCGTGCGCGACGCGGATCGCGCGGGGACAGATGTGCTGGTCGTCGGCGGTGGATCCAATCTGGTCGTCGGCGACGAGGGGTTCGACGGCCGGGTGATTCGGGTGACCGGTTCGCGGCTGGAGATCGACGGCGAGATCGTCACGGTCGACGCCGGCGTCGAGTGGGATGCCGTCGTGCAGGCGACGATCGATGCGGGATTGTCCGGCATGGAAGCGCTGTCGGGCATTCCAGGAACCACCGGCGCGACGCCCATCCAGAACGTGGGCGCGTACGGCGCGTCGACGTCGGAGTTGCTGCACGCTCTCACCGTCTACGACCGACAGACCCAGGAGACTTCGGTGTGGACGCCGGAGCAGTGCGGATTCGGAACGCATCGATCGTCGGTGTTCAAGCGGTCCTCGCGGTACGTGATCTTGGATGTGACGTTCGCGCTGAAGAAGACGACCGAGTCGCTTCCGGTGCGCTACGCGGCGTTGTCGGAGCGTCTCGACGTGCAGATCGGCGACGTCGTACCGGTGCCGGACGTGCGCGCGGCCGTGCTGGCTCTGCGCGGCGAGCGGGGCATGGTGCTCGACGCGAGCGATCACGACACGTGGAGCGTCGGATCGTTCTTCCTCAACCCGGTACTGCCCGAGGTGCCCGAGGCCGCAGCGCACGCGCCCAGCTTCCCCGACCCCGCGGGAACCAAGATTCCGGCCGCATGGCTGATCCAGAACGCGGGCTTTCCGCGCGGTTACGGCACCGAATTCGGGCGCGGCACTGCGGCGTTGTCGTCCAAGCACGTGCTTGCCGTCACCAACAGGGGTGGGGCCACCGCGTCGGACATCATGGCGCTGGCTGCGCACGTGCGAGACGGCGTGCAGGAGAAGTTCGGCGTCACGCTCACGCCCGAGTGTGACCTCGTCAACTGCGCGCTCGGTTAGGGCAGGTCGAAACGGCGCATACGATGGAGCTTTGCAAGTGAAAGCTCGTAGGAGGTAAATCAGTGCAGGTCACCAGCGTGGGACATGCGGGATTCCATATTCGGACCGACGCCGGAAGCATCCTGTGCGACCCGTGGGTGAACCCGTCGTTCTATGCGTCGTGGTTCCCGTTTCCCGACAACTCGGGCCTGGACTGGGACGCTCTGGGTGATTGCGATTACCTCTACGTCTCGCACCTGCACAAGGACCATTTCGACCCGAAGAACCTGGCCGAACACGTCAACAAGGATGCGACGGTTCTGCTGCCGGACTATCCGGTGCTCGATCTGAAGCACGAGCTCGAGAAGCTCGGGTTCCACAAGTTCTACGAGACGACGGACTCGGTCAAGCACACGATCTCCGGGCCCAAGGGCGATCTCGACATCATGATCATCGCGCTGCGTGCGCCCGCCGACGGTCCCATCGGCGACTCGGGCCTGGTCGTCTCGGACGGCAAGACCGTCGCGTTCAACATGAACGACGCGAGGCCGGTGGACCTGGACGTGATGACCGAGAACTTCGGTCCCGTGGACGTGCACATGCTGCAGTACTCGGGCGCGATCTGGTACCCGATGGTCTACGACATGGTCTCGCGCGCGAAGAAGAACTTCGGCATCCAGAAGCGTCAGCGTCAGATGGATCGGGCGCGCCAGTACATCGAGCAGGTCGGCTCGACGTGGGTGATCCCGTCCGCGGGCCCGCCGTGTTTCCTCGACGACGAGCTGCGCTCGCTCAACGACGTCTACGGCGACCCGGCCAACGTGTTCCCGGACCAGATGGTGTTTCTCGAGCAGCTGCGCCTGCACGGGCACGACAAGGGCCTGCTGATGATGCCCGGAACGACGGCGACGTTCGAGGGCTCGGACCTGAAGTCGCACGAGCACCCGATCCCGACGGCCGAGGCCGAGGCCATCTTCACCACCGGCAAGGCCGACTACATCGAGGCCTACGCCCAGCGTCAGGCGTCGGTCATCGCTGCGGAGAAGGCAGCCTGGGCTCCGGCCGAGGGCGAGCCCCTGCTCGAGCCGATGCGAGGCCTGTTCGAGCCGATCATGGCGCAGACCGATCTGATCTGCGACGGCATCGGCTACCCCGTCGGAATCACGATGGGTGACGAAACCGTCGTGCTCGACTTTCCGAAACGGATTGTGCGCGAACCGATCTCGGACGAGAAGTTCCGCTACAGCTTCACGATCCCGCCGGAGCTGGTACGCACCGCCATACGCGACCAGGAGCCGGACTGGGTCAACTCGATCTTCCTGTCCACCCGCTTCCGGGCCCGACGCGTCGGCGGCTACAACGAATTTCTCTACACGTTCTTCAAGTGCCTCACCGACGAACGCATCGCCTACGCCGACGGTTGGTTCTCCGAGGCGCACGACGACACCGCCACGATCACGATGGGCGGCTACGAGATCCAACGCCGCTGCCCACACCTGAAAGCGGACCTGACGAAATTCGGCATCGTCGAGGGAAAGAAGCTCACCTGCAACCTGCACGGATGGGATTGGAACCTCGAGACCGGCCGCTGTCTCACCTCGAAAGGCCACGAACTGCGCACGCGCAAACTCTGAGTCATTCCGCAGGCTCCACTCCTGCATCTGTGAGACTGCCCCCAAAAATCGGGGTAGTTCGCAGACGCAGGTACGTTGGACAACGTGCATGAGCAGGTAGAACAGACAAAACGGACGCGCACGGTGTGGTTGATCGCCGTGCTCGTCGCCTTGGTGGCACTCGTGGCAGGCTGCACCGTCGGATCGGGCGAGGGCGGCTCGGGTGCCGCGGCCCCGACCACCGAGGCAGCTCCCGTCGCCCAGGTCACCGAGAACCCGGTCGCAGGTGCTGTCGACGTCAGTCCCGTTGCACCGATCTCGGTCTCGGTCGCCGACGGAACGCTCACCCAGGTGGCGTTGACCAACCCCGACGGCAAGGTCGTCCAGGGTGCGCTCTCGCCCGACAAGACCTCGTATGCCGTCACCGAGCCTCTCGGCTACGGCGTGCAGTACACGTGGTCCGGCACCGCCCTCGGCAGCGACAACAAGACCGTCGACATCACCGGGGCCTTCACCACCGTCGAACCCGACAGTCGAACCTCGGTGAGCACCAACATCGGCGACGGCCAGGAAGTCGGCATCGCCGCGCCGATCATCCTGCAGTTCGACTCGGCGATCGAGGACAAGGCGGCCGTCGAGAAAGCGTTGACGGTGACCACCAACCCGCCGACGCCCGGCGCGTGGGCCTGGTTCCCGGACGACAACGGCTCACGCGTGCACTGGCGTCCCACCGACTACTGGGCTCCCGGCACGACGGTCTCGGTGGTCGCCAAGCTTTACGGCGTCAACTACGGCGGCGGCGCTTACGGTGCCGACGACGTCACCCTGAACTTCAGCATCGGACGCAGCCAGGTCGTCGTCGCCGACGCCACCAGTCACCGCATGCAGGTGGTCCGCGACGGCGAGACGATCATGGACATTCCCGTCAGCTACGGCGAGGGCAACGAGGACCGCAACGTCACCCGCAGCGGCATCCACGTCGTCACCGAGAAGCACGAGGACTTCCTGATGTCCAACCCGCCGTTCTACGAGAACGTTCGCGAACGCTGGGCGGTGCGCATCTCCAACAACGGCGAATTCATCCACGCCAATCCGCTGACCACCGGAGTGCAGGGCGCGTCGAACGTCACCAACGGGTGCATCAACCTCTCCGACGCCGATGCGCAGGAGTACTTCCAGACGGCGATGTACGGCGACCCCGTCCAGGTCACCGGAACTCGTATCGACCTCTCGGCAGCCGACGGTGACCTGTACGACTGGGCCATCGACTGGCCGACGTGGGAGTCGATGAGTGCGGCGTAGCCGCAGTGGTGCGGTTAAGTGCCCCCTGCGGCACTTAACC